>NZ_JBBVGR010000007.1:0-327678 GCF_038148855.1 Phycobacter sedimenti | reverse complement strand
GGGATGGAGCAGCCAGGTAGCTCGTCAGGCTCATAACCTGAAGGTCGTAGGTTCAAATCCTACTCCCGCAACCAAAATCACAAAAACATATCAATGTAAGAGCGCCCTAAAGGGCGCTTTCCGCGTTTGGGCTTTCCCGTCGGTGGACCCCTTTCAGGGGGCTATTCCAAGTTTCTTGTTTCGTCAGACGGAAAACCCGCGGCCAAAATCGGGTGGCATCACCCGATCCGCTCCCGGATCCCTTTACGGGTCTGTGCAGCAAAACCGATCTCGGTCAAAAGCGACGCAGGTCTGTTTTTCCGTGCCCGAACCAGGGACTCCAACCGTTGTGATCAAATCCTCCTTCGGACAGCGCATCCGGAGGCCGCTGCTCCCAGGGGCGGAGCTGGACCAGGCTGTAGATGTCCGTTTCGTCCAAAGATTTACTAGCCTGCGCCTTGAGGGTTGCAACGATTTCGGTTGCCGTTGCATCCGGGTGCAGACCGCGCAGCAGTGCAGCGCTGCCGGCGACCAGTGCCGCAGCACCCGACGTACCCTTGAAGTTGTCGGAAAACCGCCCGTCCCTGTGATACGCCGTGGCCAGCCCTGGTAGCTCTGCTGTCTTCTCCTTGGAAAACGGTCGCTCGCAACTGGATGGGGCACAGATATCTATGCCGGGGCCATAACAACTGTAAAAGGCCTTTTGGGCAGCGGCTGTAATGGCGGAGACGTGCAGTTTGCAGTCTAGCTCGGCAAAGGCATTCCGAAAGCGGCGGGATTGCAGCGCCGTATTCGTCTTTGCCTCCCGCCCAAAGCTGACTGGCGAACTCGTGCGGAAATGGATCGGACAATTGGCATTGCCAGCCGGAAAGACGAATACCACGCCCTTTCCTCTGCGTCCGCCGCTTTGGCCCATTGCGGCCATGCGATCGAGAATGTTGCGCGAGAAATGCATGACCGGATGACGGGCAATCGGCAGGAGGGCGATATCGGCATGCCGATCTATGATCCCCAGCATCCCGGCCAGCAGTGGTTCGCTCAGGATGACCTGCCGATTTCGCATCGGCAATCGGATCGGGAACAGCCTGCAGCCCGGTGCAACGCCCTGTCCTCTGTCTTCGCCAGCCGCTGCGATGAGCGCGGCCATCGCATTTCCATGGGTGCCGCCAAAGCGGCATTGCGCAAGGTCGGCATGGTTCTGACCCGCGTGAACGCGCCATGTTTCGCCGTCGTGATGCGCATGGCCGGCGAGCTTCCCTGGTCGCTCCAGTCCGGGCACCTGAATGTCCACACCATCATCAGCTAGAGCAACAACGATATCCGCGCTTCCAGTCCCATGGCGATGCCAGAAATCTTCACACCCCAAATCCGCCTCGCTCGAGATATCGGCGGTGGGGTGGCGACCGTGCAGGTGCCATTGGCGTTCGTAATGACTTGGTTTCATGGGGCTCTCACTCTGACAGATACTGAAGCGGCAAGAGATCCCACTGTCAAATATCAAGTGGCCTTGCGCCGTGTACCCGCACTTGCATGGCCCAGGCCGACTTGATTGCACGAAGAAAACAGCGCCAAGATGGCACATGAAATCGCGACAGACAGACGAACACGGAGCACGCCTGATTTTTGAAGCCGGGGCGCGGGTGCGTATGGAAGACATACCAGTGCCGAGGCTTCCCGGCCCTTATGGGATTGTCCTGCGATCCGAGAATAGCCTCGTGAATTCCGGGACGGATCTGGCGAAATTGAAACAGCTGGAGACCGTAGCCGACCCGACCGCCCCGCACAGCATAGTCCCGACCGGAGTGGTCATGGGGCGGGTGACCGAGGTCGGGTCGGCGGTCGGCGCCATCTATCCCGTCATTGCTCCCGGCAGCTGGATTGTGGCTAAAGCCCCCCATGCTAGCCATCTTCACCTCAATGTCCTGACAGACGATCTTGTCGCTTTTGGAGAAGATCGGCCGCCGCTTCATTTCCTGCTGGCCCGATACGCGAATGTTGCAGCATCGGGGATGCGCTCTCTTGGGGGGCTGGATGGTGGGTCGGTGGCGGTCATCGGGCTGGGACCGCTTGGGCATATCTGTATGCGCTTGCTCGGACATCAGGGGCAAAACCGTCTGTTCGGGATTGACCGGCATGCCTATCGCAGAGCTGCGCTGGCGAATGCGCATCCGGGCTCCTGGACGCTTCGCGACCGGTTGCCGGAGTCAGAGACCTTTGACGCGATTGTCCTTGCTGCGCCTCTGGGGGCTGACCCGGACCAGTATCTTGAACGGCTCCGGCCCCGGGGCCGGTTGATCCTGCTTGCTGCTCCAGGCGCGGCGGCGACGATTGATCTGGCAGACGCGTTTTCGAGATCGCTTTCGATTGATGCCTTTCACGAACGTGAGACTGGCTTCATTCAATGGGGCTGTTTAGCCGACGGTCGAGTGGAGACTCCGGTTGCTGCTGGTATCAGGGTTCTTTCGGAGCTAAAGGCAAACCTGAAGTGGCCCCTTGATTATTTTGTTTACCCTGATAGGGTGAAAAAGCAATTTTATTCCGATCTTTGCAAAAAGAACGGTCGCGTGTTTTTAATTCTGTCTTGGTGTGGCTGATGTTTCCCATCGGTGTTTTCACAACTGTTTCGCGGGGTGAGGCAGGACTTGTTCCCTTCGTTCTTGCGAATGTAGCTGGGCATCCTGCTGTTACGTCCCTTGTCGTCCTGCACACAGGCACGGACAAACCGCCTACATTTGGTCAGTTGGCCGATCGTTTCCCGAATGTGCGTGAGGTCCACAAGGATTTTGGCAGTGGTCTTGATCGTGCGGTTGCGGACGGCGGCTTCGATCAGATCGCTGCGCGCAATCATGCACAGCGCCTTGTGGAAGAGGCAAAGCCGGACTGGATCATCCGGAACGACGCGGATGAAATCCTGCTGAACGCGGCCTTGGATGCGGTTGCCCAGACAGGTGACCGATACGACCTGATTACCTTTGATTACCACACGCTGCTTGCGGGCGGGCGCCATTGGGATGCGCCGCATCTCAACCGCCGCGTGGCACAGGAGACCCTGCTTGATCCGCATCTTGCGACCTGGCGCCGGGAGCTTGAGCTTTATGATGAAGCCTGTCCGCAAACCGTGCTGACCTCTGTGAATACCACGCGGCATTGCAATATTCGCGCATCGCATATCCCGAGCTTCAGGATGAAGACCGTCAAGGGTCTGATGCACCTGCATCTGCACTGTCTGCTTGGTAAGGCGAACGCCTGTTTGCGGGATCAGGGGACTTTATTGGAACAGGATCTGCCCGAAGAGGCGCGCCTGTGTCTGAGGGGGCTGGGTCTTGAGGGGGCTTGGGACGGGCGGTTCGAAAACCGGCAGCAACTGGAGGATATCACATGAAACACGAGATGGTGAACTTCGATGTCCTGACGACGGACATCAACGTCTTTGAAGCAAGTGACGGGCGCTTGATCGCTCACGCCCCCGTGCATGGTCAGGCGTTTTATGTGGATGCCGAAATGGCTGCGCTCATCGCTCGGCTGAAACGCAATCCGCAGGGATTTGATGCCGAGGAGGATGCGCATCGCCTGGCGGCTTTGCGCAAGGCAGGGCTCTTTGGGGGAAACAAGACCCCCCAGCCGCGCACGGCGGTCCTGGACGCCTTCAAACCGGTCGAAGCAACCCTGATTTTCACAGAAAACTGCAACCTGGGCTGCACCTATTGCTACGCCAGTTCATTGCCGATCAAGTCGAGGAAGCTGTCGACAGAACTGTTGCAGGCGGCTGTTGATCTGGTTTGCGAGAATGCCAGCCAGACCGACCAGAAGGCGGCTTCCTTTCGCTATATCGGCGGCGGTGAGCCGACGGTGGAATGGGCGCTGCTTGAGCAGGCGACAGACTATATCTCGCAGCGGTCTTCGGACAGTGGCGTCAGCCGCTTCATTCGTCTGATCACCAACGGAACGCTGCTGACCCCATCGCGCGTCGACTGGCTGAGCAAGAACATCGATTTTATCACCCTGTCCTTCGATATCCTGCCAGAGCTGCAGGCCAAGCGCCCTTATGCCAATGGCGCCAGCACGCAGGACAAGCTGATCAGCGTCGTCAAAGAGCTGTCCGCGGCCGGGGTCCCGTTTCATCTGCGGTCGACGATATCCGCCGAGGGCGCGGCGCATCTGGTCGAGATGGTGGAATATGCCCATGCGATCTGCGGTCCGGTTCAGATCCGGTTTGAGCCGATGTCCGAAATCGGTCGCTCCGTATCCGAGGGGGAGGCAAAACCTGCCCAGCAGCAGTTCGTCGAGGCTTTCAAGGCGGCCTATAAACGAGGTCGTGCGCTTGGCGTGGATGTGACATGCAAGCAGTTCACGAATATCGCCCGCAAAGGCAGCCGGTTCTGCGATACGGAATTTACCGTCACCCCGGAAGGGATGGTCAGTGGCTGTCATCGGTACAGCAGAAAGCAGCATGACGCCTACGACATGTTCAAGACCGGCAGCTATTCCGACGGGGCCTTTCACTTTGATGTTGATCAGATCAATGCATTGCTGGCCATAGACACCAATCACTTTGACGACTGCAAGACATGCTCGGCCCGCTGGAATTGCGCCTCCGGCTGCCTGTCTGCACGCATCACGAACGGAGCGGTCAACACGCATGGACCGCTCTGTCATCTCACACGTGAACTTTTGAAATTTTCAATCGAAGAAACCATGAAGGAGAAGCACGATGTCGAATACTCATGACGACTCGGGCATGAGCCCGGCGACCAATCTGACCGGCGGCCCCGTAAGCCATGGCGCCGGGTTCGAACTGGCTTGTTGTCAGGTCGGTGCCAGTGCCAATGCGGTGTGGGTGTCCGCCGCCGAACTGATCTACGAGTTGACGGGCGAGCCGGGCAAGGTCGTGCGCAACACGATTACCTTTGATGTCGAGGGGACCACGATCGATGTGGACCTTCTGAATGGCGCCTTTGCCGTCAAGAAAGAAGGCAGCGGCACTCCGATCGAAGGCCGCAAGGCGATTGACCTCCTGATGAAATGGAAAGGCTATGATTTTGATCAGGCTATCGAGTATGTTATCGAGAATTACTCGATGGATCATGCGATGGCGATGGCCAAGGATTTTGGCGCAATGAAGGTTCAGATGCTGTCAGATCGCATGGCCGCAAAGAAAGGCGATTGAATCCGTGAACTGCACCGTTCCGGGACGGAGAGACGCCCTGTTTGATGGGTGATCTGTCCTCTCCATGCGTGGTTTTTGAAGACAGCTGGCGCAGATTGCGCCAGTCGGACCACGACGGTTGGGGTGGCGCCAGACTGGAAGACCGCCTGAACGGATGGCGACGTGATCTGAAGCAACCTCTGCTGCAGGAGCAGTTTTCTGCCCCCGCAAAGGATGTGCTGGAAATCGGCTGCGGTGCCGGACATGTCAGTAGCATCATCGCTGCGAAGGGGCATCGCGTTACCGGTATCGATTTTTCGCCCACCGCTGTTGCCTGGGCGCGGGAACGCTGGGGGACGTCCTCCCTTGATGTTCGGTTTCTTGAACTCCGCGCCGAGAGCGTTGCCAGCCTCGGACCTGCGCGGTTCGATCTGGTTATCGATGGAAATTGCCTGCACTGTTTGGGGCATGACATTCGCAGCAGCGCCCTGTCAGGGATCGCTTCGGTGCTGCGCGACGATGGGCTTGCGGTTTTCAGCAGCATGGTACTGGGCACAGATATGCAGTTCAAAGACTACATATATGCCCCCGAAGAAAAGCGCCTGTATCTTGGTGAGCAGGCATGGCGTCATCTGGTTCCCGCTGAAGAGCTGCTTCTGGAGCTGGACGCCGCCGGTCTTGTTCCGGCGCTGATCGACAAACGCAAACGCAGCGCATGGGATCATCTGTTCGTGATTGCTCGAAAGCGAAAATAGACATGACCTCATCCGTTTCAGCGGCCGGAACGGCCAGAACCATCGAGGTGACCACCCGGATTGGCTGCCGTCTTGCCTGCTCATACTGTCCGCAGTCGACGCTGACGGCTGCGTTCCGGACATTGCCGGATCGGGGCAAGGCAGTCATGGACCCGGCCGATTTCCAATCATTTCTTTCAACCGTACCTCCGTCCGTTGATGTTCACTTCTCCGGTTTCGGAGAACCCTGGCACAATCGCGACTGCACGCAGATGGTGGAACATGCTGTTGACAAGGGGCACCATGTGGCAGTGTTCACGACTGCTGACGGAATGACAGAGGATGACATAGACCGTGTGGCCCAGCTTCCCTTGAAGCGGTTCGTGCTGCATCTCCCGGATGCCTTGGAAGAAATGCGCCTTGCGGTCAATGCAGCCTACATTGCCAAAGTCGCGTATCTGCAAAACAGACTGGCTGACCGGCTGGAGTTGCTGACAATTGGGGCCCCGCATCGTGCCTTCGCCACGCTGGATCGCCGTCGTCACATGGTCACGCGGCGCATTCAGGACCGGGCCGGAAACGTCAGGATAGAGGGCCGCACCATCGGCTCCGCCTACAGCCCCGAGGACATAGCCGTCCGAACCCGCGGCCAGCCCTTGCGCTGTCGCAAGGACCGCATGTTGTCCAATGTGCTGCTTCCCAACGGGGATCTTGTGGTCTGCGCCATGGATTATGGACTTGAAAACCGTATTGGTAATCTCGCCAGACAGACTTATGCCGAAATTCAGGCCGACGTCCCGTTTGCGCAGTTTCTGCGCAGGACGCTTGATGGATCCGAGGGGTTCATCTGCAGCAGATGCGAATACGCCTTGGCGGGTGCGTATTCCGCGGTCGAGATCGAAAGGATGGTATCCGATGTTTGATGCGCGTTCGTCGGGGCGGCCCGTTGCAATTGCGGGATCACAGGATGGCTATGTCGCCTTGGTGCGGGGCTTTGTGTCCGCCGGGCTGCAGATCGTTGATTTTGAGACCTTCGATGCTAATGCAGGACACCTTCTGCTGCGTCATGACATTGACCTGTCACTGGACGCGGCGCTGACAATGGCGAAGGCTGAACATGAACAGGGCTGGCAGGCCACCTACTTTGTCATGGTCAGCTCGCCTTTTTACAACATCCTCACTCCGCAGGCCAAATCCCGCCTGCAAGACATCAGAGCGCTGGGCCATGAGGTGGGATTGCACTTTGACCCAACAGCATATGATACGAGCGATCAGCTTGATGACCATATCGCCGCCGAACAGAGCCTGCTGGAACAGGTCATTGCGCAGCAGGTGAGGTTGGTAACACCTCACAGGCCTGCGCGATTTGCTTCGCATTGGCTGGGAAACGACTTTACGCCGGGCGGGCTGATAAACGGATATGGGTCCCGTTACTTTGGCCAGCCTTGTTACCTGTCGGACAGTGATGGAACCTGGCGGCATGGCCCGCCGCATGAGGCATGGCGCAACAGCACCAAACCAGCACTGCACCTGCTGACCCATCCTTATATCTGGATGTCGCCGCATCCCTGCGACCGGAATGCCGCCATCGACTATGCTCTGGGACGCCATTCCAGTGCTCTATTGGATGAGGCCTCGGCGCAGTTTTCAGGGTTCAGGACTTCTGAAAAACAACAAGTGCTGCTGAGCAGCAACCGGGTTTCCCAGTCATGAAGGCACTGCTTTCATGGCACAAAGCAGCCTCAGTTCGCAGGCTTACCCTGATGCACGCGCCCATGCGGCGAACCGCTCCATTTCCGCGAACCGGGGATGATCGTCGCGGCTCACCGCCCAAAAGGTTCTGCCTGGCAAGTCTGTCTTTGACAGACGCTCCAGCTGCCCCGCCGCAACAGCGGCGTCGGTCAGAACGCTGGACGCCAAGACCACGCCCTGACCTGCAAGAGCCGCGTCAATTGCGTTTATTTCCTCGGAAAAGTGCTGTGTGACCTTCGGTACCACCCGCCCCAACCCGGCTGCCTGAGACCAGCGCTGCCAACTCGGCGATGCCTCCGCGCCGCAATTCCAGCGGTACTGGATCAGCGGCAGTCGCAGAACACTGGCGTCATCCCTGACCGGATTTTGGCGCAGCAGCTCCGGTGCGCAGAGCGGGACCAGCCTGTCTTCGAACAGCGGCAGCCATTGGCCTTCTGGCTCTGCCTGAACAGCGTAGCGCACGGCAAAATCAACATCACCCTCGTAAAGGTTGACCGGCCGGTTGTCGGCCTCGACCTTGAGATTGAGCGCCGTCTGGCTGCGCAGGGCGGGCAATCGCCGCATGAGCCAGAGGCTGGCGAAAGCGACTGTGACGGAAACCACCAAAGGGCGGTCTGTGTCCTGTTTGGAAATGTCGGCGATGGCACTGGCCATTCTGTCGAAACTCTCGCGGAGCACCGGATACAAGGCCTCGCCTTCCTCCGACAGGCGAATGGGGCGCGGATAACGATGAAAGAGTTTCACCTCCAGAATCTCTTCCAGCTGGCGGACCTGGTGGCTGATTGCGGTCGGCGTCAGATGGAGTTCGGCAGCCGCGCGGGCAAAATGCAGATGCCTGGCAGCGGCCTCAAAAGCACGGAGTGCGTGGAGTGGAGGCAGGCGTCGCATCTGTCCTGTCCTTTCGGTTTGGGGTGGAACCTGGATGAACCATATTCATCCATGCCATGAAAAATTCGCCTTCGCCAGAGGGTGGGGTTGCTTGGTAGGCACAGCGTGCACTGCAAAAAAACCAGGAGATTGCTTATGCCTACTCTGTTGCGGATCGATGCAAGCGCTCAGCTTGAAGAACGCTCCCTCACACGCCATCTGACCTCGCTGTTCACTCAGGAGTTTCTGGCTCAGGCACCGGACACCAAAGTGATCTCCCGGGATGTCGGCCTGAGCCCGATCCCCGCGATAGACCACAAATTCATTCACGCGGCCTTCACTCCGCCTGCGGAGCGCGAGCCATGGATGACCGAGCGTCTGGCGCTGTCCGACGCGCTGGTTGATGAGGTGATCGCGGCGGATATCCTCGTCATGGGCGCGCCGATGTACAACTACGGCATGCCTACCGCCCTGAAAGGCTGGATCGACCACGTCGCCCGGATCGGCCGGACCTTTTCCTTCGATCTTGCGCGCGGTGACACGCCGATCGAGCCGATCCTGTCCGGCAAACGGCTGGTGGTGCTGTCTTCGCGCGGCGAATTCGGTTTTGCTCCGGGCGGTGAGCGGGCGCATCTCAACGCGCTTGATCCGGCGCTGGCCGCCTGTGCGCATTACTTTGGCGTAGCGCAGCCGGATATCGATACGATCGCCATCGAATATCAGGAGTTCAAGGACGCCCGTCACGCGGCATCGGTCGAAACCGCAGAGGCCCGCACCCGCGAACTGGCCGCGACACTGGCCGGTGCGGGCGCGCAGGCCGCCTAGGGAATCCGCGAGAGATCTTCCAAACTGGGCGCGTGGATTTCGATCCGCCCCTGGTTTGTTGTCAACCGGGGGCACCGAGCGACCTCATGGAGCAGAACGTCCAGCGTACTCAGCTGTGTTTCCTTGGATTTCTTGGCGAAAAGGATCCTTTGGGCTGCGGGAACCCACCACTACGGCATTCAGTTCAGCGCGAAACAGCCCGTGGTTTCCTGCGCGCGCAGTGGCTGATACCTCTCCCTTGGCTCGTTTTCGAGCACCGGTGTTTTCACCCAGAGATGCAGGGTGCATGTCTGCAATGCCGGATGCGGGCGGCTCGGCCGCGGAAGAAGGCTTCAAGAAAGTTGGAAAGCATGCGTCGATTGGGAGAGGCAATGTGCCTAAGAGACCTGACCCCATGTGTGTGGTTACGCCTCTGCCAGCCGTCATTGGCTGAGGCGTAACCAAACCAGCAGATTTGATGCGCGCGCAGATACCGTGGTAGAACTGTACTCGGAACGTGTTCGAAGGAAGAGTGGATCTGCAGGCTTGGTCCACTTCGGACCGCGAGATCCAGTTGCTCCGTTGCGGTGTTCGCGAGGCCGTGATTTGCCGGTCAGAAGGATGCGGCCATACCGAATGGCAGGTGCGATGAAGCTGCACTGCGGCTCTGGTCCCTTTGCAGATGGCATGTAAGGGCCGGGGTCGGTCAGAAGTGGCGCGTCACACGAAGGGCTTGGCGCTAATGAACGGAACACCAGGCCTGCAGAGCGCATTCTTCATTCCGGAGCCCAACCATAGGGGGCATGTGTAAAACACCCGCGAAGCATCGCGGGTGTTTCTGGTCACGCACTGGCGCGCTGGGCAAGGGGTAAATCATCCGGTTGCAACGCGGAGAGGTCCGAGGCGCCGCTGTCTCCGGCTTGGGGGCGCGTTGAGACTGCGAAGCCTGCCATCAACTGGGCCAGTTTCCCGGCATCATTGCTCAGCAGATGCCCCGCTGCCGTTGTTTCTTCGACCATGGCAGCGTTCTGCTGTGTGACCTGATCAAGTTGGGAAATCGCAATGTTCGCTTCTGCAAGTCCCGTTGCCTGTTCGCCGGTTGCATCGGCAATGTTGCTCACGAGGCCGGAGATATGCGTGACCCGCTCGGCAATGCTTTCCAGCGCCTGGCCGGCGCGGTCTACAAGATCTACGCCATTTTCGACCTGGGCAGAGCTTTTTGTGATCAATTCCTTGATTTCCCGGGCGGCATCGGTCGTGCGCTGGGACAGGCTGCGCACCTCTGATGCGACGACGGCGAAACCGCGTCCGGCATCACCCGCGCGGGCGGCCTCCACGCCGGCATTGAGGGCCAGAAGATTGGTCTGGAAGGCAATGTCGTCGATTACGCCGATGATCTGCGAGATTTGGCCGGAGCTTTCCTCGATGTCCTTCATCGCCTTGACCGTGCTCTTCACGACGTCACTGCTTTCGGAGGCTTCGGTGCGGGCATCCTGCGTGGTTGCGGCTGCGTCGCGCGCCCCATCTGCAGCGGATCGTACGCTCGCGGTCAGCTGTTCCAGCGCTGCGGCTGTCTGCTCCAGTGTCGCCGCCTGGCTTTCTGTGCGATGAGACAGATCATCCGCAGCCTGGCTGATTTCGGAAGAGCCGCTGCGGATGGATTCAGCCACGGCAACCACATCCACGACCGTGAGATTGAGGGTCTCGGCAGTTGTATTGAAATCCTCTTTGAGTTTCGCGTAGCCTTCGGTCAGCTCTTCTTCGATCCGATAGGCAAGATCGCCCCGCGCAAGGTGCTCAAGCCCTGTGCCGATTGCGGTTACTGCAGCAGTCTGCCTGGCCTGGTTTGCCGCTCTTTCTTCATCCGCGATGCGAGCCAGCTCTTCTTTTTCGACCAGACCATCCCGGAACACTTTCAGGGCCCCTGCGATACGCGCAATTTCGTCGCTGGCACGATCAAAACCGGTGACAGGGCTCATGTCGCCCTGCGACAACCTTTCTGTCGTCAGGCTGATCCTGTTGAGCGGTCGGGCGATCAGGAAATGGTTGAGCACCAGGGCGCAGAACACAAAGGCCGATCCTACCCAGCCCAGGGTCACGAGGTTGCGTTTAACTTCGGTCGAATCCTTGGCAATATCGATCGCCCGATCCGAAATGGCTTTCTGGCTCGCAAATCCCCGCAGCGACGCAAGGCCGGAAATCTCCAAGACTGCCCTGGCGG
The DNA here is from genome assembly GCF_038148855.1 of Phycobacter sedimenti. Lineage (NCBI taxonomy): Bacteria > Pseudomonadati > Pseudomonadota > Alphaproteobacteria > Rhodobacterales > Roseobacteraceae > Phycobacter > Phycobacter sedimenti. The sequence goes on along the minus strand of NZ_JBBVGR010000007.1, from coordinate 316,175 downwards.
TGTCGTCAGCCGCCTGAGCTGCCGTGCCATCGGCCAGCAGGGACTGAATTCGGAAATGGGCAAGGCCGGCGTCCGGGTCAGCCATCGCGTCAATGCCATCCAAGCCGTTTGCAAGGACACCGTCGCCGAATTCCCGGTACCCGGTCAGGGCCATGGCTGCTGCTGAAAGCGCTTTCTGACTGACCTTTGCCTGCTCGACGGTATCCGCTGTTGCGATCTTGAGGGCCTCGATCTGGAACGTACCGAGCTTGGAATTGATTTCCAGAAGGGTGTTCATAAAGGCGACTTCATTGTCCAAGAGGCTCTGGACCGTATCGCGATTGTTGGTGCTTGCATCATCGGCTGCAATCGTCAGTTCAAACACCATGTCATCCACTGCAGAGGCCAGGGCCACGTCGGCGGACTGGCGCGCAGACAGCACTGCATTGCTGTCAACCCGCTGCGTTGTGCCAAAGGATGTGATCACCCCGTCCAGAGTGGACAGGACCGCGTCCAGATCCTCGACGATGGCAAGGCCGCTGTCCGTTCCGCTCAGAACGTCGATTGATCCGGTCAGCCGGTCCCGCGACGAAACGGCAAGATCCCGAAGGATCGATATCGTCGCGTCATCCCGCGTCGTGGCCAGCGCAAGGGCGACCCCTGAAATGAGGTTGATTTCAGACCGGATTTCCAGCAGCGACTGGAGTGCGGCGAACTTGTTCTCGACAAGATCGACCATGGTATCCTCGATCGATGTGATCGTGTCTTCGCCATTGATGGATATGTTGAAATACGCGTCATCCGCTGTTTCAAGCAAGACGCCTTGCAGACCGGCTGTCAGATCCTGCAGTTCCGTCGTCATTTCACCGAAACGCTCGGAGTTCTTGAAAACATCCTCTCGGGCCTGGATGGAGGTGCGCAGGGTTCCCTGAACCTGCCCAAGGACGGCCTCGAACTCTGTCTGAGCCTCCGGAGGCAAGGCTGTTATCGCATCCTGCAAAGCGGCCTGGGATTTGTCGACCTCGGATGCCGCCGCCGAAAGCTCTTCATCGTTCTGCGCCATCATGACGGTGATCATGGCATCCTTGGTTTTCGCCGCCGCCGCAATCAGCGCGTTGCTTTGTGCCAGCTTTGGCAGATCATCTGACGTCATCTCGGTCACGCTGATCGATACGCGATCAAAGGACTGATAGATCATATAGCCTGCTCCTCCGGCCGTTGCCGTCAAGGCAAGCAGAATGAAAGTGATTTTTCCACGAATGCTCGACAGGACGTTCAGGCGGCGAAAGACAGCGGACCCCAGCTTACGGATCATAATGGCACCTTTGCGAAGAAAACTTGCTACTGGTCCTGCCCGCAGTTCGGGCAGGAGTTTGGCTTGATTACTTGGAACGCATGAGGCGCGAATTAGGATCCGCCACCCGGAACGATGGGCTCGAAGCCACCGTCTGCAGTGATGCGGGTCAGGAAGACGTCATCCATACCCTGATTGTCATCCGCCCCATAAACCATTTTCACACCACCAAGATCCACGGTGGTCAGTCCGGACAGTGCCGCGAGGAAGCTCTCTCGGGTCACATCCTTGCCCGCAGCCTCCAACGCTTCAATGGCAAGGCGGCCCACGATGTAGCCCTCAAGCGATACGAAACCTGGCTTGGCTTCGGGGGCGACGGCTTTCAGAGCCTCGGCATACTGGGCCACAACCGGGATCGAGTTGTCCCATGGAAACGGAACGACCTGGCTGATGATAACGCCTTCGCCGGCATCCCCCAGTTCCTGTGCCAGGGCGTCTGATCCCACGAATGAGATGTTCACGAAGGTCGGATCAAACTTCATCTTGCGGGACAGCTTGATGAATTCAGCCACGGGCTTGTATGCGCCAACCATGACTACCGCGTCCGGCTTTGCCTTTCGGATCGACAGGAGGGCTTTCTTTACCGCTGTGGTGTTGCGGGTATAGGTGCCTTCGGCCGCAAGCGTCATGCCACGCTTTTCAAGGGCAGCCGTCACGCCTGCAAGGCCGACACGGCCAAAGCCATCGTCTTGATACAAAAGCGCGATTGAACTCATGCCCTGCTGATCGACCAGATATTCAATCCACGCCTCGGTTTCGGCAAAATATGTCGCGCGGACGTTGAAGATGTTGCCGTGGCTTGCATCCCGCAGAAACCCTGCGCCAGTGAAGGGGCCGACAAACGGCATATTCGCGGCGGTTGCGATCGGCTGCGTCGCAGAAGAGGTTGGCGTACCAACAGCCCCAATCAGACCGATATGGTTGTTTGCGTCGACGACCGACTGGACCAGGGTCGCAGAACGGTCAGGCTCGTAACCATCATCCATGCTGTCCAGCGTCAGGGTCCGGCCATGCACCCCCCCTGCGGCGTTGGCTTCTTCGAATGCGGCAGTGATCCCAAGGCGCATCCCTTGTCCAAGGGCGGCGGCGGGTCCTTCGAACGCCGCGACCTGTGCAAAGGTGACACTGTTCGCGGTAATTCCCTGCTCAGCTTGTGCCAGGCCGGGCAAGGCAAAAATCGTTGCGGCTGCAAGCATCGCTTTTCTGAATGACATACTGTTACTCCGTGACTCTACTGACGACTGTCGTGGCAGCCTGTTCCACGGATGTTTAGGACTTACTTACGAAGCTGTTTTTTTTGCTCACAGTTGTCTTAAAACTTTAAACATTGCCTGGCGGCGTCGTCGCGATCGTGACCGCTGGCAGGAGTGTTGCGACGGGGTGTCGGGTGTGGATCGGCGCCTCCAAGGTCGGTCAGTTCCGGTTTGTGGCGTCAAGTTGGGCACAGGTGCATTGCTGTCGGCTCAATACGGAAACCACGCTTTTTCCGCGTTTTCGGCGCCAGTCCTGACTGCGCCGAAGGCGTGTGCATCCGCACTGCAGTGGGGGATAGATCGATCCCCGTGTATCAGGCTGCGCTGGCTTTCTGTCGTCTTCGATCCCCTCGGTTTCTTCACAGATGGGGTTCGATGATCCGGCGCAGGTGCAGATTGGCGCGTAGACGGTTCCCGAGCAGGAAGAGCCCGCCGAATTTGCGTTGTAGATAGAGCACATCCATAGGTACAGACGGTGGGTGGTACCCGCCTTGCGCCAAGGCGATGCCCTCGGCGTTCAGGGCCCTGAGAAGGGTCTGATCGGTGAAGTCGAAATGATCCGCGCCCAGCGCCTCGAAAACGCGTGCCATCAGCGCAAGCAAGCGGGCATCGAACGCCCCACCTTCAGGCCCGGCTTGGATCATCCCCAAGGCAACGGCCGCATCCCGAAGCCCGCCAGCATCGCCGGACAGTCCGGCTCGTAGAAGATCGGCATAGCCATGCGTGACCGCGGGGGCGAGATCTCGCGCCGCGCCGAAATCCAGCAGCACGATACGCTTCGTGTCGGCGTCGTAAAGGTAATTGGCAAAGTTGGGATCGCTCTGCATTGCGCCAAACACAAAGACCTCGCGCAGGGTCAGGTCGATAAGTTCCGTCATGACGCGATCGCGGGTGGCGACATCCGTATCGGCCAGGGTTTCGATGGGTCGCCCGGCAATGAAGGACATGGCGAGGATGTGCGACGTGCTCAGGTCGGCATGGAATCGGGGCAGGGCAAAGCTGTCCGACCCGTCGAGCCACTCTGCAAATCGGTTCAGTTGCGCGCCTTCGCGGGCGTAATCCGTTTCCTCATGCAGCTGGCGGCGGGCCTCGGCGAGGTAAGGCGAAATGTCGAACCCCTTCGGCAGAAGGCCGGAGAGGCGCAGCAAGGCGCCAACATTAGTCACGTCGCTGTCGATGCTTTTGGCGACGCCGGGATATTGCACCTTGATTGCCAGATCCCGGCCGTCCTTCGTCCACGCCCGATGAACCTGACCGATACTGGCGGCCGCGATGGGGCGCACGTCGAACCGCCGGAACTGACGCCGCCAGCCCGGCCCCCATTCCCGCTCCAGCACCTGCCCGAGCTGTGACGGCGGCATGATATGCGCCTGATCCCGCAAACGGGCTAGGATCTGTGCCAGTTCGGGCGGCAGGATTTCTCCGGCATCCATGGACAAGAGCTGGCCGAGTTTCATGGCGGCACCGCGCATACGGGCCAGTTCGTCGGCCAATCGCCGGACGTTGCCCGGTGTCACCAGCAGGCCACGAAGATCAGGCCGGGTGCCGCGCGCCATGCCGCCGATAGCCTGAAGCGCTGCGCCACCCGCGATCCCCGCCGTCAGGCTGCCGAGGCGCACAAGACGGCTGACCCGGCCAGCGGGTACCTTGATCGGTTGCGGTGAATGCGGATCATTCCTTGGGGTCGAGGGCCTTTGGTTTGGAGGTATATCCCGGCCTGCTTGATCGGTCATGCGAGGCCTGCTTTGTGCAGGATCTCGGGCAGGCGTTTCTTGACCTTGAAGAAGCCTGCCGTTGCATGCGGCCAGACCAGGGCATCCCACTCGCGCTGACACTCTGCAACCGCAATCCCACGCCCGCGCAGCACGGGCCGGGCGCGCGCCATCCAGTCGCCCAGCGGCCCGACCGGCACATAGGGCATGACGATCTGGCGCGCGCCTGCCGACTGAGCCCACTGGGCAAGGCTTTCGGGCTCTTGGGCTGTAAGCGCCGCGGTGGCAAGCCCCGCCCGCGCAGCGGTATCTTCCAGCGCGCCGTCCTCAAAGGCGGCGACGGCGGCGGAAACCGGGCGCGAAGACCGCAAACCGCTTGCCCGAAACCGTGCCGCTACCCGGATGTCGAGCGGTACGATATCAGCGGGCCCAATCGAGCAGTCCTCCTCGGTCAACAGGAGTGCGGTCGGCACGCCCGCCTGCGGCGCGAGGACGGGGCGCAGCGGCTGCACCTCGGGCAGACCGTCCGGCTCCTCATGCATCAACCCGACCACGTCTGCCGCCAACTCGTTCTCACGCGGGGCAAACCGCCCGCCGCTAAATTGGGCGATGTTCGAGGCCCGCGCCTCGTAGGGTTTTCCACGCGTGTGCAGCCCCGCGACCCAGCGCCACGAACAGGTGTTCGACGCAGGATCGCCATCCAGCAGATGCCGCAAGAAGAAATCCGCGCCCAGCCGCCACGGCAGCTTAAGGGTGAAGATCCAGATCGAGGCAAACCACATTCGTGCGTGATTGTGCAGGTATCCCGTGCGCGTCAGCTCATGGGCCCAGGCGTCGAAACAGGCAAGGCCGGTTTCGCCGGCCTCGGCGGCGTTGACGCGCGCGGTCAGGGCGGGATCCTGCCGCAGGGCGGCGAGATCGGCGTTCAGCCCGGTGACAAAGGCGGTCCAGGTCTGCGGGCGCCGTTCCAGCCAGCCTTTGAAGTATCCGCGCCACAGGACTTCCTGAATGAATTTCTCGCCCGCCTCGGGGCCATGGACGGCCAGCGCCGCGGCAATCACTTCCGGCTCGGTCAAGAGGCGGCGACGCAGATAGGGCGACAGCCGAGATACGGCGTCATGCCGCCCCGGTCCGCAATCATGGTTGCGCTGGGCGGCATAACCGATGCCCATACGCGGCTGAAACGTTTCCAATCGCTGCACACCAGCGCTGCGGGTCGCAGGGCCGAAATCTGGGTCGCTCTCTTTCATGCCGCTAAGATGTTCTGCGCCGGGGACGTGTCAATGGCGTGCGCTGCCAAAACGCGGGGCTACCCCGGCGAGGTACCAGATGAAGGCGCGAGCAACCCTTTGCCACCATTGAGCCGGAGCCGATCAGAGGGGCCATCTCCGAGCGCCTTGTGCCCAGTCTCCCGCAATCTCCTTTCATAAGAAACCGGTCAAAAGCTGCGGGCAGTGGCGCCCTCGCAGCCAGCATCGCGTGACCTTGCGGTTCAGATGTTTTGTCTTTATCAGCCACCAAACCGGTCGCAGCCTACCCGGTCATCAAAACAAGGGTCAAAAAATGAAAACTCTGGTCATCTGCTCGGGCGGGCTCGATTCCGTGTCCCTCGCCCATCTTGTCGCCGCGGAACATGAGCTCACGCGGCTGGTCTCCTTCGATTACGGCCAACGCCACAGCAAGGAACTCGATTTCGCCGCCGCCGCCGCGCAGCGCCTCGGTGTGCCGCATCATCTGATAGACATGCGCACCATCGGGGCCGCGCTGACCGGATCGGCGCTGACCGACGATATCGATGTACCCGACGGGCACTACGCCGAAGAGACGATGCGCATCACTGTGGTGCCGAACCGCAATGCAATCATGCTGGCCGTAGGGTTCGGCGTGGCCGCGGCCAATGGCGATGCGGCTGTGGCGACGGCCGTGCATGGCGGCGATCACTTCATCTATCCCGATTGCCGCCCGGCCTTCACGCAGGCCTTCGAAGCGATGCAGCGCATGGCCCTTGACGGCTATGCCGACGTGCGGCTTTACACGCCCTTCGTGGAGCGGACCAAGGCCGACATCGTGGTCGAGGGCGCCAAGTACGACACGCCCTTTGCGCAGACATGGTCCTGTTACAAGGGCGGCGAGGTGCATTGCGGGCGCTGCGGCACCTGCGTGGAGCGGCGCGAGGCCTTCCACCTTGCCGGGGTCGAAGACCCGACCATCTATGCTGATCCCGATTACTGGGTCGCAGCGGTGGCCGAAAAGGAGGCGCGCTGATGTTCCGTATCCGCAAGGAGTTCCATTTCTCCGCGTCTCACCAGCTCACTCATCTCCCGGCAGATCACCAATGTGCCCGGCTGCACGGGCACAATTACATCGTCGTGGTCGAACTTGCTGCGGAGACGCTCGACGCGGACGGCTTCGTGCGCGACTACCACGACCTCAAGCCGCTCAAGACCTATATCGACGAGACCTTCGATCACCGGCATCTGAACGACGTGATGGACGTTCCGTCGACCGCCGAGCATATGGCAAAGCACTTCTACGACTGGTGCAAGTCCCGTTGGCCCGAGACCTGCGCCGTTCTGGTCAGCGAGACGCCCAAGACCTGGGCCGAATACCGACCATGACGCGCCTGCGCATAGCCGAGATTTTCGGCCCCACGATCCAAGGTGAAGGCGCGCTGATCGGCGAGCCCACGCTTTTTGTGCGCGCAGGCGGATGCGACTACCGATGCACGTGGTGCGACAGCATGCACGCGGTGGACAGCGCCTATCGTCACGATTGGGCCCCGATGACCCCCGAGGCGGTCTGGGCAGAGCTGAGCGGTCTCTCCGGGGACCAGCCCATGATGATCTCGCTCAGCGGTGGCAACCCTGCGATTCAGGATTTCGCGCCACTCATCGCCCTTGGACGGGCGGCGGGATACCGTTTTGCCTGCGAAACGCAGGGGTCGGTCCCGCAACCCTGGTTTGCCGATCTCGATACGCTGGTCCTGTCGCCCAAGCCGCCCTCAAGCGGGGAGCAGGTGGACTGGAACAGCTTCGCCGATTGCGTGGAGGCCGGTCGTGAGGCCCGCAGCACAGCGATGAAGATCGTCATTTTCGACCGCGCTGATTACGACTGGGCCAAGACGGCCCATGCCCGCCACCCCGATCTGCCGCTCTACCTGCAGCCCGGCAATCCCGAGGTCGACCCGGAGATCTCGGTCGACCCGCAAGCCCTTGCGGACCGGCTTGGCTGGCTGTGCGACACCGCAATGGCGGACCGCTGGTTCGCGCCCCGCATCTTGCCGCAACTGCATGTCCTGATCTGGGGCAACAAGCGCGGCGTCTGATCCCCCGGAGACCGTTATGACCGACACGATCTACAGCAATCTGAAGCAACTCGGCGGGGCCACCCGCATCCCCGCATCCCCTGAAGAGGCCGAACTTGAACGGGTCGCCAACCCGCAGGCCGATATCAGCTACAACGTGCGCTTCACCGCGCCGGAATTCACCTCGCTTTGCCCGATGACCGGGCAGCCCGACTTTGCGCATCTGGTCATCGACTACGTGCCGGGGCAGTGGCTGGTGGAATCGAAATCTCTGAAGCTCTACCTGACGTCCTTCCGCAATCACGGCGCCTTCCACGAGGATTGCACCATATCGATCGCGCGTCGGCTGGTCGATTTCCTCGACCCGCAATGGCTGCGGATCGGTGGCTACTGGTATCCGCGTGGCGGTATCCCGATCGACGTGTTCTGGCAGACCGGCCCTCTTCCTGAGGGCGTGTGGCTGCCTGACCAGGGTGTTCCTCCATATCGTGGACGGGGCTGACCTGGGCATAACTGGTGCTCCATGGCGTGACTTGCCCTAAGAGTTTGTAACGCGGTCCCGCGCGCATCTGCAATTCCGGCGCCGGACACGGGCGGGCCTCTGGGCGCAGCCCGATGCTGTCAGGGGCAGGTCAATGGTGTCGTCACATCCTCGCTCGGTCCGCATATTCGTGCAGAGCTTCCAGGCACTGATGGAGCGGCCGTAGTCATCGCGGATCGTACCAAGGTAAAAGCAGCCCCGCCCGGTAACCTTGAGGTAGGTGAAATCGGTCTGCCACATACCGTGGCCACATACCGTGGATGGCCGCGATTTTGTTGTGGAACTCACCCGCAGCTTTGATTGCCACATAGTCCGGCGCAGTGATCAGGTCATCGGCCTCTGGTATCCGGCTGGCCGATGTTTCAGAGATAAAGCACCGCTTCTCGTCGGTGTATTTGACTGTCAGTTTCCGTGTTGTCAGTGCTTGATGGTCCAGTGCAAATTCAATCAGATCGTCGCGCTTTTCCTGGGGTATGCGGTTCCAGACTGACTTTGGCCGGGGTGAGCGATCTGCCTCGGCATGAGGGCCGCCTTTGAGGTGGCAATCATACCAACGGTAGAACGTCGTGCGGGGAATGCCCAACAAATCAGGGGCTTCCTTGGTCGGCAGGTGCGATCCTTCGACGGTTCGGATGATCTCCAGCTTCTCATTTGCAGGGTACTCCTTCCTCGAACTCCCCAGCCGCTGTCGCCGATGACAACCCTCCTGTTGGAGAGGCGTGATGGGGATTGTCGTTCAGATCATCGAGCGCGCCGATGCCGAAGTGATCCGCCGCCCTGGTGCCGCGGGCGTGGCCGGGGGGGGCATTCGGCTGCGAAAGCTGCCACGTGCCGGGGGAATTCTCCGGCGCGTGGCAGGTCCTGATCAGCCCATGGAGTCCAGCAGGCCCTCGCCGGCGGACAGCTCGCACTGGCCGGGGTTTTCTTCGCGGTTGAGGATCTTCACCTCACCGTCTTCGACCAGCATGGCATAGCGCAAAGAGCGACCGATCAGCCCGGCGGGCGGTGCATCAAAGCGCATGCCGATCGCATCGGTGAAAGCGCTTTCGGCATCGGCCAGCATGGTGATCCCGGCTTCGGTCGCGCCGGTGGCATCGCCCCAGGCCTTCATCACGAAAGGATCATTGGCCGAAATGCAGATGATTTCGTCCACGCCCTTGGCGTCGAACTGGTCCTTAGTGCGGATGAAGCTGGGTACATGAGCCGAATGGCACGTGGGGGTAAAGGCACCCGGCACCGCAAAGATTGCGACCTTGCGGCCCTTGACCTTATCCGCCATCTGCACCGGCTCCGGCCCTTCGGCGCCCATCTGTACCATCGTGGCGTCCGGCAGTTTGTCTCCGACTGAAATCATCGCGCGTTCCTCTTCTGTCGTGATTGCGTTTTCCTTGGTCCCCCATATAGGGTCCGCAGTGAACGTGACCAGAACCGGGGCAGGAGGCAAGGGGAGACATGAGCCATATCGTGGTAATCGGAGCGGGGCAGGCGGGGGCCTCCCTGGTGGCAAAGCTGCGCAAGGAGGGGTTCGAGGGAGAAATCACCCTGATTGGCGCCGAGACTGCGCCGCCCTATCAGCGCCCGCCGCTGTCCAAGGCCTATCTCCTGGGGGAGATGGAAAAAGAGCGCCTGTTTCTGCGCCCCGAGAGTTTTTATGCCGAAAACAACATCACTTTGAAGCTTGGAGCGACCGTGACCGGCCTCGACCCGGTAGCCAAGACGGTTTCTTTGGGAGATGAGGTGATTGCCTATGACCAGTTGGCGCTGACAACAGGGTCTAACCCGCGCCGACTGCCTGACAGTATAGGCGGAAATCTTGATGGTGTCTTCGTCGTGCGCTGCCTTTCGGACGTGGACGCGATGGCGCCCCATGTGAGCGAAGGCAAGCGGGTGCTGATCGTGGGGGGCGGCTATATTGGGCTAGAGGCCGCAGCCGTCTGTGCAAAACGGGGCCTTTCCGTCACCTTGGTGGAAATGGCCGACCGGATCCTGCAGCGAGTCGCTGCATCTGAAACCTCCGACTATTTCCGCGCCTTGCATCAGGGACATGGCGTGGACATCCGCGAAGGAACGGGTCTTGAGCGGCTCGAAGGGGAGGATGGCAAGGTCACGCGGGCGGTTCTGTCCGGGGGCGAGACCCTGGAGGTGGATTTCGTGGTCGTTGGTGTCGGCATTGCTCCGGCCACGGTGCTGGCTGAACAGGCCGGGTTGACGATCGAAAACGGCATTTGGGTCGATGCACAGGGCCGTACCTCGGATCCGTCGATCTGGGCGGCGGGGGATTGTGCGTCCTTCCCCTACATGGGCGTCCGGATCCGTTTGGAGAGCGTGCCCAACGCTATTGATCAGGCCGAAATCGTTGCGCGGAACATGCTGGGTGCGGAAAAGGATTATGTGGCACAGCCCTGGTTCTGGTCCGATCAATACGATGTGAAACTGCAGATCGCCGGGCTGAACAGCGGCTATGACAACGTGGTCACCCGCCGGGGGGAGGGGCAGACCGTGTCCTTCTGGTACTACAAGGGCGATCAGCTGGTGGCTGTCGATGCGATGAACGATCCGCGCGCCTATATGGTCGGCAAGCGCCTGATCGATGCGGGAAAGAGTGCCGATAAATCCGTGGTAGCCGATCCCGAGGCTGATCTGAAGCCGCTCCTGAAGGCATGAGGATCATCGCGGGCGAGTTTCGTGGCCGCGCCCTGGCAGCGGTAGGCAAGGGGGATGCGGGCGCGCATTTGCGGCCTACAACGGACCGGGTGCGCGAAAGCCTGTTCAACGTGCTGATGCACACCGGCGCCATCGACGGCGCGCGGGTGCTGGATCTTTTTGCGGGCACTGGCGCGCTGGGGCTTGAGGCGCTGTCGCGCGGAGCGACATCGGTGACCTTTGTCGATGACGGGCGGGTGGCCCAAGGCCTGATCCGGAAGAATATCGCCATCTGCCGCGCCGAGGATCGCACGGTACTCGTGCGCCGCAATGCGCTGAAACTGGGCCAGAACCCGGACGCGCCCTATGATGTGGTCTTCCTTGATCCGCCCTATGGAAAGGGCCTGGGGGAAAAGGCGCTGGAGGTGGCCGAGGCCGGCGGCTGGATCGCCCCCGGGGCACTGATCATCTGGGAGGAAAACGCCCCCATGCAGCCGCCTCGGGGGTATGAGGCGCAGGACTGCCGCAAGTACGGAGATACCCATATCACCCTGATGTGGCGGGACGAGGCCGAGCTCTAGGGCCAGGATCCATTGATTTCCGCTTGGCGGCATGATTCACGGTTCGCAGAACAGGCGGTGATTATGTCTGGTCTGTTCTGGCCAAGCGACGAGCACACGGACCGCCTTGAGTGGCACTATGTTTATCAATCGCAATGGGTGGGGGGGCGCAAAGTGCATGGGCCCCGCTCAAGTGGGCTCATCAGGGACTTGGATGTAGCGGCGATGGAGTACGTTTTGCGAGAATATGGGCCCGGTATGTCGAAATCCTTCGAAGGCGCATAACCTATCGTCGTGTCCTCTGGTGCCGAGGCCCGCAAGGGCCTCCCATACATGGCCAGATCTGAAACTGGGTGTGACCGATGCTGGTGTCACGGAGGCTTCAGCACGGGCCCTGAGGACGGGCGCGACGATCAAAGCAGACGGTCAGATGGCGCTGACAGCGGGTTCTTTCTTCCCCAGCACAAGTCAGCCCCGAGCCCGCCGCAGATGTGGTCCAGAGTTCCCCCACTTGTGACGAAAAACATGGGACCGCCATCGTGGACGATAGTGCCCCGTTCTTACCGCGCGACGTTCAATTCCGGCTTCACTCAGCGACGCAGTCGGCAAAATACCTGATCTCGCCATTCTCCCCGACTTCCTGAACCAGACCGTGGATATCGGTCTCGAAGCCAGGGCATTCGCGGGCGAATTCGCGGTTAAACCGAAGGTAGTCCACGATCTCCTTGCTGAAGATCTCGCCCGGAACAAGAAGCGGGATACCGGGCGGATACGGGGTTATGAGGCTCGTCGTCACACGGCCTTCGAGCGCGTCGATCCCGACCCTGTCCGTTTTCCTTTGCGCGATGTGGGAAAAAGCCTCAAGCGGCGACATGGCCGGGCGGTGGTCGCCCAGGTAGATCTCGGTCGACAGCTTCGCCACGTCGTATTTCGCGTAGAGATTATGAACGTGCTGGGACAGGTCCTTGAGTCCCATGTGTTCGTACCGCGCCTGCTTGGCGCAGAATTCCGGCATGACCCGCCACAGCGGCTGGTTCCGGTCATAGTCGTCCTTGCATTGCTGGAGCGCAGCGACAAGCGTATTCCAGCGGCCCTTTGTGATGCCGATGGTGAACATGATGAAGAAACTGTAGAGACCGGTCTTTTCGACCACAACGCCGTGTTCAGTCAGGTATTTCGAGACGATCGAGGCCGGGATGCCGGTTTCTTCGAACCGACCGTCGATGTTCAGGCCCGGCGTGATGATCGTTGCCTTGATCGGGTCCAGCATGTTGAAATTGCGGGCCATGTCGCCGAAACCGTGCCAGGCGTCGTTGCCCGAGCTTTCGACGGCTTCGCTGTCGGTCTTTTTCAGTTCCCAGGCTTGTGCGCGACCGATCCCTTCGTCGGCCAGGTCGTCGGGCCCCCAGACCTGGAACCACCAGTCGTTGCCATATTCTTCGTCGACCTTGCGCATCGCACGCCGGAAATCGAGTGCCTCCATAAGGCTTTCCTCGACCAATGCCGTACCGCCCGGCGGTTCCATCATGGCCGCCGCGACATCGCAGCTGGCGATGATCGAGTATTGCGGGCTTGTCGAGGTGTGCATGAGATAGGATTCGTTGAAGAGATGCCGGTCGAGCTTGGCGTCCTGCGCATCCTGCACGAGAACGTGGCTGGCCTGGCTGATACCGGCCAGAAGCTTGTGGACCGACTGAGTGGCGTAGACCACCGAGGTTTTCGTGCGCCCGCGCTTGCGGCCCATTGCGTGGTAGGCGCCGTAGAACGGGTGGAAGGCCGCGTGCGGCAGCCAGGCTTCGTCGAAATGCAGCGTCTCGACATATCCGTCGAGCATCTCCTTCACCACTTCGGTGTTGTAGAGCACCCCGTCATAGGTCGATTGCGTGAGCGAGAGGATGCGCGGTTTTACGGTGTCGGGGTCGACCCCTTCCAGCAGCGGGTTTGCCCGGATCTTGGCCTTGATCGCCTCCGGCTCGAACTCCGATTTCTGGATCGGGCCGATGATCCCCCAATGGTTGCGCGTTGGCTTGAGAAAGATCGGGATCGCGCCCGTCATGATGATCGAATGCAGGATCGACTTGTGACAGTTGCGGTCCACGAGCACGACATCGCCCGGAGCGACGTTGTGGTGCCAGACCATCTTGTTCGAGGTCGAGGTGCCGTTGGTGACAAAAAAGCAGTGATCGGCGTTGAAGATCCGCGCGGCATTGCGCTCGGACGCGCCGATGGCGCCATTATGGTCGAGCAGCTGGCCCAGTTCCTCGACCGAGTTGCAGACATCGGCGCGCAGCATGTTCTCACCATAGAACTGGTGATACATCTGCCCGATGGGCGATTTCAGAAAGGCGACCCCGCCCGAATGCCCGGGGCAGTGCCACGAGTATGAACCGTCCTCGGCATAATCGAGCAGCGCCTTGAAGAACGGCGGCTGGATGTATTCGAGGTAGTTCTTCGCTTCGCGGATGATGTGGCGGGCGACGAATTCGGGCGTGTCCTCGAAGGCATGGATGAAACCGTGCAACTCGCGCAGAACATCGTTCGGCAGGTGCCGCGACGTCTTGGTCTCGCCATAGATGTAGATCGGGACATCTTCGTTCTTGTAGCGGACCTCCTCGATGAAGTTTCTGAGATTCACAACCGCCGGGTCGAGGTCGGGGCCTGGGCTGAACTCTTCATCGTCGATCGACAGGACAAATGCGGCCGCGCGGCTCTGTTGCTGGGCGAATTGCGACAGATCACCGTAACTCGTCGCGCCAAGCACCTCGAACCCTTCTGCTTCGATGGCCTGTGCAAGGGCTCGAATTCCAAAACCCGAAGTATTCTCTGATCTGAAATCCTCGTCGATGATGACAATGGGAAAGCAAAACTTCATCTGTCCGTCCTTGATGCGGCTTTCGAGTTCCATCTGTTCTCGAAACCTCGGGTAACGACGTCAAGTACCAAACGCACCACCAGGAGGTTTCATTGTCAACGGCCCGCTCGCCCCGCCTGCGGTGAAGCGGCCCTTCACATGAAAGATGGCTATTCCTATCGCCAGCAACCTCGCAAAGGGCTTGTACGGCAAGTTCAATGGGTTTTGGCGCTATCTGTTTGGTTCTAGGTATTCGCAGGCGACCCATGACAGTCGTTTGAGCTTCGGCCCGGAAGCCATCGTCCAGATGGTCCCAAGACCGGTCATGCACTAACAATCAAATTGGACCACTCAGGTGGGGCTGATCAGCATGTCGCGTTCAAACTGGCAAAAGAGGTAAAACGGACAGGGCCTGAGCGTTCCGAAAACTATTCCACTCTCCCGATACAAACAGGACCATTCACCTCACCATTTGGCGGACATGCCTCCTTAAGACCTGATTTTCTTCATTCCAGGATCGAACAAGGGCTTCAGAGAGGCCCTTGCCTTATAGCGCTTTGCGGCCACTTCGATCTCCCATTCGCCGTTCTCAACCAGGGTTGCGGTCAAGGGTTCGTCCAATTCGGCAAAACCAATCCCGACCGCTCCGCCCAGGCTGTGACCGTAGCCGCCCACCTGCAGATGCCCGACTTCGGCGTCGTTGAGGTAGATACACTCGTTCCCGTAAAGAAGGGGCTCGGGATCCTGCAGCAGGAACTGCAGCATCCGATTTTTCGGAACGCCTCGCGCCTTGATTTCTGCAAGCGCATCACGGCCGACAAACCCACCAGGCTTGTCGAGCTTGACCGCAAAGCCCAGCCCTGCCTCGATCGGATTGTCGGTATTGTCCACGTCCAGCCCGAAATCGCGATAGGCCTTTTCCAGACGCAGGGAATTAAGAGTCTGCATTCCCGCGTCGCGCAGGCCGAATTCCGCGCCGACCTCCTTCAGCAGATCATAGATCTGGACCGCTGCGTAGGATGGCACCTGAAGCTCCCAGCCGAGTTCGCCAACGAAGGTGACCCGCAGCGCTCTGACCACCCAGTATCCAACGTCGATGTCCTGGCAGGTCATGAAGGGGAAAGCTTCGTTCGACATGTCCGCGGTGGTCACCTTCTCCATCAGCAAGCGCGCTTTGGGGCCATGAATGTTGATCTGCGTGATGGCTGGGGTGAGGTCTGTGATGACGACGACCTCGCCCTCCCGAATATAACGCTGCATTCGCATCAGCGTATGGCCATGGCTGTTTTCGCCAACGACGACCATGAAACGGTCCCGTGCCAGACGGGTCACGGTCAGATCGGCCTCGAAGCCGCCCTTTTCATTGACCCAGGCGGTATAGACCAGCCGCCCCGGCTCCACGTCGACCTCGTTGCAGGACAGGCGACTCATCAGGGCAAGTGCATCGGGGCCTTCCACCTGGAATTTGGACATGGTCGACATGTCCATGATGATCACGTCCTCGCGGGCTGCACGATGCTCTTCGGCGTGCCAGTCGAACCAGTTCTGACGGAACCAGCTGTATTTCTCGATCTTTGCCTGCTCCGGTGTGGGCGCGAACCAGTCCGGCATTTCCCAGCCATGCCCTTCGGTGAAATAGGCGCCATTGGCCGCGAGCCGGTCATGCAGCACCGACCGTTTCAAGTCGCGGGCCGTTTGATAGCTTTCGTTGTGATAGTGCTGCCCGAACATTTTCCCCAGCAGTTCGGGGCCGCGATCCCGGCGGAAGGCAGGGGTGGACTCGTGGCGGGTGAAGCGGTTCACGTTGATGCCGGTGACATCGAGAGGGGGATGACCGTCAACGATCCAATGGGCCAGCACCTTGCCTGTGCCCGCTCCATTGAGGATCCCCAAAGAGTTCATTCCGCAGGCAACGAAACACTTGCGCAGCTCGGGGGTTTCTCCGACCAGCGGGGCCAGATCCGGGGTGAAGCTTTCCGGTCCGCAGAACAGTTTACGCACGCCAACATTCAAGGCATCCGGCACGCGGGAATAGGCCTTTTCCAGATGCGGGCCGACCCGGTCCCAGTCGGGTTCAATCTCTCCAAAGGAGAAATTCTCGGGGATGCCTTCCAGTTTCCACGGCGCCGCGCCCGGCTCGAACAGGCCCAGCATCAATCCTCCCACCTCTTCGCGGTAGTAGGTGTAGGTCGAGGGGTCTTCGAGCACGGGCAGGTCGCGGCTCAGACCTTCGATATTTTCGGTGATCAGATAGTAGTGCTCGGCCGCCTGTAGCGGAAGGTTGATCCCAGCTTTGGCCCCCAATTGGCGCGACCACATCCCACCGCAGATCACGACGTTTTCGGCCGTGATGGTTTGGCCATCAGCGGTTCGTACGCCAGTCGCTGTTCCGTTCTTGGCCAGGATTTCGGACACTGTGGTATCTTCGAAAACCCGGGCGCCGCCCATCCGGGCGCCTTTTGCCAGCGACATGGTCACGTCAACCGGGTTGGCACGGCCATCTTCCGGTATATAGAAACCCGCCAGCACATCGCTCATATCCCCGATTGGGAACAGATCGGCGGTTTCCTTCGGTGAGATTTCGTGAATGTTGATCCCGTGCCGACGCATGAAGGGGGCCAGGCGCCGCATCTCATGGACGCGTTCCTCGTTGTTGGCGATTTGCAGATAACCGACGTCGCGAAACCCCGTTGGTACACCGGTTTCCTTTTCCAGATTGGCATAGAGATCCCGTCCATGTGTGTAGATCTCGCATTCGGCCTCGGACGGCAGAAGGCCCGCCACGATCAACCCCGCTGCATGCCACGTGGTGCCTGATGTCAGTTTGTCGCGCTCCAGAACGACAACGTCGGACATGCCAAGCTTGGTCAGGTGATAGGCGGTGTTGCAGCCGATAGAGCCCCCCCCGACAATCACAGTCTGCGCATGCGTGGGAAGCTTCTGAGCCATCGGTATGTCCTTCCAGTGCGAATCCTCGATTTGATCAAATCCTACAATTGACCGCCTGAAGCAATCAAAATACTGATTGAATGAACATTCAATAGACATGACATATGATCCCGACATCCCCGACGAAAAAGCCGCGCACCGCACCCCCAGAAGTGCGCCGCAAACAGCTGATCGACGCAACCATCACCTGCATTGCCCGCAAGGGGATTTCCGGCACCACCCTCAACGCCATTGCCAAAGAGGCCGGTCTGTCGCTGGGGCTGGCCAATTTCCATTTCAAGAGCAAGGACGCGCTGCTGTCCGAGACGCTGAGGCATCTGGCGGCCGAGCATCGTGACCTGTGGTTGCGGGATGTGCAGCGCGATGATCTGTCGGATGTGGACAAACTGCGCTCGATCGTGTCGTCACAGTTCCACCCGCGTATCTGCAGCCGAAAGAAGCTGGCAGTCTGGTTCGCCTTTTTCGGCGAAGCCAACCATCGAAAGGCCTATCGGTTGATCTCTTCGCAGATCGACATGGAGCGACAGGAGCTCTGTGCAGAGCTATGCCAGAGTATCATCGCCGAAGGCGCCTACCCTCATGCCGATGCAGACAAGGTCGCGCAAACCCTAGAAGGTATGTTCGATGGTCTCTGGCTGAACATGTTGATGTATCCAGCCAAGTTCACGCGGGACACGGCTGAGGGTCAGGTGATGGATTATCTTCGGCTGGTCTTCGCCAGGCACTTTTGAGTTTGCCCGAAGCTCCCTTCTCCAGCCTTTGGACGTGCCGCAGTTTGGTGCCGCTCCTTTGATAGCATTCATTGTGGCCTGCTGCCGACTTCGTGTACGGCAGTTTATCCTTTGGGGATCAAATAGGGCCGAGCGATGCTTGACCGGCGCTCGGGTCAAGGCATTCTTGAGGCCGAAGGTTGGGTCGTTATCCACCAGCCCCCGTGCAATGGCATATCGAAAAAACTGACCAGCGGCAGACCGCATGAGAAGTGCGGACTCGTTGCGGCCCCTCGCTTCCATCTTTCTGGGGGGACGAGGAGGTCTCGCGCGGTTATGTGACCGATTGGATAGCCTCCCAGGTCGGCGCAGAGGAGAGCGTGCAACCATTCCGTCTTGGCGAGGGTGGAGGTGGATTTGCCCTCCAAGCGCTTCTTCTCCAAAAGAGAATCTGCGAGCTTACCGAAGGTTTCCGGTGTTCGGCCTCCTTTGTGGCTTGCACTTTCCTGCGCTCAAATGACGGATCTTTTCCTTCCGCGAGGACCTTCCGCGCCTCGTCTCTTTTGTCCCGTGCCTGTTTGAGGCTCAAATCTGGGTATTTTCCAAACGAGAGCAGCTTCTCCTTACCCATCAAGCGGTACGTGAAGCGCCACAGCTTGGAGCCGTTTGGATTGACCAACACGAACTAGCCATCAAAATCGGCCTGCTTGTGGGGCTTTTCTTTGGGCTTCAACGCCCGGACCTTGACATCGCTCAATACAGGCATCTGGGGGTACCCTCATTTCACGACCTCGGCAGTACCCCGACTCATACCCCCAATTGGGGTGGAATAGGCGAGATCGCTTCGGAAAAACTCCGACAAAGGATCCGATGTTTTCGATGAAATTCAGGATATTGGAAGATGATACCAACCACAACTGGAAGTGATTGTGGTGCCCGGGGGCGGAATCGAACCACCGACACGAGGATTTTCAATCCACTGCTCTACCCCTGAGCTACCCGGGCACGGGAAAGGCTGTTCGCCTTGGGTGCAGGCCTTCTATGCCGTGGCGGGCACGGTGTCCAGAGGCTTTTTGAAAGAAATTCGTCAATGTTTAAGGCGCGATCCGGATTCATCGGAGGATAGCGTTTTTTCAGCTTCTTCCAGTGCCTTTTCAATGTCTTCAGGGTCCTGGCTGGGCACCGCGTAGCTGCCGTTCAGCCAGCGTGCGAGGTCGCGGTCGGCGCAGCGTTTGGAGCAAAAGGGGCGATAGGCACGGGCGGTGTCTTCACCGCACAGGGGGCAGCTCATTCCAGCGCCTCCTGCAGGGGGATGCGTCCGCGTTTGCGCTGCAGCTCGAAATGGCCAAGGTTGGTCCAGCCGACAAGAACCGTTTCTTCGCTGTCGGCGCGAAAGGCCGCGCGCAGCGCGCTTTCAAAGGGGCGGCGATCCTTCTTTGGCATCGGTGCAAGATCCAGCACGATCTGGCCGCCAAGGCCGCGGACGCGCAGGGCGCGGGGCAGGGCGCGGGCTGTGGCCATGTTGGCCTTGATCCCCGCGGCCAGAGAGGTGTCAGCGCCGGTGTTCACATCCACCGCCACCAGGGCGCGGGTGGGTTCGATGAAGAGGAAGGCTCCGCCGGAGAGGGGCTGGCGAATGCCGCGTGCATCCTCCAGCGCATCCAGCACGCCGTGGGTCTCAAACCCGCCGGGCGCGCGCTCTACCTCGGCAGGCTCCACCCAGTCACGCCAGGCGCGGATATGGGGGCTGTCGCCCTCGGCCAGGGTTTCCACTTCGGTGCCATGATCGTTCAGCACCTGATCGGCGAGGGTGGCCATGGCAGCGATATCCTCGGCCACCTCATCCGGGTCGGCACCGTCACAGGCCGAGCGCAGAATCAGGCCGTGGTCGCTGCCATCCATCGCCTCATGGGCGATTTCCAACAGGCGGTCGCGTTCATCCTCGTCCCGGATCGAACGGGAGATGTTCAGCCCCGGAGCCTCGGGCGTCACAATGGCATAGCGGCTTTTGAACAGGAGTTTCTGCGTCACCGGGATCGCCTTGCCGGGTTCGGCGTAGCCGGTGACCTGCACCAGCAGCTGCTGCCCCGGTGCCATTCCCTTGACCTGTCGCAGGAAGGCGGGGCCGTCGGGGGTGGTCAGGAACATGCCGCCCTGGCCCTTTACCGGGCGGTCGGCGCGGGCGCGGTAGACGGTGCCCGGCACGGGTGCATCGCCGTCGATCAGGAAATCGTCCAGTTTTCCATCCACCATCAAGGCGGCAGCTTCGCGCCCGTCGATGTGGTCGAGAATGATCGTGCGGCCCTTCATGCGGCGGCCTCCTTGTAAAGCGGCCAGCCTGCGGCCTGTAAAAGATGGGCGGTTTCACAGAGCGGCAATCCGACGATGCCGGTGAAGGAGCCGTTGATCCAAGGGATAAAGGCGCCTGCAGGTCCCTGAATGGCATAGCCGCCCGCCTTGCCCTGCCAGTCATCGGTGGCGAGATAGGCGTTCAGTTCCTCATCCGACAGGCGCTTCATCTTCACCTGGCTGACCACGTCCTTTTGCCAGATGCGCGTCCCCCGGCGCACCGCGACCGAGGTGATGACCCGGTGCCGTCGCCCCGACAGCGCCAGTAGAAACTCGGCGGCCTCCCCGGCACCCTCCGGTTTGCCCATGATCCGCCGCCCCAGCGCCACGGTGGTATCGGCGCAGAGCACCACGTCATCCGCATCGGCGGGGACGGCGGCGACCTTTTCACGGGTCACGCGGGCGCAGTAATCGCGGGGCAGCTCACCCTTTTTTGGGGTCTCGTCGATGTCCGGCGGACGCACCGCGTCCGGGGTGACGCCCAGCTGCGCCAGAAGCTCCAGCCGCCTTGGGCTGCCCGATCCCAGAATGAATGCCATGGATAGGCCCCTTGTCGTTGCGTGCCATCAAATCTTGCAGCGAGTTCTATGAGCAATGCCCAGAAAACAAAAGCCCGGCGTCGAGGCCGGGCTTTGCTTGTCTGGTTTTGCCGTCCGGTCGGACCCGTGCTTACTTGAAGCGGTAGTTGATCCGGCCTTTGGTCAGGTCATAGGGGGTCATTTCCACCTGAACCCGGTCGCCAGCGAGAACACGGATGCGGTTCTTGCGCATCTTGCCTGCCGTATGTGCGATGATCTCATGGCCGTTTTCCAGCTCGACCCGAAACGTCGCATTGGGCAGGAGTTCCTTCACGACACCGGGAAATTCGAGCGTATCTTCCTTGGCCATGTTTTCTCCATCGTTGCGTTGCCCCGACACAATGCGGGGATGCGCTTAAATGGGCGCATTCTGCCAATTTTTCAAGGGCGCAATCACCGCATGAGGCGATTTGTGACGGTTTTTACCCTTGGTTCCTGTTCATCCCAGTGGCTGCGGTTGCGCACAACGCCCGCGCGGCGCACATCTGCGATGGTTTGCAGGTCGACATCGGCAAAGGTCCAGCCGGGTTCGCCCAATGTGCCTTCGCCAAGGACCCCGGTCGAAGGAAAGCCCGTGTCGGGCGGGCCAAAGATGCCGCCCATTCCAATGGTCACATCCACCGATTCGGACCAATCCGCCTGTCCGACGAGCGAGGCCATGGCGGTGACGCATTGGTTTTCCAGCGCCCGCGCCATGGCGCCGATGCGCACCCGCCAATAGCCCGCCAGTGCCTCGGTGCAGGACGGCACAAGGATGATATCCGCCTCGGCCAGCGCGCGGCCCAGGAGGGGAAACTCGCTGTCATAACAGATCAGCACGCCGATCTTTCCCAGCGCGGTGTCAAACAGCTTCAGCGGTCCGCCGCCCATGACATTCCAGGGATCACGCTCGAACATGGTCATGATCTGCTTGTCCTGGTGATCGCGCTGGCCGGTGGGGGTGTAAAGCTCAGCCCGGTTCACCGGGCGCTCAAAGCCCGCATCGACGGGGGCCGAGGCGCCAAGGATATGCACGCCATGTTCCGCCGCCAGTTTCAGATGCACGGCAGCCGCCTCTTCCATCCGGTCTGAGACCGCATGAAGGGACCGCTCCAGATCGCGGGCAGCATCGGCGCCATCGAGCGTCGCCAGCTCCATCGCGCCATATTCGGGAAAGACCAGCAGATCGGCGCCTTCTTTCGCGGCGTCCCCGACCCATGCGGCAAGCTTGTCTTCATATTGGGCCCAGCTGTCGAGCCAGTCCATCTGATAGGCGGCGGTAGCGATTTTCATGGGGGCTCATTCGTTGTTGGTTTCGTGGCAAATGCGTCCGGGAAAACAGAACGTGTTTTGGGGCGAGGATCAAGAGGCGGTCGATTGTAATAGGGTGGCCAAGTCAGATCTGGAGGTGCGTTCCCGTAAGGGTTGACTGGCTACTTGCCGCCTGCAAGGTATTGCCTATCAAGACTACGGATGGAATATCGTTTTGAAAAAGTGGATTATTCGGGCTGCCCTTGTCTATCTGGTTGTTGTAGGCGCGTACTTCATTTTCTCGCTAGCGTCGATAAAGAGCGCGGCCATCGCCGATCTTGAGCGCAAGCTGAACCCGGCCACGTTCATGTTCTGGCAGGACAACGAAATCTGGCGAAATCCGCCGATATTCGATGTCATGATGGCTGACCCAAAAGGGGTGCTTTCTGACCAGGAGCCGGAGACGCTGAATGACGTGCAGATCTGGGTGTTCCTGCTGGACGGGTTCCCACAGATTGAGGGTCTTCCGCTGGCGGAGAGCCTGGGGCTGGATACAAAGGAACTTGCACGAACGTTTAGGTCAAAGACCGTCATATTGGATCGCGTGTCGCTGTCCATGCGCCTGCATATCCTGCCAGTTTTTGTCCAACGTCGCAGAATTGTCCTCCTCGATGCACGGGATCTGGCAACCACTCATGAACGCAGTTGCCTTGATGACATTCTCTATGCGGCGATGACCTCTGACGATTTCGCGTCCCTCCTAAAGAAGTGCAAATTGCCCGAAAACTCATAGTAGGTGGCAAGGGACGGGGTCCCTGCCTGTCACCGGTGTCTCTCCGCTAGGAACAGGTGCAAGCCTAGAGATCCCGGATCCAGAATTGTAGCGGTTTGCGGGTTTCGGCCTGTTGATCCACGTCTTTC
Organism: Phycobacter sedimenti; assembly: GCF_038148855.1. Classification (NCBI taxonomy): domain Bacteria; kingdom Pseudomonadati; phylum Pseudomonadota; class Alphaproteobacteria; order Rhodobacterales; family Roseobacteraceae; genus Phycobacter; species Phycobacter sedimenti. The sequence continues at coordinate 293,241 of NZ_JBBVGR010000007.1, read as the reverse complement.
CAGGAAAACTCTGCCACCACACCGGGCAGGGGGGCATAGCCGCGTTTGCGCCAGAAGGGGTCGAGCGGAGCATAGTCATCGGGGCGCAGCGGGTGATCTTCGGGGCGCTGGACACTGCAAAAGGCGGATTTGCTGAAGCCATGGGCGTGGGCATGGGCTTCGCGCGCGTCAAAGAACCCGTGGCCTGCGCCCTGACCGCGATACTCGGGCAGAAGCACCGATTCGGCGCAGTAGAAAACGGTGGCGAGATCAATGTCGGTGCCCGCAAAGGCGGCGGCGAAATCGTCGGCGTGATCAGCCAGCGGCGTTCCGGTCGCAGCACCCACAAGGCGGCTCCCGTCAAAGGCACCGACTACTACGGCGCGGGTGCTGCCCCGGTAGCTTTGCATATAGCTGCGCTCATATGCGAGATCACCGTCGTAGAGATAAGGCCAGGCGCGAAAGACCTCGATCCGCAGGGCGGCCACATCATCCAGCGCGGCCTCAAGCGCCGCGCCGGTGAGGGGCTCGATCCGCAGCGCCATCAGGCGGAGACCTGCGCCATCCAGTCGGCGAGGTTGTAATAGGTGGTGACGCGGGAGATCTTGCCGTCCTTCAGATCAAAAAAGGACCCGGCAGGCAGGCGGTAGGTCTGGCCCTTTGCCGTCAGCAGGCCCGCGTCGGTTTCCAGATAAGTGCCGTTGACGATATATTCGGCAGCCGCGCGGTGGCCATCGGGGGTCGCAAAGATCACCATGTCGGTCAGTTCTTCGCGGTAGCAGCGGCTCATGTGGTCGCAGAACGCGGCGAATTTTTCCTTGCCAACGCGGATCTTGCCCTCGTTGACGTGATGGGCCACGTCATCGGACAGGCAGTCGATCATGGCATCGGTATCGCCTGCGTTGAAGGCTTCGAAATAGCGCGCAATGGTCTCGCTCATAGTAGCTCCGTCGGTTCGCCCCAGCGGGATTTCAGGTGTTTGATGATCTGGTCTCGGGTCTGGCGGTAGCTGTCCAGCTTGGCCTCGCGGGTTTCGCCAAGGCCGGTCGGATCCATGATCGGCCAGTATTCCACGTCCAGATGGAAATAGCGCGTCAGCTCCAGCGCACGGCGCTGACTGGCGGGCGAGAGGGCCACCACCAGATCGAAGGAGGACAGATCATCGCCCCATTGCTCCATCTCGTCGAAAGAGCGCGACCGGTGCCGTGACAGTTCGACGCCGATTTCCTGACAGACGGCGATGCAGAAACCGTCGATCTCCATGTCGTTATGGACACCGACCGACTGCACATAGGTGCCGGTGCCATAGAATTTCTTCATGATCCCCTCGGCCATGGGGGATCGGACCGCGTTGTGGTCACAGCAGAACAGAATGGACTGCGGCAACTGCTCCACCCGTCAGCCTCCGAAGTGCAGGACGCAGATCAGGGTGAAGAGGCGGCGGGCGGTGTCGGTGTCGACATCGGCCTTGCCTTCAAGCCGCTCCTGCAGGACGCGGCTGCCCTCGTTGTGGATGCCGCGCCTGGCCATGTCGATGGTTTCAATCTGGCTGGGGGGCAGGGTCTTCACGGCGGTGAAATAGCTTTCGCAGATCTGGTAGTAGTCCTTGACCACCTGGCGGAAGGGCGACAGCGACAGATGGAACTCGGCCGCCTTTTGCCCGTCTTCGGTGGTGATATCAAAGACCAGCCGCTTGTCCCGGATCGCCAGCCCCAGGTGATAGGGGCCGGGGGGAACCTCGCGGCCGTCGCGGGCGGGCAGCGTGAAGGAGTTCTCCTCGATGAGGTCAAACAGCGCCACCTTGCGCTCCTGCTCGATCTCCGGCGTCGGGGGCGGCAGGTTGCTGTCGTCCAGCTCGATATGACTGATGCGGCTCATGGGTGTGAGACCTCTTACCCTGGTTTGCACTCTCACTAGACCATGGCGCGCTGCGCGGCAATCGTCTGACTGCCGATGCCCTCATTCGCCGCTACGTCGTCCGAGCCTGTGTCGCAATCAGTCGTTCAGAGCGTTCAGCCGCACCGTCACCGACAGCCCGTGCGCCTCAAGGCTTTCGCTTTGGGCGAGGGTTTCCGCAGCCGGGCCAATGGCGCGCAGGGCTTCGGGCGTCATTCGCGCGAGCGTTGTGCGTTTCAGAAAATCCATCACCGACAGCCCTGACGAGAACCGCGCCGAGCGCGCGGTGGGCAGAACGTGGTTCGGGCCGCCCACATAGTCGCCGATGGCTTCGGGCGTGTACTGGCCCAGGAAAATAGCGCCGGCGTGGATGGTTTTCTCGCTCAGCCCTTCGGGGTCGGGCACGCAGAGTTCAAGGTGTTCTGGCGCGATCCGGTTCGACAGCTCTGCCGCCTCGTTCAGGTCGCGCACGGTAATCACCGCGCCAAAATCCCGCCAGCTGACGCCTGCGATGGCACGGCGTTCCAGAGTTTCAAGGCGCTTGTCCACGGCCTCGGCCACGGCGCGGCCAAATGCGGCGTCGTCGGTGATCAGGATCGATTGGGCGCTTTCGTCGTGTTCGGCCTGGCTCATCAGGTCCAGCGCGATCCAGTCGGGATTGTTGTCCTTGTCGGCGATCACCAGAATTTCTGACGGCCCGGCGATCATGTCGATCCCCACCTTGCCGAAAACGCGACGCTTGGCGGCGGCGACAAAGGCGTTGCCGGGGCCGGTGATCTTGTCCACGGGAGCAATGGTCTCGGTGCCATAGGCCAGCGCCGCAATCGCCTGGGCGCCGCCGATACGGTAGATCTCATCCACCCCGGCCAGCCGCGCGGCCAGCAGAACCAGCGGGTTCAGAACGCCATCAGGTGTGGGTACGGTGATGGCGAGGCGCTCGACCCCCGCAACCTTGGCCGGAATGGCGTTCATCAGCACCGAAGAGGGGTAGGAGGCAAGCCCGCCCGGCACATAAAGCCCCGCAGCCGAGACCGCTGACCAGCGCCATCCAAGTGTCGCGCCCGCCGCATCGGTCCATTGCGCATCCTCGGGCATCTGACGTTCGTGATAGGCGCGGATACGTTCGGCGGCCAGTTCCAGCGCCTTGCGTTCCTCTGCGGGTACGCCTGCGATGGCGGCGTCGACCTCTGCCTCGGAGATCGCCAGCTTGTCGGCATTCAGCTCCAGCCGGTCGAACCTTGCTGTCAGCTCGATCAGCGCCGCATCGCCGCGCGCGCGCACATCGGCGATGATATCGGCCACCACCGCGTCCACATCCGGGCTGTCCTCGCGCTTGGCGCTCAGGAGCGCGGCAAAGGCGGCTTCGAAATCGGCATCGGACGTATCAAGGAAAACGGGCATCTGGTTTCTCCGGCTGTGCGCAGGGGACATATAGGGCAGAAAGAGAGGGGGCAAGCTGCAGCGGCGGACAGGGCCGCTTCAGCCGTCGCCGTGGTCCGGGGCCTTGCCAGAAGGGGCGGTGTAGGGCCGGGTCACATCGCGCAGGTGAAGCTCAAGGGCCTCAACCGAAAGGCGGATGGCGCCGTCTCCGGCCAGCGTCAGCACCAATTGGCCCGCGCCATCCTCTCCGGGTTCGAACGAAAGCGACAGGAGTGACAGGATCAGCTCCTTGTCGCTGCGGTCAAAGCCCTGCGAGGCGACGCCCAGAACATTGTCCACCACAAGAAGCGACTGCACCCGCTCATAGGCGCGGGCGCGCCGCTCGGCGGCGGCGCGGTCTTCCCAGCGGAAGCGGTTGATCAGGAGGGCAAAGCGGCGCTTGGATGCCTGCCAACGCATTTCCGTGACCGGAAAGACAGAATCCTGCACCAATGCCGACAGGACCTTCAGATCTTCCTCTTCCTGTGCGCCCAGGTTCAGCGGTGCCTCGCGGCCCTCTTCAAAGGTTGCGTCAGTCATCAGTTCCCCTTGATCCTCTCGATTTTTGCGCCCACGCCGGACAGCTTGCTGACCACATGTTCATAGCCGCGATCTAGGTGATAGACCCGGTTCACCAGTGTTTCACCCTCGGCCGCCAGCCCCGCCAGAATCAAGGAGACCGAAGCGCGCAGGTCGGTCGCCATCACCGGGGCACCTTTCAGCCGCTCCACTCCGGTTACGGTTGCGGTGCCGCCATGCACGTCGATCCGGGCGCCCATCCGGGTCAGTTCGGGCGCATGCATGAAGCGATTCTCGAAGATCTTCTCTTCCAGAACGCTGACGCCATCGGCGGTGCACATCAGCGCCATCATCTGCGCCTGCAGGTCAGTCGGAAATCCGGGGAAGGGTTCGGTGGTGACATTCACCGCCTTTACGCGCTCAGCGCGGCGGCGCACCTTGAGGCCTGCTTCCGTCTCGGTGATATCGACGCCCGCTTCGTCCAGTTTCTCGGCAAAGCTGCCGACCAGACCCATGCGCCCGCCCAGAAGCTCCACCTCGCCGCCGCAGATCACCGGCGCCAGCATATAGGTGCCCAGTTCGATTCTGTCGGTGACCACCTGATGGGTGGCCCCATGCAGACGATCAACGCCCTGTACCTCGATCCGCGAGGTGCCATCGCCTTCGATCTGGGCCCCCATCTTGCGCAGGCAGTCGGCGAGGTCTGAAATCTCTGGTTCGCGGGCGGCATTGTTGATGACGGTGGTGCCCTTGGCCAGTGTCGCGGCCATCAAAATGTTCTCGGTCGCGCCGACCGAGGCAAAGGAGAGGTCGATCACCGCCCCCTTGAGGCCGCCGGGCGCCTTGGCATGTAGGTATCCGTCGCGCAGATCGATCTCGGCGCCGAGCTTTTCCAGTCCAAAGATATGCAGATCCATCGGGCGCGCGCCAATGGCGCAGCCGCCCGGCAGCGACACCACCGCCTGACCGAGCCGCGCCAGCATCGGCCCCAGCACCAGGTTGGAGGCGCGCATCTTGCGCACGATGTCATAGTCGGCCACGTGATTGTCGAGGTTATGGCTCGACATGGCCTGCACCTGACCATCCTGCAGCGCCGAGACCTCGGCGCCCAGCGATTGCAGCAGCTGCGTCATGGTCTTGATGTCGCTCAGGCGCGGTGCATTGGTCAGCGTCAGCGGCTCTTCGCTCAGCAGGGTGGCCGGCATCAATGTCAGGCAGGCGTTCTTGGCGCCCGCGATCGGGATCTGACCGCTGAGCGGCCCGTTGCCCGTTACCAGAATCGAATCCATCTGCTTACCTTTCCGAACTGCCTGCCTCTGAGTCCCCTTTGGCCGCGCGCGCCTTGGCCTGCGCCTTGCGGCGGGCCATGTTCGCCTTGAGAGCCGCCTTCAGGCGATCCTCGCGATTCGCGGGTTGAGCACTGGTTTTTGGTGATTTTTTATCTGCCATAAACCTTGTGTATCTTAGTGTGAAAAAACCGTCCAGAATGGTCTTGCGCACCCCGGCGTTTATCCCTAAAAGCCCCCTCACCGGCGCTGCTGTAGCTCAGAGGTAGAGCACTCCCTTGGTAAGGGAGAGGTCGAGAGTTCAATTCTCTCCAGCAGCACCATGATTTACCTTGAAAACACAAATACTTGCGTAAAATCAACGCATTTCACTTGTCGACTCCTACACAGGAGTCCTACACAGTGTCCCTAATCATGCCTCGGCCCGTAAAAGACAAAAAGAGCGGAATCTATTACATCCGCGTTCGTGTTCCTGCCGACCTAGTCGCTTTGGTCGGTCGTAAAGAGGTGCCCAAGTCACTCCGTACCAGAGACCCTGTTGAGGCCAAAGAGCGGTTCGCAGCCGAGTATGCGGCGCTCCAACGGCGCTGGGCAGCCCTGAGGGCCAAGCCTGAACCGCTCCCTCTTAAGCAAATCGTCAGCTTGGCCGGTCAGGTATACCAGAACCTCATGATGACCTTGGACACGGAACCCGGCGAACCTTCGATCTGGGCGCAGGTGACTCGTTTGAATGCGCAGGCAGCCGACAACGATCTGGCGCTGGAGCAATGGTACGGTTCGGCAGTCGACGAACTGTTGATGGAAAATGGCATTGCAACGGACGCAGTGAGCAGGGCACGCCTGATAAAAGAAGTCCAGCGCGCATGGGAACAGGCGACGGAACAGCAGCACAAGCGGTCACAGGGAGACTTTTCACCCGACCCCAACGCCAATCGGTTCCCAGAATGGTCGCCTGAGAAAAAGCCCTCAGAATCATCCTCTGCGCCGACTCTGTCTGACCTGTTCGACAAGTGGGAGAAAGACCACCTTGCCAACGGGAAATCGAAAAACACGGTCAAGGACTTCCGGCAGAAGCTGGACGCCCTGAAAGACTACTTAGGCCATGAAGAAGTTGATCGCATTACCCCGCGAGAAATCTCCGAATGGACAGATCATCTGCGGCACGAACAGGGTCTCACCCCCAAGACGGTCAGCGGGAAATACCTAGCTGCGGTTAAGACCGTCTTCCGGCTGGCCCACTCCAAGTTCCTGATAGATAGTGACCCTGCGAAAAGTGTCAGCGTGAAAATTCCGCCGAGGGTCAAATCACGCTCATCTGGCTATACCGAAGCAGAGGCAAAGCAGATCTTGTCGGCAGCCAACAGAGTTTTCGAACAGTCGCCGAACATGGCGCACCACAACAAGCTGGCATGCCGGTGGGTGCCCTGGATATGCGCCTATACGGGGGCGAGGGCGGGTGAAATAACTCAGCTTCGCAAGGAAGACCTAACCGTCGTGAATGGAATTCCGCAAATCACCATCACACCAGAAGCCGGAAGCGTTAAGGCGGGGCGATACAGGGACGTTCCGGTCCATCCTCATTTGCAGGAGATTGGCCTTCTGGACTTCATCAGAAACTCGAAGAGCGGCTACCTATTCCACTCTGGGTCATCAACCGCAGCGGAGGCCTTAAAAAGATCGGGCAACGCGCGGGACAAGATCGCAGTATGGGTAAGGGAAAGCGTCGGGATAACCGATGAACGAATCCAGCCGAACCACGCGTGGCGGCACAGGTTCAAGACGGTGGGCCGAAATGCGGACATCGCCCCGGAATACCTCGGGGCCATCCAAGGCCATGCGGGTCGCACTGCCGGAGAAGACTACGGTGAATATCCGGTCGAAACGCTATACCGCGAAATCTGCAAGCTGCCGCGCATCGACGTCCCTCTCTGAACCATCCGACAGCATGTTTCCGCATGGGGTGTTGGCCGAACGGTAGGGCGTTTCAAAGGGATTGCGCTTGTCGCTGCGCCCTGTTGAAGAAGTGCCGCGTGGCCTGCTCTCGGGCATCCTTGTCGGTCATCACAACGCTGCGCATCTCATTGTCCTGTTGAAACATGCGCACCATCCCCTGAAAGAAGGCCTGCGAGAATGCGTTGTAGACGACGTCAGCTGGGTTGTTTCGCATCATATCGAGCATATCGTCGTCGAGAATTTCTCGGTTTACCCGCTCGAAGCGTAGGAAGTCTTCGCGGGTGAAGTTCGTGCCATGTCGTTCGTTGAAGGAATCGATGATCTCTGACAGCGATTTCTCTTCTTCTTCAGTGTAGGGGTTCGCACCGAACTCCGTGATCGGAGCTAGCGTCGATGTTGCGCCTTTGGTAAGTGATGCGCTGCCCTCTTCGTTTTTCTGCAGCCTGAATGCCGAAAGCGTCAGCATGTCGTCTGTGATGGCAATATCGGCAGGAACATCGCGCGACGGTAGCAAGCGAGAAAGCCACGACGTGTAAGCATAGAGCTTCTCCAGCCATGCATCGCTGAGTGACACCACCTGCGCCACGAATGAATAGAATCTCTGAAAGCTCTTCAGAAGTTGCCGGAACTCCTCCTGTTGCGCTTCGTCTTCATCCAGAACAAACCGCTCTACGGCCAACCGAACGGTTCCCTCTAGTTCCAACCTGTCCTGGGCGGATAGGCTCCCCTTGAAGAACCGTTCCGCGAACCGTTCCACCTCATCGGTAGCTATGTAGGACGCGCCCGAGATGCGCTGCTCAAGGTCATATATCTGGTTGAGATCTGTGCGTTCCTCGAGTTCCGTCGCTTCAAAGAACGGGGCGAAAGCCTCTTTGACCTCTTCCATTGTGTTCTGAAAATCGAGGACAAAGGTCTTGTCCTTTCCGGGGTGCGTCCGGTTCAAACGCGCCAGCGTCTGGACGGCCTGCAGGTTGGCAAGCTTCTTGTCGACATACATCGCGACCAGCTTCGGTTGGTCGAAGCCAGTTTGATATTTCTCGGCGACCACGAGAATTTGGAACTCATCAGTGTCGAATCTTTTTGGCAGTTCGGTTTCGGCAAAACCGTTCGCGGTCGCTTCGGTCCAGCTTGCGCCATCAACCTCGAGATCGCCCGAAAAGGCGACCAATGCCTTTAGGTCCGTATACCCCTTGTTCGCGATATATTTGTTGATTTGCTGCCAATAGCGAAGCGCGTGCTCGCGGCTCTGCGTGACGACCATCGCCTTTGCCTGTCCACCCAACTCCTTGGCAACGTGTCGTCGAAAGTGTTCCACGATGACATCGACCTTCTGATCGATGGCCGTCGGGTGCAGTGAGGCATATCGCGCCACACGTGCCTGTGCCTTTCGCCCCTTGAAGGCCGGGTCATCCTCGATGGTCTTTTCGAGCTGATAGTAGGCTTTGTAGGTCATGTAGTTCTGAAGCACGTCGAGGATAAAGCCCTCTTCGACGGCCTGCCGCATGGAATAAAGGTGGAATGGATGGGGCTTCCCGTCCATGCCAATTCGCCCGAAACGTTCAAGCGTGACATTCCTGGGGGTGGCCGTGAATGCAAAGAAGGAGATGTTCTTCTGCGGCCCCCTTGCGGCCTGATGGGCAAGTATCATGTCTTCGATGTCATCCGAACTGGTTGCCTCTCGGGTCAACGCGTCGGTCATTGCTTGGGCCGCCTTGCCGGATTGTGACGAATGAGCCTCGTCGATGATCACGGCGAAGTTCTTGGAGGACTGCCCAGAGATTGCCTGAAGATGCTCCGTTCCGAACTTCTGAATGGTTGTTATGATGATGCGCGCACCGCCTTCGATAGCCTTCTTCAGGTCGCGTGAGGTTCCATCGATTTTCCTCACCACCCCGGCGGTTTGTGCGAATCCTCCGATGGTGTTCTGCAACTGCCGGTCAAGAACCAGCCGGTCGGTCACGATGATGGCCGTGTCGAAAAGTGGCCTGTCCTCATCGTCATGCAGATTGATGATCTGGTGTGCTGTCCAGGCGATAGTGTTCGACTTGCCCGACCCAGCGCTATGCTGGATGAGGTAGTTCTGCCCAGCGCCATTTGCCTTGGCGTCTGCCAACAGTTTCCGCACGGCATCAAGTTGCTGGAAGCGCGGGAAGATCAGCACTTCCTTTCCGCCTCCGCGTTCCAGATGGATGAATCGGCCTATGAGGTCCAGCAGGACTTCTCGGGAGAAGACTGCCTTACCGTCTGGCAGGTCTTTGTAGAGGTAGGCTGTGCGGTTCTCCCCCGGCACATCGGGGTTCCCAGCGCCACCATCTCGCCCCCGATTGAGCGGCAGGAACCGTGTCTTGCCGTTCATCAGGCGTGTGGTCATCGACGCATTGTCCTGGTCCACCGCCAAGTGCACGATAGCGCCGCGTTTGAAGGTCAACAGGGGTTCGCCATTGGGGGAGCGGTCCTTGCGATACTGGCGTTCGGCGTGCTTGAAGTTCTGCTGGGTCAGCAAGTTCTTGACCTCAAGCGTTGCGACCGGAATGCCGTTGACGAAGGTCACTAGGTCAATGGCGTTCTTGTTCTTCGACGAATAGGTCACCTGCCGCATCACCGACAGGATGTTTGCCTCATATAGGAGGGTCAGTTCGGGGTTCAGGTTCGACGCGGGTTTGAAGAAGCACAGCGCGAACCGGATGTTCGGCACCAGTTTGATGCCCTCGCGCAGCACGACATGGGTGGGGTTCTGCTTCAACGCCTGTTCAAGACGTTTCAGAACCTCTGCCTCTGCCTGCGCGCTGTAGTGATCTTCCAGCACCTGCCATGCGTCGGGTTGCGTCGTCTTGAGAAAGCGGAACAGCAACGCGGTATCAAGCGCATGGGCAACGTCATAATGGGACGCGCAGTCGCGTTCGATGTATCCCCCTTCGCGGGTCAGGCAGGCAACGATATGGGCCTCGAAGACCTTCTCTTGATGAATGTCGGCGGTGGTGTGGGTGTCGGTCATGCGAATAAATGCTCAAGTATCTGCCGCGCGTCATCGATCGACTTAATACCCAGACGCGTGATCGGTTTGGTTCGGAACTCGTCATATCCCTTGAGATTACTGTTTGCCCCGTCGCGCCCTTTTCGCTCAGGATTGGGCTCTTTGTCCTTCCATGCAGACCCCTTCCAGACCTTCTTGGCGACTTCCACAGTCGCTGGCGACGACGGCGGTGCATACATGCTAACGACCCATAGATTGACGCGGTCTTTGTGATCGAGTTCGGCACCGATGGCGCGGCGGCGTCCGCGTGTTGTCCAGACAGAAAGATGCACTTGTTGACTGGTGGCGGTCTTGGGTGGGACAGGGTTGCAGTTCGCGCTTAGTTGCGCAATGACGAATGCTTTTAGTTCCGCAATGGCATCACTCATCTAACCACCCATCGACTTGATAAACCCACCAAGAACCCCGCCAACCAGATCGCCCACCCCAGCATAACTACGGCGTCCAGCTGCAACCTCTCTTACAGCCTCTCCTACCCGCCCACCATCTTCACCACCTTGTGCAAATGGTTGACCTAGCAGCGAGAAGCCCTTTGCCGTAATGACGGGGTTTACCATCGGCACGCCTTTCAGAACCTGGTGTTCGTTTGTGCAGCGGACGATGCCTTCTTCCAGCAACCATAAACAGCAGCCAGTGAAGAAGGGCTCAAACTCCCCGTCAAGTCCAAGCTCCTCAAACTCAAGCGCCGTTCCATATTGCAGACCTGTTTCGACAAGGTCTTGAAGTATCTTGGAAATAACGACTTCGCTCTTTTGTAGGTTATCCAAAGTCATGCGCCCATCTCCTCTTGAATGGCGTCGAGGCGGCGGTCGGGGGTGCCGAGTTTAGCGTAGGTCGCGACATCGATCTGACCTGTGACAGCGGCGGTGATCAGGGCGGAGCGGTATTCTTTAAGGCGGCCGATGGAGTCTTGGGTTTTCGAAATTATTGGTGCAGACTGTGCCTGTTTGCGTTCGATGTAAGCAGCGATTTCGACTTGTTCTTCGTAGGACGGAAGCATCAAGCGAACCTGTCTAAAGTGCTCCCAATAAAGGCGTTGACGGAAGTCTGCGATGCCCTTGGATGCGCGCCGGAACTCTTCAACACATGATGGGGTCCGAAGGAGATGTTCGAAATAGGCAGAGTGAAGGCCCTTTCGTGGACGCGCCACAACATACGCTGGACTGACCAGCCCATCTATCTTGGCGACCCCGAATGCTCCCTGCCATGCACGCATCATGTTGTAGACCAAGTCGCCGGTTCGAACGCGTTTGTAGGCGGTTTTGTCCTCAATATGATTTACAATCCGATCACGGTCTTCGTCAGCAAGTTCGCGGTCTGAAATACCCCAGTTGATAGAGACAGAAAGAACCGGGAGGCCTTCTTCGCCCATCTCTTTCGACTCTCCGAACAGCGTTGCGATGCGATGAACTTCCCAAGATGCGGGTGCGCGAGACCACCAGTCGATACAAGTGTCGACATGCGTTTCGCCTTTCAGGCCGTGCTTTGTGACTTGCGTGATAAAACTCGTAGCACGCTCCCTCAGCAATGCCACCAACCGCTGCTTTTTCTCGATCAGCAGGTCTATTCTTGCGGTCTCACGGTCTAGAAAGTCGGCGATCTGGCGTTGGGTCGCGAGGTCGGGCAGCGCAACTTCGAGGTTTGACCACATTTCGTAGTTCAAACTCTCGATGGAAACGCCGTATCCCCTGAAACTACGAACTCGATCTTCCAATGCGTAGCGAAGAAAGTATTTGTCGACCTTCGGCACCGAGATGCGTTGAACGACATTCGAGTAGATCGCGCCCTCGACTGGAATGTGAATATACGGGGTGCCGTTTCTCGTCAGGAGCAGGTCATCAGCAGTTGTCCGCTTCCATTTGGGGAAGGCACTAAAGTCCGAGCGCAGGATGTCTCTGGCGCAAGTGTAAAGGGACTCATCGCCGTCTCCCCAATACGACTTGTCTATCACTTCACCAGCGTTTGAAGCAGATACCAACCATTTGAGTTTCACATGCTTCACTCGACCACCTCCTGCAGCAGACCCGCGATTTCTGCTTCGAGCGCCTTCAACTCGGCGTCGATCTCTTCCAGCGGTCTAGGGGGCACGTATTTGTAGAAGTAGCGGTTGAAGTTGATCTCATACCCGACGCGCCCGATGCCGCCATCCTGTGCGTCGGTGTAACTCTCATCCACCCAGGCATCGGGGGCGAAAGGCAGAACCTCACGCTGCACATAGGCGCGCCAGTCCTCGTTCAGTGGCACCAGTTCGTGATCGCGCAGATCGGTGTCTGGTTCTGGGTTGCCGTGCCTGTCGGTGCAGGCCTCGGCATTTTCGTCGCGTTCGGACAGCGCGGACAGAATGGCCTTCCGAACAGGTGCGCCCACCTTGACACCAACCGTCTTGAGAGCACGTGTTAGCGCCGTGTCGAAGTCCTCTCGGTCAATCCACCTTTCATCTGCCGGCAAGTGAACCAGTAAGGCCTCCAGCAAGCTACGCTGTTCAGTCTCGCCAAGCCGTTGGAAAGGCTTTGCATCGCGCAACGCCTCAAGCCCCTCTCGGGTCACCTCAAAAGCAAGCCTAAGCGGGCGCTCCACCCGGATTTCGCGATACCCGAAGTCGGTGGTGTCGAAGATCTTGGACACGTCTTCCCAGCCTGAGTTGCCGTTCAGCATGTCATGGTAGATGCGAGCGATTTCCTCGGTCGCCTCTTCGGGGATTTCCCGGCGCTTGGACCCGAGGGATTTCCGCATGGATTTCCAGAAGCGTTCCCCGCTGGCATCGATCAGTTGCACCTTACCCCGCCGTGCGGTGTCCTTGCGGTTGGTGAGCAGCCAGACATAGGTCTGGATGCCCGTGTTGTAGAAAAGGTCCGTCGGCAGAGCGATGATCGCCTCGACCCAGTCATTTTCGAGCATCCAGCGGCGGATTTCGCTTTCGCCTGACCCGGCCCCGCCCGTGAAGAGCGGCGACCCGTTCATGACAATTCCAATGCGCGACCCTTGTTCGTCGTTGCGCATTTTGGAGATCATGTGCTGGAGGAACAGCAACTGCCCGTCCGAGATGCGCGGAAGACCGGCACCAAAGCGCCCGGCCATCCCTTGTTCCGATGCCTCGTCCTTGATTGGGTCGGCGTATTTCTTCCAGTCCACGCCATAGGGGGGATTGGACAGCATGTAGTGGAAGCGCTTGGAGGCGTGGGCGTCTTGGGTGAGCGTGTTGCCGAAGGCGATGTTCTCGGGGTTGTGTCCGGTCACCAGCATGTCGGACTTACAGATCGCGAAGGATTCAGGGTTCAGTTCCTGCCCGAAGAGTTCGACGCGGATGCGGTCGTTCAGCGCCTTCATCTCCATCTCGGCGATGGAGAGCATCCCACCGGTTCCCGCTGCTGGGTCGTAGACCTGGCGAATGACGCCAGTTCCTGTCAGCGCATCCTTGTCGTTGATCAGCAGGAGCGACACGATCAGGCGAATGACCTCGCGCGGTGTGTAGTGTTCCCCAGCGGTCTCGTTCGAGATTTCCGAGAAGCGCCGGATGAGGTCTTCGAACAGATACCCCATCTCAAGGTTCGAGATGGCTTTCGGATGGAGGTCGATCTGGGTAAAGCGGTCGAATACCTGATAGAGCAGCCCCGCATCGTTGAGGCGCTTGAGCTGGTCGGTGAACAGGAACTTATCGAGGAATACATCACGGACATTGCCCGAGAACTTGGTGATGTAGTCGATCAGGTTCTTGTGGATGTCCTTCGCGTCCTGCCCCTTGAGCGATGCGAAGGTGAACCTGGACAAGTTGTAGAGTTGAATGTTCTGGCCAACCACGCCTGACAGCAATGTGTCGCGGGCTTCATCATCCATATCGTCGGGCAGCGACGCAGCCATCTCGAGAACAGCAGGCTTGGTTTCTTCGAGAATGCAGTCGAGACGACGCAGGACGACGAAGGGCAGGACGACCTTGCCATATTCGGACTGCTTGAAGTCGCCGCGTAAAAGTTCTGCGATGGACCAGACGAACGACCCCAACGACTTGATGTCTGTACTGCTCATTGCGATTTTGCTTTCCCTGCCAGTTGTTACAGGCAGGATTGCTTGAAACATCTGTGGGTTGCAAGTGTTGGGGCAGCAGCAAGCTGTCTTTCTTGCTACCCGTTTTATTTCACCGAAAAAATCCGTCTGACCGAGATATATAGATAAGCCTGCGCGTTCCCCCCGGTGGGGGGGCATTCGCTAACCATATGTTGCAGCAACAAAAACCTCCCGTCACCAAGCCACGTCGATGATGCGACCATCGCTATGCTGGCAGATGCCTACACCGCCAGCCGTTGTGAAGCCCGAACTATCCGCATAGTTCATTTGGCATCTCACGGTTGATCCACGGTCGCCTATAAGAACTGCCACGAAATTCCCACTGCTGTTCGTCACAACAACTGTTCCCACTGCTCCGCCGGTAAACACTGTGCCGACACCGCTGGTGGCCCCTGCGTCAACTGCCTGACCAGAGAAGTTTTCCCCGTCTAGCGTCGTGCGATAATAGTCTCGGTCCATTCCTTGTTCATATTCGATCTGAACTCGAGTGCCTTCGCCGCGCACTACACCTTGCATCGTGCCGCTACACGCAGCAAGCACGACAAAGGATGCTGCCACCAGTAGTAAACACAATTTCATGTTGTTCTCCTAATCAGAAATTCTCCTCCGGCAGGCTATGTGAACGCGCCCGGAATGGACAGGTGCTTTCTTTGCTCACAAGGGTATACCTCAAAGAACACCTTTTGAGGCGTGCTCTGGGGTGTACGAAAGGGTTGAATTTTGCTTTCGGGCGCTCTATTCATCGGACACCACCTTTAAGTACACCTCACAGGGAATAACATGGCCACAATATTCTACGCCCGTGTCTCCACCGCCGATCAGACACCCGAGCATCAGGTCGATCAAGCGCGCAAGGCTGGCTTCACGATTGACGAGGTTGTCTCGGACCATGGGCAATCTGGTGTTTCGACTGTGCTGTCAGAGAGACCAGAAGGACGACGGCTGTTCGACAAGCTCCGTCGGGGGGATACTCTTGTGGTGCGCTGGGTGGACCGCCTGGGCCGAAATTACCAGGACGTGACGGACACCATCCGGCACTTTATGCGAAAAGGGGTCACCATCAAAACCGTGATCAATTCGATGACTTTTGATGGTGCCACTACTGACCCGACCCAACAGGCTGTCAGGGATGCGCTCATCGCCTTCATGGCTGCCACGGCTCAGGCCCAAGCTGAAGCCGCGAAGGAGGCCCAGCGGGCTGGTATCGAGCATGCGAAGGTCGAGAAACCAGAGGTCTACCGAGGTCGCAAGCCTTCCTACAACCGCGACCAGCTTAACCTCGTGCGGGACATGACGAACGCCGGAGCGGGAACCTCCGAAGTGGCGCGAGCGGCAGGGCTGAGCCGCCAGACCGTCCTTCGCATCCGTCGAGATGTGGCGGAAGCCGAGGCGGGATTGCTCCGCTGGGGAATGTAATAAAAATCAAACAGTTAAGGTTCATTCGCATGCTCGGAATCAAAAACCCACACCTTTGCCCTAAAGAGACCTGCGCCTGCAGTTCGTCTTCGGGCACTTCGAGCAATTATCCCTCACCCTAGGAGGAAAGAGAGCCGCACGCCAACGGCCACCAGTTCTAAACCTTCGAATGGCCCTCGCCTTGCCCGGCGGGGGCTTTCCCATTTGTGCTGCAGAAAGGAACCTGATGCAGAATCCCACCACACCCAGCGGTGCCCAGCCCGAACAGGGCCAGACCCTTATTTCCTGCCGGATGCTCCGGCCTGGAGAGATAACCAACGACCCGGAGTTTCGGTTTCGACACATCGTCACCGACAAGGCCCATGTTCGCGGCCTTACTCAAACGCTCAGGGCGTCCGGAGAACTCGACCCCGTCCTAGTCTGGCAGGAGATTGATGCCACCGGACAGCCGACGGGTCGCCTTGTTCTTCTCGACGGCTATCACCGGCTTGCCGCTTACGCCACCGCCAAGCCGCGCGAGACCGTCTCTGCAACAGTATTTCAAGGGAACCGAGCAGGGGCCATGCTGGCAGCTGTAAGGGCAAACTCGCGGGAGCAATTACCGCTGACGAAGAATGAGAGAATGGATGCTGCCTGGAGGTTGGTCCGGTTGCCGGGCGAGCGGTTGAAGGTAAAGGAGATAGCCGGTGCCAGCGGTGTTGGAGCACGCTCCGTCGACATTATGCGTAAAAGGTGGAAGACAATGACAGCTGCAGGAAAAACGGCGACAGGCGAATGGTGGCGAGATCGGCAGGACGACTTGCCGGAGCGAAAAGATCGCCCCGAATTGACCAATGCCGAACGTTGCGCCCACATTGAGAAGATCGCCACGAAAATTCGCGAGGCGCTCGGTAAGCTGCCGTGGCAGGATGAGGAGATTGCAGCCGAGGCGATTCAGCTCGCAGTTGGGACCGCCAAGCTCCGGTCGATGGCCGAGTGGTTGTTCTTCGCTGACGAGCTGGATGACAGCAAAATTGCCGCAATCGGCGGCCACCTTAAGGAACCAGAGACGGCATCTGACGACTGCGATTTCTGACGCAGCGAACACGCAAGCTATAGGAACACGCATTTTGCGTGTTTCGCGGTCCTGTTGCTCCGGCTTGACGACGCCTCGAATTCGCAGGGCAGCGTAGTCGGAACTCGATTGGGCTCCAAACAATCCAACCACAGCCAACCTGATGCTTGACCGTCGGCTACACGCCGCACGGCCCAGTAAGCATCGCCAGCCAAAATCAAGAAAGCTGACCATGAATACTACTACAACAAAGGTAAACTCTGTCCAGAACCGCAAACAGGAACGCGGTGCCCAGCTCGACGAGGGCCAGACCCGCATCGAAATCTATACGGACGGCTCCTGCATCGGAAATCCCGGCCACGGTGGCTGGGGTTCTGTTACTCTTCGAAAAACAGCAGGGGGTGAGATCGCCAAGTCCCGAGAGGCAAGTGGTTACGAATTGTCGACGACGAACAACAGAATGGAACTCACTGCGGTGTGCGCGACGCTGGAAAAGCTTGGCCGGGTCACTCAGGAACCGATCACGGTTTTCTGCGACGCAAATCTAATTCCAAATGCCATGAATGGCTGGTTGGCGAAGTGGAAAGCCAACGACTGGAAGCGAAGCGGGGGCAAGGCCGTTGAGAACCGCGATCTCTGGGAGCGTTTGGATAGCGCTGCAGCAGGGCGCAACATCACATGGAAATGGCTCCGAGGGCACAACGGGTCCAAGTATAATGAGAGGGCAGACCGATTGGCATATAAAGCTGCCCTGCGTGCCGAGAAGAAACTCGCGACCCGGTAAAGCAACGACGACAAGACCCCCGGCGGAAGTTCTGCCGGGGCGTTCGCCGAAGGGTTGGTCGCCGGAATTTCGAGCGAGCATGGACTCAGGGGCGTGGATCGATTTTTTCTTGGATGGGAGCCGCGTAGTTCAAGAGAACCGTTGCCGGTTCATTCCGGTTTCCCAACAAACAGACATCCACACAGAACTCCTACACAGCGCTTGCTGCGGCGAAATTTTTATGTAATAAAATCAGTGTGAAAGACAAATGAAACTAGAGTTCAATTCTCTCCAGCAGCACCATTTTCCACAAACCGTTCGCTGCAATGCACCTGCAGCTCTGCTTGCAAGGGCGATAGGTTGTGGTCTGCGCGCCCCTTTGGTGCGGTTGCAGGCAATTCGGTCCGAAGGGGTCGATGTCCGTGATTATTGCCCAGTTCGATGTTCAAGAAACTGGCTTGGGGGGTGAATCACTCTTGCCTTTCAGCCTGGATGAGTCGGCTCGTGGCTGATGGGGCTGCCGGTTGGCGTGGGGTAGACGCGTTTGACGTTTGGACAGGCAGATCCTTTTACCAAGGCAAGCAGCGACGCATTTTCCTGAAAGTGTCTTCAGACCTTTCCGAAACCCTATCCCCGCCGATCTGGCGGGATCGACTTGCCATAACGTGAGGCGTCTCAGGTCCGGCGTATATGAAAGGAGGGGTGTTTGCCGTCTGCCCGGTGGATCAAAGCGCCGCACTGCAGACTTCAGAGATCACAGGGCCAACCATCCCAAACGAAAAGACCCCAGGTCCTCGACGACGCACCTACACGCAAGTCCAAGTCCCAGCCTAGCGCTCGAGTTGTCCGCGCAGTTCCTCGGCCTCGCGGCGGGCATCGCGCAGCCCTTCCATCGCGGCGTTCAGCTCCGCTTCGGTCTGGGTGAGCTGGTTGGTCAGCTCCGCCTCACGCTGCTGCAGGTAGGTGATCGCCTGATCACGGGTTTCCTCGGCTTCGTGCAGCTCCTGACTCATCCGGTCGAGGTCGGCCACGTCGCTCTGGCGCACGCGGGTAAAGCGATGCACCAGCCAATTCGCGAACCAACCCATCGCAAAGGCCGCAAACAGGATGATGGCTGTGGTAATGATGAACTCCGTTCTGTTCATTGGTCCGATGTCTCCTGTGCGCTGTCATCTGCCTGTGCGGGGGCCTCTGTTGATGCGGCTTCTGATGCTTCTGTTTCAGTCACGGCCTCGGTCGCATCATTCGCTGCGGCTTCGGCCGGATCGGCGTCAAGTTTGCCATCCGCCGCGATTCCGGTGCTGGGGAGCATCAGCTTGAATTCGATCCGCCGGTTGGCTTCGCGTCCCTCTTCGGTGTCGTTCGAGGCGATGGGCGTGCTTTCGCCGTACCCCCGCGCCACATAGGTCGAGGTCAGGATGCGCCGCGCCCTCAATTCGTTCAGAACCGATTGCGCCCGCGCCTGGCTGAGGTTCTGGTTCATTTCCTCGCGGCCCTGGCTGTCGGTGTGGCCCTGGATCTCAAGCCGGATCGGGCCGCAGTCTTCAAGGATGGCGGCAATCTTGTCGAGGATCACGCCGCTGGCAGCCTCGACCGTGGCAGAGCCGGGTTCAAAGGTGATCTTTCCGGCATCGAGCTGCACACCGATCAGCTGCGCCTGACACAGCTCTGGCGGCATCGGCTGATCTTCAGGAGCGGGGGGCTCTTCATAGGTGATATCGAGATCGTAGCTTTCCGCTTCACCCAGTTTCGCCGACAGGAAGCGCGCGATATCCGCCGGAGCATCCTGGTTGTGGCTCATTCCGCGCAACTCCAGACTGTCCGGGGTCACAGTCACCGCGCCGCGTTGCAGGTAGGACAGGGCCTCAAGCCCCGCCAGCACCCGCACGGGCCAGTCGGCTGGCAGACCGTCCACCACGCGGGTTGCGGTGTAGACGCTGCCTGAACCGAACCGCGCCTTGGCGTAGCTGTCGGCGATGGTGCGGGTCGCCGCATCGTTGATGCGCCCGCGCAGCTGAACCTGTCCTTCGGGGCTGAGCGTTGCGGTGAATTCTGGCGGACCTGCCGCCGCAGCGGCTTCGGGCACGGGCAGCACGGCATGCAGGGCAAAGACCTCGGGCAGAGCGGTTTCCAGCTCACCGACCACCTTGTCAAACAGTGGCTCGGGCGTGCCTTCGGCGGCGACCAGGGTGATATCCGCATTTGCAATGGTCACGGACCCGTCACCAATGGCTGCAAGGCTTTGGATGCTCAGTTCGGCGGCATCGGCCCAGTTTGGCGAGGGTACCCCCATGCCGATCACGCAGTTTGCTTCGCCTTCCAATCCGGCCGCGCGGGCGGCAGACAGGATACGCGCCTGACTTTCCTCGCTTTCGGCAGAGCAGGCATCGAACCGCGCGCCGCCTTCGGAAATCAGGAACCGCAGGGTAAAGGGCGTGATGACGGGGCGCGGCGCGGCGATATCAAGGCTGATGCGGATCTGTGGCGGCGCGATGCGGGTCAGCTGGCGCTCGAATGCGCTGCGCTCCTCGGCGCTGTCGGCAATTGCCGTGACCGAGACAGCGCCGGCCTCGACCGAAATCTTGGAGCGCGGCAGCAATTCCAGCGCGGCGAGCGCAAACTCCATGGAAGGTTCCCAGTCCTGGGGGGCAGGATAGTCACCTGCCTCCAGCAGGTCGGTCACTTTTTTCCGGTTCTGCCGCGCGATATCCTGAAGCTGGTCCCTAAGGTCTTCCCGCGATGCGGATAGAGGGATCAAACCGCTGATGGAGATCCCGCGATCATTGCGCAGGATTTCGGCGGAAAACCGTGGTGGTGCCAGACCTTCGGCCGGAGGGACGGTGATATCGTCGATCACCCGGGCCGCATCGACGATGCTGCCCGCCAACGATATGGCGGCAAAGCGGGTGGCCTCGTCCGGGGCGGTACCCTGCAGGATCACCTGCAGTCCGTTTGCCGTCACCTCGGCCCAATGCATGCCGGAGACATCCAGGCTCCGTCGTACCTCCCGCTCGCTGCCGCGTTCGACGGCGGTCACGGCGAAACTGGCGGCCACCAGGCTCAGCCCCGCCGCAGCAGCGAAGGACAGGGTCGGGATCAGGAGCGATGACAGGCGCATATGATAGGCATTCTCCGCAATGGCTGGGCATTGTCTTACAGCGCCAAAGGGGGCGGTTCAATCACACGAAACTGGCTGCGGCAAAGAAGATAAGCGGAATCAAGCCGGTATCACGGTTGAGCCGGAACAGTTGCAACAGCCGGGGGCTGTTTTCGGCGTCAAACACCCTGAGCTGCCAGGTCATGTGCCAGCCCATCGCCCAGGGACCGGCGAGTGCGACCAGCAAAGTCACCAGGCTGGCGTCCTCGCGGGCGGCCATCACGACGGCCAGCGCCATCAGGCTGACGGTGGCCACGATGAAGCGGCGTAGCCAGCGCGGGCTGTTGTCTCCGAACAGGCGGGCGGTGGATTTTACTCCGATCAGCGCATCGTCTTCGGTGTCCTGATGGGCATAGATCGTGTCGTAATACAGCGTCCAGGCGATCCCGGCGAGGTACAGGATCACCGGCGGCCAGGCGAGTGATCCTGTATGCGCCACCCAGGCCAGCATGGCCCCCCAGTTGAACGCAAGCCCCAAAAAGACCTGCGGCCACCAGGTGAACCGCTTGGCAAAGGGGTAGATTGCGACGGGCAGCAGAGCGAGGATACCCATGGCGATCGCGGCTTGATTGAAGGTCAGCAGGATGCAGAAGGCGACCAGCGCCTGCAGCCCCATCCAGATCACCGCACCGCGCACGGTGACCTGCCCCGAGGGGATCGGACGGGAGCGTGTGCGCTCTACCGCGCCATCGAAGTTGCGGTCGGTGATGTCGTTCCAGGTGCAGCCCGCCCCGCGCATCAGCCAGGCGCCAAAACCGCAGGCGACAAAGATCCACGCATCCTGCCAGACCGGCGTTTCATCCCACAGGATCGCCAGCGCCAGCCCCCACCAGCAGGGGATCAGCAGCAGCCAGGTTCCAATGGGCCGGTCCGCCCGGCTCAGGCGCAGGTAGGGGCGGCTCCAGGCGGGTGCAAGGGTATCGACCCAATTCCCCTTGACCGCATCCGCGACCTGACCATCTGGTGTTGGCGATTGCCCTTGCATATGTAGGACCTCATGACTGCGAAGATCAGACTGTATGTAGAGCACCCCTTGGGGGCAGGGCAAACCATTCCTGTAGACCGGGACCAGGCCCATTACCTTTTTGGGGTGATGCGGCTGGGCGCAGGCGCACAGGTGGCGCTGTTCAACGGGCGCGATGGGGAATGGCGGGCCGAAGTCGCCGAGGCGGGCAAGCGCAGCGGCGTGCTGGTCTGCCGCGAGCAGACCCGCCCCTTGCAGATGCCCCCGGACCTGTGGCTGCTGTTCGCGCCGATCAAGAAGGCGCGCACCGATTTCATCGTCGAAAAGGCCGCCGAGATGGGAGCCGCGCGCATTCTGCCGGTGCAGACCGAGTTCACCAACTCCGAGCGCATCCGCCAGGATCGTCTTCAGGCCCATGCGGTGGAGGCTGCCGAGCAATGCGGCGGCACCTATGTGCCCGAGGTGGTGGATCTGCAGAAACTCTCGCGCCTGCTGGATCACTGGCCCGAGGAACGTCAGCTGATGTTCTGCGACGAGGCCGAAGTGGGCAATGCGCTGCAACTGGCCGCCGAACAGTACAAGGGTGCGCCATGGGCCATTCTCATTGGCCCGGAAGGCGGCTTTTCCGAAGCGGAGCGCAGGCGCCTCCATGCCCTGCCGCAATCCCATGTGGTCAGCCTTGGCCCGCGCATTCTGCGTGCCGACACGGCGGCGGTGGCCGCGATGACCCTCTGGCAGCAGGCTCTGGGGGATTGGTGATGGGCAAGCGGGGCGGAGCAGCAACAAAATGGTGCGGTATCCCTGTGTTAATCCGCACAGGCAATGCGGAGAGTTGCACATGAGCTTCATCCGACCCGAAGCGCGGGCTACCCTGTGGCGCTGGCGCGAGTTGATCGTGGCGACGCTGATGCTGCTGATTGGCCTCAAATGGGCCTATACATCCTACGGGTTCACGGCGGTGACCGGCTGGGCGCTGATCCTTGTGGGGCTGGTCCTGGCGGTGATCGGCGCGCAGCGCCTGCGGTTTCGCCTTGGGGGCGGTGGTCCGGGCATCGTGCAGGTGGATGAGGGGCAAATCGCCTATTTTGGCCCGTTGACGGGCGGTGCGGTGGCCCGGTCGGAACTTGAGCGCCTGAGGCTCGATCACACCTCCAAACCGCCCCATTGGGTGCTGGAACAGCCGGGACAGGCGCCGCTGGCGATCCCCGTCAATGCCGAAGGGCACGAGGCGCTGTTTGATGCGTTCGCCGCCCTGCCGGGGCTCAAAACCGAGCGGATGCTGACCGAATTGCGCAAGGCGGGCGCTCACCAGGTCGTGATCTGGGAGCGCAGGCCCAGCCGCCCTTTGAACCAACGGCTGCATTGACACCGGCGGCATTTCCCCCCACTCCTGACCGCCGAAACGAGCGAAACAACAGGACGGAGTGTCCGGCATGTCCATTCCCCAGTCCGGCGGCGGACCGATCGAACGCCACGAACAGTTGGCTGAATACCTTGCCTCCGGCTGCAAACCCAGCGCCGACTGGCGCATCGGCACCGAGCACGAGAAATTCGGCTATTGCAAGGATACGCTGAAGCCGCTGCCGTATGAGGGGAACCGCTCGATCCTCGCGGTATTGGAAGGGCTGCGTGATCGCTACGGCTGGGCGCCCGTGACCGAAGGCGGCAATCTCATCGGCCTCACCAAGGACGGCGCGAACGTCAGCCTAGAACCCGGTGGCGCGCTGGAGCTGTCGGGCGCTCCGCTGGAGACCATCCACGAAACCTGCGACGAGGTGAACACCCACCTGCGCGAGGTGAAGGAAATCGCCGACAAGATCGGTGTCGGTTTCATCGGCCTGGGCGCGGCCCCTATCTGGAGCCACGAGGAAATGCCGCTGATGCCCAAGGGGCGCTATCGGCTGATGAACGACTATATGACCAAGGTCGGCACCATGGGGCGCGCCATGATGCGCCGCACCACCACGGTGCAGGTGAACCTCGATTTTTCCTCCGAAGCCGACATGGTGCAGAAACTGCGCGTGGCGCTGGCGCTGCAGCCGGTTGCGACCGCGCTGTTCGCCAATTCGCCCTTCTTCGAGGGCAAACCCAACGGTCAGAAATCCTGGCGCAGCACCATCTGGCGTCACCTTGATGATGCGCGCACAGGGATGCTGCCTTTCGTCTTTGAAGGCGGCATGGGCTTTGAGCGCTACGTCCAGTACGCGCTCGATGTGCCGATGTATTTCGTCTACCGCGACGGGGAATACATCAATGCGCTGGGCCAGTCCTTCCGGGACTTCCTGAAAGGTGAGCTGCCCGCGCTGCCCGGTGAAATTCCGACCCTTAGCGACTGGGCCGATCACCTGACCACAGCCTTCCCCGAGGCGCGGATCAAGAAATACATGGAGATGCGCGGCGCCGATGGCGGTCCCTGGCGCAGGCTCTGTGCGCTGCCCGCCTTCTGGGTTGGTCTGATGTATGATCAAAGCAGCCTCGATGCGGCCTGGGATCTGGTCAAGGGCTGGGATGCCGAGACCCGCGAGGCCCTGCGCGTCGGCGCCGCCGAACAGGCGCTGCAGGCCGAGGTGGGCGCGATCAAGATGCACGATCTGGCGCGGCAGGTGCTGGAGATCTCCGAAGCGGGCCTGAAGACACGCGCGCGCGCGGGTGCAGGCGGTATGGTGCCGGACGAGACGCATTTCCTGAACGCGCTGAAGGAAAGCATCGACAGCGGCAAGGTTCCGGCGGATGAGCTGCTGGATCATTACCATGGCGACTGGAATGGTGATCTGACCCGGATCTACGCCGAATACAGCTACTGACCAAACCAGTCGAAACGATTGAAAAGGGGGCGCCGCTGAGACGCCCCTTTTTCTTGATTGCGGTCCTCAAGCGGCGCCTTTCGGTCGTTGACCCACTTGGCGGCGGGGTCAGGGTGTGATCAGGATGCTGCCGGTCACCTCGACCTCTCCGGTTTCGGTCAGGCGAAACACGAGGATCTCACCGGATCGGGGCGTGCGCCCGGTCAGGGCGGAGATGTTCACCTGATGGGTGACCAGCAACAAACGGCCCTCGGCCTTGTTGAGCAGATCAAGCGTTTCACGCGTCTGGCTGTCCCGTGTGGAGAAATCCTGAAAGAAGGAGTTCAGCGCCGGTGCATCTGTCACTGGTCCAAGGTCAAGGAGCCGGGCCGTGTCGCGGGTCCGGCACCACTGGCTGGTGAGGATCGCATCGAATGTGATGCCTTCGGCCTTGAGCGCGGCGCCGGTCTGTTCGGCCTGTCTGCGCCCGCGGGCATCGAGATTTCGCTGGGTGCTGCAATCGTCCAGCACGAAAGCCCCCGGATCGCCAGTACCCGGCGCCAGCGCGTGGCGCATGATTGCCATGGTACCCGGCGCCTTGAGAGCATCCCAGTCATTGGCCGCTGCCACCATGGGCAGTGCCAGAAATATAACAAGCAGTCGAATCATGCGGCGGATCTCCCAGAGGTGCGAATATGGGGCATTTTGCTACTGCCATTGACATGGTTCAGTTTCGCAAAACGGCAAACGGCAGGGCTTGTTGGCGGGATGTGTTTTGCAGGGCGCGCGCGGCATCTAGGCTCCAGGATCCAGCCAGGGGACCACGGGCTGGCGGGCCTTGGCATAGCCGGGCACGTCAGCATCCAGCCGCGCGGCGAGGTCCGGCAAGCGGCTGACCGGCACCTTGGGAAAGAGGTGATGCTCGCGGTGATAGAACATCAGATAGGCAAGCCGGGCCAGGATCCCACGCTGGCTGCGCCCGGCAAGGCCCGTTTTGGCCGTGCCCTGATGGGTGATCCAGACAGCAAAGAAGGCCGTCAGACATTGCGCCACGGCCATGGCCGCCAGATGCAGCAGCAGGAAATCCAGACCGCTCAGGAGAATAGCTCCAACGGTCACAGAAACACTGAGACCATCCCGCAGCATCCGCAGCTGCCACTTGCGCCCGCCGCCTTGCCAACAGTGACGGATGAGATCAAGCGGAAAGCGCGGACCGTAGAGGAGGACCTCGCCTGCGCTCATGTGGCCGCAATGCCCTTCGAGGTCGCCGGGGCCCATGGCGTGGCGATGGTGCTGCATGTGGCTCCAGGCGACGGAGGAGTTGCAGCCCATCATGACCGCGCTCAGGAGGTGCAAGAGCGCGATGTCAAACCGCCGGGGCAGGCCGAGATTGCCATGGATCGCTTCGTGGTTCAGACGCAGGGCGCAGAGAAAGAACATGAAGCTGGCGACGGCGCCCAAGGGCCAGAGCGGCGAGGCATAGAGCGCCCAGGACAGCGCCAGCCAAGGCAGCGGCAGGGTGAGCTCCACCACCTTTTGCCATGGGCGCAGGTTTGACAGGTCCTGCCACTGCACTTGGGACGGAGCGGTCTCGCGGGGCTGCATGTCTGTCTCCTTTCTTCGGATTTATGCGGGGCTTGGGGCAGGGGGCTGTGGAGCTGGATCAGAGTTCTGAGCCGCATCCACCGCCTCGCGGACCACGGCCCGCAGGGTGGCGACGGCGTGGGTGAAACCAAGGCCAAGGCAGATTGCCGCAAAGCCGAGCGCGGGCAAGAGGCTCGCGATGCCCATCGCGGGCAGCAGGCCCCGGCTTCCCTCAGTGAGCAGCGGCAGTGCGGAACCGATCAGCCCGACGCCGCCCATGGCGATCATGGCATAGCCGGTGGCGATGGTGACGCCCGCCGCCCGCGCGGCGCGGCCCGATTGCGGGCAGTCGCCCATGATGCTGGAAATCTTGAGGATCATCAGGGTCATCGCGGTGACCATGAGAAGGGCAAGGGCAAGGTAGATTGCGATGTGAAACAGCATGTTGGGGCCTTTCGATTCAGAGGGGTTGTTTGTAGAAATCGCGTTCGAGAGCGGCGTAGAGGACGCCGCTGATCCCGCCCCAAAGCGGAGCGAAGAAACAGCCAAAGATAAGGAAGATTTCCAAGCCGCCGGTTCTTCCACCGCTGGCCGCGCCAAGGAGAGTGAGCGGCAGGAACACGGCCACATGGGCCAACAATGCGAGCCAGACCCAGTCATATGGCGCGACGCGATGGCGGCGCATGTAGACCAGCATTACCGGAATGCCGACGACGAGATAGACCGGCCCGCCCAAAAGGGTGGCTGCTTGAATGAACAGAGTGGACCATCCAAGAAGGCCAATCACTCCCGGCCCAGCGATCATGGCGATGAAAAAGGCGACGGGGTCCACCAGGTGGCGCTTTGCCACGACTTCGGGCTCAGTGTTTTTTACATCGTCAGTTATTTCTGTCATTTGTGAAATCTCCGGGTAAAATTTTTTGAGTGCGCCTAGTCGGATTTTCCGCCGGGCAGGAAGCGCACCAGTTTCGATCCCATCTTCAGCACCGCCAGATGCACCGCGCGGGGCAGGCGGGAAAAGTCCATATACCAGTCGTCGAACATCTGCATCACGCGCAGGGTTTCGCCCATGCGCGCCTTGATGACCTTGGGGGTGTTGTCCTCTTCGGCCTCGGCCATGACCTCTTCGAGGGCGCGCAAGGTGGGGGCAAATTCACGCTCGCGCCGGGCGGCCACCACAGCATCCACCAGATCGAACATGTCGCGGATCGAGGTGAAATGATCGCGCCGGTCTCCCAGCTGACGGGAGGATTTGACCAGCCCCTGCGACTGCAGTTCCTTGAGGCCATTGGAGACATTGGAGCGCGCAAGGTTTAGCGTCTCGCAGATCTCCTCGGCGGTCAGCGCATCGGGCGAGATATGCAAAAGCGCGTGGATCTGCGCGACAGAGCGGTTCACACCCCATTTGGAGCCCATCTCTCCCCAATGTAGGATAAAGTTCTGCATGGCGGGGGTGAGGTGCATCCGATTGCTCCTGAAATTTCTGTAATTTCAGAAATAACAGGATTGCGAGCTGAGTCAACAAAAAATCGGCGGCAGGAAATCCCGCCGCCGCATCTTGCGTCCGTGAGTGAGGTCGCTTTGTGTTGTGGCGCTTACTGGTTCTGCAGCGCTGCCGGATCCTTGTCGGCGATGTCGGTCCAGTTGGTATCTGCCTTTTCGATGAAGCCGGCGATATCGCCTTCCCAGCGCTTCTGGATGTCTTCGGCGAGGTTCAGGTACAGCTTGTCATCGACGATCTTCCACAGGGTCGGGTCACCGTCGAACTTGAAGCCCATGGCCGCACCAAAGGCGCAATATCCGCCGTACTCGGGCAGGTAGGCTTCGGGGTTCTTCTCGAAGGCGACCTTGTTTTCCTCGGAGGCGAAACGATACAGGGCTTCATTGTGCACCGAGGTGATTTTCCAGTTGCCGGGGGTCGGCTCACCGACGGTGAAATAGGCCACCGGGTCATAGCCCTGCAGCGCCAGGCCGGTCGAGGACGCGTTGAGTTCAACGCCTGCCGCCATGGCCGAGGTCGCCAGCGCGACCGACAGTGCGACACCGCTCAAAACAGTCTTGAATTTATTCATGGTTCCATCCTTTCAAAGGGGGCCGGGGATGTAATGCTCCCGCTCTTGGCCCATGGATCGTGTATCTGTGTGCAACCCGTTGCGGCTGTCACAGCACCCATGTGGAGACGAAGGCGATCACGTTCAAAACAACTCATTTTGACTGCGCCGTGTGGAGGTCGGGACTGTTCGGGAATGCACATCACAAGGTCGCGGGACGACCGTGAACCGGATGTGAGGTCAACCGACACAGACCCGTGCCCGGTGTCATTTCCGCTCCTTTCCTTATGCGGAGTCCGGTCAGGATTGGCGGAGAAATGATCAAGATATCACCGTCCGAAGCGAGGGATCGTTAACCCTGAACGGTTAGCCTCTCTGGCAGATGCAACACTACGAGTCGCCATGTTGAAAGTTCGCACAACAACCGAGAAGTGGCTATCGGTCCTTGTCATCTCTGGCATGTCGATCCTGGTATCGGTTCTTATCACCGTTTTGATCAACGGTGACGCTCCTGAAGATGTCTCGTTGCGCACCGCGATTCTGGTGCCGTTGCTGATTGCGCCACCTGTTACGCTGTGGTCGGCCAACCGTATGCTGGAAATCCACCGTCTCAATCAGCAGCTTGAGTATCTCTTGGCTCATGACCAGATGACCAACCTGCTCAGCCGCGCTCATTTCATGCGCCGCATGGACGAAATGTGCGAAACCTTCCGGGGCACCGTCCTGATGCTCGATATCGATCTGTTCAAACAGGTGAACGACACCTATGGCCACCTGGTCGGCGATGAGGTTATCCGCCACGTCGCAAAGGTGATCGAGGACCACGTGCAGAAGGATGGTCTGGCGGCGCGCTACGGGGGCGAAGAATTCGTGGTCTGTCTTCCCCAACACGATCTGGACGAGGCGATGCGTCGCGCTGAGGAGATCCGAAAGGCCGTCGAGAACCAGGCAGTAACTATTCCGCCTGGCAAGGATCTCAAATGCACGATCTCCATTGGTCTCGGTCTTGCAGACGGCGCTCAGCCTTTGACCGAGGTCATTCGCCGCGCGGATGACGCCCTCTATCTGGCCAAGAACCAGGGGCGCAACCGGGTGGGCGTCCTGCAGCAGGTTTCGGAATAGGGGCTCGGCTACTTCTGCCCGATTTTCGGTTCGGTTCCGGCGCGCAGGCGGGCGATGTTTTCCGAATGGCGCCAGAAGACGATCACGGTCAGGGCAACGGTCAGGGCAACGATCTGAGGATGTCCAAGCAGCAGGGCCCAGACGGGGGCTGCCAGCGCCGAGAGCAGCGCCGAGGCCGAGGACATGCGGGTGATCGCAGCGCCAGCCAGCCAGGTCAGACAGGCGGCAGCGCCCACCGGCCAGGCAAGGGCCAGCATCAGGCCGAGGAAGGTCGCCACACCCTTGCCGCCCTTGAACCCCAGCCAGACCGGGAAACAATGGCCGAGAAAGGCCATCAGGCCGGCCATCTGCGCGGCGTCCTCTCCAGCCATCAGACGGGCCAGAACCACGGCGGCGGCGCCCTTGCCACCATCCAGCAGCAGCGTCAGCAGTGCCGCCAGTTTTGATCCCGTGCGCAGCACATTGGTGGTGCCGATATTGCCCGATCCGATCTCGCGCAGGTTTCCAAGACCCATCAAGCGGGTCAGCAGCAGGCCAAAAGGGATCGAGCCCAGCCCGTAGCCCACAACGGCCCACAGCAGCAGCTGCAGGATGGAAGTCTCAAGGTTCGGCATCAGTCTCTCCGGAACACGGGCTTGCCTGCCACATAGGTTACCAGCACTCTGCCCTGCATGCGCTGCCCGTCAAAGGGGGTATTCTGCGATTTTGACCGCAGCGTGAAACGATCCAGCACAAAGGGCACATCCGCATCGAACAGGATCAGGTCCGCAGGCGCGCCCGCCGCCAGACGCCCGGAGGGCAGGCCCAACCGTTTTGCAGGGTTCAGCGACATGGCCCGGAACAGGGTCGGCAGGTCCAGCAGCTCGGCATGATAAAGGCGCAGCGCGGCGGGCAGCAGGGTCTCCAGCGCCACGGCTCCGGCGGCGGCCTCCTCGAAGGGCAGGCGCTTGCTTTCCTCGTCCTGCGGCGTGTGCATTGAAGAAATGATGTCGATCAGCCCGGTGCGCACCGCTTCGATCACCGCCAGCCGGTCTTCTTCGGACCGAAGCGGCGGTTTCACCTTGAAGAAGGTGCGGTAGTCGGCCACGTCCAGCTCGTTCAGGGTCAGGTGGTGGATCGAGGTACCCGCCGTGATGTCCAGCCCATTGGCCTTGGCGCGCTCCAGTGCGGGCAGGGCGCGGGCGGTGGTGATCTGGTCTGCGTGGTAGCGCGCGCCGGTCATCTCCAAAAGCGCGATATCCCGGTCCAGTCCCATGCGTTCGGCCATCGGAGAGACCGCAGGCAGGCCGCGCAGGGTGGCGAACTTGCTGCTGCTGGCGGCGGCGCCTGCGCTCAGTCCCGGCTCCTGCGGGTGGGCGATCACCAGCGCGCCGCAGCTGCGGGCATAGGTCAGCGCGCGCGAGAACACCTTGGTATTGGCCACCACGTGATCGCAGTCGGAAAAGGCAACCGCGCCCGCATCCATCAGAAAACCGATTTCGGTCATCTCGCGCCCCTCGCGGCCCTTGGTCAGGGCGGCCATGGGCAAGACGTTCACCGGCGCGTCAGCCTGGGCGCGGCGGGTGACGAACTCCAGCGTTTCGGGGCTGTCGATGGCCGGGGTGGTGTCGGGGCGCGTCACCATGGTGGTAACCCCGCCCGCCGCCGCCGCAAGGCCTGCGGTCTTGTAGCTTTCCTTGTGCCGCTCGCCCGGCTCGCAGACCTTGACGCCGATATCGACGATCCCCGGCGCCAGACACTTGCCGCCGCAATCCACGACTCCGGCCTGAGCCGGATCAATGTTTCGCGCGCGAAACAGGTGCGCAGGGTTCGTTCGCTCGGGCAGGATTTCGGCAATCTGACCGTCCGCCACAAGCACAGCCCCCGGCGCATCGGTTCCGGCCTCGGGGTTGATCAGGCGGGCATTGATGAAAAGAGTGGTCATGTTTCCGGTGTCTCCATGGTGCTGTCCGCTCCGGCCTGTATCTGACGCATCAGGGCGAGCACCTCTCGCCCGTTGCTGATCCGTTCAAAGCCCGCACGTTTGGTATATGCGTTGTCGCCCTTACCCAGTGTTTCCTCGTGAAACCAGATGGTAGAGTATTTGCCTTCCTCGAACTCGATCGTGGTATCGCTGCCGATGTCCCAGAATCGCAAGCCCCGGCCCACAAACGGCAGCTCTGTGGCAATAAATGCGCGGCGGTTGCTCAGGCTGTACCAGGTGCGACGACGGCAATATGACGGCCAGAACAGTCCAGCGCCAATCAGGTAAAGTCCGACGCCGAGCGGGAAAAGGCCGGTAATCCCAAGCAAAACGGCAAAGGACATGGCGCCTACGGTCCAGAACAGTCCAAAGGCGGTGACGATCATTCCAAAAATCGTGTAGGCAATCATTTGCCCGGTCACAGTGAAGCCAGGGTCGGGGCGGCCCTGCCAAAGGACATCCTCATCCGCATCCAGAAGACCATCCCAGCCTCGCCCATCGGTCATGACATTGCGCCCCTGATGGTCGCGACGGTATGGCCCGGCTCTGCCTGGTACTTGATCAGGTGCTTGTCGCCGCCCTTGGTGATCACCTGCACATAGCCACCCATGGACTTTACTGCGTCGATCTCATGCAGCGGCACCCGGCGTTCGGCGGGGCCGGTCAGGACGCCATCCGACATGCGCCAGATGACGGCCAGTTCCTCGCTGGCCAGATACCAGCCGCGAAAGGAGATGGCGGCAAGCCCGCCGATCGCGCCGGTCCAGATGTGCGGATTGCCCGCGAACCAGAGGACCCCCATGCCAGCCGCCATGGCAAAGGCGGCCATCCAGGCATGGGCGCGAATATAGGCGCTGCGGTCGGGGGTGAAGGTGATCTCGTTCACGGTCTTGGACATGTCAGCTCACCAGCAGATAGAGAACAAGGAAGATCAGCCCCATCACCACGGCAAAGAGCGTGGCGCCAATACGCCGCGCCTCGGCACGGGCCTTGCGCGGGGGCAGTTTCGGCGCCGAGTAGGGCTTGGCGCTTTCGGTCTCGATCGGCGGGGCGGTCCATGTGGCGCTGGGGGTGCCGTAGGTGGCGATCAGCTGGATCTGATCGGCGGGTGTCAGGCGCATCTCGCGTCCGCCAAAGGCGCGCGAGCGGATCACCATGACGTAACCTTCAAGCGCCGCGAGGCGTTCACGGTCGGCCGCGATTTGATCCTCGGGCACACCCATGCCGTCAGTGAGGTATCCGGCAAGGCCGATCTCCTCAAGGTCGCTTACCGGTAAGATGTCGACCTGCTCCATGTCGATGGCATCAATTCCAAGCACCTGCGCCAGGGCCTCAGGCTCCTTCAGGAAGGCAGCCTGTTCGGGGCGCATGTCGAGCCGGAAAAGACGGATCGCGCCGTACTCTCCTGCCGGGATATGGATGACGCCCTCCATCAGGATCAGCCCGCCTGTCCCATCCGATCGGCGCGCAGGTTTCGGGCCAGAAGGTCCATTGCCGCCATGCGCACGGCGACGCCCATCTCGACCTGTTCCTGAATGACGGAACGGTTGATGTCATCGGCAATGGTGCCGTCGATCTCGACCCCGCGGTTCATCGGGCCGGGGTGCATGACGATGGCGTCGGGTTTGGCCAGCGCCAGTTTTTCGGCGTCCAGCCCATAGCGGTGGTAGTATTCGCGTTCGGAGGGGATGAAACCTCCGTCCATGCGTTCCTTCTGGAGGCGCAGCATCATCACCACATCGACGCCTTTCAGCCCCTCGCGCATGTCGTCATAGATCTCGGCGCCGAACTCGGCGAAATGGCCGGGTACCAGGGTGGGCGGACCGATCAGGCGGATGCGGTTTTCCATCTTGCCCAGCAAAATCAGGTTCGAACGCGCCACGCGGGAATGGGCGATGTCGCCGCAGATCGCGATGTTCAGCCGGTGCAGCCGCCCCTTGGCGCGCCGGATGGTCAGCGCATCCAGCAGCGCCTGCGTCGGATGTTCGTGCCGCCCATCGCCCGCGTTCAGCACCGCGCAGTTCACCTTCTGCGCCAACAGGTCCACCGCGCCCGAATGGGGATGGCGCACCACCAGCAGATCGGGGTGCATGGCGTTCAGCGTCATCGCCGTGTCAATCAGCGTCTCGCCCTTTTTGATGCTGGACGCCTGCATCGCCATGTTCATCACATCCGCGCCCAGGCGCTTGCCGGCCAGCTCGAAACTGGCTTGTGTGCGGGTGGAGTTTTCAAAGAACATGTTGATCTGCGTCAGCCCCGCCAGCACGTCCGAGTGTTTTTCCGGGCGGCGGTTCAGATCCACGTAGGTATCCGCCAGATCGAGGATCTCGGTAATCTCATGCGGCCTTAGGTGCTCGATCCCCAAGAGATGACGGGCTGAAAAACTGGGGCCGGGGGCTGTTGGGGAAACATGAGACATGAGGCGGGCTCCGCGCTGTTTGCGCGCCCTTATAGGCGGGGCGACACGGCCGGGCAAGGCGCTGCGGTGTCGCTGCGGCCCGCGCGCCTGTTACCTCTTGTCCCGGCTTGCAAGTCAGTGGTTCCGCTTGGCGCGCGGGCAGAGTAGCTTTGCGCCATGGAATCGGCATTGGATTATCACAGCGCCCGGGCCTTGCTGGCCTGGCAGATCGAACTGGGTGCGACCGAGGCCCTGTGCGAGGAACCTGTGAACCGCTACGAGCTGGAGCAACAGGCGCCCAAAGCCGCCCGCGCGGCGCAGCCCGATGCCCCCCAGCCCGGCCAGATCCAGCGTCCGCCCGAAGTGGACCCGGTCGAGGTCGCGAAAAAGGCCGCTGCGGCTGCAACCGCGCTGCCTGCCCTGCGCGAGGCGATGGAGGCTTTTGATCATTGCGAGCTGAAGCGCGGCGCGCGCAATCTTGTTTTCTCGGATGGTCAGGCCGGTGCCCGCGTGATGATCATCGGAGAGGCCCCCGGCCGTGACGAGGACCGCGAGGGCCGTCCCTTCGTGGGCCGCGCCGGGCAGCTTCTGGACAGGATGCTGGGTGCCATCGATCTGGAGCGCGACAAAAACGTTTATATCACCAATGTGCTGCCCTGGCGCCCGCCGCAGAACCGCGACCCGCTGCCTGTGGAAATCGCGATGATGGTGCCTTTCCTGAAACGCCACGTAGAGCTGGCCGAACCCGAGGTGCTGGTGCTGATGGGCAACATCAGCTGCCAGGCGGTGCTGGGCAAGCGCGGCATCACCCGGCTGCGCGGGGAGTGGGATCAGGTCTGGGGCAAGCCGGTCATTCCGATGTTCCACCCCGCCTATCTGCTCCGCCAGCCCGCCCAGAAACGCGCCGCCTGGGCCGACCTTCTGGAGCTGAAGGCGCGGCTTACGGCCATTTGATGAGATCGCAGTCCATGAAGATCCTCGCCTTTTCCGACCTGCACCTTGCCCGCGCCCGCGCCGCCGATCTGGCCTCTGCCAGTCGCGATGCGGACCTCGTGGTGGGGGCGGGGGATTTCTGCAACGCCCGGCAGGGTCTGGATGAGGCGATGGAGCTGCTCTCGGGGATCTCCGCGCCGATGGTCATGGTGGCAGGCAATGCCGAAAGCGCCGATGAGCTGCGCGCTGCCGCGCCCGACAACGCCTATGTGCTGCATGGGGATGGTGCCACGATTGATGGCGTCACCTTCTGGGGACTGGGAGGCGGCGTGCCGGAAACCCCCTTTGGAGCCTGGTCCTGGGATCTCTCCGAGGAGGCTGCCGAGGCGCTACTCGCGCCCTGCGCCCAGGCGGATGTTCTGGTCACGCATTCGCCGCCCAAGGGGCTTGGCGATCTCACCTCTACCGGCCTCTCGGTCGGCTCCACCGCGATCCGCGCCGCGATTGAGCGGCTTCAGCCGAAGCTGGCCATCTTTGGTCACGTGCATGAGGCCTGGGGCGCAAGGGGGCAGATCGGGCAGACCGCCTGCGCCAACCTTGGGCCGACGGCCAATTTTTTCGAGATAGACAATGATTGATCCGCTGACCCTTCTGGCCTTTGTGCCCGCGGCGCTGGCGCTGAACCTGACGCCGGGGGCGGATATGATGTTCTGCCTTGGGCAGGGGCTGCGCTCCGGGCGCGGCGCGGCGGTTGCAGCGAGCGCCGGGATCACGGCGGGATGTTTCGTGCATGTGGTGCTGGCGGGTCTGGGACTTGGCGCGGCAGTGGCAGCAGTGCCGGGGCTGTTCGATGTGATCCGCTGGGTTGGGGTCGCTTATTTGTTATATCTCGCCTGGACCACCTTCCGCAGCGGGCCGGTTGCGGGCGATGCGCCTGCCGTACCTGCCGCGCGCGCCTTTCGGTCGGGCTTCGTCGTGAACCTGACCAACCCCAAGGTGATCCTTTTTGTGCTGGCCTTCATCCCGCAGTTCGTGGTGCCAGAGGCGGGGCCGGTCCTGATGCAGTTCCTGATCTTCGGCGCGATCCTGTCCGTTGGCGGTTTCGTGATCAATGGCCTGGTCGGGATCTTTGCAGGGCAGGCCGGGCGGCGATTGATCACCAACCCCGTCGCCGGGCGATGGCTGGGGCGCATTTCTGGCGGTATCTTCGCGGGCCTTGCCCTGAGGCTCGCCATTCTTGAAAAAGCATGAGGTTCATAAGGCATGTCCCGTATCGATGAGAGCAAGGAATTCATCCCCGTCCGCATCGCGATCCTGACCGTTTCTGACAGCCGCTCGCTGGAGGAAGACCGCTCAGGTCAGGTGCTGGTGGACCGGCTGATCAAGGCAGGGCATGTGCTGGCGGACCGCAAGATCCTGCCCGATGAGCGTGACCAGATCGCGGATCAACTGCGCGCCTGGGTGGCCGACCCGGAGGTGGATGTGGTGATCTCGACCGGCGGTACCGGGCTGACGGGCCGCGATGTCACGGTTGAGGCGCACCGAGATGTCTATGAAAAAGAAATCGATGCCTTTGGCACGGTCTTCACCATCGTCTCGATGCAGAAGATCGGCACCTCGGCGGTGCAGTCGCGTGCCACGGGCGGTGTTGCGGGCGGGACCTATCTGTTCGCGCTGCCCGGCAGCCCCGGTGCCTGCAAGGATGGCTGGGACGAGATCCTTGGCAAACAGCTCGATTTCCGCCACCGTCCCTGCAACTTCGTCGAAATTATGCCCCGTTTGGACGAACATTTGCGACGGAAGTGATCCGCGCGGACGTGTAACCTCGTAAAGGGTATGTTCGGTTGCTATCTTTTCAGGTGGGCGATCGTCCCTGCCTGGATGTTGGTCAGGAAAATATCGGCAGTATCTGCCACCGGAAGGAAAAGACATGCGGTTTCTGCGGCATAGTTTGACGGGCCTGTTTCTGGCGGCTTTGACGCTGGGGCTTCTGGCCTATGCGGGCTCTCTCGTCATGGGGGCGATCGAGGCGCGCATGAATGCCGAGCCGCGCACGCCGCCTGCGCGTGAGCGCGTCTTTGCGGTGCGGGTGGTGACGGCGGATGAGCAGACCATTGCGCCCGAACTCATTGCTTTTGGCCGTATCGAAAGCCGTCGAACGCTGGAATTGCGCACTGCGCTGGGCGGGCGGGTGACCCATTTGTCCGATCACTTCGAAGAGGGGGGGCGCGTCGAAGAGGGCGCACTTCTGGTTCAGATCGACCCCGCTGATGCCCAGGCCGCGCTGGACCGGGCCGAGGCCGACATGATGGATGCCGAAGCCGAAGAGCGTGACGCAGGTCGCGCGCTGGTTCTGGCCGGGGATGAACTGGATGCGGCGCAGGATCAGGCCCAGCTGCGCCAGACAGCCTATCAGCGGCAGTTGGACCTGGAGGAGCGCGGGGTCGGCAGCGCAGCGACCGTGGAAACCGCAGCCCTTGCGGCGGCGCAGGCACGTCAGGCTGTGATTTCGCGCAGGCAGGCGATGTCGCAGGCCGAGGCGCGCGTCGATCAGGCCAAGACCCGCGTGGCCCGCGCCGAAATCGCGCTGGAGACTGCGCGCCGCGATCTGGCCGATTCTTCCATTACGGCGGCCTTTGGCGGTACGCTGCAATCGGTCAGCCTTGTTGAGGGGCGGCTTGTATCTGCAAACGAAAAACTTGCCGAACTGGTGGACCCGGACCGGCTGGAGGTCGCCTTTCGCGTCTCCACCTCGCAATATGCCCGGCTGTTGGATCAGACAGGCCGCCTGATCGAGGCGCCGGTACGGGTGATGCTGGATGCTTCGGGCGCGGCGCTGTCGGCCACGGGGACGCTGTCCCGCGTGAGCGGCGCGGCTGGTGACGGGCAGACGGGACGTCTGGTCTATGCGCGTCTTGATGCTGCGCCGGGCTTCAAACCGGGTGATTTTGTCACCGTCTCGGTCACAGAGCCGCCGGTGGAGCGTGTCGTGCGCATCTCCGCATCGGCGCTGGGCAGTGATGGCACGGTTCTTGTACTGGGCGAAGAAGATCGCCTAGAGGCGCTGACGGTCGATCTGGTGCGTCGGCAGGGAGACGATGTTCTGATCCGCGGCGTGGGACTTGCGGGGCGCGAGGTCGTTACCGGGCGCACGCCGCTGCTGGGGGCCGGGATCCGGGTCCGGCCCCTGCGCCTCGAGACCGGCGCGCAGCTGGCGCCGAGCGAGCCGGAGCTGATCGAACTCAGCGAGGATCGCCGCGCCCGGCTGGTGGCCTTTGTCGAAAACAGCAAGCGCCTGCCCGAGGAGGCCCGCCAGCGCGTGCTGGTGCAACTGGCCAAACCGGCGGTGCCGGCCAAGCTGGTCAATCGTATCGAAGCGCGGATGGGGGGCTGATCCATGCGTGATCTGTCCCGGCCCGCGGGCGGCATCCTGAGCTATTTCACCCGCCACCGCACGGCTGCGAACCTGCTCTTGGTGATCCTGCTGGTGCTGGGCGCCGCCGCGATCCCGAACATGCGGGCGCAGTTCTTCCCGGATGTGATCGTGGAAAACGTCACCGTGCGGG
The DNA here is from genome assembly GCF_038148855.1 of Phycobacter sedimenti. NCBI lineage: Bacteria > Pseudomonadati > Pseudomonadota > Alphaproteobacteria > Rhodobacterales > Roseobacteraceae > Phycobacter > Phycobacter sedimenti. Next base: position 255,339 of record NZ_JBBVGR010000007.1, on the reverse strand, counting down.
TGCAATGGGACGGCGCCGGCCCCGAGGATGTGGACAGCGCAATCGTTCAGGCGCTGGAGCCGGCCCTGCTGGCGGTGGACGGGGTCGAGGAAACCAGCGCCATCTCCCGCGAGGGGCTCGCGAGTATCACGCTGGAATTCGAACCCGGCTGGGACATGTCGCGGGCGGCTGACGACGTTCAGACCGCCGTCAGCCTGATCACCACCCTGCCGGAAGAAGCCGAAGAGCCGACAGTCAAACGCGGCGCATGGCGCGACCGCGTGACCGATGTGGTGATCACCGGAGACATCGGCCCCGCGCAGCTTGGCCTTTTTGCGGATGAGTTGATCGTGCGACTGTTCGAGGTGGGCGTCACCCGCACCACGATCCGGGGCGTTGCAGCGCCAGAAACGATAGTCGAAGTGCCCTCGGCCTCGCTCATCACCCATGATATCAGCATGTCCGATATCGCGGCGGTCATCGCTGCCGAGGTAACGGCTGATCCGGCAGGGGATGTCGGCGGTGCCAATACGCGCGTGCGCACCGGGCGCGAAAAACGCAGTCCCGATGAGATCTCCGGGATCGTCCTGCGCACCAATGCCGACGGGTCGGTGCTGACCATCGGCGATGTCGCCTCGATCCGGGTCGAGGGCGTGGACCGTGCGCGGTCGTACTTCGTGGGGGATCACCCTGCCATGTCGATCCGGGTGGACCGGTCGGATCAGGGGGATGCCATCGGGATACAGCACACGGTGGAAAAGGTCGTGGCGGAAATGCAGCAGAGCCTGCCGCAGGGGGTCACCGCCGATCTCATACGCACCCGCGCCGAGGCGATCTCGGACCGTCTGAACATCCTGGTCGACAACGGGCTGATGGGCCTTGGCCTTGTGCTGGTCCTCCTGTTCCTCTTCCTCAACCTGCGCATCGCATTCTGGGTGGCCGCGGGGATTCCTGCCGCGATGTTCGCCGCCGTTGCGCTGATGTATGCGGCCGGGCTGACCATCAACATGATTTCGCTTTTCGGGTTGATCATCACTTTGGGCATTGTCGTCGATGATGCCATCGTGGTCGGAGAGCATGCGGATTTCCGGGTGCGCCGCCTTGGGGAAACGCCTGTGCAGGCAGCCGAGAATGCCGCGCGCCGCATGGCGATGCCTGTCTTCGCGGCGACCCTGACCACGATCATCGCCTTTTTCGGTCTGACCTTTATTGGCGGTCGCTTTGGCGATCTGATCCGCGACATCCCCTTCACCGTGATCATGGTTCTTGCGGCATCGCTGGTGGAGTGTTTCCTGATCCTGCCCAACCACATGGCGCACGCTCTTGTGCACGCCCAGAAACGCCATTGGTACGACTGGCCGAACCGGGCCGTGAACGCAGGCTTTCGCTGGGTGCGTGATACCCTGTTCCGCCCGCTGATGGCGCTGGTGGTGCGTGCGCGCTATGTGGTGGTTGCGGGTGCCGCAGTGATATTGGCAAGCCAGCTGGCGCTGTTCATTGGCGGCGATGTGAAATGGCGGTTCTTCAATGCCCCAGAACGGGGATCGATCACCGGCAACTTTGCCATGGCAGAGGGCGCAAGCCGCGCAGATACGCTTGCGATGATGCGCGAGATGCAGCGCGCGACCGAGGCGCTGGGCGCTGAATACGCCGAGCGTTATGGCGAGAACCCGCTCGATTTCGTGATGGCCGAGGTGGGCGGAAATGCCGGCCGGGGCCTTTCCGGCGTCGAGGCCAAGGACGAAGATCTCTTGGGGGGCATCTCGATCGAGCTGATCGATGCCGACAAGCGTGACTATTCCAGCTTTGCCTTTGTCGCCGAATTGCAGGAGCGGGTGGAGCGTCACCCGCTGGTCGAGACGATCTCCTTCCGCAGCTGGCGCTCCGGGCCGGGCGGGGATGCGCTGGATGTGCAGTTCTATGGCGCCGATGTGCAGATGCTGAAGGCCGCCTCCGAGGACCTGAAGGCGGCTGTTCTGCGCTTCCCCGAGGTCTCGGCGGTAGAGGACAATCTCGCCTATGACAAAGAAGAGGTGGTGCTTGAGCTGACGCCGCAGGGGCAGGCTCTGAACTTCACCATCGACAGTCTGGGACGCGCCCTGCGCGCGCGCCTGAACGGGATCGAGGCGGCCACCTACCCGGATGGGCCGCGCAGCGCCACGATCCGCGTGGAACTGCCCGAGGGCGAACTGACGGCGGATTTCCTCGAACGCACCCTGATGCGCGCGCCAAGCGGCAGCTATGTGCCATTGGCCGATATTGTCTCGGTCAGTCAGCGCAGCGGGTTTTCCACGGTGCGGCGGGAAAACGGCATCCGGGTGATCAGCGTCACCGGCGATATTTCCGAGGATGAGCCGGCCCGCGCCGAGGCTGTCATCAAGACGCTGGAAGAGGAGATCCTGCCAACCATCGCCAGCGAGCGGCAGGTGGAATGGCGCCTGTCGGGTCTGAGCGAGCAGGAAGACACCTTCCTGGCAGATGCGGGAACCGGTCTTATCCTGTGCCTGACGGGGATCTACCTTGTGCTGGCCTGGGTCTTTGCCAGCTGGACGCGGCCGATCGTGGTAATGGCGATCATTCCTTTCGGCCTCGTGGGGACGATCTGGGGGCACTACATCTGGGAGGTGCCGCTCAGCATGTTCACGGTGGTGGGCCTTTTGGGCATGACGGGGATCATCATCAACGATTCCATCGTTCTGGTGACGACCATCGACGAGTACGCCAAAGAACGCGGGCTTGTGCCCTCGATCATCGATGGGGCGGCGGATCGTTTGCGGCCGGTGATGCTGACCACGCTGACCACTGTGCTGGGGCTGGCGCCCCTCATGTACGAAAGCTCGCAGCAGGCGCAGTTCCTCAAGCCGACAGTGATCACCCTCGTCTATGGGCTCGGATTTGGCATGTTCCTCGTGCTCCTGGTGGTGCCTGCCCTGGTTGCCGTTCAGCGGGATGCGTCGCGACCCCTTGCCTCGCTGCGGCGGGCGTTGCGCTCGCGCGGGCGTGCCCGTACGCGGGTGCTGCGTTGGCTGATCGGGGCCTCTGGCGTTCTGCATCTGGGCTGGCTGGCCGTGACGATGGGCTGGGCCATGGCAACAGGCGCCTTGCATCCGGTGCTCCGAGCAGGCCTGCAGGAAACCGCACCGTCACTTGCCGCCATGGAGCCGGTGAAGGCGGGGCTGGTGCTGTTCCTTCTGGGGACGGCCGGTCTGGTGTTTGTCACTTACGCCATCGGCGCGCTGACTCATGCGGTCAGCGCGCGCCAGCGGGCACGCGCCAGAAGGGCGACCTCACTGACCTGATCGATCAGCTGCAACCCGGCCTCTGGCAGGCTGTCCACGGGCACCCAATCCGCTTGCAGCGCATCATCGTCCGGGCGCGGCGTGCCGCCGATGTAGTCGCACAGGACAGCGGTCAACAGGAAGTGATGCGAAAGGCCGTTCCCGTCGGGGCTCGGCAGCAGCACATCGACATTGGTGAGGTATTCCACCGGGCGCGCCTTCACGCCGGTTTCCTCATGCAGCTCGCGCGCGGCGGCCTCCAGCGCGGTCTCTCCCCATTCCACGTGACCGCCGGGAAAGCCCCACCAGCCTGCATTCGGAGAATTGCGCCTCTGGACGAGGATCACGCTGTCGTGGCCTGAGATCCGGTGGCAGACCACCGCCAAAGCGCCGAGCGCAGGGCGGCTCATCCCGCGTCGCAGCCCCGAATGTCCACCGCATGGCTGCGTCCCAGAACGGTGATGCGCAGGTTGGAGCGATCAATTGCAGCCGGGGTTCCCTCGGTTGAGGGCAGAAACTCGGTACTGGCCAGCAGGATTCCGCCCCGCCGCTCCGTTTGTGTTTCCCCGGCGATCATATGCGGGGTTCCGGGCTCGATCACTGCGACCTCTTCGCCGCCGGCGCTGGGCATCGTGATGCGGGCTTCGACCTCGATGCCGTAGCGACCGGGCCGCAGGCTGCAGGTGGCAGAGGTGACACCTGCCTCGGATGCGGAATAGGGGCGCGAGGCAAGAGCGGCGACAATCGCCGGGTTGCGGCCTGCGTCGGCGTCGAGGCGGTGATCAAAGCGCAGCTCGGAGGGCACGCAGACATCCTTGCAGATGCCAAGCTCCATGCGCCCCTTGAGGCGCACCGGCGCGCCCGGGCGTTGAGGTTCGATTTCGATCGGCAGGACCAGCTGGTCATGATAGCCGATGGTGCGAAAACCGGAGGTCGAGAATACTTCGGGTGTCGGCCAGGTGATCGACACTGCGCCGATGTTGCGCGATCCCCGCCATGAAAAACTGGGGGGAATGCCCGCATCGCCCGGCGCGCGCCAATAGGTTTTCCACCCGTCCGAAAGCGTGAGGCGCAAGGCGCCGAGGTACGTGCCGCGGCTGGTCAGACCTCCATCCAGCACCTCAAGGTGCACAAGGTCCGACGGGCCAAGCCCGTCTGCTGCCCGCGCGGGCGGTGCAAGCGTCATGGATGTCACCGTGACGAGCGCAGCAAAAGCCAGACAGAGACGGGTCCCGAGCCTGTTGTCTGTCGCCCGGGACTGCGTCACCTTGGCGCTGGTGCGGTGTTTCACTGTTTGGTCGGGTTGCATGAGCATCATAAGACAATAAATGCGCATCAGAAGTGTAAATGCCAAGTCACGTTCGGGTCAGAACGCAAACAATCTGCCTGCAGCAGTGTCGCAGGACGAGGTGTTGCCCCCTTGCTCTTGCACCGGATGCGCCGGGGCTGCATGCTGGGACCACATTGCGGGGGCTGACAGGGACCCCGCGCTGACAGACAAGAGACAGGTGAAACGAAAAGCGATATGGATCTGACAGGCAAACTCTTGATCGCTATGCCGGGGATAGGGGATCCGCGGTTCGAACACTCTGTCGTGTTTCTGTGCTCGCACAGCGATGAAGGGGCAATGGGGCTGATCGTGAACAAGACGGCCCCGGGCGTCAGGCTTGGCAGCTTGCTGGAGCAGCTCGATATAGGCGCGGACCGTGATGCGGCGGCCTTGCCGGTGCGGTTTGGCGGGCCGGTAGAAACGCAGCGCGGCTTCGTTCTGCACTCCGACGACTACGCATCGCGGGTAAACTCTCTTGCGGTTCCCGGCGGTTTCGCCATGACCGCCACGCTCGACATTCTGGAGGATATCGCCGAGGGCAGCGGTCCAAGGAAGACCGCAATCATGCTTGGCTATGCCGGCTGGGGGCCGGGGCAGCTGGAAAGCGAGATTGTTGCCAACGGCTGGTTGACGGCGGAGGCCAGCGCGGATCTGGTTTTTGACATGGCAGACCTCGACAAGTGGGAGGCGGCGCTCAGATCGCTTGGTGTTGATCCGGTGTCGCTCTCCGCCAGCGCAGGCACGGCCTGACAGGCTTGAGCGCGGTCGCGGGACGCCCGTGCTGCCGGAGGGCTCCCGCGCCTTTTGGGTGTATCAAAGATGTCCCCCAAAAGCCTTGGGAATGGCGCCGCGCTGACGCGCGGCGCGGCTGCGCGCTGTTGCCGGGCTTGTGGGCGTCAAGCAACGCTTGATCCCATCAGGGCCTCACGTAGGAGAAGCCCTGTTCCTGCAGCTCTACCAGACGAACGACGCCAGAGGGCACGATCGAGGCTTCCTCCAAGAGCGCAACCTCCTTGCCTGCCTTCGCGCTCATCTTGCGAAGGGTGTTGCCGCAGGCCGAGAACGACAGCTGTTCGTTTTCAAGGCTCATGGCCGAGATCCGATCCGCAACCGGGCTTTTCCCCGGGATCAGCATGTTGAGGCCGGGGCCGTAGGCGACCACCTCGACCACGGCGCTATCGCCTTGGGATTCGTAGTATTGAGTCAGGTTCTGCACGTTGTTCAGCGCCATGTTCATGACTTTTGGGTCGTTCTGGTTCACATGAACGGCGACATGATGGACCTTGCCTTCGGCCAGAGCCTGGCTTGCGGTGCCGACGCCAAGAGTGGCAGCGAGGACCGCTGCAGTGATGATATGTTTCATGATATTCCTCCCTATCGTTTGGACAGGATAGACTGCGGCTGGCTATATGAATAGAGACTAGCGAATATGTGAATGCTTAGGGCGCTGAAGGACATGGTCTCCGCTTGGTGCTGTTGCGCCGCGCGTCAGCGCGGCGCCGGGCCCAACCCTGCACGGGGATATGTGAATATGTCCGGGAAGGGGCGGGAGCGCGCCCGTCTCAGGGTGCGCCTGCTCCATCGCGCGGAGCCGCCGCGCGCTGCAGCCGGTCGTTGATCGCAACACCCAGCCCGCGGTCCGGAACTGGTGCCACTGCGATTGGCCTGCCCATTGCGTCCAGCCGGTGCAGGTGGTCAAACAGATTGGCAGCCGCCTCGGACAGGTCGGCGGTCTCGGAGAGATTGAGATCGCATTCCATCGGGCCGAACCCCAGCAGCAGCTCGCCCTCTCTTGCGGTACTGGCGTTCAGGCGGACGCTGGCCTGCGGAGCGTAGTGCGAGAGCAATTGTCCCGGTGCGGTGAGAGGATCGGCGACATCGCGCTGCATGAGGGATTTTCCAAGGACGGCCTCGATCTCTTCGGCCGCCAATCCGCCGGGCCGCAACAGGACCACTTCTGGCCCCGAAAGGCCCAGGATCGTGGATTCCACGCCAACGGCACAGGGTCCATCGTCCACCACCGCTGCGATCCTGCCGTTCAGCCCGGCCAGAACATGGGCGGCTGTCGTGGGGCTGATCCGCCCCGACGGGTTGGCCGAGGGCGCGGCAACCGGCCCGCCCATATGTTCAAGCAGGCGCAGCGCCGTGGGATGCGCAGGAACCCGCACCGCCAGTGTCGAAAGCCCCGCTGTCACCAGGCCGGAGACCCCGTGGCCATCGCGCAGGGGCAGGACCAGGGTCAGCGGGCCGGGCCAGAAGGCCTCGGCCAGCCGGTCGGCCAGATCATTCCACTGCACCAGATCCTGTGCGGCCTCAACCGCATGCACATGGGCGATCAGCGGGTTGAAACTGGGGCGCCCCTTGGCCTCGTAGACCGCGGCCACCGCCGTGCCGTTGCGCGCATCGGCGCCCAGACCGTAGACGGTCTCGGTCGGAAAGGACACCAGCTCCCCCGCTTTCAGAAGATCGGCGGCGCGGATCAGATCCTGATCCGATGTTCCCAGAATTTCCGTGATTTGGCTGCACATGGCGGGTGACGCGGCGTTTTGGTTGATTGAAAAGGGCGAGTGGATAGGTAATCGAGCAGGCCGCGAGATATAAGGGGCCTCGCATGTGTTGCCAAGTCCGGGTTAAGACTGGTGCACAGACGAGAGCCCCCCAAAGGACCCCAAGAGGACGCCAATGACCTTCCGTTCCCCCGTTAGCGAGTATGAATTCCTGCTCAGCCAAATTCTGGACTTCGATCAGATTGCAGCGACCGAGCGATTTGCCGAGGCGTCGGACGACATGGTTTTGGCAATCCTGTCCGAAGCGGGAAAGATGTGCGACGAGGTGATGGCGCCGCTGCAACGGCCGGGAGATCTGAACCCGGCGCACCTGGAGAATGGCGTGGTGCGGACCTCGCCCGGATTCGCGGAAGGATGGAAGGCGATCGCCGAGGGCGGCTGGCTCGGCATGAGCGCGCCGCAGGAGCAGGGCGGCATGGGGCTGCCGATGACCCTCACCTCGGCAGTTAATGAAATGATGTCTGGGGCCTGCCTGTCCCTGCAGCTTGCCCCGCTGATGAACCAGGGCCAGATCGAGGCGCTGGAGCACCATGCCAGCGATGCACTGAAAAAGCTGTACCTGCCGAAACTGATCTCGGGTGAATGGAGCAGCACCATGAATCTGACCGAGCCGCAGGCCGGATCGGATGTCGGTGCCCTTAGCTCCAAGGCGGTGCCCAACGGTGATGGCACCTATGCGATCTCCGGGCAGAAGATCTACATCTCCTGGGGGGACAATGATTTCACCGGGAACGTCTGCCATCTGGTTCTGGCGCGTCTGCCCGATGGCGTGCCGGGCACCAAGGGGATCTCGCTGTTTCTGGTGCCGAAATACCTGCCGGATGAAAATGGTGAAGCGGGCCGGGCCAACAGTCTGAAGGTGGTCAGCCTGGAGCACAAGCTTGGCCTTCACGGCAGCCCGACCTGCGTGATGCAGTATGACGGGGCGACCGGCTGGCTGGTGGGCGAGGAACATGGCGGCATGGCGGCCATGTTCACCATGATGAACAACGCCCGCCTTGGGGTTGGCGCACAGGGCGTTGGCGTGGCCGAGGCGGCCTATCAGAAGGCGCTGGCCTATGCGCTGGAGCGCAAGCAAGGCAAGACCCCGTCGGGGGTCATCGCAGATCATGCGGACGTGCGCCGCATGCTGATGGAGATGAAGGCAGATGTCTTTGCCGCCCGCGCGATCCTTTTGGCCTGCGCCCATGCCATCGACATGGCCACCGCAACGGAAGAGACTCTATGCGCAGCCCGTGCAGCCTTCCTGACGCCGATTGCAAAGGCATTTGGCACGGATGTCGGGATCCGGGTGTCGGAAACCGGGGTGCAGGTGCATGGGGGCATGGGCTTCATCGAGGAAACCGGCGCTGCGCAATTCTGCCGCGATGTGCGGGTGAGTGCGATCTACGAGGGCACCAATGGCATTCAGGCGATGGACCTGGTGGCCCGAAAGATGATGGATGGCGGCGATATGGCCAACCGCCTGATGGACGAGATCGAGGAGCAGGCGGAACGCGCCCGTCCGGTCTATCCCAACATGGCCGAGGCGGTCTGGCAGGCCTGCGAAAGCCTGCGCGAGACGACGGACTGGCTGGTCGCGCAGGAGGATCTGCAGAATCGCTTTGCAGGGGCGGTGCCTTATCTGCGCGCCTTTGCCCGTGTCCTGGGCGGGCACTATCACCTTGCCGCGGCCATGGCGGATCAGGGCGGCCCGCGCGAGAAACTGGCGCGGTTCTATATCAAACGGATGCTGCCCGAACATGCAGGCCTGCTGCAGCATGCGCAGGAAGGTATCGAGGGCGTGATGGCGCTCACCCTTGAAGAGCTGGCGCACTGATGGCCTCGGTTCCCGAAGTCGGCCCGCGCACACCCTGGGAAGAACCGCCCGCAACCGGTGAGGCGATCGAGGTGGCCGAGGGTGTCCTCTGGATGCGCCAGCCGCTGCCGATGAAGCTGGATCACGTCAATGTCTATGCCTTTGACGAGGGTGACAGCTGGACGGTGGTCGATACCGGCTTCAACACGAAGAAAAGCCGCGGCATCTGGGAGGCGCTGATGGCGGGCCCCTTGAAGGGCAAACCCGTCTCCCGCGTCGTGGCGACACATCATCATCCCGATCACATCGGTCTGGCGGGCTGGTTCCAGTCCGAATACGGCGCGGAACTGGTCACCACCCGCACCGCCTGGCTGTTTTCCCGCATGCTGACTCTGGACGTGCAGGAAACCTGGCCCGAGGAAACCCTTGCCTATTACCGAAGCGCCGGCATGGACAAGGAGATTTACGACCAGCGCGTCGCCGAGCGACCCTTCAATTTTTCCGACACGGTCTATCCGATGCCGCTGGGCTTTACCCGGATCAAGCAGGATGACGTCTTTCGCATGGGCGGGCGCGACTGGGATGTGCACATGGGCAACGGGCACTCGCCCGAGCATGCCACCTTCTGGAGCCGCGACGACAATCTGGTGATCACCGGCGATCAGATCCTGTCTTCGATCAGCCCCAACATCGGCGTCTATGCGACTGAACCAATGGCCGACCCCTTGGGCGAATGGCTTGAGGCCTGCGAGCGGTTGGCGCCGCTGGCGCGCCACGACCATCTGGCGCTGGGTGGGCACAAGCTGCCGTTTTCGCGTCTGCCGCTGCGCATGCGGCAGCTGATCGATAACCACCACGGCGCGCTGGAGCGGCTGATGGAGCACCTCGATACTCCGCGCACGGCGGCAGAGTGTTTTTCGCCGCTGTTCAAGCGGAAGATCGGAGCTGGCGAATACGGTCTCGCGCTGGTCGAAGCCGTGGCCCATGTCAATCATCTCTACCACACGGGCCAGGTCAGCCGCGTCCAGCGTGAGGATGGCGCCTGGCTGTATCAGCGCAAGTAACCGGCATCGAGACAGGCCTGCGAGGCCGCGAAAGGGTGGCGACAGATGAGCGACAAGATCCACAGCAGTATCGAGACCAGCGCCGAGATCGCCGAGGCGGCAATCCTGCCTCAGGTGCACGAGGTGCACTGCGATCCCAGACCCGGTCAGGGCATATCGGAACTGGCCAAGGCGATGCGGAAACCTGCCGAGGCCAAAAGCCCCGCCCGCTGGGCCTATGAGCGCATGATCCTCTATATCCAGAACTTCGAAGAACAGCTCGACAGCGAACAAGAGGTCGCAATGGGCTTTGCCGGGGGCGATGCCGGTGTGATGCGGATCGAAGGCATGGGCTATTTCGACCCTGATATCGTGACCTTCTATGGTTCGGACAGCGCAGGCACCCGCACCCAGCTTGTGCAGCATGTCACCCAGCTGAACGTGATGCTGCGGGCCCTGCCCAAGGCCGAGCCCGAAACCCCTGCCACCCGGATAGGTTTCCGTCTGGCCCGCGATCTGGAAGAGGACCGCGATTCGGACGGGTAAGATCCGCACATCGATGCGCCCCGCACCAGCGCGTCAGCATGGCAAATGCGCCGCAGGAGGTGTGATTTTCGCATGGATGCGCCCTATTGACGTCGTGACAGGGCGCCTGAATTCCAGTATCCACGGGCAAAACACACGCGAATAGGATATCGAAACATGGCTGAGCATAAACCCGGATCCATGGACATCACCGTTCAGGAGCACACCTACGCAGGGTTCATCAAGTTTACCGTGCGCTTCTGCATCTTCCTGGCCTTTCTTGCGGTCTTCCTTGCGGTTTTCGCGACCTGATCTGCGGTCTGTGTGATGAGTAAACCAGTGCTGCGGCTGGCGCTTGTGGCGTCGCTCGCAGGAGGAAGCATGGTGCTGTCGGGCTGCGGCGCGCAGCCCCAGCCCAATGCGGATGACGCAACCCTGGAACGTGTCGCTTATCGCCACGATGGCCCTCCGAAACTGACCCTGTACACGATGGTCAACAACCGCACCGGACAGGGCGGGCATACATCGCTGATGGTCAATGCCTCGGAACGCGTGATCTTTGACCCGGCAGGATCCTTCTATGCCGACGTCGTGCCCGAACGGAACGATGTGCTTTACGGGATCACCCCAGCGGTGGAAAAGGCCTACCGCGGCTCGCACGCCCGCAGCACCCACCACGTTCTGGTTCAGGAAATCCCGGTGACGCCGGAGCAGGCACAGCGCGCCTATGATCTGGTGGTCAAGAATGGCCGCGTGCCGGGCGCCTATTGCGCCAATGCCACCGCCTCGGTTCTGAAGAAGATCCCCGGGTTCGAGGACATCACAGTGACGTTCTATCCGGTGAAGCTGGCCGATCAGATCTCTCAGGTTCCGGGGGTCACGGAAACGCGCTATTACGAGAACGACAGCGCCGATCTGCAGGTCGGGCTTGCGCGTAACAACGCGATCCTGAACGGCGAATAAGGTCTGTGGCGGCTGTGTTCAGCCGCCAAAATACAGCAGCAAGACAAAAGACCCTGCCCCGGTTCCCATTGCAAGCAGCACGTTGCGGGTGATGTATCCGACCGCCAGGGTGAGGGCCGCAACTGCCACATGAGGCAGGCTTGGGCTTCCCCCGGTGGGGACTGGCCAGGCAACAAGCGGCGCCACCAGAGCGGGAATGATGGCCACGGCCGTGTAGCGCAGGTGCCGCATCAGCCAGTCCGGCATGGCGCGCCCGCCGACCAGACCGATAAAGGCAAAACGCAACAGGTAGCTGCCCACGGCCAGACCGATTATTGCGGTCCAAAGCGTTGTCGGATCAATGCTGCTCATTGTGTCCTCTCCTTTGTGTGCTGCTCCAGCCAGACTTCGGCCCTGGCTCCGGCCATCATGCCCGCAAGTCCAGCAACGATCAGGCCCAGGTTATAGGGCAGGGCTGCGGCGGGCAGGGCCGTGGCGACGGCCACGAAGCAGGCCACCACATGGGCGGGCGTGCGCAGCATCGGCCCGATCATTGCGAGGAACGCGAGCGGCAGCACGAAATCCAGCCCCCAGCTGTCCGGCACTTGCGCGCCGATCATCGCGCCGGTCACGGTGGCCGCCATCCAGCCCGGCGCGACCAGACCGTTGGTGCCAAAGAAATAGGCCATCCGCTCAGGGACGGACATCTCGGGTTCGCTTTCGAACTTCACGATGGACAGCGCATAGGACTGGTCCACCGTGAAATAGGCGGCAATGGCCCGCTGCCACAGCGGCGCCGACCCCAGATAGGGCGTGAGAGACGCCGAATACATCGCCACCCGCAGGTTCACCGCAAGGGCCGAAATCAGCACAATGAGAATCGGTGCATTCTCCTGCATCAGCTGCAGGGCGGTGAACTGAGCCGATCCGGCAAAGACCGCGAGCGAGAAGGTCAGAGCCTCGGGGACAATCAGTCCCGCCTCGGCTGCCAGCACGCCGAACAATAGCCCAAAAGGTCCCGATACCAGAAGAAACGGTGCGCCGTCCCGCACGCCTCTCCAAAAGGCCGATTTCGTGGTGGTTATCGCCATTTGCCCGTCCTAAGTTGAGCCGCACCATGGGGTTGCGCCACTGGCCTATGGGGGATTGGGGAGGTTTGCAATTGGCAAAAGCGGAAGATCACGCAGAGTATATCATCGCGCCTGCACCGCAGAATGGGCGTCTGACCCGCGCCGTGACCGGGGTTGATCACACCGGCGCCAGCAGCGAGATCTCGGTGGTCGAAGAACGCCCGCTGACCATCTACCTGAACCGGCAGGAGATCGTCACTGCGATGACAATCGGGGATTATCCCGAATATCTGGCGCTGGGGTTCCTGCGCAATCAGGGCATGCTGCGCGACGATGATGTGATCACCGGCGTCGACTACGACGAAGAGCTGGAAACCGCCGTGGTCCGCACCGAGGTCGAGACCTCCTATGAGGAAAAGCTGCAGAAGAAGACACGCACCTCGGGCTGCGCGGTGGGCACCGTCTTTGGTGACATGATGGAGGGGCTGGAAGATGTGCGCCTGCCCGCCACGCCTGTGCGCACCTCCTGGCTTTATGCGCTGGCGCACAAGATCAACCGCACGCCATCCCTGTATCTTGAGGCGGGCGCCATTCATGGCACGGTGCTCTGCCATCAGGACCGCCCACTGGTCTATATGGAGGACGTGGGCCGCCACAACGCAGTGGACAAGATCGCGGGCTGGATGCTGTCCACGGGCAGCGATCCTTCGGACAAGATCCTTTATACCACCGGGCGGCTGACCTCGGAGATGGTGATCAAGACGGCGATGATGGGCATTCCGGTGCTGGTCTCGCGCTCGGGTTTTACTGCCTGGGGTGTGGAGATCGCCCGCGAGGTTGGTCTGACCCTCATTGGCCGGATGCGCGGGCAGCGGTTCATTTGTCTTGCGGGCGAAGACAGGCTGGAGCGCGACGTGGATCCCGCATCCATGCCGCAGGAAGACACAAAACACCGCAGAAAGAGCGCGGGATGTTGACTGAGGTCATTATCATTTTGCTCGCTGTTTTGGCGCAGTTGGGAATTCAGCAGGCTCTTCAAAGTCACTACCGTCGTTTCGATTCAGTGCTCAAGGAGTTGGAGAGTGGGGATGAGACATGGCTGCGTAAGAACGGGTGGGACGCGGGCTATCAGTTCCTGCCGCCGCTGAGTTTAGCGAACTCAATGTGGGGTTTTTCAGGTGGTGGGAGGCAGCGTACCTATGTCTACTGGCGCCTTGCAAAAAATGGGGTGCCAAACTTGCCGTGGATGCCTGACATAGATCATTGTGAAATGCTGGAAGCCCAAAAATGGGCGCGGATCAAAGTCGCAACTGAGTTCTTTTTTGTGCCTACCATCGTGAGCTTATATCAGCCATTTTTCCTGTTCGCATGCATTGTCGGCGTGATCATAATGGTAACTCTGCCTAATTGGACCAAAGTGCCAATGGCGAACCCGGAGGCAGCGGCATGACCAAACCCCTCGGCGTGATCCTTGCGGGCGGTCTGGCCACCCGCATGGGCGGTGGCGATAAGGGCCTCTTGAACATCGGCGGGCAAAGCCTTTTGTCGCGCGTGATTGACCGGCTTGCGCCGCAGGTGGCGGGCCTTGCGCTCAATGCCAATGGCGACCCGGACCGCTTTTCTGATCTTGGCCTGCCAGTGGTGGCCGACACAATCGAAGGCTTTGCCGGGCCGCTTGCGGGTGTGCTGGCGGGGCTCGACTGGGCTGCGGAACAAGGCGCCGAGGCGATCGTCACTGCCGCTGCCGATACGCCCTTCTTCCCGACGGATCTGGTCGACCGGCTGGTTGGCGCCTCCGCCGGGCAGGAGCATCCATTGGTGCTGGCGACAACGCCGCGTACGGGCGATGAGCTGAAATCCGGCGGGCGCAGCCGCGTGAACCGCCACCCTACATTCGGCCTCTGGCCCGTCGCCCTGCGCGATGATCTGCGCGCGGCCCTGACGGACGGTCTGCGCAAGGTGGTGCTGTGGACCGATGCCCACGGCGGGCGCGAGGCGCTGTTTGACGCCGACCCTTTCGATCCCTTTTTCAACGTGAACACGCCCGAGGATCTGGCGCGTGCAGAAAGATTGCTGAGATGAAGATTTACGGAGTGACCGGCTGGAAGAACGCCGGAAAAACGGGCCTGATGGAGCGCCTGGTGGAGGAGTTTTGCCGTAGGGGCCTGACGGTCTCCACCCTGAAGCATGCGCACCACAGCACCGATGTTGACAAGCCCGGCACCGACAGCCACCGCCACCGCGAGGCGGGCGCCTCGGAGGTGCTGCTGGCCTCTCCCAACCGGGTTGCGATCATGCAGGAGCTGCGTGGTGCGCCGGAGCCGTCGTTTACGGAGCTTTTGTCCCGGATGCGGCCCGTGGATCTGGTACTGGTCGAGGGCTTTAAACGCGAAGCCCATCCAAAAATCGAGGCCTATCGCACCAGTGCCGGTAATCCGCTGATCGCCTCTGGCGACAGCAGTATCCGGGCGGTGGCAAGTGACATCCCGCTGGATCTGGATCGGCCCGTTTTTGATCTAGATGACACCAGGGCCATTGCGGATTTCATCGCCGCCGAACTCGGCTTGTGACGGGGTTTGAGACCTTTGTGATGGTGGATTGGTCCGGCGGTAACGACACCGGGCCACGTCCGCGCCGGGATGCAATCTGGGCCTGCCTGGCTGACCGGGATGGCGCGCGTGAGCCGCACTATTTTCGCAATCGCAGCCTGGTCGAAGACTGGCTGGGCGAGCAGATCGAGACAGCCCTAAGCCGTGATCGGCGACTGTGCATCGGCTTTGATTTCCCTTTTGGCTATCCGGCGGGATTTGCCGCCGCACTGACCGGGCAGGGCGACCCTCTGGTCTTGTGGGACTGGTTCGCGGCGCGGGTCGAGGATGCGCCAAGGGCCAACAATCGCTTTGATCTGGCTGGATCAATCAATCGCCGCTTTGACGGGCAGGGCCCGTTCTGGGGCAACGGGCTGAAACGCGACATAGACGGGCTGCCACGCACCAAAGACGGCTATCAGAACCCCTTTGCCGAGCGGCGTGCGGTCGAAGCTCTGGCGCGGGGCACATTCACCTGCTGGCAAATGGCCGGGGCAGGCTCGGTTGGCGGGCAGGTGATGATGGGGCTGCCTGTGCTGTCCCGCCTGCGTCACCGCTTTGCGCCCCATGTGGCGGCCTGGCCGTTTGAGCCTTTGGACAGGCCTGTGGCTTTGGTGGAGATCTGGCCATCTTTGACGGTGGATCAGCCTCCGGCAGGAATGATCAAGGATGCCTGGCAGGTGCAGCAGGTGGCTCTGGAACTTGCCCGTCGCCCTGTGGCAGAACTGAACCGGATGCTTGATGTCACCGCCCCGGAAGAGGGCTGGATCCTGGGAGTGGAGCCGAGATGACCCTTAAACCGCCGCCCTTGCGGGATGATTGCTTTGCCCTGCCTGCGGGCGTGAACTGGACACCGGTGGATGAGGCGCTGGCCCTGTTGCGGCAGCGGCTGACGCCTGTCACCGGAACAGAGAGGCTGCCGCTGGATCGGGCGGTTGGCCGGGTTCTGGCGCAGGATGTCGTTGCGCGGCGTTCCAATCCGCCGCAACCAAACACTGCCGTTGATGGCTATGGCTTTGCAGGCCCCGCACCCGAGGGGGCTCAGGTCATGGACCTTATGGAAGGCCGCGCTGCGGCAGGTGTGCCTTTTGCTGGGGAGGTGGCGCCGGGAAAAGCGATTCGCATCCTGACCGGCGCAGCTTTGCCGGAGGGGGTCGATACGGTGATTCTTGAAGAGGATGTCACCACCGATGGACGCCAGATCGCCTTTCATGGCCCCTTGAAGCGGGGCGCCAACACCCGCCGCGCCGGAGAGGATGTGACACAGGGCGATGTGATCCTGCCCGAGGGGCGTGTTGTGACGCCTGCGGATCTGGCGCTTGCGGCGGCGACCGGCATTGCGGAGCTGCCCGTGCGAAAGGTGCTGCGTGTCGGGGTTCTCTCTACCGGGGACGAGCTACGCGAAGCGGGAGAAGCTGCGGGGATTGGCCAGATTTATGACGCCAACCGTCCGATGCTCTTGGCCCTTTTGCGTCAGATCGGAGTGGTGCCACTGGACCTGGGGCGCGTCGGCGATGACCGCGCCGCCCTGCGCGCGCGCCTGGATGCGGCGGCGGGGCAAGTGGATATGATGCTGACCAGTGGCGGTGCCTCTGCCGGGGATGAGGATCACGTCTCGGCCCTGTTGCGGGAGGCCGGCGCCATGCAGGAGTGGCGCATTGCGCTGAAACCGGGGCGCCCGCTGGCATTGGGGCTGTGGCAGGGCGTGCCGGTCTTTGGACTGCCGGGCAACCCGGTTGCCGCTCTTGTCTGCACATTGATCTTTGCCCGCCCCGCCATGGGGGTTCTGGCTGGCGCAGGCTGGAAGGAGCCGCAAGGATTTGAGGTGCCTGCAGCCTTTGAGAAAAGGAAAAAGCCGGGGCGGAGGGAGTACCTGCGCGCCCGCATCCGCGACGGGCATGCCGAGGTGTTCAAATCCGAGGGTTCGGGGCGGATCAGTGGCCTCAGCTGGGCTGAAGGGCTGGTAGAGCTTGGCGATGGTGCGGCTCATATCCAGCCGGGAAATCCGGTGCGATTTCTGCCCTATGGAAGTTTTGTCCTCTAGAATGTGATCTCGCCAGAGCTGTGTGCTCCCGCCCATTCAGCGCCATTGCAAGCAATGACCTTCACGGTTGGGCTGGGCGCCCTGCGATGCAGGGCGTGGACCGTCCTCGGATAGGGTGCAACCGCGCCGCGCGTCGCGCGGCGCCGGGCCCAACGGGAGAGAGGCAATCTATTGATTGCTGCGATCCGGGCGGGAGCAGCTCCGTTTCGCTTGAAGATCCGTGCGATCCTGAAAGCGACAGTCAGTCGAAGGTGCCAGCAACGCGGCCCACCAGCATGAAAGCACGGGCGGTGCGGGTGTCGCCCAAAGCCGAGATTTCGCTGTCGCTGGCCTCGGTTTCGAATTCGGCGAACATCTGATCAAAGCGGCGCAGGAAGTGATGCGCGGCATCGCGGAAAATGGGGTCCTGCTTCATCCGGGCTGCCGTCAGCGCCAGCGATGTTCTGTCCCGGATGCCGCCAAGGGCCGCCACGGCGCGCCCGCGCGCGCCTTGCGCGAATTGGCGCCAGATCTCTGGGCGGGCCATGTCGGGGCGCAGATCATCCATATAGATCCCGTCTTGGCTGAGCAGGGTCAGAACGTCCTGTGCCGCCTGGATGACCTGCGCGGCCTTGCGATCCTTGAGCGCGGCGCGCAGGGCGGAGAAGCCTTCCTCATCCTCGGCGGTTTCCGGGAAGTTCAGCGCGCGGATGAACTGGTCCATCGCCAGCGGCGGGCTCATCTCGTCCGAAGGTGTACCAAGCGCCAGCGTGCCCTGATCAGCCGCGGCCATCTGCGCGGCCTCAGCGGGGATCGCAGGGCGCGGGGCGTTGCGGCGGCTGCTTTGGAAGGTTGCAAGCGCGCTTTCGGTCTTGCGCGTGGCCTCGGCAATCTCCTCGAGTTTCTTGGCTACCGACGGCTCTGCCACGGCAGAGGCCTGCTGGACGTGGGTCAGGTAGCTGTGCCGCAGCCCATCGACCGCCGCCTGCAGGCGCTGCGTTTCGCCCTGGATGATCCGGACGGAGCGCAGCACCGCAGCGCCAACCCAGAGCAGGACCACCGGCAGGAACACCGCCAGCGCATTCAGCACCCAGGCGCTCCAATCGCCTGCGCTCTCACCCTCAGAAGGCACCAGCAGATAGGCGGCCAGGACAGCCAGCGCCCACAGTGCCCCCAGGAGGATCGCGATCGCTTCCGCGCCGCCAAGCGCCGGAGACGAGGAACGCTCAAGCGTGCCAAGCGGCTGGCCGGTCAGGGTCTTCTTGCTGGGATCCGAGGCGGTCATGGCAGCTGCGGTCTACCTTCTTCAGGAATATACGATCTTCAAAATCTCATAAGCGCGCTCACCACCGGGGGTGCGCACCTCCACACTGTCGCCTTCTTCCTTGCCGATCAAGGCCCGGGCAATGGGGGATTTGATATTCAAAAGGCCCGCTTCGATGTTGGCTTCATGCTCGCCGACGATCTGCCAGGTCTTTTCCTCGTCGGTGTCCTCGTCCACGACGGTGACACGGGCGCCGAACTTGACCGAGCCGGAAAGTTTGGAAGGATCGATCACGTCCGCAAGGCTCAGCAGGCCTTCCAGCTCTTTGATGCGGCCTTCGATGAAGGACTGTTTTTCGCGGGCGGAATGGTATTCGGCGTTCTCGGACAGATCGCCAAGTTCGCGCGCCTCGGCGATGGCCTGGATGATGGCCGGGCGTTCGACGGATTTAAGGTTTTTCAGTTCCGCTTCCAGGGCCTGAAAGCCCTTGGGGGTCATCGGGATCTTTTCCATTTATCGGTCCGCTTTCGTCTGGTCGTTCTTTGCTTATGGTTCTTGTCTTATGAACGTCGCAGCCCCGCCGCGGGGGCGGCGGGGCGTAGGCTCGTGTTGCCAATTACCTGACCCAATCATGGGACGAAATGCAAGAGGGACCAGTCGCAGCGGGCAGAGTTTTGCTGCAAGCTTCGCGGCTTGCGTCGATTTCTATTGCTGTGGGTCTTGCCGTGGTGGCAGCGGATCACGTACCGGCAGGTGCCGCTCGATGCGCCAATAGTCTGCTTGGTCTCGGTCGCTGCGAACCTGATGCCTGTCGTGGCGTCGGGCCAGACGGATCATGTCAATCGTATTGAACAAGCTCATATTCCACTCCTTCACTGTCCAGGAAATAGAACCTCCGGCCGGGTTCGTAATCAGCATGGTTGATCGGCGTGAAACCTGCCTCCTTCACGGCTTCCTCTGCGCGGTCGAGGTCCTCTACGATCAGCGCAAGATGATTGAGCGCGCCCTTGTTGGCGTAGCGAGGCAGAGGCTCCTTGATGTCCTCGGGCGGGGAGTAGAGCGCCATGTAGCTGTCCTTGTTGCCCACATGCACGGAATAGCCGCCGTGGATCGCGGGCCCTTCCCAGCGGATGTGCCATCCAAAGACCTTTTCCATCCAGGCGGCGGTTGCATGAGGGTCGGCGACGCAGACGTTCGCGTGTTCCAGAATGGCCGTCATTTCGAATCTCCTTTCATATCGTCTGTATTCTGTGTAATTTCTCAACCTAACTTTAGATCAAGCTATTTCTGCTCACAGGAGGAGACACCCAATGGCAAGCACGGCAGGGGTTTCGATTGGCTATCTGGCAGAGCGCACGGGGCTCGCCGTTTCCGCCATCCGCTATTACGAGGCGCAGGGGCTGGTGGAGCCCTGGCGCAATGCGGGCGGGCAGCGGCGGTTTCATCGCTCGGACCTGCGGCGGCTCAGTTTCGTGATGATTGCCCAGCAGTTCGGGTTTTCCCTGCCGGAAATCCGCGGTTTCCTCAAAAGCTTGCCGGGGGGGCGGACCCCCACACAAGAGGACTGGGCGGCGATCTCGACCGACTTCCGGGAGCATCTGGACCGGCGAATCGAGACGCTGATGAAGCTGCGCGACAATTTGGACGGCTGCATCGGCTGCGGCTGCCTGTCCCTGCCCAGATGCGCGCTATATAATCCGCAGGACAAGGCGGCAGAGAAGGGCAGCGGTCCGCGCTACCTGATGGGAGACAGCCCCGAG
The DNA here is from genome assembly GCF_038148855.1 of Phycobacter sedimenti. Lineage (NCBI taxonomy): Bacteria > Pseudomonadati > Pseudomonadota > Alphaproteobacteria > Rhodobacterales > Roseobacteraceae > Phycobacter > Phycobacter sedimenti. The sequence continues at coordinate 235,172 of NZ_JBBVGR010000007.1, read as the reverse complement.
CCCGGGCTGGAGGCTCATAATGAGGGGGATAGTGGCTGAAATGGGCATGAATTGCACGCAAAACGCCCTTCTGCTTGCATGTAACGCAGAGTATCCATTGACCTTGCCTTTCTGCAGCCGCTAAGCAACCGCGAAAGAAAATTGCGCCCAGGACCATCTGTCCGGTGCGGACAGACACGAACGATAGCCAAGGAGCACATCATCTATGGCCGAGATTGAACGCGAAGCGATGGAATATGACGTTGTGATCGTCGGAGCCGGCCCTGCTGGCCTGTCGGCGGCGATCCGTTTGAAACAGCTGGACAGCGACCTGGATGTCGTGGTGCTGGAAAAGGGCTCCGAAGTGGGTGCCCATATCCTGTCGGGCGCGGTGCTGGACCCCTGCGGCCTGGATGCACTGATCCCGGACTGGAAGGAAAAGGGCGCACCGCTGAACGTGCCGGTCAAGGAAGACAACTTCTACATGATGGGTGAAGCCGGCGAAGTGCGGATCCCCAACTTCCCGATGCCGCCGCTGATGAACAACCACGGCAACTACATCGTCTCCATGGGCAATGTCTGCCGCTGGATGGCCGAGCAGGCCGAGGAGATGGGCGTCGAGATCTTCCCGGGCATGTCCTGCTCCGAGCTGATCTATGGCGACAACGGTGAAGTCAAAGGCGTGGTGGCCGGTGTCTTTGGCCTTGAGCCGGACGGCTCCTACGGTCCCAACACCGAGCCGGGCATGGAACTGCACGGCAAATATGTCTTCCTGTCCGAAGGCGTGCGCGGATCGCTCTCGAAGGAAGTGATCGCCAAATACGGTCTGTCCGATGGCAAGGAGCCGCAGAAATACGGCGTCGGCATGAAAGAGATCTGGGAGATCGACCCGGCCAAGCACAAGGAAGGCACCGTCACCCACACCATGGGCTGGCCGCTGAATTCCAACGCGGGCGGTGGATCCTTCATCTATCACCTGGAAAACAAACAGGTTTACGTGGGTTTCGTGGTGCACCTGAACTACAAGAACCCGCATCTTTATCCCTACATGGAATTCCAGCGCTTCAAGCATCACCCGATGGTTGCCGAGCTGCTGAAAGGCGGCAAGCGCGTCGCCTATGGCGCCCGTGCCATCACCGAGGGCGGCTGGCAGTCGATGCCGAAGCTGGTGGCGCCCGGTGTTGCGCTTCTGGGCTGCGCTGCGGGCATGGTCAACGTGCCGCGCATCAAGGGCAACCACAACGCGATGCTGTCGGGCAAGGCCGCAGCCGAAGCCGCCTATGAGGCGATCAAGGCCGACCGTTCGGGTGACGAACTTTCCGCCTATGAGGCTGACGTGCGCAATGGCGCGATCGGCAAGGATCTCAAGATGGTGCGCAACGTCAAACCCATGTGGTCGAAGTGGGGCCTTACGGCCTCCCTCGTCCTTGGCGGGCTGGACATGTGGACCAACAACATCCTGGGTCTGTCGTTGTTCGGCACCCTCGGCCATGGCAAGAACGACGCCGAGGCCACCGAGGAAGCCAGCAAGCACCAGCCGATCGAGTACCCGAAGCCCGATGGCACCCTGTCATTCGACCGGCTGACCAACGTCTCCTTTGCGATGACCAACCACGAGGAAAGCCAGCCCTGCCACCTGCGCCTTGGCAATGCGGATACGCCGATCTCGGTCAACCTGCCGAAATACGCGGAACCCGCGCAACGGTACTGCCCGGCAGGCGTCTACGAGGTGGTGGAAAAGGACGGCAAGCCCGAGTTCGTGGTGAACTTCCAGAACTGCGTGCACTGCAAGACCTGTGACATCAAGGATCCGAGCCAGAACATCACCTGGACCACGCCGCAGGGCGGTGACGGGCCGAACTATCCCAACATGTAAGGCTTGACGGTACAGCGGTCGTCTTTGGGCGGGTTTTCACCAATCCTGCCACAAATATCGTAAAAGTGGGGCGCCCCTCGGGGCGCCCCATTGCGTGTCGGGCGGCTGCGGACTACGTTTTTCACAACACTTCACTTGCAGTCATCCATCATCCTTGGGGGAGGTCCCTGTGCCGGTTCAAACTCTTCGCACCCTGTCATCCAAGGCGCTGGTCGCGCTTGCAGTCTCGCTGACGGTGCCCTTCGCGGCCCCGTCACCAGCGCAGGCCGATGGTCTGGCCGGGGCCTATCTGGCCGGACGCGCTGCCACCTATGACAGCGACTTCTCGGCCCAGGCAGAGTATTACACCCGCGCCCTGGTGCGCGATCCTGGCAATCCGGTGCTGATGGAGAATGTGGTCTTTGCCCAGTTGGCACAGGGGAAGATCAAGCACGCCATCCCGGTCGCGCAGCGCCTGTGGCAGATGGAGCTGCGCAGCCATGCGGCCAATATGGTCATGGTCGGGGATTTTGCCCAGCGGGGGGCCTTTGTCGATATTCTGTCCCGCGACCTTGCCATCCGGGATATTCATCCGCTGGTGGATGGCCTTCTGACCGCATGGGCCCATATGGGCGAAGGCGCAGTATCTGCCGCTATGCAAAGCTTTGAAACCCTCGCAGCGGATCAGAACCTGCGTCCTTACGCGCACTATCACCAGGCGCTCGCCCTGGCCTCGGTTGGCGACTACAAGGGGGCCGAAGAGATGTTCGCGGCAGATGGCGGAAAGCTGACACGCCTGTCGCGCCAATCGGTTCTGGCGCGGTTGCAGATCCTGTCGCAACTGGGAGAGAACGAAAAGGCACTCGAGGTTCTGAACGGTGCTTTCGGGACGGCCTACGATCCTGCCATCTCTGATATCCGTGCGCGTCTGGACGCGGGCGAGCCGCTTGGGTTCTCCATCGCGGCCACCCCGCTGGAAGGAATTGCCGAAGTCTTTTTCACGATGGGATCGGCGCTCAATGGTCAGCAGCCCGGTGACTATGTGCTTATGTACGCGCGGATGGCTGCGGCCCTCAATCCGGTCCATGTGGACGCGGTTCTGCTGAGCGCGGAACTGCTGGACGATCTGGGCCGGTTCCCGCTGTCGATCGAGACCTACAAGCAGGTGCCGCGAGAGCACCCCGATTATTACGCTGCCGAAATGGGGCGGGCCGAGGCGCTGCGCCGCTCGGCCAAGCCCGATGCCTCGGCCGAGGTCCTGAACCATCTGGCCGACGCCTACCCAGAGCTGCCGCAAGTGCATGTCAGTCTTGGTGACCTGTTGCGTCAGCAGGAAGACTATGAAGGTGCGATTGCCGCCTATGACAAGGCGCTTGAGTTCACGCCCGAGGACTCGGGCAGCCGCTGGTTCCTGTACTATGCGCGCGGGATCAGCCATGAACGGCTCGATATGTGGAACAAGGCAGAGGCCGACTTCCGCGCGTCCCTTGCGCTGGAGCCTGACCGTCCGCAGGTCTTGAACTACCTCGGGTACTCTCTTGTCGAAAAGCGCAAGAACCTCGATGAGGCGCTGGACATGATCGAACGCGCCGTCGCGGCCCGCCCCGATTCTGGCTATATCGTGGATTCTCTGGGCTGGGTGTTGTACCGGCTTGGGCGCTATGAAGAGGCCGTGGGCCATATGGAGCGTGCGGTCGAATTGATGCCGGTGGACCCGGTGGTCAACGATCACCTCGGCGATGTCTTCTGGGCGGTGGGCCGCAAGCGCGAGGCAGAATTCCAGTGGAAGCGGGCGCTCTCCTTCATTCGCGCAGGCGAGGGAGACGGTGAGGCCGATCCGGACCGCATCCGCCGAAAGCTGGAGGTCGGGCTGGACGTGGTTCTGGCCGAGGAAGGCGCGGAGCCTCTGAAGGTTGCCAATGGCGGTTGAGGCCTTTGCTCCGGCCAAGATCAACCTGACCCTGCATGTGACCGGCCGCCGCGCCGATGGCTATCACCTTTTGGATTGTTTGGTGGCCTTTTGCGATGTGGGGGATGTGATTCGGGTGCGCTCGGCGCCGGATCTATCCTTGCAGGTCACGGGGCCAAAAGCCGCGGGCGTGCCCACGGATGGCGCCAACCTTGTCCTGCAGGCGGCGCAGCTGATGAGACCCGAAGGGCAGGGGGCAGGGATCGTTCTCGAGAAGCACTTGCCTGCCGCAGCGGGGATCGGGGGCGGCTCGTCCGATGCGGCTGCGGCCCTGCGCGCGCTGTCAGAGCACTGGGGCACGGAGCTGCCGGCGTCATCGGATCTGCTCTCCCTTGGCGCTGACGTGCCGGTCTGCATGAAGCCCGACAGCTGGCGGATGGAAGGCATTGGTGAGACGTTGTCTCGTGTATCAGCCCTTCCGCAGTGTGAGATCCTGTTGGTGAATCCCGGGGTATCTGTGTCCACTCCGGCTGTGTTTCGCAGCCTGACTTCGCCAGCGAATGCACCGATGCCACGGGAATTGCCGCATTGGAAAACAGCCGCAGAGCTTGCGCACTGGCTGGGAGGGCAGCGCAACGACCTGCAGGCCCCGGCCATTGCGCTGCAGCCGGTGATTGGCTCGGTTCTTGAGGTTCTGGAGGCGACGGGCGCGCTGTTCTGGGCCATGTCCGGATCGGGTGCGACGTGTTTTGCGCTGTTTCCCCCGAAGAGTGGCGAGGCAAGACGCGCGAGCGAAGCGATCCGTGCGGCCCAACCGGAATGGTGGGCTGCTGCCGGACGGCTGCTCTAGCCTCAGGACGGGCGGCGTGCTCCCGCGCCTTTGTCGCAGCATCAAAGATGCGGCGCAAAGCCTTGGGCCCGGCAGCGCGCCTGCGGCACGCTGATGAAGGTTTCTGCTGAGAGGCTCCTGAAGAGCATCTGTGCTCATCAGGAGCCAGAGCAAGTGTGGCTTGTCAAAACCCGCCTCAAGGGCAAGCCGCGCGATGCGCGGAGGCTGCGCCTCCCTTGACCCGGTTTTTGACGAAAACGGGGCGGTTCTTCATATGCGACAGCATCGGTCCTTTGCCCGATGCCGGGCCCAAGACCGCCAGGGATGAGATGGCGCAGCCATCTGAGCCTGCGGGCGCGGGAGAGCTTCTATTGCGGCCAGAACGGTGCCTTCGAGGTCAGTGCAGGCGGGCCACGACGTAGTCGGCCAGATCATGCAGCATCTGGCGAATGGGGTGATCCGGCAGGGCTTCGAGCGCTGCCTTTGCCTTGTCGGACCAGGCAATGGCGTCACGCCGCGTGGCCTCAAGTGTGCCGTATTTCTCCATCAGCGCCATGGCGTGCTCAAGATCACCGTCTTCCTGGCGGCCCTTCTCGATGGTTCGCATCCAGAAGGCACGTTCTTCATCGCTGGCCTGCGCGACCGCCTTGATCACCGGCAGCGTCAGTTTGCGTTCGCGGAAATCATCCCCGACGTTCTTGCCCGTGGCCTTGCTGTCACCCTGATAGTCGAGCAGATCATCGGCAATCTGAAAGGCAATGCCTAGCGCATCACCATAGTCGAAAAGCGCCTTTACCCGATCCTCATCCACCCCCGCGATGACGCCGCCAACCTCGGTCGCCGCCGAGAACAGGGCTGCTGTCTTGCCACGCACCACCTGCAGATAGATGGCCTCGTCCGTCTTGAGGTCCGTTGCCGCAGTCATCTGAAGGACTTCGCCCTCGGCAATGGTGGCCGAGGCATTGGCCAGGATATCCAGTACGCGCAGCGAGCCGGTCTCGACCATCAGCTGGAAGCTGCGGGCAAAGAGATAGTCGCCAACCAGAACCGAGCTTTTGTTGTCCCACAAGAGGTTCGCCGTCGGGCGGCCCCGGCGCTGGCCGCTTTCGTCGACCACATCATCATGAAGCAGCGTCGCGGTATGGATGAACTCGACCGTTGCGGCCAGTTTAACGTGGTTGTCACCCTCGTATCCGCACAGGCGCGCGGCGGCCAGGGTCAGCATCGGGCGCAGGCGTTTGCCGCCTGCCTCGACCAGATGCGCGGTCACCTCGGGGATGCGGGGCGCATGTTCAGAGGTCATGCGCGTACGGATCAGGCCGTTCACCGCTGCCATTTCCTCGCTGAGGGTGGCTGCAAGCAACTCGTGCGGCTTTTGCATTATCACTTGGTCCATTGCATTCTTGGCTTTCACGCTCGACAAGGTAGGTCCCTTGCTCTTAGATCCATCCCCATGAAGGAACTTCTTCGCAGCACCGACCCAACCGTCCTTGCCTTCGCCTCCGCCCTTCTTGAGGGTGAGGATATAGACTGCTTTCATGTGGACGTAAATATGAGCGTCCTCACGGGTGGGACAGGGGCAATTCCGCAAAGATTGCTGGTCCACCCTGATGACTATGATCCGGCACTGAAGGTCATGCGGGACAATGAAATCCCCCTGGGGCGATGAGCGGGTTTTCGGAGAGTGACCTGACCTGCAACGACTTTCTGGGCGGGCGGGTGCGGCTTTTACAGCCCCTGAAGGGATACCGTGCGGGTGTGGATCCGGTTTTGCTTGCGGCCAGCGTCGGGGCAGAGCCCGGCGACAGTGTGCTTGAGCTGGGCTGCGGAGCGGGGCAGGCGCTTTTGTGCCTCGGTGCGCGCCTCGATGGCCTGTCTCTGACCGGTGTGGAGGTGCAGGGCGCCTATGCAGATCTGGCGCGTCGCAACGCCGCACTCAATGGGCAGGTGGTTGAGGTCCTTGAGGCGGATCTGGCAGCGCTGCCCCCTGCTTTGCGCCAACGCCAGTTCTCCAGAGTCATCGCAAATCCGCCATACTATCGTACCGGAGCGCACTGTCAGGCCCATGATGCCGGGCGCCGGGTGGCGCTGGGCGAGGAAACCCCTTTGCAGGCGTGGATCTCGGTTGCGGCCAAACGGCTGGCCCCGCGCGGCTCTCTGCACATGATCCAGCGCGCGGACCGTTTGCCGGACATGTTGATGGCTTGCGAGGGGCGGCTTGGCTCGATCGAAGTTCTGCCTTTGGCGCCGCGGCAGGGGCGGGCGGCGGAACTGGTGATCCTGCGCGCGTGCAAGGGAGGGAGGGCCGCGTTTCGGCTTCATGCGCCGCTGGTCCTGCATGAAGGGCTGCGCCACGAGCAGGATGGGGAGAGTTACACCTGCGAGATCTCTGCAGTGTTGCGGCAGGCTGCGCCCCTTCCTTGGCCGTCGTCTAGGTGATTTGGCTTCTCAACGGTAGTATTCGGCGGAGATCAAGCTTCCTGAAGCCGCGCTCATATGGGGGTGCGGCCTACGTCCTTCAAGTTTTGCATGATCTTTTGACGCTTCAATTGCGCCCTTTTTGCCGATGGGAGCGGTCGATTTTGGCGGTCTTTGGCTTATGCGACAATTTGATGACAAAACCGTGCGTCTGCAGCGTGACAGATTCGATTTCTTGTGCTCCACTTGAAATGTCCTGCACAGCGCAGGGCGTATCTTGCTCAAAAAGGAGGAACGGCATGAGCCTAAGCTCGCATCTGACTGAACTGAAGAAGAAGCACGAGCACCTCAGCATGGAAGTCGAACAGGCCCAACGCGCACCCGGCGCGGACGGTCTGCAAGTTGCGGCCATGAAAAAGCAGAAACTCAAGCTCAAGGAAGAGATTGCGCGACTTTCGGTCGCCGAAGTTGCGCATTGAGCCACCCGTCCCGGCAGTGGACCGGGGAACTTGACCTGGGGCGGCGCTTTTGAGCGCTGCCGCATACCTCGGAACGACCCAAGACCGGGCTGCCGAACCACGGCAGCCCTTTTGTATTCAAGGCATTTGGGTGTGCGCACTCAAGTCAGTCAGGAGTGGTCGGCTTTTGCGCTGCTGCGCGCGGCAAGCAGGGCTCCGGCGGTGATCAGCAGGGCCGCAATGGCCAGCGACCATGTCGGAGCAGAGACCCCAAAAAGCACAAGGATCAGGGTCGACAACAGGGGCGCCGCGTAGGAACTGGTGCCCAGAAGCTGGATGTCTCCCTTTTTCACGCCAATGTCCCAGACGTAGAACGCCAGCCCAACCGGACCAAGGCCAAGCCCGATGGCGGACAGCCAGCCGAGTGCGCCGTCTGGCCAAATGGTTTCTTCCAGTGCGAAATGCATGCCCCAGGACAAAACCGCCGTTGCAAGGCAGAAGATGGCGACAGAGGCCGTCGGCGCATTGCCCAACCGGCGGGACAGGACAGAGTAGCTGGACCAGGTGAGCGCGCAGAGAAAGGCCAGCCCGTAACCGGGCAAATACTGGGTGTCGATGCCGGTTGCTCCGCCGCCGAGGATCGTCGCGGCACCGGCAAAAGCCAAAAGCGCCCCGAAAAGGTGGCCGAGCCGCAGGCGCTCACCCGGAAGAAGTCCTGAGAACAGGACGATCAGCAGCGGCCAGAGATAGGCGATCAGCCCCGCCTCTGCAGCGGGGGCAAGCCGCAGTGCCGAGAAATAGAGCGCGTGATAGCCAAAAAGCCCCAGTGTGCCAAAAAGGTAGACGCGCAAAGGCACGTAGCGCAGCTCTCGCAACCCGCCGCTCAGCAAGGTCCAGGCAAGGCCGATGGAGCCGCCGATGGTGAAGCAGATCGCGTTCAGCAGGAGCGGCGGGGCAGGCGCCGTGCCGACGGTGAAAAGGGCCAGCAGCGCCCACAAGAGAACCGCCACAAATCCAATCGCGGTGGCCCGGCCTTGCGCGCGGGTGTCGGGGGAGGTGGCAGTCATTTCAGGGAGATCTCTTCCACGGGGATAATCTCGAAACCTTCCGACACATACGAGGTTTTTTCAATCTCTCCCATGAACCAATCGCGAAACGCCTTGATCTGGGGGCGATCTTCGGTGCCCTTCGCGCAGACAAAGCGAAACCGGCCCTGGATCCCGATGGCCGTCTTGAAGGGGGCCACCAGGCGGCCCGCATGGAGGTCGGTAACAATGACAGCCCTGCGTCCAAGGGCGACACCAACGCCGGCAAGGGCCGCGTCAACCGCGTGGTCCGCCTGCGAGAAATGGGCGCCGTGGGAAGGGGCGAAATCAATGCCCTGGCTGGCAAACCAGGCGGGCCAGTCACAGGGCGGCGTGATGAAGTGCAGGGATTCGTCGAACAAGAGCGGCGCCTCTGTCAGGCTTTCCGGCGTGGTGTATTTTTCCGCCAGCTCCGGCGTCATGACCGGCGTCAGCCATTCATTGCGCAGCGGCAGGGACCACAACCCTTCGTCGGGGCCGAGACCGAAGCGGATCGCCACGTCCACCTCATCGCGGTCAAAATCCATCATCCGGAGGGTGGCCGAGAAGCGAAGATCAATTTCAGGATGGGCGCGGGCGAACTCATACAGACGGGGCGCCAGCCATTTTGCCGTGAAAGCCGGACCGGCCGTCACGGTAAGGGTGCTGTTGTCCTGCAGGCGGCGGGTTGCACGCCAGGCATCACCCAGGATTTCAAAGCCTTCGGCGGCGCCCGGGGCCAGGGTGCGTCCGGCTTCGGTCAGTTCGACCGCGCGGTTGAGGCGGCGGAACAGCGGCTCGCCCAAATGCTCTTCGAGCGATTTGATCTGAAAGGACAGGGCGGCGGGCGTCACGTTCAATTCCTCTGCTGCCTTGGCAAAAGACATGTGGCGGGCAGCGGCATCAAAGGCACGCAGGGCGGTCAAGGGAGGTAGGCGATCTGGCATAGTCACATAAGTAATACTTAACTGAGTGAATGAAAAGTCTCGTTTGTAAGCTGTCTTCCGGTAGCTCATATTCAGATCAAGTTAACGATGCTGATCCGAAACGGAGGTTTGCAAGATGGAATATACAGCCAACGCAGATATCAAACTGGCCATGCAGCGCGCCCACGCGGAACGCGGTCAGGTTCTGAAGTCCTTCTGGGCGCGGCTGTTTCGCCGCAGCAAGCCCAGCTTGGTTCACGCTGGAGTTTCCCGCTGGGCATAGCGCGCATGTCCTTACGGGATTTGAAAAGGGCCGGTCCTGATGGACCGGCCCTTGTTCGTTTGGCGCGTCCGATCCGGGATCAGACGAAGAACTGTCCGCCATTGGCCGAAATGGTCGAGCCGTTGATAAAGCCTGCATCGTCAGAGGCGAGGAAGGTCACGCAGCGGGCGATTTCCTCGGGCTCACCCAGGCGGCCGGTCGGGATCTGGCCAATGATCGATTCCCGGACCTTTTCCGGCACCGCCATCACCATTTCGGTGGCAATGTAGCCGGGGCAGATGGCGTTGGCGGTGATGCCTGCACGGGCGCCTTCCTGCGCCAGGGACTTCACGATGCCCAGATCGCCGGCCTTGGTTGCGGCATAGTTCACTTGGGCGAACTGGCCTTTCTGACCGTTGATCGAGGAGATCACGATGATGCGGCCGAACTTGCGCTCGCGCATGCCGGGCCACACCGGGTGAATGGTGTTGAACACGCCGGTCAGGTTGGTGTCGATCACCTGGTGCCACTGCTCGGGGGTCATCTTGTGGAAGGGGGCATCGCGGGTGATGCCGGCATTGGCGACGACCACGTCGATCGGGCCAAGATCTGCCTCGACCTTTTCGATGCCGGCCTTGCTTTCATCGTAGTCGCCAACATTCCACTTGTAGGTCTGGATGCCGGTTTCTTCGGTGAACTTGGCCGCGGCTTCGTCATTGCCGGCATAGGTGGCCGCGACGTTATAGCCTTCGGCCTTCAGCGCCTTGGAAATTGCTGCGCCGATGCCGCGGGAGCCGCCGGTGACGAGTGCAGTACGTGCCATTGAGTTTTCCTCCAGTGATTCATTTGCTTGGTAATCTTGCTACATGCAGGGTCAATTATGCGCAACAATATTTCGCGGAGAATTTTGCTGCGGTGCCGCATAAATTGTCGCACCCCCTACAAACCTTTGAAGCATAAAAGAAAAGGGCGCCACAGTGGCGCCCCTTGTTATGTCAGGTTTTACGCTCAAATTACGGGCGCTCCACACACATGGCGACGCCCATACCGCCGCCGATGCAGAGGGTGGCCAGGCCCTTCTTGGCGCCGCGCCGCTTCATCTCGAACAGAAGCGTGTTCAGCACCCGGCAGCCCGAGGCGCCGATGGGGTGGCCGATGGCGATGGCGCCGCCGTTGACGTTGACGATCTCGGGATCCCAGCCCATTTCCTTGTTCACCGCGCAGGCCTGCGCGGCAAAGGCTTCGTTGGCTTCGACCAGATCCAGGTCCGATGCGCTCCAGCCGGCCTTTTCCAGCGCCTTGCGCGACGCGTAGATTGGGCCGACACCCATGATCGACGGATCAAGACCGGCGGTCGCGTAAGAGGCGATCCGCGCCAGCGGCTCGATGCCGCGCTTTTCGGCTTCATCGGCGCTCATCAGGAGGGTGGCGGCGGCGCCGTCGTTGAGACCCGAAGCGTTGGCCGCGGTGACCGAGCCGTCCTTGGTGAAGGCGGGGCGCAGTTTCTGCATCGCTTCGATGGTGGCGCCGTGGCGGATGTATTCGTCCTGGTCCACCACGATGTCGCCCTTGCGGGTCTTCACGGTGAAGGCAGCGATCTCGTCGGCGAATTTGCCGGCCTTCTGCGCCGCTTCGGCCTTGTTCTGGCTGCTGACGGCGAATTCGTCCTGCTGATCGCGGGAGATCTGCCATTTTTCGGCAACATTCTCGGCGGTCTGGCCCATGTGGTAGCCGTTGAAAGCATCCCACAGGCCGTCGCGGATCATTGTGTCGATATACTTCATGTCGCCCATCTTGTGACCCGCACGCAGGTGAGCCGCATGGGGGCTGAGGGTCATGTTTTCCTGACCGCCTGCACAGACGATCGAGGCGTCACCCAGCTGGATGTGCTGAGCGCCAAGGGCCACGGCGCGCAGACCCGAGCCACAGACCTGGTTGATCCCCCAGGCCGCGCTTTCGATCGGCAGGCCTGCGTTGATATGGGCCTGGCGGGCAGGGTTCTGACCCTGGGCCGCAGTCAGAACCTGACCAAGGATGGTTTCCGAAACTTCGCTCTTGTCGATCCCGGCGCGGGCGACGACGGCTTCCAGAACGGCAGCCCCCAGATCGTGGGCCGGGGTATTGGCGAACGCGCCGCCAAAGCTACCGACGGCGGTCCGCGCGGCGGATGCGATTACAACATTGGTCATTTATATGGGTCCTCTGCCAACAAATGTACGTGGGACAGTCTCACCAGCGCGGATGATGGTGAAATCAAAACACCGCGATGGCGACCTTCCCTCCCTTAGTCCCGGGCAGGCATAGCGTATTGCTGCACCTGCAGCAATCGACAGGGTGTCTCAGGGGTTGAGAAGAAGTCAACCGCCAGAGATGCAAAAAGCCACCGGATGTGGTGGCTTTGAGGTGTGGACCCATCTGAGTGCTGTTTTGTAGAGGGCGCGTCAGGCGCGGCTGCGTTCCTTCATCTCTTCCAGCCAGGGTGGGCTGACCGTGGGGGCACCGAACAGGAAGCCCTGCATGCAGTCCACCCCGATGGAGACGAGGAACTGCGCATCGGCTTCGGTTTCCACCGACTCGGCCACAACCAGCATATCGAACTGTTTGGCGATACCGACCAGCGCGCAGGTGACGGCCTGGTTATCGGCGTTTTCGCTGATGCCGCGGATGAACTGACCGTCGATCTTGACCGCGTCAAAAAAGAAGTTGCGGAAATGGCCGATGGCCGTCGTGCCCGCGCCAAAATTGTCGAGCGCAAAGGCAATGCCATGCCTTTGCATCCGCTGCATGAAGTCTATGACCAGCTCCGGTGTGGCCATGGCCGAGGCTTCGGAGATTTCCAGAATCAGACGTTCTCCGATCGTTGCATCCTTTTTCAGGAAGCGATTCAGCACATCCATCCAGCGGCCATATCCGATGGAGCGGGCCGACATGTTCACCGACAGGCGGATCTGGGGGGATTTGGCAAGCGCTTTGAGACCATGCTGCAAGGCAAGGCAATCAAGGGCGCGACCGATCTCGGTTTCTTCAACCACATGCATGAAGTTGCGCGCAGGAATGACCCGGCCCGTGGGATCAAGAACCCGGATGTAGCCTTCGTAGAATGCAGTTTGATGGGGCGGCATGGCCTGCATGACCGGCTGAAAGGCCAGCATGGTCTGGTCGTGTTTCACGGCCTCTGCAACCATGTCGAGGGTCGAGCGGTCACGCGACACAACGGCCGCATTCAGCGGGCTTTCTGCGCCTTCCGGCATGTCCGCCTTCTTCCAGCGTCTTTTGTTCACCGTGATTCCCCCGGCTTGCCCTGCGTGCCTGCAGGTAAACTATGCTTCGGATTGCACTTTCGGGCAAAAGGGTGAAGCGAGGTTTAAAGCTGCAATTTTACCGATTTTTCCGCAGCGTGATCCATATCGACCGGATCCCGCGTTTTGGGTCAGGATGCATCTGCCGACGCCTCAAACCCCGGCGTACCCCTGTCCTTGGGGTTGCGGGCCAGGTGTTTTGCCTTGATCTCTTCGCTGGTGTCGCGGCTGCCATCGTGGCTGTAGCCGGGCGGGGCAACGGCATAGAGGAGACGCTGCTTCAAGGTGAGGCCCGGCTGGGTCATGTCGCGAAAGATGCCGACCCATTCGTGGAACGCAACGCGCAGCGGGTTGAAGCTGCCAATGTTGTGAACAAGGCCATAATCCACGCGGTCATTCTCCTGTTCGGGCACGAAGGTGCCGAACATCCTGTCCCAGATGATGAAAACGCCCGCATAGTTGCAATCCAGATAGCGAGGGTTGCGCCCGTGGTGCGCGCGGTGGTGGCTGGGGGTGTTCATCACCGCCTCGAACCAGCGGGGCATCTTGCCGATGGCCTCGGTATGGATCCAGAACTGGTAGACAAGGTTGATGCCACCCACGAACAGCACCAGCGCCGGGTGAAAGCCCATCAGCACCAGCGGCGCGCGGACCACCATCATGAAGGTGAAGGTGCCGGTCCAGGTCTGCCGCAGCGCGGTGGTCAGGTTGTAATGCTGGCTGGAGTGGTGGTTCACGTGGGAAGCCCAGACCCAGCGCACCCGGTGGCCGAAGCGATGCACCCAATAGTAGCGCAGATCGTCCAGCACGAAGCAGGCGACGATGGCCCAGATCGATGTGCCCATGTCCAGCGGGGTGACCCGCCACAGAAGCATGAAGAATCCCCAGGCGATGAACCCCAGGATCAGCCCCGAGGCGACGCTGCCCGCGCCCATGATCAGCGAGGTGAGCGCATCGCGGGTCTCGTACCGCCCGCCGCGCCCCTTGATGGCGATCCACAGGAATTCGGCCAGGATCGCAGCGATGAAGAAGGGCACCGCATATTGGGTCACGTCGGGATAGGTGATCGTATCACTCATGGCAGGGCTCCGTCAGGGGATGTCATCAGCTGTTGCCAGCGCGTGCGCTCGCCGGGCGCGAGGGCGAGGGAAACGCCGGGCGTGCCGAAATCGTGAAACTCAAGGCGCAGGCCGTGTTCGGTTTCCATCACGTCGAAATCGATGAGGTGGCGGGCGACTGTATCGGCGCCAAAGGACCAAAGAACACCTGTTGCCTCACTCGTCTGCACGAGTGCCGCGTGGTGATCTTCCGAGACCATCACCTGACGCACTTCGTCATCGGGGAAATGGCGATGCCAGGCCGCGCGTGCATCCTCGGCTGACAGAACGGTTTGAGCCGAGCGGCCGGTCATATGCAAGATCAGCGCAACGAGGCTGACCCCGCCGACAACCATGATCAGCAGCAGTTCCAGTGGCATGTCGTCCTCCCTGTGGGCAGAATGAAGCTGTCAGCAGGGGGCTGTCAAAGGTTGCGTGGGGGAAGGCGCACGCAAGATATGCAGAAACCCGAAGGTCAATCAGTATGAGATGGACTGATCTGGTGCACGATCCGGCACTTCCATTTGGCGGACCTCATGATTTGCGCCGGTGTCAGTGGAATGCCCGGCTTGTTGAACAGCTTGGCGGTTGCTATTCCGCACTCGCCGATAGCACGTTGTTCTGCTTCCTCTGCTGTCTTGTAGTTTGCTGCGTAGCCGGCACTGCCAAGTCCGTTGATGGCAAAAGCGGAATACCCACCAGCTGCCGCTCGTGTTCTATAGGTTGCGTTGAAGTAATCGAGGTTTCGAGCCGACAGAGTGACATCACGTCGTGATGGGGAGTAGTCTTTGGGGGCCAGCGTTGCATAGATCTTGCAACCGGAATTACCGGCACTCCGGCAGCTCATCAGCGCGAGGTCTCGGGCAGCCTTGAGGCTATTGATGCCTTGGTTGTAGGCATAGCCTTGACCATCTCTGGAAACGACAAAAGCGCCATAGAAGTTACTTTCTGCAAGCGTTCTGAGGGCGGTTTCAGCGTCAGGACTCAGCTTGGCTCTGCTGTGGAGGGTCAGGACAGCGGGGCCGTCGACAAGGCGCAGTTCCCCGGCGATTGCTGCTGGGCTGATCGTGGCCACAGCCGCCAGGGCCAAAAGTGTTTTCTTGAAAATGGGTCTTCCTCCGGATGACGGCAAGGGGAATACGTTGCCCCCTGCCGGGAATTCAACCGGAGGCTACTCTCCTTCGATCATCGCGGCAACAATTGCCTTGGCGCTGTCGCTGTTCCATACTGCGTCCCCAAGGAGGCGCGCAACCTCTTGCCCGTCGCGGTTGATCAGCACGGTGATGGGCAGGCCGATCACCGCCATGGTGCGGGCCAGCGCCTGTTTGGGGTCGGTGTGGCGGGGCAGGTTGGTGATGCCGTTTTCTTCAAAGAACTTCACGATGCCCGCTGGCGTGTTGCGTCCGGTGGCGATGGTCAGCACCTCGAAATCTTCACCGCCGAATTCCTCCTGCAGCTCGGCGATCTGTGGCATTTCCTTGCGGCAGGGCGCGCACCAGGTGGCCCAGAAGTTCAAGAGGACGATCTTTCCTTTGTAGTCGGCGAGTGTCGCGGTGCCGCTGTCATCCTCAAGGAAGAATTCGGCGTCCGACACGGGCCGTGGTTCGCTATGCACGACCAGTCGTTTCAGGCTGTCCGCACGCAGGCCTTCCAGCGTTGCGACATCTGCGGCCAAGGCGGCATTTGCACCCAAGCTCAGGGCCATATAAAGGGTGAGGTGACGAAACAGACGCATGTTATCTCCGGGGTTCAGCCATGACAGATCAATCCTCAAACCAGATGTGGGGCGGCCGCTTTGCCGCTGGCCCTGACGCGATCATGGAGGCAATTAATGCCTCGATCGGGTTTGACAAGCGTATGGCGGCCCAGGACATCGCGGGCTCAAGGGCCCATGCGGCGATGCTGGCCGCAACAGGCGTTATTACGGATAACGACGCCGAGGCCATTCGGGAAGGTCTGCTCACGGTCTTGTCAGAGATCGAAAGCGGCAGCTTCCAGTTCTCCACCGCGCTGGAAGACATCCACATGAACGTGGAGGCCCGCCTGAAAGAGATCATCGGAGAGCCTGCCGGCCGTCTGCACACGGGCCGGTCGCGCAACGATCAGGTGGCGACCGATTTCAAACTCTGGGTGCGCGATCAGTTCGATGCCGCCGAAAGCGGCCTTCTGGCGCTGATCCGCGCACTTCTGGCGCAGGCCGAGGCGGGCGCCGACTGGGTGATGCCCGGTTTCACCCACCTTCAGACCGCACAGCCCGTCACCTGGGGCCATCATATGATGGCCTATGTGGAGATGTTCGGCCGCGATTTGTCCCGCGTGCGCGACGCCCGCGCGCGGATGAACGAAAGCCCCCTTGGCGCGGCGGCGCTGGCGGGCACATCCTTCCCCATCGACCGCGAGATGACGGCACAGGCGCTGGGCTTTGACCGTCCGGCGGCAAACTCGCTCGATGCGGTTTCGGACCGTGATTTCGCGCTCGAATTCCTCAGTGTCGCCTCGATCTGTGCGGTGCACCTGTCCCGCTTTGCCGAAGAGCTGGTGATCTGGTCCTCGGCGCAGTTCCGGTTCGTGACACTGTCGGATCGTTTCTCGACCGGCTCGTCCATCATGCCGCAGAAGAAGAACCCCGATGCGGCTGAGCTGATCCGCGCCAAGGTGGGCCGCATCTATGGCGCCAACACCGCGCTGATGATGGTGATGAAGGGCCTGCCGCTGGCCTATTCCAAGGACATGCAGGAAGACAAGGAGCAGGTCTTTGACGCCGCTGATAACTGGATGCTGGCCTTGGCCGCGATGGAGGGCATGGTGAAGGACATGACCGCCAACCGCGACTCGCTGGCCGCCGCTGCGGGGTCCGGTTTTTCCACCGCCACCGATCTTGCCGACTGGCTGGTGCGGGTGCTGAAGGTGCCCTTCCGCGATGCGCACCATGTGACAGGCACCCTCGTTGCCATGGCCGAAGGGCGCGGCTGTGATCTGCCGGACCTCAGCCTTGAGGACATGCAGGGGGTTCATGCCGGGATCACCGAGGATATCTTCACGGTGCTTGGGGTCGAGAACTCGGTCAATTCGCGCATGTCCTATGGTGGCACCGCGCCTGCACAGGTGCGTGCACAGGTCGCCCGCTGGAAAGAGCTGTTGGCAGGATAGAGCGGCCACCGGCGGGTTTCTGCCAGAGCCATTTGGATGGGGCGCTTGTGATTGCCGTGCGCCCCGCCCATAATCGAGCCACCTCCCGACAGTCAGAGGAACAAACCTGATGCGCCTGCTTCTTCTCAGTCTTCTTGCGGTCACTACGCTTGCGGCCTGTGGCGTCGATGGTGAGCCTGTGCGTCCGGCGCTGAACGCAGGGGTTTCGGTTTCGAGTAGCGGCGTTCACGCGGGTGGAAGCGTGGGCGTTCAAAAGGGCCCGTTCAATCTGCTGCTGGGGTTCTAGTGCAGCGGTCAGGTGCCATCTGATCCCAACGCGCCCCCTGATCGATCCCGGCGGGTCGCTATCCCACCGTCACCGCAAAAAGGTAGTCTTTCATGGCCTCAATGAAAACAAAGCAGATTGTCCTGGTGCTGTCGGTCTGCGTGGTTTCGGCCTGTGAGCCTCAGGGATACGTCCCGAAACCCGATCCGACACGCACCACCACGACGTCCACAGGGGTGACGGTTTCCGGCACCGCGCGGGCCGGGGTGTCTATCGGGGGCTGACGGTCGCAAGGCCGGTTGGGCTTGTCCCGGAACACAACGCCTTGAAGTGATTGCTCAGCAGCCGGTCTCCGTGGCAGGGTCCGATGGCATCCTGCTGGCACGAGGTCAGGAAGAATTCGAACGGTCCCCAGATGTGACGCGGGGCAAGGCGTTTCAAAACCCCAAGAGCGGCCTGCCCCATCCAATTGGGGAGATGCGTGATCCGCGGGGAGCGGTTGAGGGCCATGAATGCAAGGTCCGCAATCTGATCCAGGCTCAGGATTTGAGGGCCGCCAATCTCCACGTCCTCTGCTCCGGCCTCGATGCTGTCCAGCGTGACCTTTGCCAGATCGCAGCCATCAATGGGATTGATGCGCGCCGACCCATCTCCGATCAGCCAGACCCGGCCGCGTTTGGCCATTGCAAGGACCTCTTCCATATCGGCAAAGAACCCGTTGGGACGGATCACACAGGTCCTGAGCGGGGCCGTCTGCAGCGTTGCTACAAATCGTGCCTTGGCGGCAACGAGGTCCGAAGCCGGGGCGCCGCGCGTCAGAACGTGCACATAAGCAAACTGGTCAACTCCTGCGTTGACCGCTTCCCGCAGCAGGTTGAGGTTGGCCTGATAGTCCACATCCATATAGCTCAGTCGGTCCGGTTGCCGTGTCAGCCCCAGGGCCGAGATGACCAGATCCACACCCTCCATGATTCCAGTCAGGGACTTCGGATCAGTGGCTTCCGCCTGCACCTGCTGCACGCCATCGGGAAACCCCGAGGGGTCCGATCCGCCCCGGACCAGTGCCTTGACGTCATAGCCGCGTGCCGCGAGCTGGGAGACGATCCGGCGACCAAGATAGCCGGTCGCGCCGGCCACAAATGCCGTCTTGATATCCTGTGCCATTCAGTTAAATCCATTTTTGACCAATTGATCAATTTTGATTGAGGCTATTTAGGAAGCGAGTTGCTGACCCGCAAGTCATTTGCATGCCCTGGTCGCGCAACCCCGCCATGCAAATGGCGCAATTTGGAGCGAAGGGATCGGACATGCCCAAGATCGTCGACAAACCGAAGATGCGTGTTCAGATCCTGGACGCGGCCATGGGGTGTTTCACGCAGACGGGCTATCACGCGACCAGGATGGTGGATGTCGCACGGGCTGCCGGTGTGGCAAAGGGGACTTTGTATCTGTATTTCACCGGTAAGGACGAGGTGATCCTGGCTCTGGTGCAGTCTTACCTCGATCGGATCCGGGCCGAAATCGAGGGCCTGCCTGCGCCGCAAGGCCTTGAGGACTGTCTGTCCCTGTTGCGCAGGATCGTCAGCGTTGAGCAGCGCGCGATGACTTCCCTGATCTTCGAGGTCCTCGGCCCCGGTTTTAACGATCCGCGCGGCGTGCAGGTCGTAGGCGGCTTTTTCGACTGGCTTGCGGGACACTGGGCGCAGCATTTTGAGGATCTGGCGGCCTCTGGGCAGATCCGCAGCGACAGTGAGCCCAAGGCCTTGGCGCGGGCCGTCATTGCCATGCTCGATGGCCTGTTCCTGCACCTGACGTTTTTTCCCCCCGAAGACCCCCTCGCCGTGGCGCGACGCGAGGCGGCGCTGAGGCTGATTGCATCCGGGCTCAAGGGATAGGCCTGTGGCGTTCTTTCGATGACAATTCCATTGATCCGCCGCCCTCTTTTGGTCTAAGCGCCAAAGCATGGATCATTTTCTCTATCGCGATGGCGCGCTCTGCGCTGAGGACGTACCGGTGGCTGAAATTGCAGCCGCCGTGGGCACGCCGTTCTATGTCTATTCCACGGCCACGCTGCTGCGGCACTTCCGCCTGTTCGACGAGGCGCTGGAGGGCACGGATCATCTGGTCTGCTACGCAATGAAGGCGGCCAGCAACCAGGCCATCCTCAAGACGCTGGCGCAGGCAGGGGCGGGCATGGATGTGGTCAGCCAGGGCGAATACCTGCGCGCCAAGGCCGCTGGTGTGCCGGGCGATCGCATCGTCTTTTCCGGGGTGGGCAAGACGGCGGATGAGATCCGCTGCGCCCTGTCCGGCGGCATCCGCCAATTCAACGTGGAATCCGAGCCCGAGATGGAGGTGATCAACGCCGTCGCGCTTGAGCTGGGCACCCGCGCGCCCATCACCATCCGCATCAACCCGGATGTGGACGCCAAGACACACGCCAAGATCGCCACTGGAAAGTCCGAGAACAAGTTCGGCATTCCGATTTCACGCGCGAGCGAGGTCTACGCCCATGCCGCCAGCCTGCCTGGGCTGGAAGTGGTCGGAATTGACGTTCACATCGGCTCGCAGCTGACCGAACTTGCCCCCTTCGAGGCGGCCTACCGCAAGGTTGCCGAACTGACCGAGACCCTACGCGCCGAAGGCCATGACATTCGCCGTCTGGATCTGGGTGGGGGCTTGGGCATTCCCTACACCCGCTCGAACGAGGCACCGCCCCTGCCGATGGATTACGGCGCGCTCATCAAGCGCACCCTTGGCCATCTGGGCTGCGAGATCGAGATTGAGCCGGGCCGCCTGATCGCGGGCAACGCGGGGCTGATGGTCAGCAAGGTCATCTACGTCAAATCCGGCGAGGGCCGTGATTTCCTCATCGTGGACGGCGCCATGAACGATCTCATCCGCCCGGCCATGTACGAGGCGCACCATGATATCGTGCCGGTTATCGAGCCTGAACCCGGCATCGAAAGCCAGCCCTATGACATCGTTGGACCGGTCTGTGAGACGGGCGACACCTTCGCCAAGCAGCGCGAAATGCCGCCCCTGCGGGCCGGGGATCTGATCGCCTTTCGCAGCGCGGGGGCCTATGGTGCGGTGATGGCGAGCGAGTACAACTCGCGCCCCTTGATCCCCGAGGTTCTGGTGCATGGGGATCAATTCGCGGTTATCCGCCGACGTCCGTCCTTTGACGAAATGATAAACCGCGATACCATTCCAGAATGGCTCTGATCGCTGCTGCGGGTTTTGCGCGGTTGGGGCTGCCCCGCAACCGCGCCCGCATGGGTGAGAATGAGGCATTGCCTGTATGGCCGCACGTGATTCTGCATTCGCAAACTCTGATCCACGCCTGAGGCCCCTGCGCTGGCCGCTGCGGCTGACCCGTGCAGGGTTGGTGGCCGAGCAGCTGCTGCGCGCCTTCTGGCCCGCGGCCTCGGTCCTGATGGCGGTGCTGGCCGCTGTGATGCTGGGCCTGCAGGATGCACTTCCCGTCGAACTGGTCTGGTTCGGCGCAGTCATCAGCGTGCTGGGGCTGGGGGCCGCTCTGGTCTGGGGCCTGCGGCGGATTTCCTGGCCCAGCCAGGCTGACGCCCTGATCCGCCTGGACGCGACATTGCCGGGGCGGCCGGTCAGCGCTTTGCTGGACGCGCAGGCGATCGGTGCGTCGGATCCGGCCTCGATCGCCCTGTGGCAGGCCCATCAGCGGCGGATGGCCCGCGCCGCGGCTGAGGCCCGCGCTCCGGCGCCGAACCTCAGGATTGCCGCGGCAGATCCTTTCGCCCTGCGCTATATGGCGTTGCTGGCGCTGGTCGTGGCGCTGGTCTTTGGCTCTCTGTGGCGGGTGGGGAGCCTTTCGGGCATGACCCCCGGCGCGGCCTCTGCCATGAGCGGGCCCACATGGGAGGGCTGGATCGCGCCGCCGCGTTACACCGGCCTTCCGGTTCTCTATCTCAACGACCAGCCCGAAGGCGATCTGACCCTCCCCGAGGGCAGCCGGATCACCCTGCGGTTTTATGGAGAGATTGGCGCGCTGAGCCTGGATGAGGCCCTGTCGTCCCGAACCGGAGACGTGCCCCCGGCCACCGACCCCGAGCAGGAGTTCGATGTTGCCAAGGGGGGCAGGCTTGCCATCGAAGGGCAGGGGGGACGCAGCTGGGACGTGACCCTTGCGCCTGACGCACCGCCTGCAATTTCCGTGGCAGGCACGCCCGAGATGGGATCTGACGGTGCCTTGTCGCTGCCTTTCGCGGCGCAGGACGACTATGGCGTCACCGGCGGTAGCGTTCGCATTTCTCTCGACCTTCTGGCCCTTGAACGCCAGCATGGCCTGAGCATCGATCCCGACCCGCGCGAGGATATCGTCCTTGACCTGCCCCTGCCGTTGACGGGCAGCCGACAGGACTTCACCGAAAACCTGATCGAGGACTTTGCCCAGCACCCCTGGGCCAACATGCCGGTGATCTTTACCTTCACTGCACGTGACGCGGCAGCCCAAAGTGGTAGTGCCGCTCCCTTTGGCGGGTCTCTGACGGCGCGGCGCTTCTTTGATCCGCTGGCCGCCTCCGTGGCCGAACAGCGCCGCGATCTGTTGTGGGCGCGCGCGAATGGCATGCGCGTTGCGCAGATCCTGCGCGCCCTGTCGCACCGCCCGGACGAGGTGTTCCGCGATGCGGGCAGCTATCTGCGCCTGCGCGGCATTCTGCGGCAGCTCGAAAGCTATGTGGCGGCAGGCCTGACACCGCCCCAGCAGGAGGAGATCGCTGCCGCCCTGTGGGATCTGGCCGTGACACTTGAAGAAGGCGATGTCGGCGACGCTCTTGAGCGCATGCGCCGCGCCCAGGAGCGCCTCAGCCAGGCGATGCGCGAAGGGGCAAGTGATCAGGAAATCGCCCGTCTCATGCAGGAGCTGCGCGAGGCTACGGATGATTACCTGCGCCAGTTGCAGCGGCAGGCCCAGCAGGATGGCGAAATGGGCGAGTCGGGCGAGATGTCCGAAAACACGATACAGCTCAACCAGGACGATCTGCAGGCGATGATGGATCGTATTCAGGAGCTGATGGAACAGGGGCGCATGGCCGAGGCCGAACAGGCCCTGCGCGAATTCCAGCAGATGATGGAAAACATGCGCATGGCCCAGGGCCAGCAGGGGCAGGGCGGTGGAGGCGAAGGCCGCGAGGCGATGGAGGGCCTCGCAGAAACCTTGCGCGAACAGCAGGGCCTGTCGGATCAGGCCTTCCGCGATCTGCAGGAGCAATTCAACGGCGACGCTCAGCGCGGAGAAAGCCAGGGCAACGAGGGACGTAACGGCGGTCAGGGCCGTGGCCAAAGCCACGAAGGCTCTGGTGGCTCCGGACAGGCGGGTGATCCCTCTGGCCAGGGGCAGGGCGGCACCCAGCAGGGAGAGGACGGACAGAGCTTGGCCGATCGTCAGCAGGCCCTGCGCGATGAGCTTGAGCGTCAGCAGAATGGCTTACCCTTTGGGGGCGAAGAAGGGCGCGATGCCCGCGATGCGCTGGACCGGGCGGGTCGCGCCATGGAAGGTGCCGAAGAAGCCCTGCGTCAGGGCGATCTGGCCGAGGCGATCGACCAGCAGTCGAACGCGATGGAGGCGCTTCGCGAAGGTATGCGTTCCCTTGGTGAGGCCATGGCGCAGCGCCAGCAGCCGGGCCAGAACCAGGGGCAGGGCGAAGCACAGCCGAACGCCTCGGCGAGCGGTATCGACCCGCTTGGGCGCAGCACGGGCATCGATGAGGGGCGGACCGGATCCGTCCCGGATCAAGGCTCGGCCCATGGGCGCGCGTGGCAACTGTTGGAAGAAATCCGTCGACGGTCAGAGGATCGAAGCCGCAGCGAGGAAGAGCGCGGCTACCTTCAGCGCCTGTTCGACCGCTTCTAGGCCGCAAAGCGAAATCGATTGGCTTGCGCGCCGCCTCAGAGCTGGGGCGCTTGCAGAGCCTTGACCTGTGCATCCAGCCAGATGCGCGCCTGATCAACCCAGGTGACAAAGGCGCTGAGATAGGGATCCGCCTGAGGCATCGATTCCGCGATCTGGCCTGCGTTGGTATAGACCATCAGCAGCAGCAGGAAGAGCAGGATGGTCAGTGCAAACCCGCGAGCAAACCCGCTTTTGCGGGGCGCCTCGGCCACTTGGACTGTGGGCTGGGCCGCCGCAGCCGTATCGCCTGCGCGCAGAGTGGAGTTGATCTCTTCGATGTCGGGCAGGATATCGCGCCGTTGCCCGCTTTCCTCGGCTGCAAGCTGACGGGGATCCTGCCCATGAAGCCGGGCCATGCGGTCCTTGGCCTGACGGGCGCGCAGGGCGCTGTCGCTTTCCGGCAGATCATCAAGGCCGAGGTTTGGCTGGCTTTCCAGACCGCTGGAGGAGGCAGCCGCCGCGGCGCGCAAACTGGCCTCACGTTCTGCTTCTTCGCGCAAAATATCGGACAGGGCCGGGTCCAGTCCCCGCTGCGGGCGCGCGGATACCTCAGGCTCTGGTTCCGGAGCCGCGCTTTCATCCACGCTGTGCGACTGATCCGCGTCCTGGTCAGGCTCTTGCGCCAAATGGTCTTCGTCATCTTGCGCGAAGGCGTCCGGGACCGGTGCCTGCTGAACTTCGGAGGCACGATGTCCGCCTTCGAACCATGTGGTGCCGCAATTGGAACACTGAACATCGCGTCCCTCGTCCGGAATCACGTCATCCGGCACTTCGTACTGGGCGGCGCAATTCGGACATGTCAGGCGCATTCAAAGACTCCTTGGCCCCGAAACCCTCTGGGGGCCATATGGCGTTATTTCCAAATGATCATAGGCAGTTCGGGGGCCTCAAGAAAGGGGGCAAATTCACAGGGGCAAAAGTCCCTGACGCCGAGGGGCGCGGGCAAAGCGTTGCGGGCCATTGAAACTGGCGGTGCTCTGGGGCAAAACGAGCAGGCAGAAGCTGGGGGCCGCCGTGATCGAGCTGGACAATGTGGGCTACAACTATGGTGGCGGTGAGCTGCTGAGCGGCGTGTCGGTCAAACTGGCGCCGGGTTCATTCCATTTCCTCACGGGTCCATCGGGCGCTGGCAAGACCACGCTTTTGAAGCTTTGCTACGGAGCCCTGACACCGACTTCTGGGCGGGTGCGCGCCTTCAACATGGACGTCAAGGGGCTGGACAGGGATCAGATGGCGCTGCTGCGCCGCCGCGTTGGCGTCGTGCATCAGGATTGCCGTTTTCTGGACCACCTGCCCGTGATCGAGAACATCGCCCTGCCGCTGACCGTTTCGGGGCGTGACCTCGGGCAGGAAGAGGCAAACCTGCGGGAGCTGCTCAACTGGGTTGGCCTTGCGGACCGGTCTGACGCGCTGCCGCCTGAACTGTCGGGCGGCGAACGTCAGCGGGCGGCTCTTGCGCGTTCGGTCATCCTGTCGCCTGAGGTCATCATCGCGGACGAGCCGACCGGCAACGTCGATTGGGAAATGTCCCAGCGCCTGCTGCAGCTTTTGGTGGAGCTGAACCGCATGGGCAAGACCATCCTCGTGGCGACCCATGACCTGTCGTTGATTCGCGCCGCCAAGAACCAGGTGCAGGCGCGGGTGCTCAGAATCTGGGACAGGCAGCTGCATCTGGCGGGGGCAGACCTATGAGCAACGACAGCTTTGCCGGACGGCTCAAGACCCTGATCATTGGCGATGCGCAGGCCGACCGTGTGGTGCCGCCGAGCGGGTTTACCGCGCAGCTGACGCTCTTTGCCGCCGGGGCGATGGCGTTTCTGGCGGTCTTTGCGCTGGCCTTGTCGCTGGCTTCGGGGCGGCTGGCGGATCGCTGGGCGGATGAACTGGCCCGCGCGGCAACTCTGCGCATCAACGCTCCGGCCGAACAGCGCGCCGCCCAGACCGAGGCGGCGCTCAAGATCCTGCGGCAGACGCCGGGGGTGGCCTCGGCCCGTGCCTTTACGGCCGAGGAACAGGCGGCCTTGCTGGCGCCGTGGTTTGGCGCAGCGCTGCCACTGGATGCCTTGCCGGTGCCCCAGCTGATCGAGGTGATCGAAGATGATCCCGGCTATGACGCCACCGGCCTGCGCCTGCGCCTTCAGGCCGAGGTGCCGGGTGCGGTGCTGGACGATCACACGCGCTGGCGCGAACCGCTGGTGGATGCTGCGCGTTCCCTGCGGCTTCTGGCGGTGGTGTCGATCCTGCTGATCGCAGGCGCCATGGGGGCGATGATCACCCTTGCCGCCAATGCCGCCCTTGCGGCGAATGCCCAGGTGATTGAAGTGCTGCGTCTTGTCGGTGCACAGGACAGTTATATTGCGCAGGCCTTCATTCGTCGCTTTACCCTGCGGGCGCTCAGCGGAGCGGCGGTGGGCATGGCATTTGGCATGCTGGGGGTCTGGCTGATGCCCGCTGCCTCGGACGAGGGCGGGTTTCTGACCGGCCTTGGTTTTCAGGGTTTTGGCTGGCTCTTGCCTCTTGCCATTCCGCTTCTCGGGGCGCTGGTCGCCTATGTCGCCACCACCCGCGCCGCCAAGAAACGCCTGGGAGATCTTACGTGAAAGATGCAATTCAATGGCTGCGCTCGCTTCTGTTTGTGGGCCAGATCTACCTGATGATGCCGATCATCGGCCTTGCCTTTGCGCCCTGGGCGATCTTCAGCAAACGGGGCGCCCGGACCTGCTGCAAGACCTATTCGCGCTGGGTGTTCTGGAGCGCGCGCTGGATGGTCGGCATCCGCTGCGAGGTGCGCGGCACGCCCCCCCAAGGTGAGGCGCTGATCGCCGCCAAGCACCAGTCGTTCCTGGATATCATGATGATTTTCACCGCCTTGCCGACGGCCAAGTTCATCATGAAGAAAGAGATCCTGCGCACCCCGGTGATCGGCCAATACGCCAAGCTCTTGGACTGCGTGGCTGTGGACCGCGGCAAGCGTGGCGCCGCGATCCAGAAGATGGTGGCAGATGTTCACGCCGGTCGGCAGGAAGCGGGGCAGTTGGTGATCTATTCGCAAGGCACGCGCGTCGCGCCGGGCGTCAAGGCGGAATACAAGGTCGGCACCGGCGTTCTGTACGAACAACTGGCGCAGACCTGCGTGCCGGTGGCCACCAATGTGGGGGTCCTCTGGCCGCGCAAGGGGATCATGCGCCGTCCGGGCGTCGCCGTGGTTGAATTCCTGGACCCGATTGAACCGGGTATGAAGCGGCAGGATTTCATGAAGATATTGGAAGAACGGGTCGAAGAGCGATCCGATGCACTGATGCGCGAAGCGGGGTTTGATCCGGATGGAGTACATCGAAAATCTTGAAGATCTTGAGGCGCTTTACGGGACACCGGGAGCGCCTTCTTTACGAAAAGTGGCGCGGCGGATGACGCCGCTTTATCGCAAGTGGATCATGGCCTCGCGCCTGTGCGTGCTGTCCACTGTCGGTCCCGAAGGGACCGACGCCAGCCCGCGCGGCGACGATGGCCCCTGTGTTCTGGAACTGGATCCCGGCACCCTCGCTCTGCCCGATTGGCGGGGCAACCAGCGGATCGATTCACTTCGCAATATCGTGGTGGATCCGAGGGTATCGCTGATGTTTTTCGTGCCCGGATCAAACAACGTGGTGCGCGTGAATGGGCAGGCCCGGATCACGGCCGATGAAGCCCTGCGCGCCCGGTTTGACCGTCAGGGCAAGCAGCCTGCGACCGTTGCCGTGATTGCTATCGACGAAATCTACACTCAATGCGCCCGCGCCCTGATGCGGGCAGGCACCTGGACCGCAGGCGATCAAAGCGAGGGCCTGCCCAGCATGGGAGAGATCCTTGCCGAGCAGACAGATGGCGAGGAGGGCGGCAAACCCTATGATGACGCCTGGGGCGCACGGGCGGCAAAGACCATGTGGTGAGGGAATGTGTTCTGTTCCAACGCGAAACAAAACTCTAGGGCTCGATGCTCAACAGGGTTGGTCTCGAACTGTCAGGCGTGAGGGTTGAATAGGCTCACAAGCGTGGCTTAGCTGTCGGGCTGCGGTGCCCTGATTCAGAGCCAACTGCTGTCCCCGTCTGGATTATCCGGAAAGGCCGCAAAGAACACGCCCCAGCGCGCAAGGGAGCCGCGCGGCCCAGTCAGCCATCCCTTGGAGACGCTATTTCCTCCGACGACCGCATCCGGGTCCACCGGCAGATCGGGCAGTGCATTTGGAACAATGGTTTCTAGCCTTGTCAGCACGTCTTCGGCCTCTGGGCGGCTAAGTGCATGCGGAGCATGTGTTTCAATTGTGCACTTCGCAGTCTCAAGCCGAAGAAAGGCACCTGATAGGGGGTCGATCCACAACACCTTTTGGAAGCCGTCCAAGACCTCTACCAGACCATGGTCCTTTGGAGTGCCAAAATCGCGACCGAAATGGTTGGCGATACAGATATCCGTGAACAGCGTGGCAATCCGTTCCGTGCGGCTTGGCAGGGGCGACAGAACGGACGCCGTACCATAGCCAAGCGCCAGTCCGATGACCACAGTGGGAAAAAGAATACGAAGCTTCAAAACGAATCCAAAATGGGTTTCGCCCCGGCAAGAAAACCGGGGCGAAGAAAGAGTTTAGCTGTGGATCGCGCCGTCGCCGCAGGCAAGGGCCGCTTCGCGGACCGCTTCGGAATAGGTCGGGTGCGCGTGGCAGGTGAGGGCCAGATCCTCGGCAGAGGCGCCGAATTCCATGGCGACGCAGACCTCGTGGATCAGATCACCGGCGCCGGGGCCGATGATGGCAGCGCCCAGGATGCGGTCGGTTTCCTTGTCCGCGATCAGTTTCACAAAGCCCTCACCCTGATGCACGGCCTTGGCGCGGCCGTTGCCCATGAAGTTGAACTTGCCGACCTTGATCTTGCGGCCCTCGGCCTTGAGCGCGTCCTCGGTGGCGCCGACGGTGGCAACCTCGGGCGTGGTGTAGACGACGCCAGGGATCACGCCATAGTTCACGTGGCCATGCTTGCCCGCGATCACCTCGGCCACGGCCATGCCTTCGTCCTCGGCCTTGTGGGCCAGCATCGGGCCTTCGATCACGTCACCGATGGCATAGATGCCTTTGACGTTGGTGGCCCAGTGCGCGTCGGTTGCGATCTGGCCGCGCTCGGTCAGTTTCACACCCAAGGCATCCAGGCCCAGCCCCTCGGCGTAGGGTTTGCGGCCCGTGGCGACCAGCACCACATCGGCGTCCAGCACCTCGGCATCGCCGCCTTTCTTGGGCTGGTAGGTCACCTTGGCCTTGGTCTTGGTGGTCTCAACGCCCTGCACGGCGGCGCCCATGATGAAGTTAAGCCCTTGTTTTTCAAGTATACGTTTGAAAGTGCGCTGCACGTCCTTGTCCATGCCGGGGCAGACGGCGTCCATGTATTCCACCACGGTCACTTCGGCGCCAAGGCGCGCATAGACCGAGCCAAGCTCCAGCCCGATGACGCCGGCACCGATGACGACCATCTTTTTCGGCACCTTGGGCAGCTCCAGCGCGCCGGTGCTGTCCACCACGATGCCCTTCTGGTTGTCCACGGTGACGCCGGGGAGCGAAGAGGGAACCGAGCCAGAGGCGATCACGATATTCTTAGCCTCATGCACATCGTCGCCGACCTTGACCTGGCCGGCAGCCGGGATCGAGGCCCAGCCTTTCAGCCAGTCGATCTTGTTCTTTTTCATCAGGAATTCGACGCCGCCGGTGTTCTGGCCGATGACCTCGTCCTTGTACGCCTTCATCTGGTCCCAGTCGACGGAGGGGCTTTTGCCCTTGAGGCCCATCTTGGCAAAATTGTGCTCTGCCTCGTGCAGGGAATGCGTCGCGTGCAGCAGCGCCTTGGACGGGATACAGCCTACGTTCAGGCAGGTGCCGCCAAGGGTTTCGCGCCCTTCGACGATGGCGGTCTTGAGGCCCAGCTGGGCGCAGCGGATGGCGCTGACATAGCCGCCGGGGCCTGCGCCGATGATGATCACGTCATAGGAAGCCATGGGAGGTCCTTTCGTTAAGAATGAGAGTTTGGCCGGGGCGAAATAGGGGGCGAAAACCGGGGGTGACATCCGTACACCCCCCGTGCACCGGGCGTACACCGCCTGTGCACGGCCCTGGCCCGTGTTCGGGGATATGAGGGTGGGCGCAGACCATCAGATCAGCGCCGCGATCAGCATCAGGATGGTGGCGAGAAAGCCGACCGACCAGACGACCGACCGCCAGGGCGACAGGCCCAAGGCATAGGCGGGCACATACAGCACCCGGCTCAGCACATAGACCCAGCCGCAGGCGGCGGTGAATTCCGTGGACTGGCCGCCAAGCGTCACCACCACACAGGCGATGGTGAAGAGGATCAGCCCTTCGAAGTGATTGTTCAGCGCCCGTTGCAATCGGCCCGCGATGCCGGTCAGTTGTACCGGCGTGTCACGCGGACCCATCGCCACCTTGGGGCCGACCTGCCGGTTGGCCGTGATGGAATAGGCGAAGAACTGCAGAACCTGCAGCAGCGCGGCGACTGTGAGGGCGGTGAGTTCAGGGGTCATTCTTGGCCTCTTTCATTGCCCGGCAACGCCGGGCAGCGCCCGACCCTCCCCCCAGAAGGGCGCTTTCGCACCCACCTAGGGTCGGGCGCTGCCCTATCTGGTGGATGATGCGTCATTGCTGCTCCAGTATCTTGCGGTCACGTTTCCAGTGAAAAATCCCGCAGAACGCCACAAAGGCCAGGATTGCACTCGGGAAGTGGATCAGGTTCTCAACCGTCAACCCGTCCATGACCGTGCTTACGAACACGTAGAGGCAGAATACGGCAAACAGGTAGATGCCCCATTTGATCTCTTTGTCGAGGCAGTGGAGGAAGAAGACCAAGGGCAGGATCTGAATCGCAACTAGGATTGCAAAGAGCGCGATGAGTTCCAATAGCGAGGGGCCGTCTGCAGCGGCAATAAACATCTGTACGCATAGCACGGCCGCTGCCAACGCGATCATCCACTGAACTGCAGTGATGGCCAGGTTCATCTCTGTCCCTCGAAACGCTAAGCGCACCCCGTCAAATAGGGGTGCGCCGCTGTTCTTATTACAGATCCATCAGCAGACGACGGGGATCTTCCAGCGCTTCCTTGACGCGGACCAGGAAGGTCACGGCGCCTTTGCCGTCGACGATGCGGTGGTCATAGCTGAGGGCCAGATACATCATCGGGCGGATCACCACCTCACCGTTGATGGCCATCGGGCGGTCCTGGATCTTGTGCATGCCCAAGATACCCGACTGCGGCGGGTTCAGGATGGGCGAGGACATCAGCGAGCCATAGACACCACCGTTGGAGATGGTGAAGGTGCCGCCCTGCATTTCCGCCATCGACAGCTTGCCGTCACGGGCGCGCTTGCCCTTCTCGGCGATCGCCTTTTCGATCTCGGCAAAGGACATGCTGTCCGCATCGCGGATGATCGGAACCACCAGGCCGGTCGGCGTGCCGGCGGCAACGCCCATGTGCACGAAGTTCTTGTAGACGATGTCGGTGCCGTCGATTTCGGCGTTGACCTCGGGAACTTCCTTCAGCGCGTGGCAGCAGGCCTTGGTGAAGAAGGACATGAAGCCCAGACGCACGCCGTGCTTCTTTTCGAACTCGTCCTTGTACTGTTTGCGCAGGGCCATCACCTCGGTCATGTCCACCTCGTTGTAGGTGGTCAGCATGGCAGCGGTGTTCTGGCTGTCTTTCAGGCGCTTGGCGATGGTCTGGCGCAGGCGGGTCATCTTGACCCGCTCTTCACGCGCGGCATCGTCAGCAGCGACCGGCGCACGCGGGGCGGCCGGGGCAGGGGCCGGTGCGGGCGCGGCTGCGGCGGCTGCCACGGCGCGGGCGACGTCATCCTTCATGATGCGGCCATCGCGGCCGGTGCCCTGAACATTCGCGGCAGAGATCCCGGCTTCGGCCATGGCCTTTTCCGCCGAGGGTGCATTGGCGACGTCCTTGCCCGGACCGCCATTGCCCGCCGGGGGCGTGCTGTACTGGCTGGCGCCGGTGTCGGTGGCAGGCTCGGCCGCGACCGCTGCACCGGAGCCGGAGATCACGCCGAGTTTCGCCGAGGCATCAACCGTGGTGCCTTCGGGCGCGGTGATTTCAGCCAGAACGCCAGCGACGGGCGCGGGCACCTCGACCGAAACCTTGTCGGTTTCCAGCTCACAGAGCATTTCGTCCTGCGCGACGGTGTCGCCGACCTTCTTGAACCATGTGGAGACGGTCGCCTCAGTCACGGATTCGCCAAGGGTGGGCACCATCACATCGGTGGAGCCGCCTGCATCACCTGCGGGCGCAGCCGCGGCAGCGGGTGCGGCAGGCGCCGGGGTCGCTGCGGCTGCGGCGCCTGCCTCGGTGATTGTGGCCAGGAGCGCATCGACGCCCACGGTATCGCCTTCGGCGGCGACGATTTCGCCCAGGGTGCCGGCCGCGGGGGCGGGCACTTCGACGGTGACCTTGTCGGTCTCCAGCTCGCAGAGCATTTCATCCACGGCAACCGCATCGCCGGGCTTTTTGAACCAGGTGGCCACGGTGGCTTCGGTGACGGATTCACCCAGGGTGGGTACGCGCACTTCAGTGGTCATGTGTCTCTTCCTCAGATGCTCAGCGCTTCGTTCACAAGCGCGGCTTGTTGGGCTTTGTGTTGGCTGGCCAGGCCCGTCGCGGGCGAAGCCGATGTGGCGCGGCCGACATAGGTGGGCCGGGTATGCTTGGCGCCGATGCGGGTCAGCACCCATTCGATGTTTGGCTCGATGAAACTCCAGGCGCCCTGGTTCTTGGGCTCTTCCTGGCACCAGACGACCTCGGCGTCCTTGAACCGCTCCAGCTCCTTGACCAGCGAAATCGCCGGGAAGGGGTAATACTGTTCGATCCGCATCAGGTAGACGTCGTCAATGCCGCGGGCGTCGCGCTCTTCCAGGAGGTCATAGTAGACCTTGCCCGAGCACAGAACGACGCGCTTGATCTTGTCATCGGCGACCAGCTTGGTGTCGGAATTGCCGTGCTGCGCATCGTCCCACAGAACGCGGTGGAAGCTCGACCCGGTGGTGAATTCCTCGGCCTTGCTTATGGCCAGCTTGTGGCGCAGCAGGGATTTCGGGGTCACCAGGATCAGCGGCTTGCGGAAGGTGCGGTGCAGCTGACGGCGCAGGATGTGGAAGTAGTTCGCCGGCGTCGTGCAGTTGGCCACGATCCAGTTGTCCTGGCCGCACATCTGCAGGAAGCGTTCCAGACGCGCCGAGGAATGCTCGGGGCCCTGACCTTCGAAGCCGTGCGGCAAGAGGCAGACAAGGCCCGACATCCGCAGCCATTTGCTTTCGCCCGAAGAGATGAACTGGTCGAACATGATCTGCGCGCCGTTGGCGAAGTCGCCGAACTGCGCTTCCCAGAGGGTCAGCGCATTGGGTTCGGCCAGCGAGTAGCCGTATTCGAAGCCAAGCACCGCGTATTCCGACAGGGCGGAGTCGATCACCTCGTACTGGGACTGGCCCGCACGGATGTTGTTGAGCGGATAGTAGCGTTCCTCGGTGTCCTGGTTCACGATGCCGGAGTGGCGCTGCGAGAAGGTGCCGCGGGTGCTGTCCTGACCGGCCAGACGCACCGGGTAGCCTTCGGTCAGGAGCGAGCCAAATGCCAGCGCCTCACCCGTGGCCCAGTCGATGCCGGTGCCGGTCTCGAACATCTTGGCACGGGTATCAAGGAACCGGCCAATGGTCTTGTGCACCGGGAAGCCCTCGGGCAGGCGGGTCAGGGCCGCGCCAACCTCGTCAAAGGTTTCCTGGGCGATGGCTGTCTTGCCGCGCTGGTACTTGTTCTGTTTCTGGCGATCGAGGTGCGACCAGCGCCCGTCCAGCCAGTCGGCCTTGTTGGGTTTGTAGTCCTTGCCGGCCTCGAATTCCTCGTTCAGCTGGGCCTGGAAGGCGGCCTTCATGTCCTCGATCTCGCCTTCGGGGATCAGACCGTCCTTGACCAGACGCTCGGTGTAAAGGCTGAGCGTGGTCTTGTGGCTCTTGATGGTCTTGTACATCAAGGGGTTGGTGAACATGGGCTCGTCGCCCTCGTTGTGACCGAACCGGCGGTAGCAGAACATGTCGATCACGACGTCCTTGCCGAACTTCTGGCGGAACTCGGTCGCCACCTTGGCGGCGTGCACCACCGCCTCGGGGTCGTCGCCATTGACGTGGAAGATCGGTGCCTCGACCACCAGCGCATTGTCGGTGGGATAGGGCGAGGAGCGCGAGAAATGCGGCGCGGTGGTGAAGCCGATCTGGTTGTTCACCACGATATGGATGGTGCCGCCGGTCTTGTGACCGCGCAGACCCGAGAGGGCGAAACATTCCGCCACGACGCCCTGACCGGCAAAGGCCGCGTCCCCGTGCAGCAGGATCGGCAGAACCTTGGTGCGGGACGGATCGTTCTTCTGGTCCTGCTTGGCGCGGACCTTGCCCAGCACAACCGGGTTCACCGCCTCAAGGTGCGAGGGGTTCGCGGTCAGGCTGAGGTGCACGGTGTTGTTGTCGAACTCGCGGTCCGAGGAGGCGCCGAGGTGGTACTTCACATCGCCCGATCCATCCACGTCCTCGGGCTTGAAGCTGCCGCCCTGGAATTCGTTGAAGATGGCGCGATAGGGTTTCTGCATCACGTTGGCCAGAACCGACAGACGGCCCCGGTGCGGCATGCCGATGACGATTTCCTCGACACCGAGATTGCCGCCACGCTTGATGATCTGCTCCATCGCGGGAATGAGGCTTTCGCCGCCATCAAGGCCGAACCGCTTGGTGCCCATGTATTTGACATGGAGGAACTTTTCGAAGCCCTCGGCCTCGACCATCTTGTTCAGGATCGCCTTGCGGCCCTCGCGGGTGAACTGGATCTCCTTGCCAAAGCCTTCGATCCGTTCTTTCAGCCAGGAGGACTGTTCGGGGTCGGAAATGTGCATGTACTGCAGGGCAAAGGTGCCGCAGTAGGTGCGCTTCACGATGTCCACGATCTGCCGCATCGACGCAACCTGCAGCCCCAGCACGTTGTCGATGAAGATCGGACGGTCCATGTCCGCATCGGTAAAGCCGTAGGTCTTTGGGTCGAGCTCGGGATGGGGCGTGTCCGCACGCATGCCAAGGGGGTCAAGATCGGCGGCCAGATGGCCCCGGATCCGGTAGGCACGGATCAGCATCAGGGCGCGGACCGAGTCCAGAACCGCGCGCTGGATCTGCTCGTCCGACACTTCGACACCGGCCTTGGCGGCCTTTTCGGCGATCTTCTTGCCGGCGGCCTTGGTTTCCACGGGGGCGGGCCATTCGCCGGTCAGGGCGGCGGTCAGATCATCATTCGGCGCTGGCGGCCAGTCGCCACGCGCCCAGGAGGGGCCTGCAGCCTCGGCCTTCACATCAAGGTCTGCATCGCCCATCTGTCGGAAGAATTCGGCCCAGGCGGCATCCACCGCGCTGGGGTCATTGGCATACTGGGCGTAAAGCTGCTCCAGATACTCCGCATTGTGCCCCTGCATGAAGGAGGACGCATGGAAGAGATCGTTGGGGCTTTGTTCGGTCATTTGGGTGCCTCTTGTGGGTTCGGACCGTTTACATCGTGACCTTTGGTCATTCGGGGCAGACTGGCGCTTGGAGGTTTCCGAAAGGTGAAACCGGGGCGGGACTCTGCTGCAAAAGCCACCCAAGGGGCCGCCTTTGCAACACAGTCCGGGTGGAATGTGAGGGAAGGTGAGGAAAACACTGTCCGGCGCAAACGCGGGGCAGCGCCCGACCCTCCGCAAGGGAAGGTCGGGCGCTGCCCGTGGCTGATATGATCAGCCGCAGGCATCTTAGCCCAGCTCGATCGCTTTCAGCACCGCTTCACCGAGGCCCGCGGGGCTGTCGGCGACCACGATACCGGCCGATTTCATGGCTTCGATCTTGTCCTCGGCGCCGCCTTTGCCGCCGGCGACAATCGCGCCCGCGTGGCCCATGCGGCGGCCCGGAGGGGCGGTGCGGCCTGCGATGAAGCCTGCGGTCGGCTTCCAGCGGCCCTTTTTCTTCTGCTCGGCGAGGAAGGCGGCTGCTTCCTCTTCGGCAGAGCCGCCGATCTCACCGATCATGATGATCGAGGTGGTTTCGTCATCGTCCAGGAACATGTCGAGCACGTCGATATGCTCGGTGCCCTTGATGGGGTCACCGCCGATGCCAACCGCAGAGGACTGGCCAAGGCCGATATCGGAGGTCTGTTTCACGGCCTCATATGTAAGGGTGCCGGACCGGCTCACAACACCCACGCTCCCGCGTTTGTGAATGTGGCCGGGCATGATGCCGATCTTGCAGGCGCCCGGCGTGATGACACCGGGGCAGTTCGGGCCGATGAGGCGCGATTTGGAGCCTTCCAGCGCGCGCTGCACCTTCATCATGTCCAGAACCGGGATGCCTTCGGTGATGCAGACGATCAGCTCCATCTCGGCGTCGATGGCCTCCAAGATCGAATCCGCCGCAAAGGGGGGCGGCACGTAGATGACGGAGGCGTTGGCTTCGGTCACGTGCTTGGCCTCGTGGACCGAGTTGAAGACCGGCAGGTCGAGGTGGGTCTGCCCACCCTTGCCGGGGGTCACGCCGCCGACCATCTTGGTGCCATAGGCGATGGCCTGTTCAGAGTGAAAGGTGCCCTGCGAGCCGGTGAAGCCCTGACAGATGACCTTGGTGTTTTCGTCGATGAGGACTGCCATTTGAGGAGTCTCCTTGCTGTTCGTTTGTCGGCCCCTTTTCAGGAACCATGGACCGCGTGTTCTATGTGTTCGGACAAGGAACCGGCCGGCCCCTGTTCAGATTGATTTGGCGTATACTTGGAAGCGACTGCGCTGGAAGGTACAGACGGCCGTTCGGCTGCCTTGTCTTCAAACCGTTGTGGTCTGAGTGCTCCAGCGAACTCCCAATTAGTCATAGAGGTAAATCACCTGGCTTTTTTCCCGACCGCTGTAACCTTGGCTCCAGGAGTAGGTGGCGCCCCCCAATTCGATGTTCGTGTCTGCTCCTGTGAAGAAACCGATCTCCCGGCCCTGAATTTCAAACATCTTCTGAAAGAATGCCTGAGAGCTAACGGGTACAACGTTGGTTTCAGCTTTCCATTCAACACCGCATTTCATGGATGAGCCTGAGCGCTTTCCGATGAAGAGGTTTTGCCGACTGGCAGGTTTTGAATAGTAAGTATAGGCCTTGTTGTTCTGCCGGTAGAAAACATCATCGCGTTTGGCGAACCCGCGCCCTGCGGCAAGGGAGGGAGCCTTGGAAAGGCCGCCTTCCCGAGCCGCGCGCAGGCAGACGTTATCAAACAGAGCAAACGCCTCTACAAAGTCTTGCTGTCCCTGACGGGCAACAGCAGGATTTGTCTCCTCGGGAACAACGCAGCCCGTGAGCGCTATGCTAGCAACGAAAAAGGAAATGAGCGCCGCCTTCATAGCCAGATTACCCCTTAACCGCTTTCACGATCTTCTCGGCGCCGTCGGACAGGTTGTCTGCCGCGATCACGTCCAGGCCGGAGGTGTTGATGATCTCCTTGCCCGCTTCGACGTTGGTGCCTTCCAGACGCACGACCAGCGGAACCTTGAGGCCGACTTCCTTTACCGCGGCGACCACGCCCTCGGCGATCACGTCGCAGCGCATGATGCCGCCGAAGATGTTCACCAGGATGCCTTTGACGTTGGGGTCAGAGGTGATGATCTTGAAGGCCTCGGTCACTTTCTCCTTGGTGGCGCCGCCGCCCACATCAAGGAAGTTCGCAGGCTCAGCACCGTAAAGTTTGATGATGTCCATGGTGGCCATCGCCAGACCCGCGCCGTTCACCATGCAGCCGATCTCACCGTCGAGCGCGATGTAGTTCAGGTCGTATTTGGAGGCTTCGAGTTCTTTCGGGTCTTCCTCGGTGGTGTCGCGCAGCTCGGCGATATCGGGGTGGCGGTAGACCGCGTTGCCGTCGAAACCGACCTTGGCGTCCAGCACCTTGAGGTTGCCGTCGTCAGAGATGATCAGCGGGTTGATCTCCAGCATCTCCATGTCTTTTTCGACGAAGGCCTTGTAGAGCTGGCCCATCAGCTGCACGCACTGCTTGACCTGCGCGCCCTTGAGGCCGAGGGAAAAGGCGATGCGGCGACCGTGGAAAGCCTGATAGCCGGTCGCGGGATCGACCGAGAAGGACAGGATCTTTTCCGGGGTCTCTGCCGCGACTTCCTCGATGTCCATGCCGCCCTCGGTGGAGCAGACAAAGGAGATGCGCGAGGTCTGGCGGTCCACCAGAAGGGCGAGGTACAGCTCGGTCTCGAT
Organism: Phycobacter sedimenti; assembly: GCF_038148855.1. Lineage (NCBI taxonomy): Bacteria > Pseudomonadati > Pseudomonadota > Alphaproteobacteria > Rhodobacterales > Roseobacteraceae > Phycobacter > Phycobacter sedimenti. Next base: position 197,404 of record NZ_JBBVGR010000007.1, on the reverse strand, counting down.
GCCGGAGCCGGCTTCGATGTAGATGCGGTTGACCTGCTTGCCCGCCGGGCCGGTCTGATGGGTCACCAGGGTGCGGCCCAGCATCTTCTTGGCTTCCTCGGCGGCTTCTTCCACCGATTTGGTCAGGCGCACGCCGCCTTTTTCACCGGCGTCGGCTTCCTTGAAGGACCCTTTGCCGCGGCCGCCCGCGTGGATCTGCGCCTTGACGACCCAAAGCGGGCCGTCAAGCTCCCCTGCGGCGGTCTTGGCTTCGTCTGCTTTCAGCACAACGCGCCCGTCCGATACCGGAGCGCCATAGCTGCGCAAAAGGGCCTTGGCCTGATATTCGTGGATGTTCATGAGAAACTGTCCCGTCTGGCTAATTTTGTCTTGGGTATAACGCCGTCATAGGCCAAAGGATTAAAGGGTTTTTTGACAGCTGTCCGGGAAATGATGAAGATTTTTCGATTTTGTGATCACACGTTTGATGGGTGTGATCACAAAAATGCCCAAAGGCTGCGTGATTCGTGCAACCGCTAAATTTGTCGGCAAACTTGAGGGATGGCGGCCTGTGTCGGTTGCCTGTCAATGAAAAAGGGGGCCGACAACATGTCGCCCCCTCGGTCTGCGCAAGATTTATTCAGGCGCGCGGATCGGCCTCTCAGGCTGTCTGGACACGTTGCTTTGGGTCCGCGGGGAGGCCGCGCCACAGCAGCGCCACGGCTGCAAGGCCCAAAAGCCACTCAACCCCCGTAACCGCCATCAGCGTGGTGTCGGGAGTGCCGTCAAAGGCGAGGCTTGAGATCCGCCCCAGCCCGTAGCCGAGATACACCAGGGCCGAAAGCTGCAGGGCGGGGCGCGCTGAGCGCAGGTTAAGGGTCGCCGCGCCGACAAAAAGCCCGGACAGCAGCAGCAACATGCCGCCCGCGCGCAGGTCCGAGCGGATCATCACGGCAGCGGGCAGATCCTGTCCCGAGCTGGCATAAAGAACCTCTGGCGCAAAGCTGAGCAAGGCTCCGACAAGCAAAAGCACGGCGGCGGAGAGGAAAAGATAGGGTTTCACAAGAGGGGGCATGACATCACTCACTTTACACTGTGTACGATTGCTGATCTGATGCCGCAAAACCTTACACTGCGTCAAGGAAAATCTTACACCATGTCAAATAAACGCTCGCAAACCCGCCATCTGCTGCTTGAAACCGTGCTGGAATTGCTGCTGGCGTCCGAAGGCTCCCCCTTGCGGATGATCGACGTGGCCCGCGCCGCAGGGGTCACCCGGCAGACGGTCTATGATCATTTTGCAAACCGGTCGGAGATGCTGATCGCCGCGATCCTGCATTTTGGTGACAGGCTGGAGATTGACGCAAGGCTGGCCCCCAGCCGCAGCGCGCCGGACGGCAAAAGCCGCCTTGCGGCCTACACCCGCGCGATGCTGGAATTCTACCCGGAGATCTATCCGCTGAAACAGGCGCTGATGGCGATGGGGCAGGGCGATGAAGAGGCGAAATCCGCCTGGGGCAACCGCATGGGCGCCATGAAGGAAGGCTGCCGCGCGGCCGTGGATGCCCTACAGGCCGATGGGGATCTGATGGATCATTTGACGGTGGATCGGGCGGCGGATCTGTACCTTTCGCTTTTGAACATGGACAGCTGGGCAGCCTGCGTATTGGACAGCGGCTGGAGCGCAGAGGACTACCTGTCGGAAATGCAGCGGGTGATTTCCTTAGCGCTGGTCAAAAGCTGAACGCGATAGGCAGGATCATGTTCGCAGGCGGCGTCGTTCGCGTTGAAGTCAAAACTACAAAATCGTGATGATATCACCGACGGCAATAAGGTCTTTCAGTCGGAATTGGCTGTCTGCTCTCATGTGCACATGTGGAGGATCAAGGAAACCGTTTGGGCGTGGTTGGTACACCTCACATGGGAATGAGCTGTTGGTTTTCGAAACCCATAATTCGGCTTTCGCTACAGTGTTAAATGCGAAAGCTATCTTGTGCTTGGAGAACAGCACAAAAAGGTTTCGCCCCTCTCGGTCGTCGGACAGGCAATCAAAGTCGATGATTTCGATCTTCATAGGGTAGACGTACCACCATGACAAAAGAGGTCCAACGGTCGTTTTGCCCACTAACCGACCCACACGATCTGTCAACACCACCAAAGAAAAAGGGCCCGGAGGACCGGACCCTTTTGCAATTTGTTTGGTGCTGGCCTTAGGCCAGCGAGGCGTCGATGCCCTTGCAGGCTTCGACCAGGCCCTGAACCGCCTTGACGGAGGTGTCGAACATCTCCTGCTCGGCCTTGTTCAGCTTGATGTTGACGATCTTCTCGATGCCGCCCGCGCCGATCACGGTGGGCACGCCCACATACATGTCGCTGACGCCGAGGTCGCCGTCGCAATAGGCGGCGCAGGGCAGGACACGCTTCTGGTCTTTGAGGTAAGCTTCGGCCATTTCGATCGCCGAGGTGGCCGGGGCGTAGAAGGCGGAACCGGTTTTCAGAAGGCCCACGATTTCGGCGCCGCCGTCACGGGTGCGCTGAACGATGGCGTCCATTTTCTCTTGAGTGGTCCAGCCCATCTCGATCAGGTCAGGCAGCGGGATGCCTGCGACGGTGGAGTAACGCACCGAAGGCACCATGGTGTCGCCGTGGCCGCCCAGAACGAAGGCGGTGACGTCTTTCATGGAGACGTTGAATTCTTCGGCCAGGAAGTGGCGGAAGCGGGCGGAGTCCAGAACGCCGGCCATGCCGCAGACCTTGTGCGCTGGCAGGCCCGAGAATTTCTGCAGCGCCCAGACCATCGCGTCCAGCGGGTTGGTGATGCAGATCACGAATGCGTCGGGCGCGTTGTCGCGGATGCCTTCGCCAACGGATTTCATGACTTTCAGGTTGATGCCCAGAAGGTCGTCGCGGCTCATGCCCGGCTTGCGCGGAACGCCCGCGGTCACGATGCAGACGTCTGCGCCCGCGATGTCGGCGTAATCCTGGGTGCCTTTCAGCGAGGCGTCAAAGCCTTCGGAGGGGCCGGATTCCGCGATGTCCAGCGCCTTGCCTTCCGGGGTGCCTTCGGCGATGTCGAACAGAACGACGTCGCCGAGTTCTTTCAGAGCTGCGAGATGGGCAAGGGTGCCACCGATCTGACCTGCGCCGATAAGGGCGATTTTGGGTCGTGCCATGGGGATGTCTCTCCGGTCCGGTTGAATTTGCAGCGATGCCTAAGCCTTTGCGGGGCGTCGCGCAAGTGTTCTGCGCTGCAGCGCGGGCCTTTTGAGCCTTGCCTGTCGGCTCCTGCGCTGAAAAAATGGTTGTGAAATAAGGGAGTTCCGCATCGTGCAGATCCTGGATGCCGGACCGGTGTTTTTCGCCTTTGCCATTCCCGCGGTGATCTTCGCGGGGGTCTCAAAAGGCGGCTTTGGGTCCGGGGCGGCCTTTGCCGGAGCCTCGATTCTGGCATTGATTATCGAGCCTGGTCAGGCGCTTGCGCTGATGCTGCCGCTTTTGATGCTGATGGATGTGGCGGCGCTGCGACCCTATTGGCGGCGTTGGAACGGCACGGACGCCGGGGTGCTGATCCTTGGCGGGATCCCCGGTGTGGCCCTGGGGGCCTGGCTGTTTGCGGGACTCGATGCGGATGCCATGCGGCTGTTGATTGGCGCGCTGTCTGTCGCATTCGTGATCTGGCAGATGCGGGCGCATCTGGGGCTGGCCCTGCAAGGGAGCCGCATCATGGGGCGCTGGGCCGGGGCATGCGCCGGAGCGCTGGCCGGGTTCACCAGTTTCGTCAGCCACGCAGGCGGGCCGCCGGTGGCTGTCTACCTGCTCAGCAGAAAGCCGACAAAGACCGAATACCAGGCCACCACGGTTCTGGTGTTCTGGGTGATAAACCTGGCAAAGGCCATTCCCTACGCAGGTCTGGGACTGTTCAGCGCCGAGACGCTGACGCTGGATCTGGTTCTTGCGCCTTTTGCCCTGATTGGCACCTGGCTCGGCGTGCGGTTGCACCACAGCATACCGGATCGCCTGTTTTTTGCCGTTGCCTACGTCCTGTTGACGGTGACCGGAGTCAAGCTGATCTGGGACGGGCTGACCTAAGCCCCTGAAAGGGCCGCCACATGGGCGGTCCAATCCTGGTGTTCGGTCAGGGGCCGATCAGGAATGCTCTGATCAGGCGTCGTTGTCTGTGCTGGGCAGGGCCTCTGCCAGCGCCTCATAGGACTGGCCAGAGGCCATCAGGCAGGTCATGCCGTTGGGCATCGTGACGGTGATCGTCCAGGTGCCGGATTCGGCCGAGGCGAAGGTTTCCATCACCATGCCCTGGCCACCAAGGCCAATGCTCTGGCGGCTTTCGCCGTATTTCTCTGCCAGTCGCTCGACCACGACTTCCCGCGGGGCGCAGTTGCGGCCCTGAGCAAAGGACTGGGTTGCGGTCAGGGCCAGAACGGCCAGACCAACGGTTGCTTTGAACATCGTCTTCTTCATGGGTTTTACCCTTTCCCGAACGGCCAGACCTGTTCAGAGGCAGCAAGCTGCACCTGTCCGAAGTCCCTTCATGGGCCGGTTTGATTGACGTAATCGTTATGCGGGCCTTTGGCCCAGAGCCTTGCCACGGATCGCTCGGATCGGCGGCATTGTGGATGGACCGTCCTGGCCCCCGGTCAGTCAGAGTCTTGGCTGTTCCGGATCGACTGCTCGACACAAAAACTGTGCCAAACAGGTGCTGACAAGTCGTTAATCAGGTGCGCATTCATGATTCGGCTGAAATATCAATGGTATTCTTTGTGAGGATTTTGCGTTTCGGGCTTCCTTTTTGTGCTTTTCTGCACTGCGGCGGGAATTCCCTTGAAAGTATCTGGTCGAATCTGTACCGGTTTGCGCAACAAAATGACTTGGAGGCCCCTGATGGACCCGCGCACCCGCCCATATCGTTCGGTTCTTTACATTCCCGGTTCAAAGCCCCGCGCGCTGGACAAGGCCCGCTCCCTGCCGGTGGATGCGGTGATCTTTGATCTGGAAGATGCCGTTTCGGTCGAGGAAAAGGAAAACGCCCGCGACACGCTGGCAGAGGCGCTGGCAACCGGCGGCTATGGCGCCCGTGTCCGTATCGTGCGGATCAACGGGCTGGATACCAAATGGGGCCGCGCCGATGCCGAGGCTGCTGCCAAGATGGACTGCGACGCGATCCTCTTGCCCAAGGTGTCCTCCCCCGCCGATCTGGACGCGCTGGCCGAAATCACCGGGGACAAGCCGCTCTGGGCGATGATGGAAACCCCGCGCGGGATGCTGAACGCGGCCGCGATCGCGGCGCATCCGAAGCTGCAAGGCATGGTGATGGGCACCAACGATCTGGCCAAGGAGCTGCAGACCCGGTTCCGCCCCGACCGCCTGCCGATGATGGCCGGGCTGGGCCTGTGCCTGCTGGCCGCCAAGGCGGAAGGCAAGATCATCGTCGATGGCGTCTACAATGCCTTCAAGGACGACGAAGGGCTGAAAGCGGAATGCGATCAGGGCCGCGACATGGGCTTTGACGGCAAGACCCTGATCCACCCGGCGCAGGTCGATGTGACCAACACCGCATTTGCGCCCTCCGAGGCCGAGATTGACCTTGCCCGCCGCCAGATCGCCGCCTTTGAAGAGGTCGAAGCCGCGGGGCAGGGCGTGGCCGTGGTGGATGGCAAGATCGTCGAGAACCTGCACGTTGTGACGGCGCGGGAGATTCTTGCAAAAGCGGATGCAATCGCGGCCATTTCGGCCTAGGTGTTAACCACATTTAACACCTTGATCGGAGACTGATATGGCACTTTTGGTCCTAGGCATCCTACTGTGGTGGGGCGGGCATATGTTCAAACGCCTTGCCCCCGATGCCCGCGCATCCCTTGGCGACAAGGGCAAGGGCATCACCGCGCTGGTTATCGTGGCGGGCATCGTTCTGATGGTTCTGGGCTATCGCGCCACTGACTTCATCTACGTCTGGGCACCGCCTGCCTTCATGGTGCATATCAACAACCTGCTGGTTCTGATCGCGCTTTACATGATGTCGCCTGCGCCCAAGAAGGGCGCGCTCCTGTCAGGGATGCGCCATCCGATGCTGACGGGCTTTGCCCTCTGGGCGATTGCGCATCTTCTGGTCAACGGCGATCTCGCCTCGATCGTGCTGTTCGGTGGCTTGCTGCTGTATGTGCCGGTGCAGATCATGCTGATCAACCGCGCCGAGCCGAACTGGACCCCCGGCCCCAAGGGCAGCATCGCCAAGGACGGGATGTTCTTTGTCGCCTCCATCGTTCTGCTGGCCGTCATCGGCTACATCCACGGGCTGATCGGCCCCTCACCGTTTCCGGGATAAGTGATCCATGAAACTCTATCGTTTCCTGAGCGAAGACGACACCTCTGCCTTTTGTCACAAGGTGACCGATGCGCTGAACAAGGGATGGGAGCTTTATGGCTCCCCCACCCAGACCTTTGACCCGGTCAAGGGCATCATGCGCTGCGGTCAATCCGTGGTGAAAGAGGTCGAGGGCACCTACACACCTGACACAAAACTGGGAGAGCACTGATGGCCAAGACCACAGCGGCCAAAACCAATCCGGGACGCTTTTTCGAAGACTACAATGTGGGGGATGTGATCGCCCACGCGGTGCCGCGCACCGTTTCGGGGGGCGAGCGGGCGCTCTATCACGCGCTTTATCCGGCGCGTCATGCGCTCTATTCCTCGGATGAATTTGCGCGCGGCTGTGGTCTGCCCGCATCGCCCATCGATGATCTGGTGGCCTTCCACATCGTATTCGGCAAGACGGTGCCGGATATTTCGCTGAACGCGGTCGCGAACCTCGGCTATGCCGAGGGGCGCTGGCTGTTGCCGGTCTATGAAGGGGACACGCTGCGCTCGGAATCCGAGGTGATCGGACTCAAGCAGAACTCCAACGGCAAATCGGGCGTCGTTTACGTGCGCACCCGCGGGCTGAACCAGAACGATGAGGTCGTGATGGAGTATGTGCGCTGGGTGATGGTGCGCAAGAACAACCTCGATGCGCCTGCGCCCGAAACCCAGATCCCCGAGCTGACCAAGGTGATCCCGGCCTCGGATCTGAAAATCCCGGGTGGTCTTGATTTCAGCGGTTACGACTTCACGCTCGCCGGTGAGCCCCACCGCTGGGGTGATTACGAGGTGGGCGAGACCATCGACCACGTCGATGGCGTGACGGTTGAAGAGGCCGAGCACATGCTGGCCACTCGCCTGTGGCAGAACACCGCCAAGGTTCATTTCGACGCCACCGCGCGCCCCGACGGCACCCGGCTGATCTATGGTGGTCACGTGATCTCCATGGCGCGGGCGCTGTCCTTCAACGGTTTGGCCAATGCGCAGATGATCGTCGGCCTCAACGGTGGCGCGCATGCGAACCCCTGCCTGTCCGGCACCACCATCCGCGCCTGGTCCGAGGTTCTGGACAAGGCCGAGACCGAGGCCCCCGGCGTCGGCGCCATCCGCCTGCGCCTGGTCGCCACCAGCGGCGGGGAGCCGTTCCAGCTGAAGGGCGAAGACGGCAAGTACCTGCCCGAGGTGCTGCTGGATCTTGATTACTGGGCCCTGATGCCCAAGTGACGGTGTCAATGCCCGGCGCCCTTTACCCACGCTGGGAATGGGCGCCGGACGGCCCGACGGCCGGGAGACTGCGGTCATCCCGGCGGCAAAGCGGGGCTGGCGGTTCGTCCCCGTGATTCTGTGCATTTTTAGGGATCTGAGAATTTGTGATCACTTAACTGACCGGTGTGATCACAAATCCCGGCTTTTCTGCACCGCAGTGTGAATATGGCGCGATTTTTACCACTCGTTTGCGTGACAGCGCCCAAAAAACCGCTAAAACGTGGTCAGCTAACCGGAAAGGAGCCAACATGGCCGATGTAAATCGGGGCAATCGCCCGCTTTCGCCGCATCTGTCGATCTACCGCCCGCAGATCACCTCTGTCACCTCGATCCTGACGCGGATCACAGGCAATGCCCTGATCGTGACCGCGCTGCTGGTTGTCTGGTGGTTCCTCGCCGCGGCGACTTCTGCTGAATATTTCGCAATCGCCAATGCGGTGCTGACCAGCTGGTTCGGGGATCTTGTCCTCAGCCTGTCGGTTCTGGGCATGTGGTATCACCTTCTGGCAGGTGTGCGTCACCTGATCTGGGACAACGGCAAGATGATGGACCTCGAGCCTGCTCAGAAACTGGGCTGGATCGTCATCATCGGCTCGGTCGCCCTGACCGCCATCACCCTGATCCTCGTCTGATCGCCAAGGGAGAGAGAAAGCTATGCGTTATTTGACAGACCGCAAGCGCGCCATTGGCATGGGCGCGGCCAAATCCGGAACCGAGCATCACTGGTCGATGCAGGTCAGCTCGGTTGCCCTGCTGATCCTGGTGCCGCTGTTCATCTTCACCTTCGGCTGCGCACTGGGCGGATCCTATGAAGAGATCACCGCCTATTACGCGCGTCCCTTCCCGGCGATCATCGCCGCGCTGACCATCTGGGTCGGCATGATGCACTTCAAATCGGGTGCGCAGATCATGCTGGAAGACTACGTCCACGGCTTCAAGGGCCGTCTGGCGATCATCCTGATGACCTGCCTGTCCTATGCTGTCGCCGTGACCGGGGTCTACGCCCTCGTCCGTCTGGCCCTGTAATCCCCGAGGTTTCCAATGGCTGCTTACGAATACGAAACACATGAATATGACGTGGTCGTGGTCGGTGCCGGTGGTGCCGGTCTGCGCGCGACCCTCGGCATGGCCGAGCAGGGTCTGCGCACCGCCTGCGTGACCAAGGTTTTCCCGACCCGTTCCCACACGGTTGCGGCGCAGGGCGGTATCGCTGCCTCGCTGTCGAACATGGGCCCGGACCACTGGCAGTGGCACATGTATGACACCGTCAAGGGCTCGGACTGGCTGGGTGATACCGACGCGATGGAATACCTCGCCCGTGAAGCGCCCAAGGCGGTTTACGAGCTGGAGCACTACGGCGTGCCGTTTTCGCGCACCGAAGAGGGCAAGATCTACCAGCGTCCGTTCGGTGGTCACACCACCGAATTCGGTGAAGGCCCCGCCGTGCAGCGCACCTGTGCCGCCGCCGACCGGACCGGCCACGCCATCCTGCACACGCTTTATGGTCAGAGCCTCAAGAACAACGCCGAGTTCTACATCGAGTATTTCGCCATCGACCTGATCATGTCCGAAGACGGACAGTGCCAGGGCGTTGTCTGCTGGAAGCTTGACGATGGCACCATGCATGTCTTCAACGCCAAGATGGTCGTACTGGCCACCGGCGGTTATGGCCGTGCCTATTTCAGCGCCACCTCGGCCCATACCTGCACCGGCGACGGTGGCGGCATGGTGGCCCGTGCGGGCCTGCCGCTGCAGGACATGGAGTTCGTGCAGTTCCACCCGACCGGCATCTACGGCTCGGGCTGCCTGATCACCGAAGGCGCGCGCGGCGAAGGCGGCTATCTGACTAACTCCGAGGGCGAACGCTTCATGGAGCGCTATGCGCCCCAGTATAAAGACCTCGCCCCGCGCGACTATGTCTCCCGCTCCATGACCATGGAGATCCGCGAGGGGCGCGGCGTGGGTGAACATGGCGATCACATTCACCTGAACCTCAGCCACCTCCCGGCCGAGGCCCTGGCCGAACGCCTTCCGGGCATTTCGGAAAGCGCCAAGATCTTTGCCGGTGTGGATGTCACCAAGGAGCCGATCCCGGTTCTGCCGACGGTGCACTACAACATGGGCGGCATTCCCACCAACTACTGGGGCGAAGTGCTGAACCCCACCGCCGAAGACCCCACCGCCGTGGTGCCGGGCCTGATGGCCGTGGGCGAAGCGGGCTGTGCCTCGGTGCATGGCGCCAACCGTCTGGGGTCCAACTCGCTCATTGACCTCGTCGTGTTCGGCCGCGCCGCTGCGATCCGCGCAGGCAAGGTGGTGAACCCCGAGACTTCGAACCCCGAGCTGAACCAGTCCCAGATCGACAAGGCATTTGACCGCTTCGACGGGCTGCGCAACGCCAATGGCGGCATCCCGACAGCGGATCTGCGCCTTGAGATGCAGCGCACCATGCAATCCGATGCGGCGGTCTTCCGCACCTCGGAAACCATGGCCGAAGGCGTCGAGAAGATGACCGCCATCGCAGCGAAGATGGGCGATCTGAAGGTCACCGACCGCTCGCTGGTGTGGAACTCGGACCTGATGGAGACGCTGGAGCTCACGAACCTGATGCCGAACGCGCTGGCCACCATTGTTGGTGCCGAGGCCCGCAAGGAAAGCCGTGGCGCCCACGCGCATGAGGATTTCACCACCCGCGACGACGAAAACTGGCGTGTCCACTCGGTTGCCCGCGTCGAAGGCAACACCGTGGACCTCAGCTATCGTCCGGTGATCACGGATCCTCTGACCACCGAGGACGAAGGCGGCATCAGCCTCAAGCGTATCGCGCCCAAGGCGCGGACCTTCTAAGGCAGCAGACGCGATGGGTCCTGCCGCATATCATTCGCGTGCTGCAGCGCCTCTCCTGATGGAGGGGCGCCTGCTTGTGCGCAGGGATATGTGGGCCTGCAAGGGGGAGGGCATCTGATGTCTTTCGCCGTGCAACAGGCGCAGAGCGCATGGCAGCCCCTTGGGATCGTTCCCGGTGTTGCCCTCCGCCTTTTTGGCATGCGCCGCTCGGGCAATCACGCCATCGTGGACTGGATGCAGCGCAATGCACCCTTTGGGCGCTCGGTGTTCCTCAACAACTGCAAGCCCGGACAGGATCCTTTCCGCAGCTTTCGCGGGATCGAGGTCAACGGTGCCCATGCCCCCCAGCACAAGGCGCTGCGGGATATGTCAGCGGTGACGGGCGCGGCCGGTGATGGCGCGCTTCTGGTGATGTCCTACGAGGATACCTCGCCTGCGGAATTCACCGGGAACCGGCAGGTGTCCGGCGGCTTCGATGAAAGCCTTCTGAGCCACAACGTGCTGATCTATCGCGGTTTCCTCAACTGGGCGGCCTCGCTTCTGAAAAAGATGCAGGGCAATCCAAGCTACAGCCTTGTGCGGCGCAACGCCATCCTGCTGCGCGCCATGGACACTTACACCCGCCTTCTGGGCATGGTGGAGATGGCCAAGGAGCTGGCGGTCACCTGCATCTCTTATGATCGCTGGTGCCGCGACGAGGCTTATCGCGCGGATCTGCTGGCCGAACTGGGCCTGAAAGCGCAGGACAACGGCCTTGGTGCGGTGCAATCCTATGGCGGCGGCTCGTCCTTCCAGAAGGATGCCAAGGGCGCCGAGGATCTTCAGACCGATCAACGCTGGCGCCAGATGGCAGAGGATGCCGAATACCAGTCGGTTCTGCACCTGGCGGCGCGGGATGAGGCGTTGACCGACCGGCTGTCGCGGCTGTTTCCGGGTGATGCGGCTCTGCTGGCCCATGTGGCGTCCGAAAAACCAATGATGCGCGGAGGGCTGGCATGACGGCCCCCGCACCCCTGAACGCAAGCGCCCGAATGGGCGCAGCACTCGCTTTCCGGCAGGGTATTGCCCTATCGCCGGTTCATCCGATCTCCTGTCTGCAGGCACCGCTTTGGTCCCTGACGATGGGCGGCTAAGCAAGGAGACAGATCTATGGTCGAATTCGCACTTCCGAAAAACTCCAAGATCACCACGGGTAAGACGTGGCCCAAGCCCGAAGGCGCAACCAACGTCCGCAAGTTCCAGATCTATCGCTGGAACCCGGATGACGGGAAGAACCCGCAGGTGGACACCTATTTCCTGGACATGGACAAATGCGGCCCCATGGTTCTGGACGCGCTGATCAAGATCAAGAACGAGATCGATCCGACCCTGACCTTCCGCCGCTCCTGCCGCGAAGGCATCTGTGGCTCCTGCGCGATGAACATCGACGGGATCAACACGCTGGCCTGTATCTATGGCCTGGACGAGATCAAGGGCGACGTGAAGATCTACCCGCTGCCGCATATGCCGGTGGTGAAGGACCTCATTCCGGATCTCACCCATTTCTATGCGCAGCACGCCTCGATCATGCCCTGGCTGGAAACCAAAACCAACCGCCCCGCGAAAGAGTGGAAACAGTCCATCGAGGACCGCAAGAAGCTGGACGGTCTTTATGAATGCGTGATGTGCGCCAGCTGCTCCACCTCCTGCCCCAGCTACTGGTGGAACGGTGATCGCTACCTCGGCCCCGCCGCGCTGCTGCACGCCTACCGCTGGATCATTGACAGCCGCGACGAGGCGACCGGCGAGCGTCTGGATCAGCTGGAAGACCCGTTCAAGCTGTATCGCTGCCACAGCATCATGAACTGTGCCAAGACCTGCCCCAAGGGTCTGAACCCGGCCAAGGCGATCTCGCACATCAAACAGATGATGGTCGAACGCGCCGTCTGATTCCCGATTGTGTTTGAAAAGAGTGCAGCCGTGACGGGACACCCCGTCGCGGCTGCTTTGCTTTGGGTCCCGGGGGCACAGCGTTGCATTTTTCGCATGTCGAGACTGCGCACAACCCGTCTCCACACTGACCGGAGCGGTGACTATCTTACGGCGCAGGGAGGAAGCATCCTGAAGACAGGGATATGTTTCCATGACAACCATGACTGCACAGACGACCACACGCTCCGAGGATAAAGCTGCTGCCGCGCTAGACGTTCTTGAACAGGCTTATGCTTACTATACTCCGATCCCGCGAACACAGGCGAAGGAAGAGCAACCAGCCGAAGGGTATGTTCCCTATTACCAGGCAGCCTGACTGTCGGTATCAGGCTTTGATCTCATTCATTGATACACATGCGCGCTGCCGCTAGACAGCGCGCATGCCTTTTTTGCTTCTCATTCTTCTTGTCGGCGTCTTTGCCTACTTTCTGTGGCGTCAAAAGACGTCATCGCTGACCCGTGATTGCCGTTGGCGGGCCGAGCGGAGCAAGGGGCAGTGGCGCTGTACCTTTTGCGGCGCAGTGCAACCCGGTGCGGACGCGCCGCGCCAGTGCCTCAACCCCGCGGGCCGCAGCAGGACAGGACGCTGAAGGGGCGGCTCCCGCCCGCGTCAGGACTGCCAGAGGCAGCCCTTTGCGTTTGGGCGTAGCGCCGCGCGGAGCGCGGCGCCGGGCCCAAGGCAGACGGGGGCATCTTTGATGCCCCCAAGGACGCGGGAGCACGCCGGGGCGATTCAGAAAATCCAGCGGGAAAAAATTGGACCCTGTGCGGAAAACCACTTGAACGACTCGAAAGTTTGCCCGATATGCGCGAACAAGACGCCAACGCACGCGCCTCTGTCGAAAGGGCTGACTGCCCTAGGGTTACGTAGCGACGGTAACGTCTCTGATTGAAGTGAGCGGTCATATATGGCCGGGTCTTTTGGAGATGACCATGAACGCAAACGTAACCGGGCAGATTGCCCGCGATTGTGAAGTCGTACCTGCAGCACGCCACATCCAGCATATCGCGAACACCGCTTTCGCACGTCCGACGCTCGTGATCGACGGTGCTGCCGTGTCGCGCCAGTATGCGGCGCTTGCCGCTGGTCTGGGCCGTGCCCGCATCCACTATGCCGTCAAAGCCAACCCCGAGACCGCCCTGCTGCGCCGCCTGGTCCGCTCGGGCTCCAACTTCGATGCCGCCAGCCGTGCCGAGATCGAGATGTGCCTGGCCGCTGGCGCTGCGCCGCATCAGATCACCTTTGGCAACACCGTCAAACGCCCCGCCGACATCGCCTATGCTCATGAGATCGGCATCCGTCACTTCGCCGCCGACGCGGTGGAGGAGCTGGAAAAGCTGGCCGAGCACGCGCCCGGCGCCCATGTCTGCATTCGCCTGCTGGTCAATGCAACCGGCGCGGACTGGCCGCTCAGCCGCAAGTTCGGCTGCACCCCGGAGATGGCTCTCCCGCTGATGGAGCGCGCCCGCGATCTGGGGCTGGTGGCCGATGGCCTGTCGTTCCATGTCGGATCGCAAACCCGCGACCCGATGACCTGGGGCGTGACGCTCGATCAGGTGCGAACCGTCTGGCAGGCCGCAAGGGACGCGGGTCACAGCATGCGCCTGTTGAACATCGGCGGCGGTTTCCCGGCGTCCTACGTTAATACCGTGATGGGGCCGACCGACTATGCCCGCGCGGTGATGGCGCAGGTCAATGCGCGCTTCCCCGATGCCGCCGAGGTGATGGCCGAGCCAGGGCGCGGTCTGGTGGCCGAGGCCGGTGCCATCGTGGCCGAGGTTCTGCTGGTCTCCAAAAAGCACGAGGATGACCTGCATCGCTGGGTCTACCTCGATATCGGCAAATTCTCGGGCCTCGCTGAAACCATGGACGAGGCGATCCGCTACCGCATCACCACCGACCGCGATCATGAGGCCACCGGCCCCTGCGTGCTGGCCGGCCCCTCCTGCGACAGCGCCGATGTGCTTTATGAAAAGCAGCCCTACCAGCTGCCGCTGGGGCTGAGGGGCGGGGACCGCGTGGTGATCCATGCCTGCGGGGCCTATACCTCGACCTATGCCTCGGTCGGTTTCAACGGCTTCCCGCCACTGGATGTGGTGGTGATCTGAGCAGACGCGCTCAGCGAAATTTGAAGACAGAAAAGGCGTTCGGGACTTGTGCCCGGGCGCCTTTGGTTTTTTCAATGGCTCCAAGAGTGCGGCATTGAAATTCGGTCACAGGCCGGATCGCGCCCACCCCTTTGCCAAGGGGCATGCGCTGCCGTCAGAAGGATTGGAGCAGACCATGACAGTTGATATTTCCCACCATCCCGCGCCCCCGGACGCGGCGGACCGCAAGGCCATCAGGCCGGTGATCTGCTACCCGAACGAGACCCTGCCGGTGCCGGACCTGACCTTGTACCGGGCAGCGCGACAGGGCGCTGAAAAGACCGGCGAGGTGCTGGTTTCCGCCCGCGATGCAGCCTGTTTCGAAGTGCCTGCCGGGCACTTCTTTCGCATCTCCTCGGTCGAAGGGCCGCAGGTGGGGGATCTGAACCTGTGGAACCTCAAGGATCTGTCCGAACGTTTCTATTCCGGCAAGAGCCGCGCGCTGCATGGCACCCATCTGACCACCGGCGAGCGGATGTGGTCGAGCTTTCCGCATTTGCGCCCCATGGCGACCATCATCGACGATACGCTGGACTGGTACGGCATGGATGAATTTGGCGGTTCGGTTCACGATGTGATTGGCACCCGCTGCGACCCTTACACCGGCAACCTATTGGCGGGCAGCCAGTATCACCACTGTTGCCACTCAAACCTCACACGGGCGCTGGCGGATCATCTGGATGTCAGCCTCATGGAGGCGGAACCCCATGTGCACGATGTGCTCAACGTCTTCATGTGCACGGGGTTCACCCGTGACACAGGGCAGTATTTCATGAAGGCCAGCCCGGTGCGCCCCGGCGACTATCTGGAATTCTTTGCCGAGATCGACATTCTGGGCGCGCTGAGTGCATGTCCGGGGGGGGATTGTTCGGCGGAGCATTCCAGCGATACAGCGGCCTGCTATCCGCTGTTGGTCGAGGTCTTTGCCCCGGCCGACGGTGCGCTGGCGGCTTGGAACAGCCCTGCGCCAAACGGATACGACCGCAGCCACGGACGGTAGTCAGCACCGAAAAGGGGGAGGGGCTCCCGCGCCTTTGCGCCGCCCCTTGGGGGCGGCAAAAAGCCTTGGGCCCGGCAGCGCGCCTGCGCCGCGCTGCATCGCCGCAAAACGAGGGCCAAGAAAAAACGGGCAGCGGATGTTGTCCGTTGCCCGTTTCAGTTTCAGGTGAGGGCGGAGGTTCAGCCGAAGGCGGCTTCGAGTGCGATCTCCACCATGTCGCCAAAGCTGCGCTCGCGCTGCTCCGAGGGCAGGGCCTCGCCGGTCAAAAGGTGGTCGGAAACGGTCAGCACCGCAAGGGCACGGCAGCCATACCGGGCAGCCAGAGTATAAAGCTCGGCGGCTTCCATCTCGACACCCAGAATGCCGTGACGCACCATCTGTTCATTCAGATCGGGGCGTTCGTCATAGAAGGTGTCGGAGGAGTAAATCCCGCCCACATGCGTGGCAACGTCGCGTTTGCCTGCCGCCTCGGCTGCGGCTTTCAGCAAGGACCAATCCGCACAGGGCGCGAAATTCACCTCTTTGAACATCGTCGCCGAGGGCGAGCCTGCCGTGGTCGCGGTCATGGCAAGAATGACATCGCGCACCGCCACCGATTTCTGCATGCCACCGCAGGAGCCGATCCGGATCAGTGTCTTTGCGCCGAAATCTCGGATCAATTCATTGGCATAAATCGAAAGCGAGGGCATTCCCATGCCGCTGCCCTGAATTGTAACCGGATGGCCGTTCCAGGTGCCGGTATAGCCCAGCATCCCGCGCACTTCATTTACAAGACGCGCATCCTGCAAAAACGTTTCTGCAGCCCATTTTGCCCGATAAGGATCGCCCGGCATCAGAACCGTTTCGGCAATATCGCCCTTCTCGGCGCCGATATGGATTGTCATTATTGTGCTCCGAGCCGGAAATAATCAGATCTCAAGGTCGGAAATGTCCATTCCGGCAGTAAGAGCCGCATGAACCCAATGAGGTTTGCGCCCGCGTCCGCTCCAGGTTTCTTCGGGGTTATTGGGATTGCGATATTTTGCTGTGGCTTTTTGCTTTTTGCCGCTGCTGCGGGAGGCGCCGGCGATCTCATCCAGCGAGAACCCATACTTGGCGGCTGCTTCTTCCGCAGCTTTCAGGGCTTCCTGCCGCTCACGCACTTCGGCCGATTTAATGGCTGCTTCCACTTTGGCTTTCAGCTCAATCAATTCGCTGCGCGACATGGAAGAAAGGTCAACACTCATTTCGATACTCCGGCAATAATAGGGCCACACAGGTTGTTCCTGTGTCACCCTGTATGCCGTAACGAAAATGAAATTATTAGCCCATTTTTTTACATTTCAGTCACAAAAGGGCGCCAGTAACCTCATTTCATGCAATTTGGGGTGGTTTTGCCAATTCCACGATATCCCCCATAATTGAATTCAGCTCGAAATCTTTCGGGGTATAGACACGGGCGACACCCATCTTCCTGAGACGTTCCGCATCGTCATCGGGGATGATTCCTCCGACCACGACCGGGATATGGCCAAGGCCGGCATCGCGCATCAGGGTCATCATGTCCTCGACCAGCGGCAGGTGGCTGCCCGAGAGGATCGACAGGCCGACCACATGGGCGTCGTCCTTGCGGGCCTGCTCCACCAGTTCCTGCGGGGTCATGCGGATACCGTCATAGGTAATGTCCATGCCGCAGTCGCGGGCGCGGAAGGCAATCTGTTCGGCGCCATTCGAATGCCCGTCAAGGCCCGGCTTGCCGACCACGAACTTGAGCCTGCGTCCCAGCTGGTCGCTGACCGCATTCACCGCCTCGCGCAGATCATCCAGTCCCTCGGTCTTGTTCGAGGGAGAACCGGAGACGCCGGTCGGGCCGCGATAGGTGCCATGGACCTTTCGCATTTCCTCGGCCCATTCGCCGGTGGTGACGCCCGCCTTGGCGGCTGCAATCGACGGCTCCATGATGTTGCTGCCCTCCTCAGCCGCCTTGCGCAGGGCCGCCAGCGCGGCCTGGACCGCAGTATTGTCCCGCTGGGCGCGCCAGTCGTTCAGGCGGCCGATCTGCTGCTGCTCCACCGCCGGGTCGACAACCATGATGCCGCCATCCTCGGTCTGCAGCGGCGAGGGCTCGCCTTCGGTCCAGCGGTTGACGCCCACCACTACGGTTTCATTGCGCTCGATCCGGTTCAGGCGTTCGGCGTTTGAATCCACCAGGCGCGACTTCATGTATTCGATCGAGGCCACGGCGCCGCCCATGCTATCGAGGTTGGCCAGCTCGGCGCGGGCGCCTTCCTTCAGCTCCTCGACCTTGCGGTCCACCGCCGGGTTGCCGTCGAACAGGTCTTCGTATTCCAGAAGGTCGGTTTCATAGGCCAGGATCTGCTGCATGCGCATGGACCACTGCTGGTCCCATGGGCGCGGCAGGCCCAGCGCCTCGTTCCAGGCGGGCAGCTGCACCGCGCGGGCGCGGGCCTTTTTCGACAGGGTCACTGCCAGCATCTCGATCAGGATGCGGTAGACGTTGTTTTCCGGCTGCTGTTCGGTCAGGCCGAGGGAGTTCACCTGCACGCCATAGCGGAAGCGGCGGAATTTCGGGTTGTCCACGCCATAGCGTTTTTCGCAGATCTCATCCCAGAGATCGACAAAGGCGCGCATCTTGCACATCTCGGTGACAAAGCGGATGCCCGCGTTCACGAAGAAAGAGATCCGCCCGACCAGCGCCGGGAAATCCTCAGGCGCGATGCGCGGGCGCAGTTCGTCCAGCACCGCCTGCGCTGTGGCCAGGGCAAAGGCCAGCTCTTGTTCAGGCGTCGCGCCGGCTTCCTGCAGGTGGTAGGAACAGACGTTCATCGGGTTCCATTTGGGCACGTTGGTGTAGCAGTATTCGGCCACATCCGCGATCATCTTGAGGCTCGGCTTGGGCGGGCAGATATAGGTGCCGCGGCTGAGGTATTCCTTGATCAGATCGTTCTGGACTGTGCCCTGCAGCTTGCTGACATCGGCGCCCTGTTCCTCGGCCACGGCGATGTAAAGCGAGAGCAGCCAAGGCGCGGTCGCGTTGATCGTCATCGAGGTGTTCATCTGCTCCAGCGGGATCTGGTCGAACAGGGTGCGCATGTCGCCAAGGTGGCAGACGGGAACACCCACCTTGCCCACTTCGCCGCGCGCCAGCACGTGATCGCTGTCATAACCCGTCTGGGTCGGCAGGTCGAAAGCGACGGACAGGCCGGTCTGACCCTTGGCCAGGTTCGAGCGATACAGTGCGTTGGAGGCCTCGGCGGTGGAGTGGCCGGCATAGGTGCGGATCAGCCAGGGGCGGTCGGCTTTGCGGTCATTCTGCGTCTGCGACATGGGCGGGCCTCACGATTCTAGGTTCGGTAATTTTATTTCGCTGTGGCGATGTAAAGCGGAATAATAGATCCATGTCAATTCGCTGCGTTGCGGCGAAGCTTCGTGCGGGCTGTTATCCTGCGTCACAATTGCCCGGACCCGGCTTTGCTGCCACAGTCGGCCCATGACCGAGACCGTCGAGATCCCGATTTGGCTCTTTGCGCTGATCCTGCTTTTTGCGGCGGTCACCTTTGCCTCGCATTTCCTGTTTCCTTCCGTGCGCTGGTTCTTCCGGCGACGGCTTGAGCGGGCGGTGGCGCGGCTCAATCAGCGGCTGGAACGCCCGATCGAGCCGTTCCGGCTGGCGCGGCGCTATGACATGATCCAGCGGCTGATCTACGATCCGCAGGTGGCGCAGGCGGTGGCCGATCACGCCGCAGCCGAGGGCATTCCCGACAACGTCGCCTTTGAGGAGGCACGCCGCTATGCGCGCGAGATCGTGCCCTCCTTTTCCGCCTTCACCTATTTCAGCTTTGCCATTCGCGTCACGCGCTGGCTTTCGAATGCGATCTACCGGGTGCGGCTGGGCCATCAGGACGAAGAGGCCCTGCGCCGGATCGATCCGGAGGCCACGCTGGTCTTTGTGATGAACCACCGCAGCAACATGGATTACGTGCTGATCACCTATCTGGCGGCGCGGCGCTCGGCGCTGTCCTATGCGGTGGGGGAGTGGGCGCGGGTCTGGCCCCTGTCGCGGCTGATCCGGGCCATGGGGGCCTATTTCATCCGGCGCAAATCGCGCAATGAGCTCTATCGCAGGGTGCTGGCGACCTATGTGCGCCTTGCCACCCAAGGGGGCGCAACGCAGGCCATGTTCCCCGAAGGGGGCCTGAGCCTTGATGGGGCGCTGTCATCGCCGCGCATGGGGCTGCTGAAATACATCGTCGCGGCGCAGGGCGCGGCAGGCCCCCGTCGTGATGTGGTCTTTGTGCCCGTTGGGCTGAACTATGACTGGGTGCTGGAGGACAAGATCCTGACCTCGGCGGGGCGCGCAGGGGAGCGGCGGTTCAAGGCCCGCATCGGGGTCGTCATGGCGCGGATGCTGCGGCAGCTGTGGCTTTGGATGACGGGGCGCTACCACCGGTTCGGCTATGCGGCGGTGAACTTTGGTCGCCCGCTCAGCCTTGCCGAGTTTACCGCCGCGCAGCCGCCAGACGGGCAGGGCGCTGACGATCTGCCCGAACCCCTGTCGCAGGAGCTGATGGAGCGGATCGGGGAGATCGTGCCGGTGCTGCCCGTGCCTGCCGTGGCCTGGCTTTTGCTGTCCGAAGGGGCGATGTCGCGCAGCGCCTTGGAGCACAGGCTGGGCGCGCTTCTGGAGCGGATGCCGATGGCGCATATCCACGTGCCGCGCCACAGTCATGCCTACGCGGTTGAATCGGCGCTGCGCATCCTGATCCGGCGGGGAATCGTTTGGGCCGAGCGGGGACGATACCAGCCTGTTCCGGCCAAACGGGATCTTCTGGTCTACTATGCCAACTCGATCCGCCACCTTGTTCCGGCGGCCTCTCTGACCTCTGATGCTGCGAGTGCCAAGGAAATTTCTGCGACTGCAAGGTCATAAAATTACAAAACGGCATCAAATGGGGTTGCATTATTACCTTCCCATTTCTATTCCCTAGAAAGGCCCGCGATTCTGCATTGCGGCGAAATGTTTCATACGAAGGAGGCCATCATGGCTCTGGACACGCAGACCGACGTTCTGTCCTACGAGGCGCCCGAGAAGGATCTCTATGAGATGGGCGAAATCCCCCCGATGGGTTACGTCCCCAAGAAAATGTACGCCTGGACCATCCGCAAGGAACGTCACGGCGAGCCGAACACCGCCATGGTCGAGGAAGTGGTGGACGTGCCCCAGCTGGACAGCCACGAGGTGCTGGTCCTGGTGATGGCGGCGGGCGTCAACTACAACGGTGTCTGGGCAGCCCTTGGCAAGCCGATCTCGCCCTTTGACGGCCACAAGGCCCCCTATCATATCGCGGGCTCCGATGCGTCGGGCATCGTCTGGGCCGTGGGTGACAAGGTCACGCGCTGGAAAGTGGGCGACGAGGTTGTGATCCACTGCAACCAGGACGACGGCGACGACGAGGAATGCAACGGTGGCGATCCGATGTATTCCCCCAGCCAGCGCATCTGGGGCTATGAAACCCCCGATGGCTCCTTTGCCCAGTTCACCAACGTGCAGGCCCAGCAGCTGATGCCGCGCCCCAAGCACCTGAGCTGGGAAGAAAGCGCCTGCTACACGCTGACCTTGGCGACTGCCTACCGGATGCTGTTCGGCCATGAGCCGCATGACCTGAAGCCGGGCCAGAACGTTCTGGTCTGGGGCGCATCGGGCGGTCTTGGCTCCTATGCGATCCAGCTGATCAACACCGCCGGCGCCAATGCGATCGGCGTGATCTCGGACGAGAGCAAGCGTGACTTCGTCATGGGGCTGGGTGCCAAGGGCGTTCTGAACCGCAAGGACTTCAACTGCTGGGGCCAGTTGCCCACGGTCAACACCCCGGAATACGCCAATTGGTTCAAGGAAGCCCGCAAGTTCGGCAAGGCGATCTGGGACATCACCGGCAAGGGTGTGAACGTGGACATGGTCTTTGAACACCCCGGCGAGGCGACCTTCCCGGTCTCTACGTTCGTGGTGAAAAAGGGCGGCATGGTCGTGATTTGCGCAGGCACCTCCGGCTTCAACTGTACCTTCGATGTGCGCTACATGTGGATGCACCAGAAGCGTTTGCAGGGATCGCACTTTGCCCATCTGAAGCAGGCCTCGGCGGCCAACAAGCTGATGATCGAGCGCCGTCTTGACCCCTGCATGTCCGAGGTTTTTGCCTGGAACGATCTGCCCGAAGCCCACATGAAGATGCTGCGCAACGAGCATCTGCCGGGCAATATGTCGGTGCTGGTGCAGGCCCCCAAGACCGGCATGCGCACCTTGGCCGAGGTGCTTGACGCGGGCAAGTAATCCGCAGAACACCCGGCGACAGCCTACAGAAAACGTAAGAGCGAATCATTTCAAATGGTTCGCTCTTTTTTTGCTTTTGAAATCTCCCAAAATGAAAAATCAGCGACTTACGTGTCTGTGCCTCACTATTTCAGGGGAAGAAAAACCCGCGAATAGGACAAATTTTGCAAAGAAATTACGTTGGAGGCAGGAATTGGAAAGGCTCAGGGGGCCGCGATGGGAGAAAATGGATGGATTTTGGACGTTCTCGTTGACCTCAGGGAGGTTGCCGCTGCAAAAGGTCTGGGGAGGCTGAGCGACCAGCTGGATATCGCGCTGGATATCGCTTACGCGGAGATCTCCCCAAGAGCAGACGACAACGGTGCGCAATCCTATGGGGAAGAAGGTAGATCTCGACGGCATTCTGGAGGACTTGGATGCCACCACGACTCTTGAGGGTCTCCAGGAGATCACCGAGCGCGTGCGGGATGCCTTTGGCATCGATCACATCGTCTACCACTGGGTCGACAGCGCCGGAGAGCAATACGGCTGCGGTACCTACGACGACGCCTGGGTCCAGCACTACCTCGAGCAGGGTTATCTGCGCACTGATCCGGTCATTATCGGCTGCTACCAGAGGTTCCACCCCGTCGATTGGAAACGGCTCGACTGGTCAACCAAATCCGCACGCATATTCCTGAAAGACGCGCTGGCCCACGGGGTCGGCAATCAGGGGTATTCAATTCCGATTCGCGGGCCGAACGGGCAATTCGCCCTGTTTACCGTCAATCATAATTGCGAGGATGAAGAATGGGCTGAATTTACTGAAAACCACAGTCGCGAACTGATTCTCATGGCGCACTATTTCAATAGAAAAGCGCTGGAATTCGAACCGGATCGTGGACCTGACAAAGCACAGACCCTGTCGCCGCGTGAAATCGACGCACTGACGCTGCTGGCCATTGGGTACAGCCGTGCGCAAGTCGCACAAACCCTGTCGATTTCCGAACATACGTTGCGCGTTTACATCGAAAGCGCACGTTTCAAGCTTGGCGCGCTGAACACCACGCATGCAATTGCGCGGGCCCTTAGTTGCGGCCTGATTGTTGTTTAAGTGGTTGAATAAAAAATAGAATTTAGCCTCGACAATTTATCTAAAGTCTTTGGTTCTTCACTTTCAGGCCGTATTCTGTCCCTGCATTTCAAGCTAAAGGGGACAATGCAAATGCTTCGATACATCTACGGACACGACCTTCACAAATACCCGGAACTGGCCCACTCCATGTTTACGGACCGCGCCGATCAATTCCGCACTCGGCTGGGCTGGGAGGTCAATGTTGATGCCAATGGTGAAGAGCGCGATCAGTACGACGCGCTGGATCCGCTTTATGTGATCTGGGAAATGCCCGACGGCAGCCACGGCGGCTCGATGCGGTTCCTGCCGACCACGGGGCGCGTCATGGTGAACGAGATCTTTGGCCATCTGACTGGCGGTGCGCCCATTGTCAGCCCGCTGATCTGGGAGTGCACGCGGTTCTGCCTGTCGCGCCACGCCCCCTCCCGCGTTGCCGGCGCCTTGATGCTGGGCGGTGGTGAGATCATGCGCAATTTTGGTGTGCGTCATTTTGTAGGCGTTTTCGACAAGCGCATGGTGCGCATATACCGTGCCATCGGCTCCAGCCCCGAGGTACTGGGCACCGAAGGTGAAGGGCGTGATCAGATCAACGTCGGCCTTTGGGAGTTCACGCCCGAAAGCTATGATATGGTGGCGAAACGTGCCGAGATTGCGCCCGAGTTGTCGCGCCTTTGGTTCGAACGTGCCTTTGGGGATGCCGGCCCCGTCGCGCCGATGGCGATGACCGGTTGATTTGCGTTCCTGTTGAATAATCCCTGCTTGTTCCCGGGTCGGTTGCCGCTGGTGCAGCCGACCCACCGGCTGTAATGTCGCGCCATGACACAGCCTCTTATCCAGTTCTCTGATGATCAGGCCACGGCCTATGACAGCGTGACCGCGCTCTTGCGCCAGGCCGGTGTCGACCTGGACGATGGGCTTTTGCACCCGCCGCGCGGCGATGCCGGGGTGATGGCTGTGATCGGCAAGGCCGGGTCGGGCAAAACGCTCCTTCTGGCCGAACTCTACAAAGCGCTGGAACAGGCCGGTGTCGAGGTGGTTTCGGGCGATTACGAAAGCCGCAAGAAGACCGGCAAACGCACCCTTGCGATCCTCGCGCCCACCAACAAGGCCGCCAGCGTCTTGCGCCTGCGCGGGGTGCCCGCGACCACGATCCACCGCATCCTTTATACCCCTGTCTATGACCCCGAATTCGAACGCATCGCCGAATGGCTGGCGGGCAATGGCGACGAGCCAGACATCGAGGGCCTCACCGAAGAGGCGCTGGCCCGTGCTGCCGCCTTTTACGAGCGCAACAAGTCGATCCCCGGCGCCCTGGCTGCCGCTGGTCTGCGCGGATCGGATTTCATCACCGGCTGGAAGCGCCGCGAGGAGCCCCTGGACATCGGTTTTGTCGATGAGGCCTCGATGCTGGACGATCGCCAGTTCGAGGACCTGAAGGAGATTTTCCCGACTCTCCTGCTGTTTGGCGACCCGGCGCAGCTGGCACCGGTGAACCAGTCCGGCGCCATGGTCTTTGACGGGCTGCCCGAGCCGCGCAAGCTGGTTCTCAGCCGCATTCACCGGCAGGAGGCGGACAACCCGATCCTGGACCTGGCCCATGCGCTGGCCGACCCGCAGCTGAGCTTCGAAGACTTCGAGCGCATGGTCGAAGACACTGCCCGCCGCGATCCCCGCGTGGTCTGGGGCCAGCGGGTCGAGGTGGACCTGATGGCGCGCTCTCCGGTGCTGGTCTGGCGCAACGCAACGCGCATCCGGCTGATCAACGCCTTTCGCTCTGTTCATGGCGCGCCCGAGGATGCGCTGATCGAGGGGGAGCCGCTGATCTGTGACGGAATCGAGCTGCCGCTCAAGCACCGCAAGAAACGGCTCGATCTTGAGGCGCGCGGGCTGATCAAGGGCGCGCAGGTGATCTATCTCGGCCCGGGGCGCAAGCCCGGCTTTTCGCGCCTGCATGTGATGGGCGCCGAAGACCCGCAGGTCTCGGCCGCCTCTATCGTGAAGATCGAAAAACCGGACGAGGAAGAGCCGTTCATCCCTTACGCCGCGCGGATGGGGGCGACCTTCCTTCATGGCGCGGCAGTGACCATTCACAAGGCGCAAGGGTCGCAATGGGAGACCGCGCAGGTCTTTGCCCCTGACATTTATGCCGCCGCCCGCATGGGTCGCGTCGAGGCCGGTCAGCCCCTGTGGAAGCGGCTTGCCTATGTGGCGATCACCCGTGCGCAGGAGCGGCTGATCTGGGTGGTGCGCAACCGGCTGGCCAAACCTTCGGGGCCGCTGCGTGTGGATGATCTGCGCGCCGCCCCGGTGGCCGCATTGACACTAGAGGCAGAGGAGGAAGCCGCGATATGAGCCGAAAGACGATCCTGATCACGGGCGCCAGCTCGGGCATTGGCAAGGCGGTGGCGGAACTTTTCCTGACGCAGGGCTGGTCCGTGGGCCTCTTGGCGCGGCGCGCGGACAAGCTGACGGATGTGGCGCTGGGGCATGACAGCGCCTATGTGGTGCCCGCCGATGTGACCGACCCGGTCGCAGTGGATCACGCCGTGAACAGCTTCGTGATGCAGGCGGGGCGGCTCGATGTGCTGTTCAACAACGCCGGAATTTTTACTCCGCCGGGCACCATCGACGAGATCGCGCTGGAAGACTGGCACGCTGCCGTGAACGTGAACCTTACGGGCATGTTCCTCGCCGCTCGGGCGGCCTTCCGGCAGATGCGCCACCAGGCGCCGCAGGGCGGGCGGATCATCAACAACGGCTCCATCGCCGCCCATGTGCCGCGCCCCGGTTCGGTGCCCTATTCGGCGACCAAGGCGGCGATCACCGGCCTGACGCGCAGCCTGTCGCTGGACGGCCGCCCCTTTGACATCGCCTGCGGCCAGATCGATATCGGCAATGCGCGCACGCCCATGGTGGAGGATCTGAGCCATCGTCATTCCATGGCCAACCCCGAAGGCGAGGCGATGCAGACCTTCGCGGTAGAGGACGCGGCGCGCTCGGTCCTGCACATGGCCGAGCTGCCGCTGGAAGCGAATGTTCAGTTCATGACCGTGATGGCGACCAAGATGCCCTATATCGGCCGCGGCTGAGAACGGCAGGGCGGGGCACTCCCGCCCGTCTTCAAGCTGCTTGCGCAGCCCTCATCCCGTTGGGCCCGGCACCGCGCGGGGCGCGCGGTGCGGGTGTGGAGAGGTTTCGGGCACACAGAGAGTTTTGAGGGCTGTCAGGCCTTGATCATGCGAGGCCGTTCTTCACAAGCTCGGCTTTCATCCAGTGGATGTCACTTTGCACGTGGTCTGCGCGCACGTATTTGCCAAGGCGGGCGGCCATCTGAGCTTCTGAAAAAGGGGCGGTCGTTCGGATGACAAAGCCCTCTTGCCGGTCAAAGTCCATTTGCGCGACCAGCTGGTCGATCAGAGGGATTGAAAACGGACCTCGGTAAACTGGTGGGACGCTGGTGATACCGAGTTCGGCAAATCGGGCTTGGGTATCCTCCCAGCTCTGCACCACGTCTCCGAGAATCCATGCAAAGCCCATGAAGTAGGTGGGCAGGGCGTCATAGGCGATGGAATGACGTGCGTAGAGGTATTCTCCGACGATCCGCTCATCCTTGGCCAGTTGCGGCGAGATACCTGCGGCAAAAGCCTTCATCCAATCGCGGGAGGGATGGTATCTGGCGTCCGGGCTGCGCGGGTGACAGCCGCCGGAATGGATGGTGGTGTTCTCGCCATCCATTTTCTCGGTTGCCACGACCTCTGGCGACGCCAGTAGCTGCGACAGATCTGTCATGATCTTGTCGTCAGACGTGGCACCGGGAGAGCTGGGCAGGTGAAAGGTGCGACCGTATTTCGTGGACATGAAAAGAGCGCCTTTGCAAAATCGGTGAATGACCAATGGGGGGGGCGATGGACCGCCTTTAGCCCAGCGTAACGACCATTGGCAGACGGATGAAGGGGGTGTTGCAGCCCTGCTGGCAAGGGTCAGTCATCCCGCCCCGGCTCGTCCGGGTTACTCGAAAACAAGGCGATCTTGTTGCCTTGCGGGTCGCGCAGGTAGCCGACAAAGAACCGGGGGCCATAGGCGGCGCGAAAGCCCGGTTGTCCTTCGTCAGAGCCGCCTGCCGCCAGCGCGGCGGCATGGAGCCTGCGGACCTGGCCTTGGCTGCGCGCCTCGAAGGCGACCATCGCCCCGTTTCCGGGCGAGGCCGCTTCGCCATTGAAGGGAGGTTTGACGTAGAAATCAGGCAGAGTGGGCCGCTGGCCGGGCTGCACCGGCAAGGCATAGCTTAGGCCCTCGGACCCTTCCGACAGCACATAGCCAAGGGCGGGCAGGAAGGCGGAATAGAACTGTTTGGCGCGCGGAATGTCATCAGCACCCACGGTCACATAGGCGATCATGCAATCTGTCCCTTTGCGCGATAGACCTTAGTCCTTGGGTGAAATCTCAAGGGGGGTCCGGAATGAGACCCGACATGCAGGTACGGCACCGTCCGCCTACCGGTCCCGCAGCAGCTGGAAGGCTGCCGAGGCGCCCCAGCCTGCGAGGACGGCGATCACCAGCGACATGATCCCGTAGATGAAGGGCTGTTCGCGCGAGAGCGCATAGAGGAACCGCTCAAGCCCCACCTTGCGCACGTCGATTTCGGTCTCGAAGGACGAGACCACCTGCCCGCCACGGGTCAGGAGGACGCGGGTCGTGTAGGCACCTTCGGTGAGGTTCGCGGGCATGTTGATGGCGGTGCGGAACAGGGTCTGTTGATCGACGGCAACCGTATTGGGGCGCAGGGAATAGAGCCCGTCCTCCTGGCGGATCCGTACCACGGCATCGGCGAACTCCTGGGCACCGCGGATGTTCATCGCCGCCCCGACCGAGAAGATGGCGCGTTCGACCGAAACGCGGTGGCGCAGATCCTCTGTATCGCTGAGCACGGCCCCGAACGGGCCGCTGGTGGCCACGGCGTAGAAACTGGGGGCGGAGTCGACCAGGACGCTGTCGGCGTTGACCCAGATGCCGAGCTTTTTCTCCTTGCGGCGCACCACGACCGGAGAAGAAGGACCTGAGACAGTGACGATCACCTCCAGCGGGTCGGTGTCGGGGATGGGCGTTTCGCGCTTCACCGCGCCAAAGATCAGGATCTCGGAGCCGTCGAAATCGGCGGTGATCGCAACGCGGTTCTGGCTGAGGCCGAGAACGACCTCTTCGCGCGCTTCGGCGGCGGGGAGGGATGTCGCGCCAAGCAGGGCGCAGAGCAGAAGGGGCAGCAGGCGGCGCATCAGTGACCCCCCGCGACGCCGAGCGAGAACAGCTCGTCCGGCATGATGAGAAGGTCGAGGCCCAATTTGCCGCACACGGCCAGGACCATGATCGCCAAAAGGATCCGCAGCTGCTCGGCCTTGAGGTAGGTGCCGATGCGTGTGCCGATCTGGGCGCCGATGACGCCGCCCACCAGCAGCAGCACCGCCAGTACGATATCGACCGTGTAGTTGGTGGTGGCATGCAGCATGGTGGTGAAGCCGGTCACAAGGATGATCTGGAACAGCGAGGTGCCGACCACGACCTTGGTGGGCATGCCAAGGATATAGATCATCGCAGGCACCATGATGAAGCCGCCGCCCACACCCATGATGGCGGCCAGGATGCCCACGGCGACACCGACCAGCACCGGCGGGATCACCGAGATATAAAGACCGGAGGTGCGGAAGCGCATCTTGAAGGGCAGGGCATGGACCCAGCCGCGTTGGCGCCGCACCGGCGCGCCGCCGCCCGCCTTGCGGGATTTGCGCAGGGCATTGAGGCTTTCGACGAACATCAGCCCGCCCACGACGCCAAGAAAGACGACATAGCAGAGCTTGACCAGCAGATCGACCTGGCCGAGCTGTTTGAGGTGGTTGAAGACGACGACACCCAGGGCGGCACCAATCAGGCCGCCGGCCTGCAAGACAAGTCCCATCTTTATGTCGACGGTGCGCCTTCGGAAATGGGCGAGGACGCCGGAAAAGGACGAGGCGACGATCTGGTTCGCTTCGGTTGCAACGGCCACCGCCGGGGGAATGCCGATGAAAAACAGAAGCGGCGTCATCAAAAAGCCGCCGCCCACGCCGAACATGCCGGACAGAATACCCACTATTCCTCCGAGGCCCAGAAGAAGGAAGGCGTTGACCGAGACCTCGGCGATGGGAAGGTAGATCTGCATGAATCAGTTAGAGCGCTTTGCCGGGGCAAAATCAACTGGCTATGCCGCCCCGCAGCATTCAGGACCGATATTCCGATCCGATCTGGACTTATCCGCGATGGGGGCGCTCCCGCGCCCGCAGGTGGTCTGGCTGCGCCAGAGCCCCCTTGGCGGCCTTGGGCGTGGCGCTGCGCCGAGGCGCAGCGCGGCAGCGCCATAGCAAAACCGCCCGGTGCGGCACCGGGCGGTTTCATCGTCAGAACGGAAAAAGGGCAGCTTCAGCGCTCTTTCACGTAAGGCTCACCACCCGCACGGGGCGGGATCGCCTTGCCGACAAAACCGGCAAGGATCACCACGGTCAGGATATAAGGAAGGGCGTCCATCGCCTGCACCGGAATGGTGATGCTGCCAAGTTCGATGTTCTGGAACCGTAGCGCCACCGCCTGCAAAAGGCCGAACAGGAGGCAGGCCCCCATCGCATGCCAGGGGCGCCATTTGGCAAAGATCAGCGCGGCCAGCGCGATGAAGCCGCGCCCCGCCGTCATGTCCTTGACGAAACCGGCCTGCAGGGCCGTTGCCAGATAGGCGCCCGCGATGCCGCACAACAACCCGCAGATCGCGACGGCCGCAAAGCGCAGCCCCACCACGGACACACCGGCGGTATCCACGGCCGCCGGGTTCTCCCCCACGGCGCGCAGGCGCAGGCCGAAGCGGGTGCGGAACAGCACCCACCAGGTGAGCGGTACGCAGAGGAAGGCCGCATAGACCAGGATCGAATGGCCCGATAGCAGTTCGGAGTAGATCTGCTGGATCATGCCAGCCTCGGCGATCAGCTCGGACAGGGGGCGTCCCGCCTCAGCCGCATCGCTGGGACCGATGGCAAAGGGCAGCTCGATCCCGCCAAAGCGTCCCTCGGCCAGCAGCGAGGGCGTGCGCCCGCCCTGCTGGAACCAGTCCTGCGCGATCAGAACGGTCATGCCGGCGGCCAGGAAGTTGATGGCAACGCCCGAGATCAGCTGATTGCCACGGAAGGTGATCGAGGCCACCCCGTGCAAGCCCGCCAGCACCAGCGAGGAGGCGATGCCCGAGAGCAGTCCCAGCCAGACGTTGCCGGTCATTGCAGCGACGGCGGCGGAAAAGAAGGCCGCCATCAGCATCTTGCCCTCAAGGCCGATGTCGAAGACGCCCGCGCGTTCCGAATAAAGCCCGGCCAGACAGGCGAGCAGGAGCGGTGTCGCCAGACGGATGGTGCTGTCCAGCACCTGGATGATTGTCAGGGCATCCATCAGGCTTTCTCCTTCCGAAAGGCAAGGAAGAGTTTTTCAAGCGGCATCCGCACCATGTTGTCGAGCGCGCCGGTAAAGAGGATCACAAGCGCCTGGATCACAACGATCAATTCGCGCGGGATCGAGGTCCAGAGCGCAAGTTCCGCCCCGCCCTGATAGAGGAACCCGAACAGGATTGCGGCAAGGAACACGCCAAAGGGATGGCTGCGGCCCATCAGCGCCACGGCGATGCCGATGAACCCGGCGCCCTCGGTGGAGTTCAGCACCAGACGCTCGGCCTCTCCCATCACGTTGTTGATCGCCATCATGCCGGCAAGACCGCCCGAGATCAGCATGGCGATCATGGTGATCTTCACGGGCGAAATCCCGGCATAAAGCGCGCCGGGTTCCGAATGGCCATAGGCGCGGATCTCATACCCCAGACGCGTGCGCCAGATCAGCAGCCAGACGGCGAAACAGGCGGCCACGGCCACCAGAAGACTGACGTTGGCGGGTGCGGATTTGGAGAAATTGATCCCGAAGGGTGCCAGCAGTTCATGCAGGCTGGGCAGGTGCACCGCCTCGGCAAATCGGGCGGTGGCCGGATCCATGGCGCCAGCGGGCTTCAATACATTGACCAGCACGTAGTTCAGCACCGCAGCGGCGATGAAGTTGAACATGATGGTGGTGATCACGATATGGCTGCCGCGCTTGGCCTGCAGATAGGCCGGAATCGCGGCCCAGGCCGCGCCAAAGATGGCCGCGCCGAGGGTGGCAAAGACCAGCGCGATCGACCAGTGCGGCCAGGGGATGTAAAGGCAGACAAGGGCAACACCAAGCCCCCCCAGCATGGCCTGACCTTCGCCGCCGATGTTGAACATGCGGGCATGGAAGGCCACCGCAACGGCAAGGCCGGTGAACAGGAAATTAGTCGCGTAATACAGCGTATAGCCCCAGCCATAGGTGGACCCCAGGGCACCCGTCACCATCATCTTGACCGCGGCAACCGGGTCTTCGCCGATGGCCAGGATCACAAGGGCAGAAAGGATCGCCGCCAGCAGCAGGCTGATCAGAGGGATCAGGACCACATCGGCCCATTTCGGCATCTTGTCCATTTACGCGGCCTCCCCCGCGACACCGGCCATCAGAAGGCCCAGTTCCTTCTCGTCGGTCTGATCTGCGGCGCGCTCGCCCATGATCATGCCGTCAAACATCACCGCAACCCGGTCCGAGAGGGACAGGATCTCTTCCAGCTCGACCGAAACCAGCAGGATCGCCTTGCCCTGATCGCGCAAGGCAACGATCTGCTTGTGAATGAATTCGATGGCGCCAATGTCGACGCCGCGCGTCGGTTGGCCGATCAGCAACAGATCCGGGTTGCGCTCGATCTCGCGGGCCACGACGATCTTCTGCTGGTTGCCGCCCGAGAAATTCTTGGCGGCAAGCCAGGGATCTGGTGGGCGGACGTCGAATTTTTCCATCTTGGCGGCAGTGTCGGCGCGCAGGGCGGCGTTGTCCATCAACAGGCCGCGCTGGTATTCCGGCGCGTGGTGATAGCCGAAGGCGACGTTTTCCCAAGCGTGGAAGTCCATGATCAGGCCCTCGCGCTGGCGGTCCTCGGGGACATGGGCCACATGGGCGGCGCGGCGTGCGCGCCCGTCCGATCCCGCGCCAGACAGGGGCAGGGGCTGGCCATTCAGGCGAATGCTGCCGGTGCCGGGGCGCATGCCGCCCAGCACCTCAAGGAGTTCGGACTGACCGTTGCCCGCAACGCCCGCAATGCCGAGGATCTCTCCGGCGCGCACGGAGAGGTCGATGCCTTTGACGCGCTCCACGCCTGCCTCGTCGACGACGCGCAGGTTCTCCACCTCCAGGATCGGCTTGCCGGGCTGGGCGGGCACCTTATCGACGCGCAAGAGCACCTTTCGACCCACCATCAGCTCGGCCAGATGTTCGGGGTTGGTCTCGGAGGTCTTGACGGTTGCGGTCATCTCGCCGCGGCGCATGACGCTGACGGTATCCGTGGCTTCCATGATCTCGCGCAGCTTGTGGGTGATCAGGATGATGGTTTTTCCTTCGGCGCGCAGCCGGTCGAGGATGCGGAACAGCTGGTCGGCCTCGGCCGGGGTCAGAACGCCGGTGGGTTCATCCAGGATCAGGATCTCGGCCTTGCGGTATAGCGCTTTGAGGATCTCGACCCGCTGCTGCATGCCGACACCGATCTCGTCGATGCGCTTGTCCGGATCCACGAACAGCTCGTATTCCTCTTCCAGCGCCTTCAGCTCCTTGCGGGCGCGGCGCAGCGAGGGCATCAGAAGCCCGCTGTCCTCGGCGCCAAGGACGATGTTTTCCAGCACCGTGAAATTCTCCACCAGCTTGAAATGCTGGAACACCATGCCGATGCCTGCAGCGATGGCGGCCTGGCTGTCGGGGATCTCGGTCCGTTGGCCGTTGATCCAGATCTCGCCGCGGTCGGCTTTGTAGAACCCGTAAAGAATGCTCATCAGCGTGGATTTGCCTGCGCCGTTTTCACCGATGATCCCGTGGATCGTGCCGGGGGCGACGCTGATGGAGATGTCCTTGTTTGCCTGGACCGGGCCAAAGGCTTTGGAGATGCCTTTGAGTTCAATCGCTGGTGCCGTCATTCTGGCTCCTCAACAGTCTCGTGGAGTGCCCCGGTGGGCCAGAGATCCACGGTATCGGCAGAGCGCTTTGCCGAAAGGGTCATAAAAACCAAACCCGGAGGCGGCGTTCAGGGCAGCCTCCGGGCAGAACTGGCCCCGATCCCGCGCAGTGCGCGGGGCCGGAGCGCGAACTGATCAGAACGTCAGCGCCGGGCAGCTGTCGTCGGACATGTAGTCATGCACTTTCAACTCACCCGAGGCGATCTTGGCCGCAGCATCGTCCACCATGGCCTGCATTTCAGCCGAGACCAGCGGTGCGTTGTTGTCGTCCAGCGCATAGCCGACACCGCCATTGGCCAGACCCATGACCGAGAAACCGGTCTCCATGTCGGGGCCATCGCTGAAGGCCTCGTAGACCGCGTTGTCCACGCGTTTCATCATCGAGGTCAGCACCTTGCCTGGGTGCAGGTGATTCTGGTTGCTGTCCACACCGATCGACAGGATGTCCTCGTCTGCGGCGGTCTGAAGAACGCCAACACCGGTGCCGCCCGCAGCCGCATAGACCACGTCAGCGCCCTGGCTGATCTGCGCCTTGGTCAGCTCGGAGCCCTTCACCGGGTCGTTCCAGGCCGCCGGGGTGGTGCCGGTCATATTGGCGATGACCTTGGCGTCGGGGTTGGCCGCCATCACGCCCTGCGCATAGCCGCAGGCGAATTTGCGGATGAGCGGAATGTCCATGCCGCCGATGAAGCCGACGGTGCCGGATTTCGACGCCTCGGCTGCCATCATGCCGACGAGGTAGGAGCCTTCATGCTCGTTGAAGACGACCGAGCGCACGTTGGGCTGGTCGACGACCATGTCGATGATGGTGAATTTGGTGTCCGGGTAGTCGGCAGCGACCTGGCCCAGTGCGTCGGCAAAGGCAAAGCCTGCCATCACGATCGGGTTCGAGCCTGCTTCGGCAAAGCGGCGCAGGGCCTGCTCGCGCTGGGCTTCGGACTGCAGTTCGATTTCGCGGAAGCTGTTTCCGGTTTCCTCGGCCCAGCGTTTTGCCCCGTTGAAGGCCGCTTCGTTGAAGGATTTGTCGAACTTGCCGCCAAGGTCAAAGATCAGCGCCGGTTCGGCCAGCGCCGCGCCTGCGGTCAGTGCCAGTGCCGCCGATGCGCCCATCAGGGATTTCATCAGGCTCATGTGGATACTCCCAAGTTGTTTTTAATTGTTAAGGCCGGTGCCCGGCCACCCGGCATATAGGTTGTCCGGGAACAGGGTCTAGGTGCGGCAATTTAGCCCGCAGGGCTAGGACAGGGTCAACCGCTTTTTGACCAATCGGTGGAAATCCGGGCAGATGGCCTAACGTAAGCTGCGCCGCATCAGCACGGCATCCACTGCGGGCGCGTCTTTGCGCGCGTAATATCCGGCCCGGCGGCCGCAGTGCGCGAATCCACAGCTCTGGTACAGGGCCTGTGCGGGCATGTTGTCGGCTGCCACCTCCAGAAAGGCTTCGCTTGCGCCGCGCGCTGCGGCCGCGTGCTGCCAGGTGTCCATGGCCCGGCGGGCGAGGCCCTGACGCTGGTGGGCGGGATCGGTGGCGATGGTCAGGAGCTCGGCCTCATCGGCCACGACGCGCACCAGCGCGAAGCATCGCGCATCGCCTGCGGCAAAGGTCAGAGAGCTGTCCAGCAGGGCAGCGAATTCCTCGGCGCTCCAGGGGCGCGACTGGGTAAAGGCCGCCGCATGGGTGGCGGCCATCTCTTCCGGTGTCGGCGCATCAGCCATCGATCAGCTGTGGCGGTACATCGCGTGAGGGGGCTGCATCCGCCGCGCGCAGATAAAGCGGCGCCGGGGGAACTGGCTTTTCGTCCTTGCGCGCCGCTGCAATGCGCGCAATGGCTGCGGCCATCCCCGCGGGGGAGGCCTCTGGCGCAAAGGTCAGCCGGGCACCGCGCGCGGCGTCTTCGGCCTCCTGGCGGGGCATCAGACGCGGTGCCTGATCCGGCAGCGCAGCATAGACCTGATCACGCGGGGCAGGGATTGCGGGCAGGGTTCCCTGCTTGGCGCGCGCCTCGAACCCGTCGATGCCGATGGCGGGAATTTCCAGCCCCAGCGCCAGCCCGCGTGCGGCGGAGACGGCGATGCGGATGCCGGTGAAATTGCCGGGGCCGACACCGACGCCGATGGCGTCCAGATCCGCCCATGTGACGCCGCCTTGCGCCAAAAGCTCTTCCAGAAGCGGCATCAGCCGTTCTGCCTGGCCGCGTGTCATCGGCTCCAGCGCTTCTGCCACAACGGTGTCACCCCGCAGCAAAGCGGCCGCGCAATGCGCGGCCGATGTGTCGAAACCCAGAACCAGCGGTTCGGCGGTCATCTCGTATCCTTTCGTGTCGCTCAGACGGCGACGGGACGGACCTCGGTCACTTCGGGGATGTAGTGGCGCAGCAGGTTCTCGATCCCCATCTTCAGGGTCAGCGTCGAAGAGGGGCAGCCTGCGCAGGCGCCCTGCATGTGCAGGTAAACCACGCCGCGGTCAAAGCCATGGAAGGTGATGTCGCCGCCGTCCTGCGCCACGGCAGGGCGTACGCGGCTGTCGAGCAGATCCTTGATCTGGCTCACAATTTCGCCATCTTCGCCGGTGTGTTCTGCGTGGCCGGATGCTTGTTCGCCGCCTGCGTTGATGACCGGCTGGCCGGACTGGTAATGCTCCATCACGGCGCCCAGGATCGCAGGCTTGATGTGATCCCACTCGACATCGTCCGCCTTGGTGACGGTCACGAAGTCATTGCCGAAAAAGACGCCACTCACGCCCTTCACCGCAAAGATACGGGCGGCCAGGGGGGAGGTCTCAGCCGCTTCGGGGCTTGCGAAATCGGCCGTGCCTGCTTCCAGAACGGTCTGTCCCGGAAGGAATTTCAGCGTCGCCGGGTTCGGCGTGGATTCGGTCTGGATGAACATCTGAGGCCTCCGTTGGTCTGCGAAAGATATGCGCGCGGGGCGCAGACAAGTCAAGGTTTGGAATGGTTCTAAAATGCGCAAAGCCCGTCTGCGCAAGAAAACAGAACATCGGATGCCAGTCCGCGAAATCGCCGGGTGGTGTTCTCAGGTGATGGCTTCCAGCCGGTCCTTGGACAGATCGCCAGGGACGATGGTGATCGGCACGGGCAGGCTGCCCGAAGTCTTGCTGAGCTGGTTGACCAGCGGTCCCGGCCCCTTGCGATCGGTGCCAGCGCCCAGCACCAGAACGCCGATTTCGGGGTCGGCATCGATCTGGGCCAGGATCTCGGGCACGGCTTCGCCTTCGCGGATGACCAGTTCGGGGTCGATGCCCTGCCGGTCGCGCATCCACTTGGCGAAGACCTCGAAATGGGCGTGGATGCGTTCGCGGGCCTCTTCACGCATGACCTCGCCGACGCCGATCCAGTGATTGAACTCATCGGGCGGGATAATCGACAGGATCGCCACGCCGCCGCCGGTGCTTGCGGCCCGCATGGCGGCAAAGCGCATGGCGTTCAGGCATTCGCGACTGTCATCCAGCACAACCAGGAATTTGCGCATCACGTCCCTCCACACTCCCGATCAATCTGCCCGAGGGGCCGCGCCCTGTCCATCGCTTTTCCGCTGCATCCGTTTGGCGACGCGGGTTGCATAAAGCATCAGCACCACCGCCAGTACCAACAGGCGAAAGAGGTGCGCCGCTGCCACAAAGGTCGGATCGGCGCCAAGGGCGGCACCCAGGATGATCATTGTCTCCAGCCCGCCGGGCGAAAAACCAAGCAAGACATCCAACAGAGGCAAGCCCGAAAGGTATGCCGCCGGAAACGCTGCTACCGCCGCCAATCCGCAGGTCAGCAGCACGATCACGCCGCCCGCCAGCAGGCTGTCGCGCAGCTCTCCCCATGTCATGCCGGTAAACCGCGTGCCGATCAGGCTCCCCATCAGGATCAGCGCGCCCTGGGCGCCCCAGCTCGGCAGACCGCCCTCGGTCCAGCCGCCAAGATGCGCGCCGGCCGCAACCGTGATCCCGGCGATCAGCGTCGGGGCGGGCAGTTTCATCAGGGCCAGAAAGGGTGATATGGTCACGGCGAGTGCGATTTGCGCTGCGATCCAGATCCACGGAGCTACGACAGAGCTGCTTGGCAATCCCATGCCGATCTCCAGTCCCGCCATGGCGGCCCCCACCGGAACCAGCAGTGTCAGGGCCATCAGCCGGATCGAGGCCAGAACCACTGGCCGCGTCAGCGACAGGGACAGGCTGTCGGCGAGGGCGATCACCAGGCTCAGGTGTCCCGGAGCCGCCGCCAGAAAGGACTCGTGCCGCTCGAACGGGAGGAGGCGCGGCACCAGGCTGCGCCCTGCAATGGGCGTGATGATCGTGAGCAGGGCCAGCAGTCCAAAGGCCACCGGCCAGCGCATCACGGCATCGAAACTGTCGGGGCTGACCATGGAGCCGATGCTGAGCCCCATCACCAGGAAACCTCCGTTGCGCAGGCGCGGTGCGATGCTCATCGGCGCGCCCCAGAGGCTTGCAACCGATACGGCAATTGCAGGCCCTGCGAGCAGGGCCATGGGCATATGGATCAGGGATGCGAGCAGCGCTCCGACCCCGCCGACGGCTAGGGTCAGGAGGCTGCGCCGCGCCTCATCCATGCGTGGCGGCCCAGTCCCAATACATCTCGCGCACGCGCCGGGCCACGGGGCCGATCTGATACTGCCGGTCGTCAAAGGCGGTCACAGGCGTGACCTTGCTCATGTTGCCGGACATGAAGACCTCGTCGGCCTCCTCGAAGTCCTGGAACGTCAGGACGGTTTCATGCACCGCTACCCCGTCTGCCTTGAGGTTTTTGATGTGGCGGGCGCGGGTGATCCCGGCCAGGAAGGTGCCGTTTGCGATCGGCGTGAACACTTCGCCATCGCGCACCATGAAGATATTGGCGGTCGCGGTTTCCGCCACATTGCCCATCGCGTCCTGCACAAGTGCGTTGGTGAAGCCCTTGGCGCGGGCCTCGCGCAGCATGCGGGCGTTGTTGGGGTACAGGCAGCCGGCCTTGGCGTTGACCACCGCGCTTTCCAGCACCGGGCGGCGGAACCGGGTGCGGGTCAGGGTGGCGCTGGCCTCGGCCGGGGCCATCGGGATCTCTTCAAGGCACAGGGCAAACCGGGTGCTTTCCGATTCGGGCGCGATCATGGTCGCATCGCCGTCGGTGGCCCAGTACATCGGGCGGATGTAGACCGCCGCGCCGGGGGCAAAGCGTTTCAGCCCCTCGCGGGTGATCTCGACCATGTCCTCGACCGTCACGGTGGGCTTCATCAACAGGGCCTCGGCAGAGGCATTGGCGCGGGCGCAGTGCAGATCAAGATCCGGTGTCACCCCGTCAAACAGGCGTGCGCCGTCAAAGATCGAGGAGCCAAGCCAGGCCGCATGATCGGCGGCGGTCATGATCGGCACATCGCCCTGGTGCCATTGGCCGTTGAAATAGGTGTGGATGGTGTCGCTTGCTGCCATGGGGTGCGCCTTTCGGAATATGCCTTGGGCCGGACCCTAAAAGCCTGCACCGGCAACGTCCAGTACCCCTCTGCCTCTCCCGTGGGTGCAGTGCTGTGCGCCGAGGTTGCCCGTTTGCCGCGCGCCGCTGCAATGCCTCAGCAACCTGTTTCGCGCGCGAAACATCGCGGCTCGTTTGCTGTGCCAGAGCGACACGCGCGCCGCACGGCGCGCCCGGCCCAACTGGGCGCGGGGCATCTGTGATGCGCCCAAGTCCAGGCGGGAGCCCGCGCCTTGTTTTCGTTCAGCGTTTTCGCTCAGATTGGGGTCGCGAGGCCAAGTTTCTTGAGGATCGCGCCTGCGTCCTGTTCCCACTGGCTGCGCAGACCGGCGTTCGGGGTCTGGCGCAGGCCCATGGCGCAGAGGCCGTCGAACTTGTCCGAGTCCTCGGCGCCAAAAGAGGCTGCAACGCGCGGCCACCAGTAGGCGACCGCTTCCTGCGCCTGCGGCCCTTCGCCATGCTGCACCAGCTGGGCCAGCCCCTCTTCGGCCAGTTCCGCGTGGCGCGTCTCGATGGGCCCGATGGCGCGAAACGCTTCGGCCAGAGGCTGGTAGGACACGCGGGACAGCTCGCCAAGCTGTACCACCACCGCGCGGCCCATCAGGAGGTTCATCACCACCGCATCCGTCCAGCCTTCCAGCGGGTAGTTGAAGACCGCAAGGCGCATGTCGTGCTTGCTGCGGCTCTGGCCGATGTCGGCATCGCGCTCCAGTCGTGCGGTCCAGGGGTGATGGTCCGCGTAGGCCTCTGTATCGGCGCCAAAGTCTCCCATGATCCGCAGCACCTTGTCGGCGTTGTCGGTCTTTTCCAGCACGATCTTGGCAGCGGCGATGCGCGCCTTGATGCCGGGGCCTTCGTTGATGATATCGGCAAATCCCGCCGCCCCGGCCAGTTCGCTGTCCACGAAGGTCGCCATCAGTTTCAAAAGCTCGGCGCGGTAGCGCGGCGGCACGTTGGATGGGTTGGTCAGCTTGCCGCCCTGCGCAAGATAGCTGGTGATGCTCATGTCCTCGGCCATGGGTCGTCCTCCCTCAAAATCGGCCCATGCACCCCGGGCCGCAAAACAAAAGACGCGCCCCGAAGGGCGCGCCGTGAAATCTGTTACTGATCGTAATCCACGACCACCTTGTCGGTGACCGGATAGGCCTGACAGGACAGCACATAGCCCTTTTCGACCTCGTAATCCTCAAGCGCGTGGTTGGTGACCATTTCCACCTCGCCCTCCAGCACCTTGCAGCGGCAGGTGGAGCAGACCCCGGCCTTGCAGGCATAGGGCGCGTCCATGGCGTTCTCCAAGGCCGCATCCAGGATCGTGGTGTCCTTGCCCATCTGGATGGTCTGGGTCGCACCGTCCAGCGTGATCGCCGCTGAAGTCTGATTGGCGCCGCTGGCCGCATCCGCCGCGCTCGCCTTGCGTTTCGCGCGGCCCGGCTGGGCGCTTGCGAACAGCTCGAACTTGATCTGATCATCCGTGAGGCCTGCGGTGCGCAGGGCGGCGGCAATGCCCAGCATCATCGGCTCCGGCCCGCAGATAAAGGCGGTGTCCACGTTCTTGATATCGATCCAGTGTTCAAACAGCTGGGCGCATTTCTCCTCGGTCACAAGGCCGGTGAAAAGGTCAATCTCCTGGGCGTCGCTTTCCAGGATATGGATCACGTTGAAGCGGCCCATGTAGAGGTTCTTCAGATCCTCAAGCTCCTCGCGGAACATGATCGTGTTCACACCCTTGTTGGCATAGACCAGCGTGAAGGTGGAGTTCGGCTCTGCCGCCAGCGTGGTTTTCAGGATCGACAGCACCGGGGTGATGCCGGATCCGCCGGCAAAGCCGAGGTAGGATTTCTCCGCCGCCGCATCGAGCGGCGTGAAGAAGGTGCCCATGGGGGCCATCGCCTGCAGGGTGTCGCCCGCCTTCAGCTCGGTGTTGGCCCAGGTCGAAAAGGCGCCGCCGTCGACGCGCTTGATGCCCACCTGCAGGATGCCTTCGTCCTTGCCGGCGCAGATCGAGTAGCTGCGGCGCAGCTCCTCGCCATCGAAATCGCGGCGGAAGGTCAGGTACTGGCCCTGGGTGAAATCGAATTCCGCTGCCGCGCCATTGACTGGCTTCAAAGAGACGACAACCGCATCGCGGATCGTCTTGCGGACATCGGTGACTTCTAGATCGTGGAAGCGCGCCATGGAGGTCTCCTCAGATGCACTTGAAATAATCAAAGGGTTCGAGGCAGTCCTGGCAGCGCCAGTGTGCCTTGCACGGGGTCGAGCCGAACTGGCTGACCAATGTGACGTTCTTGCTGCCGCAATGCGGGCATTTCTCGGGGCCACCTGCGGCTTGCGGCGGGGCGATCCCGTAGTCTTCCAGTTTCGCGCGGCCCTTTTCGGACATCCAGTCGGTGGTCCAGGGCGGCGCGATCTGGGTCTTGAGGCGGATGTTGTCGAGCCCGTGATCACGCAGGGCGGTTTCGATATCCATGTTGATCACCGCCGTTGCCGGGCAGCCCGAATAGGTGGGCGTGACGGCAACCTCCAGCGTATCGCCATCCCAAGCGACCCCGCGGATGATCCCGAGATCCACCAGTGAGATCACCGGGATTTCCGGATCGGGCACGGCATCCAGCCATTCCCAGATCTGTTCCACGCTTGGCTTGTCTGTTGTTTGGCTCATGTGGGTGTCCTCATGTTCTGGACCGGATGTTCTAGCCTGGCAGCACTATCGGTCGGGCAAGGCCCGTCCGCTGCGATGGCCGGGGCCTTGGCCCCAGCCAAGGGAGCCTTTGCCCCCGGTGGGTGTTACCACTTGGCGCCGGGATAGGCGCGCTGCAGCCACTGCATCTGCGTCAGCAAATGGCCCAGGTGCTCGGTGTGCATCTTGCCGGTGCGCCCGCCCTTGTGGCCAAAGGCGCTGTCCGGGATGGTCAGCGTCGCCTCGCCCATGATCCGGCCGATCAGCGCATCGAAGTCAGCGCGCAAAGAGGCCGGATCGGGCGCGATGCCCGCCTTGACCATCTCGGCGTCCACCTCGTCGGACTGGAACATCTCGCCCACATAGGGCCAGAGATAGTCCAGCGCCTCCTGCATGCGGCGGTGGCTTTCCTCGGTGCCATCGCCCAGACCCACAACCGTATCGGCCGAGCGTTCCAGGTGATAGGCGACTTCCTTGCTGGTCTTGGCGGCAATCGCGGCGACCCGTTCGTCGCTGGATTTCATCAGGTGGCCCAGCTGGATCGAGTGCCAGGCATCGAACAGGCACTGGCGCATCAGGGTGCGGCCAAAGTCGCCGTTCGGCACTTCGACCAGCAGCACGTTGCGGAAATCCCAGACATCACGCAGGAAGGCGAGGTCGTCGGCGCTCTTGCCCTCACCCTGCACTTCGCCCGCAAGGCCAAGCCACATCTGGGTCTGACCGATCAGATCCAGCGCGGTATTGGCCAGCGCGATGTCTTCCTCCAGAACCGGGGCATGGCCGCACCATTCGCTGACGCGGTGGCCCAGGATCAGGGTGTTGTCGCCCATCCGCAAAAGGAACTGGGTAAACGCCTCATCACGGGTCATTACATTGCCCCCACTTCTTCGGGGATGTCAAAGAAGGTCGGGTGACGGTAGACCTTGGATTCAGAGGGCTCGTAAAGCGGGCCCTTGTCGCCGGGGGAGGAGGCCGCGATGTGGTTGGCTTCGACAACCCAGATCGACACGCCCTCGTTGCGGCGGGTGTAGACGTCGCGGGCATTCTTGATCGCCATTTCGGCGTCGGGCGCATGCAGAGAGCCGACGTGGCGGTGGCTCATGCCGTGCTGACCGCGGATGAAGACTTCCCAAAGGGGCCATTCGTTTTTCATGGGGTGTTCCTCCTGGCTGAGGGGCCACCCTGCCGCGCATCAGGATCGGGCGCGGGCAGGGGGCGGATAAGGCTTGGATCGCTTATTCGGCTGCGTGCTTGCGCGCGGCCTTTTTCTGGGCATGGGCCAGAAGACCGTCGCGCACCCATGCACCGTCTTTCCAGGCGGTGTTGCGGGCCGCCAGACGGTCGGTGTTGCAGGGGCCGTTGCCCTTGATCACGTCGAAGAACTCCGACCAGTCGGGATCGGTGTAATCGTAGTGACCACGTTCCTCGTTCCACTTGATGTTCGGATCGGGCAGGTCGAGGCCAAGGAATTCGATCTGCGGCACGGTCTGGTCGACGAATTTCTGACGCAGTTCGTCATTGGTGTTCATCTTGATCTTCCAGGCCATGGACTGTTCTGAGTGGACGGACTCCTTGTCCGAGGGGCCGAACATCATCAGCGAGGGGAACCAGAGGCGGTTCAGCGCGTCCTGCGCCATTTTCTTCTGCTCGGGCGTGCCTTCGGCCATCTTGCGGATGGCGTCATAGCCCTGACGCTGGTGAAAGCTTTCTTCCTTGCAGACGCGGATCATGGCGCGGGAATAGGGACCAAAGGAGGTCCGCTGCAGCGGCACCTGGTTCATGATCGCAGCGCCATCCACCAGCCAGCCGACCGCGCCGATATCGGCCCAGTTCAGCGTCGGGTAGTTGAAGATCGAGGAATACTTCATGCGGCCATCCAGCAGCATCTCGGTCAGCTCGTCGCGCGAGACACCCAGCGTTTCCGCCGCGCAGTAAAGATACAGACCATGGCCCGCTTCGTCCTGCACCTTGGCCAGCAGGATCGCCTTGCGCTCCAGCGTGGGGGCGCGGGTGATCCAGTTGCCCTCGGGCAGCTGGCCGACGATTTCCGAATGCGCGTGCTGGCCGATCTGGCGGATCAGTGTCTTGCGGTAGCCTTCGGGCATCCAGTCCTTCGGCTCGATCTTTTCGCCCCGATCAATGCGCGCCTGAAAGGCGGCCAGCTTTTCGGGATCGTCCTGCGTTGCCTCGGATTTTACCATCTGAGCATACATAGCGCGTCTCCTCCG
Source organism: Phycobacter sedimenti (assembly GCF_038148855.1). Lineage (NCBI taxonomy): Bacteria > Pseudomonadati > Pseudomonadota > Alphaproteobacteria > Rhodobacterales > Roseobacteraceae > Phycobacter > Phycobacter sedimenti. The sequence continues at coordinate 153,878 of NZ_JBBVGR010000007.1, read as the reverse complement.
TTAAACTCGTTCCAGGATCAGGGCGGTGCCCTGTCCGACACCAACGCACATGGTGCAGAGCGCATAGCGCCCGCCGGTGCGTTGCAACTGATAGGCCGCCGTCAGCACAAGCCGTGCGCCCGACATGCCAAGCGGATGGCCAATGGCGATCGCGCCGCCATTGGGGTTCACATGGGGGGCATCATCCGCCACGCCAAGGGCGCGCAGGGTGGCAAGCCCCTGCGAGGCAAAGGCCTCGTTCAGCTCGATCACATCCATCTGGTCGATGGTAAGGCCGGTGCGGGCCAGAACCTTTTGCGTCGCGGGCACCGGGCCGATGCCCATCACGCGGGGCTCGACCCCTGCGGCGGCCATGCCGACGATGCGCGCCATGGGTTTCAACCCGTTCTTCGCTGCAGCGGCCTCGTTCGCCATCAGGATGGCGGCGGCGCCGTCGTTGACACCCGAGGCGTTGCCTGCGGTCACGGTCTTGTCGGGGCCGTTGACGCCCTTCAGCTTGGCCAGCTTTTCAGCATCGGTGCCGGGGCGGGGGTGTTCGTCGGTGTCCACGACCAGCGGATCGCCCTTGCGCTGGGGGATGGTGACCGGGGTGATCTCCTCGGCAAAGACGCCCGCCTCATGCGCGGCGGCCCAGCGGGCCTGGCTGCGCGCGGCAAAGGCGTCCTGATCTGCGCGGGAGATGGCATAGTCTTCGGCCACGTTGTCAGCGGTCTGCGGCATGGAATCGGTGCCGTACATCTCGTGCATCTTCTTGTTCACGAAGCGCCAGCCGATGGTGGTGTCATAGACCGCGTTGGCGCGGGTGAAGGCCGAGGTTGCCTTGGGCATCACGAAGGGCGCGCGGCTCATGCTTTCGACGCCGCCTGCAATGGCCATGTCATAGTCGCCCGCACGGATCCCGCGGCTGGCCATGCCCACCGCATCCATGCCGGATGCACAGAGACGGTTGACGGTGGTGCCGGGCACGTCCACCGGCAGACCCGCCAGCAGGGCCGCCATGCGGGCCACGTTGCGGTTGCTTTCGCCGGCTTGGTTGGCATCGCCAAAGATCACGTCATCGATGCTGGCCCAGTCCACATTCGGGTTGCGCGCGACAAGAGCGGCAATGGGCGCTGCCGCCAGATCGTCGGTGCGGACCTGGGAAAGGGCGCCGCCGTAGCGGCCAATCGGGGTCCGGGTGGCATCGCAGATGAATGCATCCATGGGGCTTCATGTCTCCTGTTGGGTCAAAAATTAGCCGACCGTGTAGTCGGTGTACATTAAAGCATCGATTCGCGGCAAGTAAAATGTAACGCAAAATCCTAATTCTGGTGAATCGTGTAACGTATCATCCAGCAGAGTGACCTCACGTCCTTCTCGTGGGTCTCCGAATTTCTGTTGCGGGGGAGGTCGGGTTTCAGGCAGGCTAAAACAGAACGATCGGTCTGTTGTGGGGTGGAGGACCCTGCAGAAGGTATCGCATCGAGGGAGGAGACATGGTGAGGAGTCTGCGCGTCGGTGGTGCCAGCGGCTTTTGGGGCGATGCAGCCCTCGCAACCCCGCAGCTTTTGGCGGCGGGCGGGCTGGATTTCATCGTCTATGACTATCTGGCCGAGATCACGATGGCCATCATGGCCCGCGCCCGCGCCAAGGATTCCGGCGCAGGATATGCCAGTGATTTCGTCAGTGCTGCCATGGCGCCGAACCTTGCGGAGATCGCCGCGCAGGGCGTGCGGATCATCTCCAATGCAGGCGGGGTCAATCCCGGCGCCTGCGCCGCGGCCCTGCGCGAAGAGATCGTGCGGCAGGGGCTAAGCTTGAAGGTCGCGGTCATTGAAGGAGATGACCTGACGGCTGGGATCGAAGAGATTGCCGCCAACGCTCCGACAGAGATGTTCACCGGCGCGCCCTTTCCGCCCAAGGACAGGATCGCCAGTATCAACGCCTACCTTGGCGCCTTTCCCATTGCTGCCGCTTTGGATCGGGGCGCGGATATCGTCATCACCGGGCGCTGCGTCGACAGCGCCGTTACGCTTGGCGCCTGCATCCATCATTTCGGTTGGGCCCCGCAGGACCTGGACCGGCTCGCGGGAGGCGCCCTCGCCGGGCATATCCTGGAATGCGGGCCGCAGGCCACGGGCGGGAACTTTACCGACTGGCGCGATGTGGTGGAGGGGCTGGACACCATCGGCTACCCCATTGCCGAGGTTCATCCCGATGGCAGTTTCGATGTGGTGAAGCCCGAAGGCACCGGCGGGCTGGTCTCGCGCGGCACGGTCGGAGAGCAGATGCTTTATGAGATCGGCGATCCTCAGGCGTACATCCTGCCGGATGTCATCTGCGATTTCTCAAGCGTCACACTGGAACAGACCGGCCCGGACCGCGTGCATGTGGCCGGGGCCAGGGGCCTTGGCGTGCCGGGGGACTACAAGACCTGCCTCACCCATGCCGATGGCTACCGCGCCGGGCATATCTTCACCTTTTATGGCTTGGAGGCCGAAGAGAAGGCCCAGGCCTTTGCCGATGCGGCTTCGACGCGCACGCGGGCGCAGCTCAAAGCCATGAATGCACCCGATTTCACCGATGTGAGCGTTGAGCTGATCGGCGCCGAAAGCCAGTTCGGTGCGATGCGCCAAAGCCCCCCGGCGCGCGAGGTCGCCGCCAAGATCGCCGTGCGTCACGTGGACGCGCGCGCCGTGGGTCTTTTCATGAAAGAGGCCACCGGGCTGGGCCTTGCCACCCCGCCGGGCCTGTCGGGATTTGCGGGCACGCGGCCAAGGCCCAGCCCGGTGCTGGCGCTGTTTTCCTACCTCACGCCAAAGGATCAGGTGGCGGTGACGCTGAGGGATGAGGCGGGGGAGGTCGATATCCCGGCCGCTGAACCGCAGCCCGCCGATCCGCCCAGGCGCCCTGCGCTTCCGGTTGCTCCGACAGCGAATAGGGTGGTCGAGGTGCCGCTCGTGCGCCTCGCCTATGGGCGCAGCGGTGACAAGGGCGACATTGCCAATATCGGTATTCTTGCCCGTCGCCCCGAGTTTATGCCCTGGATCTGGGCCGCGCTGGACGCGGATCACCTGAGCCGCGTCTTTGGTCATTTCACCAAAGGCCGAATCGAACGCTTCTACCTGCCGGGGAGTGCGTCGATGAATATCCTTTTGCACGGCGCGCTGGGCGGGGGTGGCACGTCCTCCCTGCGCAATGATCCGCAGGCCAAGGGATACGCCCAGCTGCTGCTGGCCGCACCGGTGCCGGTGGATGCGGATCTGCTGGGGGGGTGGGATGAATAACGAGGTGTCAGCCAGACGGGCGCTGTCCGGCCTGTTGGCCGGGCGGGACAAGGCAAGATGATAAAGGGAGCCGTGACATGACAGCTTTTCAAAGCCGGATCAGCCCGGCCAGCGATGCCTTTCAGACCAACCGCGCCGAGATGCTGGCGCTGGTGGAGCGCATGCGCGAACTCGAAACCCGCGCGGCGGCCAAATCCGAAGAGCGCCGCCCGGTGTTCGACAAGCGCGGCCAGCTTTCCCCGCGTGAGCGGATCTCGGCGCTGCTGGATCCCGGCATGCCCTTTGTCGAGCTTTACAACATGGCGTCCTATCTGGTGGACGACCCCGACCCGGAGACCTCCATTCCCGGCGCCTCGATCATCACCGGGATCGGCTATGTCTCCGGCGTACGCTGTCTGGTCTTTGCCGATGATGCGGGGATCAATGCGGGGGCGATGACCGGCAAGTCGGTGGACAAGGCGCTGGGCGCGCTGGGAATCGCGCATCGCCAGAAGCTGCCGTTCATTCACCTTGTCGAAAGCGCCGGCGCCGATCTGATGCGCTACACGGTGGAGCTTTGGGCCCATGGTGGCGGCATGTTCGCAGGGCTTGCGCGGCTTTCTGCAGCGGGCATTCCGGTGATCACGGTGCTGCATGGCGCCTCCACCGCAGGCGGGGCCTATCAGCCGGGGCTGTCGGACTATGTGATCGGGGTCAAGGGCAATGGCATGGCAATGCTGGCGGGTGCCGCGCTGGTGCAGGCCGCCACCGGAGAGGTGGCAAAGGACGCCGATCTGGGCGGCGCCGAGATGCACGCCGAGGTAACGGGGCTGGTGGAATACCTTGCCGAAGATGACGCCCACGGGATCGAGATCGCCCGCGAGGTGGTCGCGGGGCTGGGCTGGCCCTCAGGTGCTGCGCCGATTCCAGACTATGACGCGCCGCAACACGACCCTGATGAACTGGCAGGTGTGGTGCCGGTCGATTACCGCAAACCCTATGACATGCGCGAGGTCGCGGCGCGGATCGTCGATGGATCGGATCTTTTGGACTTCAAACCGGGCTACGGGCCTGCAACGCTCTGCCTGCAGGCGCGCATCATGGGGCAGCCTGTTGGGATCCTTGCCAACAACGGCCCCATCGACCCGGACGGCGCCACCAAGGCGACCCATTTCCTGCAGGCGATGGATCAGGCGGGCACGCCGGTTGTCTTTCTGGGTAACACCACCGGCTATATGGTCGGTACCGAATATGAGCGCGGCGGCATGATTAAACATGGCTCCAAGATGATCCAGGCGGTGACCAACCTGCGGGTGCCCAAGATTTCGCTTTACGTGGGGGCCAGTTTCGGGGCCGGAAATTACGGCATGTGCGGTCATGCCTTTGGCGCCGATTTCCTGTTCACCTGGCCAAATGCCATGACCGGCGTGATGGGCGGAGAGCAGGCGGCCCTGACCATGGAGCAGGTCGCCCGCCGCACCGCCGAGCGCAAGGGCCTCCCGGTGGATGAGGAACGCCTTGCTGCCCAGCGGGCCAAGATCACCGCGCATTTCGACCGGCAGTCTCATGCCTTTTATACCTCCGGCCATATGCTCGACATGGGGATGATCGACCCGCGCGACAGCCGCCGGGTGATCGGCTTCTGCCTTGCCACCTGCGTGGAGGCCCGCGCCCGCGATCTGCGGCCCAATGCCTTTGGCGTGGCGCGGGCCTGAAGGGGGGAGACGGACATGACACAGATCACTTCACTCCTTGTGGCGAACCGGGGCGAGATCGCCCTGCGCATCATGAAAACCGCCCGCGCCATGGGCATTACCTGCATCGCCGTGCACACCGAAGCGGACGCGGGCAGCCCCCATGTGGCCTATGCCGACCGCTCCATCTGCATTGGCGCGGGGTCAGTGGGCGACAGTTACTTGTCTGCAGAGAAACTGATCGCGGCGGCGCAGGAGACAGGCGCGGAGGCTGTGCATCCGGGCTATGGGTTCCTGTCGGAAAGCGCCGAATTCGCAAGCGCCTGCACAGAGGCAGGCCTCATCTTCATCGGCCCCGGCGCCGAGGCGATTGCACTGATGGGCAACAAGGCCGCCGCAAAACGGCGCATGATTACGGCGGGCGTGCCCTGCGTGCCGGGATACGAGGGCGAAGACCAGTCGGCGGATGTACTGGCGGCAGAGGCTGCGCGGATCGGCTTTCCGGTGATGATCAAGGCCGCCGCTGGCGGCGGTGGGCGCGGCATGCGTCTGGTGGAGCGGCCAGAGGACTTCTCGGGCGCGCTTGGGCTGGCGCAAAGCGAGGCCTTGTCCGCCTTCGGATCAGACGAGGTGATCCTTGAAAAGGCCGTGATCCGCCCGCGCCACGTGGAAATCCAGGTCTTTGCCGACAGGGATGGCAACACCATCCATCTGGCAGAGCGGGACTGCTCGGTCCAGCGCCGCCATCAGAAGGTGGTGGAGGAGGCACCGAGCCCCGCGCTGGGCGACGACCTGCGCGCCCGCATGGGCGCTGCCGCCGTGGAGGCTGCCCGCGCCATCGGGTATGTCGGGGCAGGCACGGTGGAGTTTCTGCTGGACGACAGCGGCGCTTTCTTTTTCCTGGAGATGAACACGCGCCTGCAGGTGGAACACCCGGTGACGGAGGCTGTGACGGGCCTTGATCTGGTGGCGCTGCAGATCCGCGTGGCCGAAGGGCAGCCCCTTGGCATTGCGCAAGAGGATGTCACGCTGAAAGGTCACGCCATCGAGGTGCGCCTTTATGCAGAAGACCCCGCACAGGATTTCCTGCCGCAGGCCGGGCGCATTGCCCTGTGGCAGGCGCCGAGTGGTGTAGGCATCCGCGTGGATGCGGGGATTGTCAGCGGGCAGGAGGTTTCTCCCTATTACGATCCGATGCTGGCCAAACTCATCGCCCATGGCGCAACCCGGGCCGAGGCGCTGGGGCGATTGACCGCTGCGCTGAAGGATCTCGTCCTCTTCGGTGTGTCCTGCAATCGCGATTTCCTCCTGCAGGTGCTGTGCCACCCCGAGTTTGCCGCCGGACAGGCGACCACCGGCTTCATTGCCGATCACCTGCCTTCTGATCTGGCGGTGCCCCTGAGTACAAAGGAGATCGCACTGGCAGCGGCTCTGATCTACCGCGCCGACCAGGACGCATCGGCCAAGGCCAGCGGCGTTGCGCCCGAGCTATTGGGCTGGTCGGCACAAGGCGTTCTGCAAGCGCGGCTGAAGATCGCCACCGGGGAGGCAGAGCATGATCTGCGGCTGAGCGAAGCGGGCGATATTTTGACCGTTACTCACGGGGATTGGTCGCATCAGGTGACCGGGCAGGGCACGGATCTGCGCCTCGATGGCATCCGCGCCGATCTGAGGCATGTTCTGATGGAGGGCGAGAGGCTGTTCATTGCCAGTGGCGGGCGCATATTCGAGGTCACGCGCCTGCGGGCGGGCGCCACGTCTGCAGCGGGCGGCGCCGGTGGCCAGATCACCGCGCCCATGCATGGCGCGCTTTTGGAGGTCTGCGTTGCGGCGGGCGACCGTGTTGAAGCGGGCACGCGTCTGGCGGTGCTCGAGGCAATGAAGATGCAGCATGAAATTCTGGCAGGGGCTGCTGGCACAGTGACAGACGTGCCGGTCACCGCGGGCGCTCAGGTCAAGGCGGGCGAACTTCTGGTTTCTATTGACGTGGATGGAGGTGAAGCATGAACTCGGACCTGTGCAGACGGCTTGGAATCGAATTTCCGCTCTTTGCCTTCTCGCATTGCCGCGACGTGGTGGCCGCAGTAACCAATGCAGGCGGCATGGGCGTCTTTGGGGCCGCGATGATGAGCCCCGAGCAGTTGGAAGAGGAACTCTCCTGGATCGACGATCACGTGGACGGGCGCCCCTATGGCGTCGATCTGATCGTGCCGAACAAGTTCGAGGCCAAGGGGCAGGACATCCCGGCCGAACAGATCCTTGCCATGGTTCCCGAAGGCCACAAGGACTTTGCCGCATCCGTGCTGCGGGGCAAGGGGCTGGATCCCGGCGATCTGGATGCGCGGCGGCAGGAGCTATTGGTCTTTCGCGACAATATCAGCGCGACAGGCGCACGGCGCAGTCTGGAAGTGGCCTTTCGCCACCCCATCGCACTCATCGCAAATGCGCTGGGCGTGCCGCCCGCCGATATGCTGGAGATGGGCAAGGCAAATGGGGTCGCCGTTGCGGCGCTGGTTGGCACCGCTGCACATGCCCGGGCGCAGGTTGCGGCCGGGGTGGACATCATCGTTGCAGCAGGCGGAGAGGCCGGCGGGCACACCGGCGAGGTTGCAACCATGGTGCTGGTGCCCGAGGTGGTACAGGCGGTGGAGGCGATGGGTGCCTCTGTCCCGGTGCTGGCGGCGGGTGGCATCGCCAGCGGCGCGCAGATGGCGGGGGCAATGGCCATGGGCGCGGCCGGGGCCTGGTGTGGTTCGGTCTGGCTGACCACGGCGGAGGCCGAGACAAACCCGGTGGTGAAGGAAAAGATGCTGGCGGCCAGCAGCGCCGATACGGTGCGGGCGCGCTCACGCACCGGCAAGCCGTCCCGCCAGCTGGTCAGCGGCTGGACCGAAGCCTGGGAGGGCAAAAACGCCCCCAAACCACTGCCGATGCCCTTGCAGACGCTGGTCTCCGAACCGGCGCTGGCGCGGATCGATCAGTTGAGCCAGGCGGGAGATGTGGATGCGCAGGATCTGGCCACCTACTGGGTGGGGCAGGGCGTGGGCCTTATGACCCAGACCATGTCGGCGGGTGCGGTCGTGCAGGCCTTCAAGGAGGATTTCCTGCGCGGCTATGAACGTCTTCAGACGGCGCTGGAAGGATGAACCGGATCCTTCAGGGCGCCTTCGTAGTGTAGCAAGGTGTTGGGATAGCCGATCCCGTCGATCTCGAACATGGTGTCACCCACGGTTGCAAATCCCTGCCGGTGATAAAATCCGATGGCGGGGGTGTTTTCTGAATTGGTCATGAGCCACGGCTCGCCCAGCCCGTGGGCGTCGCAATGCTCCAGCCCGGCCTTTAGAAGCGCCTGCCCGATGCCGCCGCCATGATGACGCGGCTGCACGTAGAGGGTGGAAATCTCGGTCATGCACCCGCCCACGGGTGACGGGCGGTTTTGCGTGATACGGATATAGCCGTCGATCCCGACCCGGTTCTGGGAGACGATGATGGTCTCTTCGGGATCGCTCAGCAGGGCCGCAAAGCGGCCTGGGGTAAAGGCGTCCAGAACGAAGGAGGCGAAGGTCCCGTTCACGCCTTCGCGTAGGTAGGTTCCCGTCCACACCTCGATCGACAGCGCCGCAAGCGCTGCGCAATCGGCTGACTTCGCGGGGCGCAGGTTGAGCGTTCTATTGGCGGCGCGGGGCTTTGGCATGGTCTTTGTTCCGGGAGTTGGGTGGAGCGGACAGTAAGAGCATGGTGGGGTCGGTCGAGGAATGGGACAGCGTGCAATCTGATCGCCTGTGTGCAGATTGCAACGCGGTGCTCCCGCCCGGCTTGGCCCATTTGAAAATGGGCACGTGCCCGTTGGGTCCGGCGCCGCGCGGCGCGCGGCGCTGCACCGTGCGTGGCACGGTGCCATGCCCAAGGCCGCCAAGGTCCAACCGGCCTTGGCCGGTGGTCCTGCGGGCGCGGGAGCCCCGCCGCGATGGGATGCAATGCGCGGTCGTCGTTCGGGTTCACCCCTGACGTTGCGTTGGGCCGGTGCCCCGCCTATCCTGCGCTGCAAGGCAATCGAAGCAGTGACAACAGGACAGGCATGGCCGGGCAGAGTGAGCAGCTACTCAACGCGATCTTCAGCGATATCGACGAGGGGCGCCTCAATCCCGGTGACGTGCTGGACGAGGCGGGACTTGTCAGCCGTCACAACGTCTCGCGCACGCCCGTGCGGGAGGTGCTGATCCAGTTGGAAACCGCGGGTCTGATCCGCCGCCTGCCGCGCAAGGGCGCGGTGCTGTTCAAGCCGACGCTGGAAGAGTTCCTCGCCATCCTCGAAGTCCATGCCAAGCTGGAAGGGCAGGCCGCCGGCCTTGCCGCGCGCCGCATGACACCGGCGCAAGCCGAGGACCTGGAGCGTATCGTGGCCGCCTGCGAGGCGCATGCTGCGGAAAAGGGTGACGCAGATCCCGATGGCTATTACCAGCTCAATCTGCGCTTTCACGAGGTGATCGCGCTGGGGTCCGGCAATCCCTTCCTGGTGGAGATGATCAAGACCAACGCGCGCAAGCTGATGGCCTATTACAGGGCGCGCTACCGCTACCCCGGTTCCATTGCCGCCTCTGCCCGCGATCACCGCAGGCTGGCGGGGTTGATCCTGGTCCACGACAGCGCAGCCGCCGAGGCAGAAATGGCCGCCCACGTGCAGTTCGATCAGGTGACGGTGATGGATCTTCTGGCGGCCTTGGGCTGACCCTCAGCGGGTGCCCTGTTCAAAGAACCGGACCAGCGCTTCGGCAAACCGCGCCTGATCGGATGTTTCCGCAAGGCTCTCCATAGCCTGCGCATAGACCTCTTTCGGCAGAATCCCCTGCATCTCTTTGGTCAGCGCGGTGATGAAGCCGTGGCTCATCTCCGGGTGATGCTGGGTGGTCCAGATGTGGCGACCGACGGTAAAGCCCGCGATCATCCCGTTGCTGCGGGCCGTCGGCACGGCGACCTGCGGCAGGGCTGTGACGCATTCCTTGTGCGAGCCATAAAGGCGCAACGGGTTTGGCAACTCGCGCGCCCAGGCGGGCGTGTTCTGCAAGGCATTGAGCGTCAGCCCCTGTACCCAGCCGCATGGATTGTCCCCGAGCGCGCCACCAAGGGCCAGCGCCACCGCCTGATGACCGAAACAGGCCCCGAACAGGGGCTGCTTGCGGGCGTGCATATCCCGGACCAGCTCCATCAGCGGCGGGATCCACGGCAGATCATCGCGGACCGAGGCCGGGCTGCCGGTGATCAACGCGCCATCAAAGGTGGCGATGTCCGATGGGAACGCGCCATCCTTCACCGAAAAGACCGAGACCTGCCAGCCGGGGCGGGCCATGTGGATGAGATCGGTGAATTTCTTCCCGTCCTTGGGGTGGCGCGCGGCAAAGTCGCTCTCGTCTGTGTTGGTCATCAGAATGGCCAAGTGCATGATCTGCCTCGCAAGATTTTCGTTTACATATTTATGAGGTCCAATAATATACACAAAGCAACCATTCGGGAAGCCCCTCATGACGATCTGGACACCGCAGGACGACGGCTTTGCCGATCTCAGCAGCCACGACACATTTGCAGCAGGCGCGCCGCATAACACCTTTGCCCGGCTGCGCCGCGAGGATCCCCTGCACTGGACCGATTACGCGGGCGGTGAAAACTACTGGTCGGTGACCCGCTACGAGGACATCACGGCGATGAACAAGAACACAGAAGTGTTCTCATCCGCCCGCGGGATCCGGATGGAGGATCAGTCCTACGAGGAATACCTCGCCCGCCGCACCTTTCAGGAGACCGACCCGCCGGAACACTCCAAGGTGCGCATGAAGCTGCTGAGGGCGTTTTCAAAGACCACCATGGCGCAATACGAAGAGGACATTCGGTCCTTATGTGCCGAGATCCTCGATCAGGCGCTCGCAAAGGGCAGCTTTGACGCGACCAAGGAGATCGCCCGGCAATTGCCGATGCGGATGCTGGGGCGCGTGGTGGGCCTGCCTGAGGAGGATCTGCCCTGGCTGGTGGAAAAGGGCGATGCCCTGATTGCCAATACCGACCCCGATTTCACCACGCACGTCCTCGACAAGATGGACACGGATGAGTTCCGCATGATGCCCTTCAATTCGCCTGCGGGGGCCGAGCTTTATGTCTATGCCAAGGAGCTGATGGAGGCGAAGACGAAGAAGGGCGACACTTCCGGTGTGTTGAACCTGATCCTGGAACCGGCCAAGGATGGATCGACCATCACCGAGACCGAGTTCCGCAATTTCTTCTGCCTGCTGGTGGCGGCGGGCAATGATACTACGCGCTATTCCATCGCGGCCGGCATTCAGGCCTTGTGCCACCAGCCGGAGCTGCTCGCGCAGATGCAGGCAGGCGGGGACGTGTGGGAAACCGCCGCGGATGAGATCATCCGCTGGGCGACGCCCGCGCTCTACTTCCGCCGTACCGCAACGCGGGATGTGGAGATGCACGGCAAGACGATCCGCGCAGGCGACAAGGTGCTTTACTGGTTCATCTCGGCCAATCGGGACGAGAGCTATTTCGACGATCCCTTCCGCGTCAACCTGATGCGCAGCCCCAACCGGCATCTCTCTTTCGGGCAATTTGGCCCGCATGTCTGCCTTGGCATGTGGCTGGCCCGGCTGGAAGTGACCGTGCTGTTTCAGGAGCTGGCGAAACGGATCAGCCATATCGAGGCGGCGGGGCCGCACAAATTCCTGCGTTCGAACTTTGTCGGCGGCATCAAGGAATTGCCGGTACGGGTCGAGGCGGCATAGGCTGAACTGACATGTAGGGTCCGGGCGCAGCCCGGACAGCGCCCGACCTCCCCCGTGGGAGGGCGCTTGCGCACCCACCCGAGGTCGGGCGCTGTCCTCTTGTTGGTGTCTGGAATGATGGGGGCAAGCGGCACATGAAAGTTGTCGCGTTACCACAAAGAGATCCGTCCAACAGGAAAGGACTACCCATGAAGACCCGCCTGCGCGCGATGTTCTGCGACCACCTCAGCATCATGCGGGGAAAATACCTCCCCAACTCCAAGATCGGTGACGATTCAACGCGCTTCTGCCGCTCTGTCTTTGGCACCCATTACGACAAGGATCTGCTCGATGCGCCGGGATCCATGGTCAAGCAGGGCCTGCCGGATATGGAGCTGAAATGGCTGCACGACGATATCCGCGACAGCTGGCATGCCTCCACCAAGGTGGTTCTGGGTGATCTCTATGATGACGAGGGGCAGCCCCTTTCCCTGTGCCCGCGCGGCGCGCTGAAACGGGCGGTGGCGGCCTGGGCGGCCAAGGGGTTGCAGCCCAAGGTTGGAATCGAGCTCGAAGCCTTTGCCCTGCAGGCCGATGAAAATGGCCGCCTTGTGCCCTATGATGCCCCCGGCGGCGTGGTCTATGGCACCGGCCCCTTTGCCGATCCCCTGCGCTTCAACGACCGGATCTGGGCCATGGCGGATGAGATGGGCTTTAGCCTGGATATGATCACCGCCGAATTCGACAGTCCGCAGTTCGAATATACCCTGACCTTCGACGATGCGGTAAAGGCGGTGGACGATATTGTCCTCTTCCGCCTGATGGCGCGGGAGATCGCGCTGGAATACGGGATCGTGCTGACCTTCATGCCCAAACCCATCGCCGAGGCGGGCGGATCGGGCATGCATATCAACTATTCCTTCGTGGATGAGGCGGGCGGCAATGCTTTGTCCTCTGGCCCGTGTGGCGGCCCCGAACACATGAATGATCTGGCGCGCGGCTGCCTTGCGGGCGTCTTGCACCACCACAAGGGGCTGGCGGGGCTGATCGCGCCCACTGCCAACAGTTACATGCGGCTGCAGCCCGGGAGCCTTTCAGGCTACTGGCAGAACTGGGGCGGCGATCATCGCAACGTCACCACAAGGATCAGCTCTGAAGGCGGCGCCAAGGCGCGGCTGGAGCACCGTATGGCCGATGCCTCCTCCAATCCCTACACGGCGGTGGCGGCGGTTCTGCAGGCGTCTTTGCTGGGGGTAGAGAAAGGCTATGCCCTGCCACCGATTGAAACGGGCGATGGTTTTGACCGCACCGACGCGCGAGAGGGCACGGCGATCGATCTGAAAGGCGCCGTCGCGGATCTGGAGCGTGACAGGATTCTGGCCGAGGCGGTCGGGGCCGAGCTGGTCGCCAACCACGTCTTCATGAAGCGCAAGGAAGTGCGCAAGACCCGCGATCTGGAGGGCGACGGGATGCGGGACTTCTACGTGCACTTCGTCTGACTGAGGGGCTTTCGGGCAGCGGCGATCGAAGGTGTCTCAATACACTTATTTGCCTGATGTTGCGTAGTGTTGCTGCGATAGCGTCTGGTGGTGCCGTATCGCGATGCCGCGCCGCGTCAGCGGCGCCGCCGAAAGGCGCGGGCCCGAAGCGCATGCGCTTCGGGCCCGCCATGGTATCTGGTGGCCTCTGCAGGGCCAAGGGCCCTGCAGAGGCGCCCGCGCACCATCGAGGACTTAGCTGACCGCCGCAAATCCTGCAGCGAGCGCCGAGAGGATCACCTGCACATCCGCAGTTTCCAGCACCAGCGGCGGGGAGAGGATGATGTTGGGGCCGGAGACCCTGACCATGGCCCCTTCGCGATAGGTGACCTCCTGCAGTGCGCCGATGGTTTTCTTGTCGATCGGGGTCTTGCTGACGTGATCGCCGACCAGCTCCAGCGCACACATCAGCCCGTGGCCGCCGCGCACATCACCGATGAGGCCATACTTGTCCTTCAACGCCAAGAGCCCCTGATGCAGCTCCGCCCCGCGCGCGGCCGCGTTTCCCGGCACATTGAGGCGCTTGGTCTCCGCAAGGCAGGCGAGCGCCGCAGCCGCGCCCACCGGGTGGCCGGAGTAGGTGTAGCCATGGCCGATGGCCGCCTTGCCTGTCTCATCTCCTTCGAACACCTCGGCAACCGCGTCTGAAATCATCACCGCGCCAAAGGGGAAATAGCCATTGGTGATCGCCTTGGCGGTACACATCAGGTCGGGCTGGACGCCCCAATGGCGCGATCCGGTCCAGGATCCGGTGCGCCCGAAGGCGGTGATCACCTCATCCGCGATCAGGAGGATCCCGTGTTTCGAACAGATCTTGCGCACGCCGGGCATGAAGCTTTCATGCGGCGGGATCACACCGCCCGCTCCCAGGATCGGCTCCATGATGAACGCGGCGATGGTGCCCGCCCCCTGAAAGGCGATCTCATCCTCCAGCGCCTGCAGGCAGAGCTGGGCAAGGCGCTCGGGGTTGGTCTCATTGAACGGGTTGCGATAGGTATAGGGGGCCGGGATGTGGTGGCAGCCGGGCAGGAGCGGCTCGTACTGGGTGCGGAAATTGGCATTCCCGTTGACCGAGGCGCCGCCCATATGGGTGCCATGATAGCCCTTCTTGAGGCTGAGGAATTTGCTGCGCCCCTCCTGCCCGCGGATCTTGTGGTACTGGCGTGCCAGGCGCAGGGCGGTTTCCACCGAATCCGAACCGCCCGAGGTGAAGAACGCACGGGACAGGCCATCGGGCGCAAAGAAGTCCTTCAGCTCTTCGGCCAGCTGGATCACCTGATCGTTGGTGGTGCCGCGGAAGGTCGAGTAATAGGGCAGGGTGTCCAGCTGCGCCGCGATGGCGTCCTTCACCGGCTGGCAGGAAAAGCCGAGGTTCACGTTCCACAGGCCGCCGACCGCATCGACGACCTCATGCCCGTCCACATCACGAATGCGCACGCCAGAAGCGCCTGTCACGATAGTGGGCGGATTGGCGAGGCTGTCGGCGGGATGCGCCATGGGGTGCCAGAGGGATTTGGCGTTATGTTCCTTGAGGTAGTTGGAATCTTTCATGAAATCAGCTCCTGACTGCGGCGCCATGGAAGGCGGGCAAGGGGGGAAGGGCGAAAAACGGGTGTCGGCTTTGGCAGGCTCATGCGGCGGCCTCGCTGGGGTAATCGGCTGGCGCGGCGCCTCCGATGCGGTGGGTCAGGGTCTGGCCCGCGCGGCGCAGGGCTTCGGGGATCAGCGCGGCCTGGTCTTTTGTCATACGCGACACCGGCGCAGCCACGGCCAGTGCGCCGATGACCTTTGCGTCGGGGCCAAAGACCGGCACCGCGTGGGAATGCACCTCGGCCTCGAAGCCGCCGACCGATTGCGCCATGCCGACTTTTCGCACTTGGCGCAGATGGGCGCGGATCGTCTGCGGATCGGTGACGGTGGCGGCGGTGTGGCTGTGCAGAGGACCGGACAGGATGGCGTCGACAAATGCGGGCTCGGCAAAGGCCAGCACGGCAAGGCCGGAGGCGGTGCCATGATAGGTCAGAACCTCGGCGTCCTCCATCATCACGCGGGTGGCGTGGCGCGGCGAATAGGCGTGGCTGAGCGAGTTGAGCTGACTGCCCTGCACCAGCGACAGGTGCGTGGTCTCGCCGGTTTCCTCGCTCAGATCCTTGAGCACTCGGCGCGATACCGACAGGATCGGAACAGCCGCCTCCCGCAGGGCGGCAAGGCGCAGAACCTGGGGCCCCAGCCGGTAGGACCGGTCGCCATCGGCCTGTTCGACAAAGCCTGAGTCCTGCAATTCACCCATCAGGCGATAAACGGTCGCCTTGTTCATCCCCGACAGGCGCGTGAGGTCGCTAAGCCCGATCTCGGTCCGGCCATGGTTGAAATATGTCAGCAATGACAAGGCTTTGGAGACTGTACCCATGTGGCGCGGCGATCCTGTGAATGCTGTTTGATCAGGCAAGGCAAAGGAATTTCCGCCTCGGCCCTTCAAATTTGTTGACAGATAAGCGGGGAGGCTGTCAATCTAAATTCAAACCAATGGTTCAAATAATGAACCGATAATAAGCCGACCCCAACTGACAGCAACCGGGAGACTTGCAATGAAACTGACCACCATCGTCAAAGGCGCAGCGGCAGCCGCCGCCCTTGGCCTCAGCGCCGTTGCGGCGCAGGCCGAGTATCCGGAAAAGCCGGTGAACTTCATCGTGCCCTGGCCTCCGGGCGATCTGGAGGATGTGCTGACGCGGATGATCGCGGAGGACTTCCAGAAGGAATATGGCGTCGCGGCTGCGGTGGTTAACAAGCCGGGTGGTGGCGGCGGTCCCTTCCCCGGTGCGATCGAGGTCGCCAATGCGCCCGCCGATGGCTACACCATCGGCTCTTTCGTGATCGGCGTGCCGGTTGTCGGCCACCAGATCGACATCCCGCCGCTGACCCCGGCCAAGTTCGACCCGCTCGGCATCTTCTTGACCTATCCCTTTGTGATCGCAACCTCGGGCGATGCGCCCTATTCCTCGATGGAGGAACTGGCCGCCTATGCCAAGGAGAACGAGGTGGCGCTGGGCCATTTCGGCGATGTGCTGACCCCGACGCAGGTGACCAAGGCTTTCGCCAAGAACGCCGGGTTTGAATGGGGCTCCGATGCGGCATTCGATGCGCTGGACTGCAACACGCTGGCCTCGGGCGATGCGGATGTGATCAACACCACGCTGCAGCTGATCCTGCCTTGCCTGGATGACGTGAAGGTGCTGGTCTCCATCACCGATGAGCGCATCCCGCTGGTGCCCGATGCGCCCGCGATTGGCGAGCTGGACGAGAGCCTCAACATCGCGCTCTGGAACGGTCTTTTCGTCACCAAGGACACGCCGCAGGACGTGCGCGACAAGATCATCGCCGTGGCCGAGAAAACCGTGATGAGCGCGCGCGCGCAGGCGGTGGCCAAGGAAACCGGCGCGCTGGTCTACTGGCAAGGTGCCGATGACAGTGCCGCCCGCGTGGCCAACGACATCGAGACGATGGACCGGATCGGCTCCATCCTCGAATAAGGCCTCCTCCCGTGTCGGGGCGCCTTTTGAGGCGTCCCGGTGCCTCTCTATTTGCGCGACAAAAAGATCCCCTCCCATGACCACAGAACGCGAACGCCGTTTCCCAGGACCCCGGCGCGGACAGCTGATCTTTGCGCTGGCCTTTGTGGCGCTTGCGGCGCTGCTGCTGGCGCTCATCGGCGAGCAGACGGCCTGGGCTAAAAAGACCAAGTTCTTTGCCCAGCCTCGGTTCTGGCCTGCGGTCGCGCTTGGCGGCATGGTCATGATGGGTGGCTTGCACCTTTACCGGATGCCGTGGCGGCGCGTGACGCGGTTTGACTGCAGCGAGACACGCCGCTGGGGGCAGGCGCTGGAATTTGTCCTGTGGTTCATGGGGTATGTGCTGTTGGTGCCGATCATTGGCTATCTGCCGGTGACGCTGGTCTTTGTGCCATTGCTCACCCGGCGCATGGGCTATCGCAGCCCGCGCATGATGTGGATCAGTGCCGGTTTCGCCATCGCGGTGGTGCTCGTGTTCAAGGGGCTTCTGTCCGTGCGCATTCCCGGCGCGCTTCTGTATGAATACCTGCCGGGTCCGTTGCGCAGTTTCGCCATTCTCTACCTCTAGGCCTTCAGTTTAACGGGATCCCCGATGGACCTTATCCTTTCTGCAATCGAGATCCTGATGCGCTGGGACGTGGCGTTGGCCCTTCTGGCCGGATCGGTGGGTGGCGTTCTGATCGGCGCCATTCCCGGCGTCGGCCCGGCGGTGGCGATCGCGATCCTATTGCCCGCGACATTCTCGATGGATCCCATCGTGGGGCTGACTGTCCTTTTGGGGATCTACGGCTCGTCGATGTATGGCGGCGCGATACCGGCGATCCTGATCAACACGCCCGGCACCGCCGTCAATGCGCTGACCACCTATGACGGCTACCCGATGACCGCCCGGGGGGAACCCCGCCGGGCCCTCAGCCTTGCCTATTCCGCCAGTTTCTTTGGCGGCGTGTTTTCGGTCATCTGTCTGATCCTGTTCGCGCCGGTGCTGGCCAAGGTCGCGCCGATGTTCGGCAGCCGCGAGATCTTCCTCGCAGCGCTCTTGGGGTTGATCCTTGTCGTGGTCGCCCATCGCGGGCAGGCGCTGATCGCCGGGGCGCTGGCCTGTTTCGGGATCTTTCTCAACACCATCGGCATGGAGCCGGTGAAATACACCCAGCGTTACACCTTCGGGCAGGATTTCCTCGGCGGCGGCATCAATCTGATCGTTGTCGTGCTGGGGTTGTTCGCCATTTCCCAGGCTTTTGTGCTGCTGACGGATGAGGATGAGAAGATCCGTCTCACCCGCTTGCGCGGCGGCATGTTCCAGGGGCTGCGAGAGCTGTCCCGCCATCCCCGTGTCGCGTCGGTGTCGGCAGGCTTTGGCGTCTTGATGGGGATGATCCCCGGCGTCGGCGAATTCACCGCCCAGTTCATGTCATATACCTACGCGCAGAAGACCTCGAAGCGGCCGCAGGATTTCGGGCGCGGATCTTCCGAAGGGCTGATCGCGGCCGAGACAGCCAATAACGCCGTGCCCGCCGCTGCCATGGTGCCGCTTCTGGCGCTTGGCATTCCGGGCGAGGCGCTGACGGCAATGATGCTCAGCGTCTTTTACGTCCACAACGTGGTGCCGGGGCCGGGGCTGTTCCAGAACGACATGGATTTTGTCGTGGCGCTGTATCTGGCGCTCTTGATCCTCAACGTGCTGGTGCTGCTGTTCCTCCTGTTCGCAACCCGCAGCCTCATTCAGGTGGTGAAGATCCCCAACCGCTTCCTTGGCGTCTGTATCCTGACGCTCAGCTTCGTGGGGGTCTACTCCCTGCGCAATTCGGCCACCGATTGCGTGATGGCGGCGGCATTCGGGCTGGTGGGCTATATCCTGAAACGCCTGTCGCTGCCCGCGGTGCCGATCATCCTTGGCATGGTTCTGGGCGGCATCATGGAGGTGAAGCTGCGCGCCGCAATGGCGCGGGTCAAAACCCCCTTTGATTTCATCGACCGCCCCGTGGCGTTCATCCTGTTTTCTATCATCATACTGGTCCTTGTGATGCACACCGTCCGCATTCTGCGCGACCGCAAGGAGCTGAAGGAGGCCGAATGGCAGACCAAAACCTCATCAATGAGCTTCGGCGGGCTGATGTGGCGCCGCAAAAACTCTTTCTTGAAGGATCGTGGCAAGCAGGTACGGGCACGCCATGCCAAGTTACTTCGCCGATTGACGGATCTGTTCTGACCACCCTTGAAGGGGCGTCAAAGACGGATGTGGAACGCGCCGTGGCCTCGGCTCGCGCGGCGTTCGAGGATGGCCGCTGGTCGCGTCTGGCCCCTGCCGCGCGCAAGAAGGTGCTGCACAGGATCGCGGACCGGATCGAGGCAGAGGCGCTGCCGCTGGCTGTTCTTGGTGTGCGTGACAATGGCACCGAGATGGGCATGGCCCTGAAGGCAGAGCCGGGATCGGCGGCGGGCACCTTCCGCTACTACGCCGAGGCGCTGGACAAACTCGCCGGAGAGGTCGCCCCCACCGCCCCCGATGTGCTGGGGCTTGTGCACCGGATGCCGGTGGGCGTCGTCGGCGCCATCGTGCCGTGGAACTTCCCGCTGATGATCGGCGCCTGGAAACTGGCGCCCGCGCTGGCGATGGGCAATTCGGTGGTGCTGAAGCCAGCGGAAACCGCCTCGCTGTCCCTGCTGCGCCTGGCTGAAATATGCGCCGAATGCGGCCTGCCCGATGGGGTGCTGTCCGTCGTCACCGGCGCGGGCGCTGAAACCGGCGCTGCGCTGGCCGAGTCGATGGGCGTCGATGTTCTGGCCTTTACCGGATCGGGCGCGACGGGGCGCAAATTGCTGGAGGCCTCGGCGCGCTCCAACCTCAAACGCTGCTATCTGGAGCTGGGCGGTAAATCCCCCAATATCGTCTTTGCCGATGCCCCCGATCTGCGCCACGCGGCCAAGGTCTCGGCCGCCGGGATCTTCCGCAATTCGGGGCAGGTCTGCGTGGCAGGCTCGCGTCTGTTGGTGGAAGACGCCATCCACGATGAGTTCGTGGCCATGCTGGTGGAAGAGGCCGAGGCGCTGCGCGTCGGCGATCCTCTTGACCTCAGCAACACCATCGGCGCGGTGAACTCCGAAGATCAGCTGCGCCGGAACCTCATGTTCATGGAGACGGCCCGCACTGAGGGCGGAGAGATCGTGACGGGCGGCAACCGCATCCTAGAAGAGACCGGCGGTACCTATATGGCGCCCACCATCGTCACAAACGTCGCCCAAGGTCACAGCCTGTTCCAGAAAGAGGTCTTTGGTCCGGTCCTGTCAGTCACGTCTTTCAAGACGGAAGAAGAGGCGCTGGGCCTTGCCAATGCCACCGAGTTTGGCCTTGCCTCGGGCGTCTGGAGCGCGAACCTCTCCCGCGCGCATCGCATGGTGGCGGGCATCCGCGCCGGCGTGGTCCATGTGAACACCTATGGCGGCGCCGACAATACCGTGCCCCTTGGCGGGGTCGGCCAATCCGGCAACGGCCATGACAAATCGCTTCATGCGCTTGATAAATACGTGGATCTGAAAACCGCCTGGATCCAGCTCTGACGGAAGGAACGCCCATGACCGACAAGACCATCCTGATTGCAGGCACCTATGACACCAAGGATGCCGAGCTTGCCTATCTTGCCGATGTGATCCGCGGGCAGGGCGGCGGCGTTCTGACCATGGACGTGAGCGTTCTGGGTGACCCGAGCCAGCCCACCGACGTAAGCAAGCATCAGGTGGCCGAGGCAGGCGGTAGCTCCATCCAGGTCGCGATCGACAGCGGCGATGAGAACACCGCGATGCAGATCATGGCACGAGGAGCCGCCGCCAAGGCGCTGGAGCTGTACCGGGCCGGTACCATCGACGGGGTGATCGTGCTGGGCGGCACCATGGGCACGGATCTGGCGCTGGACCTTTGCGGGGCGTTGCCGGTAGGCGTGCCGAAATACATCGTTTCCACCGTATCCTTCTCGCCCCTGATGCCGCCTGAACGGATTGCTGCGGATGTGCAGATGATCCTCTGGGCCGGGGGGCTTTATGGCCTGAACTCGGTCTGCAAGGCGGCGCTGAGCCAGGCCGCAGGCGCGGTCCTTGGGGCGGCGAGGGCGGTCGAACCGCCCAAGCGCGACCGGCCGCTGATTGGCATGACCTCCTTCGGGAAAACGGTGCTGCGGTATATGGTGAGCCTGAAACCGGCGCTGGAGGAACGCGGCTATGAGGTCGCCGTGTTCCACGCCACCGGCATGGGGGGGCGGGCCTTCGAAAGCCTTGCCGCCGAAGGCGCTTTTGCCGCCGTGATGGACTTTGCCCCGCAGGAGGTCTCGAATCATCTGTTTGGCGGACTGTCGGCCGGGGCGGACCGGATGACCAACGCAGGCGCCGCAGGCACGCCCCAAATGGTGGCGCCGGGCTGCTATGATCTGGTGGATTTCGTCGGCTGGCAGGAGACGCCGACGCAGCTCAAGGGCCGCCCGGCCCATGCGCACAACCGGCTGCTGACCTCGGCTGTGCTGGAGGCGGGCGAACGCCGCCTTGTGGCCCGTACCATCTGCGACAAGCTGGGTCAGGCCAAGGCTCCGGTGGCGGTGCTGCTGCCCACGGGCGGGTGCAACGAATGGGACCGCCCCGGCGCGGACCTTCATGATGCCGAAGGACTGGCCGCCTTTTGCGAAGAGATGATCTCGGCCTGTCCCCAAACCGCCCGGCTGCACAGGCTTGAGTGCCACATCAACGATCCGGAATTTTCGGACAAGGTGCTGGAGCTGTTCGATGTCTGGGTGGCGGAAGGGGTGGTTCCAAAAGGCTGACGGAACGGCTGCTGCCGCAAGATACTGCTTGATGTGTTACGGGGTGCTTGCTGTTGCGGGCGCCCTTGTTACATATGGGGCGACCATTCTGGTCGTGGCGGTATTTTCATGCCCTCCGCCCCTGCCATGCGCAATGATATTGCTTGCCAAGGCGGAGGTGCGGGCCTAGGGTGCTGTCAAATTTAGTGGAACTTAGTTCCGCATAGTAAAACAGGGATTGACTCCCACCCCCGGAGCCGAACATCTTGGCTCCGAAAATGACGCCGGGTTTTCGCATGAGTTGTGAAGGGAGGTCTTGGCGCAGGTGGGGGGAGCATGGCTAGATCCCCACGGGAAAAGGGAGCTTTGCGGGCCGCGTCCCAAAGCCCCGCCAAGGAGAGGAAAAACGAATGACACAAGCCATTGGATATGAACGCGTCGGGGATATTGCGATCCTCAAGGCGCAGAATCCGCCGGTGAACGCGCTGGGCCTGGATGTGCGCCAGGGGCTGGTGGACGGCATCAAGCGCGCCGAGTCGGAAGGCGCCAAGGCGGTGCTGATTTACGGAGAGGGCCGCACCTATTTTGCAGGCGCTGATATCCGCGAATTCGGCAGGCCGCCGCAGGGTCCGTTCCTGCCCGATGTCTGCACCCGAATCGAAGCCTCGCCGCTTCTGGTTGTCTCTGCCCTGCATGGCACCGCGCTGGGCGGCGGTCTGGAGATCGCGCTGGGATCGCATTACCGCATCGCGGTGCCCTCGGCCCGTGTGGGCCTGCCCGAAGTTCTGATCGGCGTGATGCCGGGCGCCGGTGGCACCCAGCGTCTGCCGCGCCTGATTGGGATTGACGCCTCGGTGGACGTCATCACCTCGGGCCGTCAGGTCGGCGCCAAGGAAGCGCTGAGCCTTGGCATTCTGGATCGTATCGAAGAGGGCGAGCCGCGCGAGATCGGACTGGCCTACACGCAAGAGCTTTTGGACAGTGGCGCGACCCGCCGCGCCATCAGCGAAATGCCTGCCCCGGAAGCGGTTGATTTCGATGCGCTTTACGAGACAGTTCTGAAGAAGGGCCGCGGCCTGCTGGCGCCTGCGGTCGCGGTGCGCGGCATCCAGGCCTGCTGCGAGCTGCCCTTTGACGAGGGCATGAAGCGCGAGCGCGAACTCTTCATGGAACTGATGGGCACCGATCAGCGTCAGGGCATGATCCATGCCTTCTTCTCGGAGCGGGCGGTCAGCAAACTGCCGGAACTGAAAGGCGTCGAACCGCGCGCGGTGAACAGCCTTGGCGTTATCGGCGGCGGCACCATGGGGGCGGGGATCGCCACCGCCGCTCTGTTGTCGGGCCTGCCGGTTGTGATGCTGGAGATGACCCCCGAGGCCGCCGAAGCCGCCAAGGGCCGTATTTCGGGAAACCTGCAAGGCGCGCTGAAGCGCGGCAAGATCAGCCAGGAGAAGTTCGACCACCTGACCGGTGAGGCGCTGACGCTGGCCACCGATTACGATGCGCTCAGCGATGTGGATCTGGTGATCGAGGCCGTGTTCGAGGACATGAGCGTCAAGAAGGTGGTGTTCGGCAAACTGGATGCAGTCTGCAAGAAGGGCGCGATCCTGGCTTCCAACACCTCGTACCTGGATGTGAACGAAATCGCCGCCTGCACTTCGCGCCCCGAGGATGTGATCGGGCTGCACTTCTTCTCTCCGGCGCATGTGATGAAGCTGCTGGAGGTCGTCGTGGCCGACAAGACCGCGCTGGACGTGGTTGCCACCGGCTTTGCGCTGGGTCAGCGGCTGAAGAAGATCTCGGTCCGGGCTGGTGTCTGTGACGGGTTCATCGGCAACCGGATCCTTGCGACCTATCGCAAGGCGGCCGATCATATGGTGCTGGACGGGGCATCGCCCTATCAGATCGACAAGGCGCTCACGGATTTCGGTTTTGCCATGGGCCCCTTTGCGGTGGCCGACCTTGCAGGGCTCGACATCGGCTGGGCGGTGCGCAAGCGCAAGCGCGCCGAAGGCATGGACCCGCGGGAGCGCGACAGCAGCTACATGGACAAGATCTGCGAGGCGGGCAACTTTGGCCAGAAGACCGGCAAGGGCTACTACGTCTACGAGGCAGGCAAGCGCGGCGGCACCCCGAACCCCGAGGTGACTGCGCTGATCGAGGCCGAGCGCGCCGAGAAGGGCATCACCCCGAAAGAGTTCACCGACGAGGAAATCGTGACCCGCTATATGGCGGCCATGGTCAACGAGGCCGCCAAGGTGGTGGGCGAAGGCATCGCGCGCCGACCGCTGGACGTCGATATGACGCTGCTCTTTGGTTACGGCTTCCCGCGCTATCGCGGCGGACCGCTGAAATGGGCCGACATGCAGGGGCTGGACACGCTTCTGGCCAACATCAAATCCTACGCCGAGGAAGACGACTTCTTCTGGCAGCCCGCGCCTCTGCTGGAGCAGCTGGTTGCCGAAGGGCGCACATTCGACGATCTGAACAAGGAAAACAGCTGATATGAAAGAAGTCGTTATCGTCTCCGCCGCCCGCACCGGGCTGGCCAAATCCTTCAGGGGATCCTTTAACATGACCCATGGCGCGACCATGGGCGGCGCGGCCGTCGAGGCCGCCATGGCCCGCGCCGGGATCGAAGGCGCGGAAGTGGAAGACTGCATCATGGGCTGCGGCGCCCCCGAAGGGGAAACCGGCGCCAATATCGCGCGACAGATCGCCCTGCGCGCGGGCCTGCCGGTGACCGCCTCGGGCATGACCGTGAACCGGTTCTGCTCGTCCGGTTTGCAGACCATCGCGCTGGCCGCGCAGCAGATCATCTGCGAAGGGGCCGGTCCGATGGTCGCGGGCGGTGTCGAAAGCATCTCGATGGTGCAGCCCAAGGTGCGCCCCGCGCATGAGGCCTGGCTGAAAGAGCACAAGCCTGCCGTCTACATGACCATGATCGAAACCGCCGATATCGTGGCCGAACGCTATGGCATCAGCCGCGAGGATCAGGACGCCTACGGTCTGCGCAGCCAGCAGCGTATCGCCGCCGCGCAGGAAGCCGGTCTGTTCGCGGATGAGATCATCCCCGTCACCACCACCATGGCGGTGAAGGACAAGGAGAGCGGCGAGATTTCGATGAAAGAGGTCGTCGTCGACCGGGACGAATGCAACCGCCCCTCCACCACGCTGGATGGTCTGGCGAGCCTTGCACCGGTGCGCGGCGATGGCAACTACATCACCGCAGGCAACGCCAGCCAGCTGTCCGATGGCGCTGCCGCCGTGGTGCTGATGGAGGCCAAGGAGGCCGAAAAGCGCGGTCTTGAGGCCATGGGCGCCTTCAAGGGCTTCTGCGTTGCCGGCTGCGAGCCCGACGAGATGGGCATCGGCCCGGTCTTTGCGGTGCCGCGTCTTCTGGAGCGTCACGGGTTGACGGTTGATGACATCGACCTGTGGGAGCTGAACGAGGCTTTTGCCAGCCAGGCTCTCTATTGTCGCGATCGCCTCGGCATCGATGACGAGAAATGCAACGTCAACGGTGGCTCGATCGCCATCGGTCATCCCTTTGGCATGACCGGCGCCCGCATGACCGGCCACATCCTGCGCGAAGGCAAGCGCCGCGGCGCCAAGCTGGGCGTTGTGACCATGTGCGTCGGTGGCGGCATGGGCGCGGCGGGTCTCTTCGAGATCTACTGAACCGCAACCTGAAAACAGGCGGCGCCCGGCGGCCCCATCGAGGGACCACCGGACGCTGTCCGGCCCCAAGGGGGGCCGTACACAAGGGCCCCCTGCAGATGGGCCGCGAGGAGAGAGAAATGGATCTGAGCTACACCGCAGAAGAGCAGGCCTTTCGCCAGGAGGTCCGCAGCTTTCTGGATGAAAAACTGCCAAAAGAAATGTCCGATGCCGTGCGCGAGGGGCGTGGCCTTGGTAAGGAAGGGCATGACCGCTGGCATGCCATCCTGAACGACCAGGGCTGGCTGGCCCCGAACTGGCCGCAGGAATTTGGCGGCTGCGGCTGGAATGCCGTCCAGCGCCACATCTTTGAGGAAGAATGTTGCCGCGCCCACGCGCCGCGCATCGTTCCCTTTGGCCTCTCGATGCTGGCCCCGGTTCTGCAGAAGTTCGGCTCCAAAGAGCAGCAGGACTATTATCTGCCGAAGATCCTGAACGGCGAGCACTGGTGGTGCCAGGGCTATTCCGAGCCGGGCGCGGGCTCTGACCTGGCCAGCCTCAAGACCAAGGCCGTGCGCGACGGCGATCACTATATCGTCAACGGTCAGAAGACCTGGACCACCCTTGGCCAATACGCCAACTGGATCTTCTGCCTGGTGCGCACCGACCCGGAGGCCAAGCAGCAGGAGGGCATCTCTTTCCTTCTGATCGACATGGACACGCCGGGTATCGAAGTGCGCCCGATCATCCTGCTGGACGGCACCCACGAGGTGAACGAGGTCTGGTTCACCGACGTCAAGGTACCGGTCGAAAACCTGGTGGGTGAGGAAAACAAGGGCTGGACCTACGCCAAGTACCTCTTGACCCATGAGCGCACCAACATCGCTGGTGTCGGCTTCAGCCAGGCGGGGCTTGAGACCGTGAAACGCCTTGCGCGCAGCCAGATGCACAAGGGGCGCCCGCTGATCGAAAACCCCCATTTCGCCGCCCGCGTGGCGCAGGCGGAAATCGATCTGATGGCCATGTCCACCACCAACCTGCGCATCATCTCGGCCGCGGCCTCGGGGCAGGCGCCGGGTGTCGAAAGCTCGATGCTGAAGGTGAAAGGCACCGAGATCCGTCAGGAGATCAACGATCTGGCCCGCCGTGCGGCTGGCGTTTACGCGATGCCCTTTGCCTCCGAAGCGGTCGAGGGTGGCAACGAGCCGCCCGTCGGCCCAGAAGGCACCGGGCCGGTTGCCGCGCAGTATTTCAACAATCGCAAGCTGTCGATCTTTGGCGGCTCGAATGAGATCCAGAAGAACATCATCGCAAAAGTGAAAATGGGAGGCCGGGCATGAATTTCGACCTGACCGAAGAGCGGCAGATGCTGCAGGACAGCCTGCGCCGCTTCCTGTCTGACCGCTACACGACATCCGTGCGCAACGACATTCTGGAAAGCGACACCGGCTTTTCCGCTGACATCTGGGGCCAGCTGGCCGAACTGGGCGTCGTGGGCGCGCTGTTCTCCGAAGAGGACGGCGGATTTGGCGGCGCGGGGTTCGATATCTCCACCGTCTTCGAGGAACTGGGCCGCGCGGGCGTGGTCGAGCCGCTTCTGGACACGGCGCTGCTGGGTGGCGGTCTGATCGCGGCCCTTGGAAATGGCGACCAAAAGGCCCTGGTGGAAGAGGTGATCGGCGGCGGCGTGCAACTGGCCTTCGCCCATGGCGAGCCGGCCAGCCGTTATGATCTCACCCGCGTCGAAACCACCGCGAGCGTGGACGGCGGGGACATCGTGCTGAGAGGCCGCAAGGCGGTCGTGGTCAATGCCGAAGCGGCAGATCATCTGCTCGTGTCGGCCCGCGAAAGCGGCGCTGTGGACGCCACCGATGGCATCTCGCTCTTCCTGGTGCCGCGCGATGCGGCGGGGCTGTCGCTGCGCGGCTATGCGCTCTTGGCGGGTGGTCGCGCTGCCGAGGTGGATCTGGACGGGGTACGCCTGCCTGCCGCTGCGCGGCTGGGCGCCGCCGGAACCGCCTGGGATGCGATCGCCGGTGTCATCGCCCGCTCCGAAGTGGCTTTGGCCGCCGAAACCCTGGGCGCGATGGAAACCGCGACCGAACTCACTCGCCAGTACCTGCTGACCCGCAGCCAGTTCGGCCGCCCGATCGGGACTTTCCAGGCGCTTCAGCACCGGATGGCGGATCTGCTGATCGAGATTGAGCAGGCGCGCTCTGCTGTGATCAACGCGGCGGGCCATCTTGAGGGCGACGCCCGCCTGCGCGATCTCAACATCGCGGCGGCGCGCAACCTCATTGGCCGGGCAGGGCGTCTTGTGGCCGAGGATTCGATCCAGATGCATGGCGGCATTGCCATGACGCAGGAATACGAACTGGCCCATATCGCCAAGCGGATCGTCATGGCCGAGCACCGCTTTGGGGATGCGGACACCCAGCTGGAGCGTTTCCTTGACCTCAGCGCCGCGTGATACCGGCGAGATCCGCCTGATCGAAGATCCCGGTTGCCAGCAGATGGTTGGCTACCGGACCGAGATCGACCGGGCGGATGGCTCCTGCACCGTGACCCTGGAGCTGGAGCCAAAACACCTCAACCGCCATGGCATTCTTCATGGCGGGATGGTGGCCACGGTTTTGGATGTGGTTTGCGGCAATACGGCGTCGCAGTTCTTTGATCCTGAAAACCACGCCGATCTGGTGACCGTGTCTTTGAACCTGTCCTATGTGGCAGCAGTGGGGGGCGGAACGATCACGGCCCGCGCGCGGCCCACGGGGGGCGGCAAATCCATCGCCTATATCCAGGGCGAATTGTTTGATGACGAAGGTCGGCTTCTGGCCACGGCCAACGGGATTTTCAAGAGGATACGCAAATGAGCCAACTTGCACGGATGGACGATCTGGGCGACCGCGCGGTGGTCGTGAACATGAACCCGACGCGCCGGGGCGCCCTGTCGCAGGATCTCTATGACGCCATCGGAGCTGCGCTTGAGCTGGCAAAACAGTCGCGCATTCGTGCCGTGCTGCTGACCTCGGAGGGTGGTTTTTTCTGCGCGGGCGGGGATCTCAACGTGATCATTGACCGGCGTTCCCTGAGCGAGGAAGAACGCCGCGCCAAGGTCAACAACCTGCATGATCTGATCCGTGGCATCCGCGATTGCCCGGTGCCAGTGATCGCCGCGGTCGAGGGCGGCGCGGCGGGGGCGGGTGTCTCCCTGGCGCTGGCCGCGGATCTCATCGTGGCTTCTTACGGGGCAAAGTTCACGGCGGCCTATGTGAAGGCGGGACTGGTGCCCGATGGCGGGCTGACCGCCTCGCTCGCGCGGATGCTGCCGCGCCCGCTGGCGATGGAAATGTGCCTTTTGGGGCGTCCGGTCACGGCGGGGCGTCTGGCGGCATTGGGCGCGGTCAATCAGGTGGTGGCCCCGCAGCGGGTCCTGAGCACGGCTCATGTTCTGGCAGATGCGCTGGCGCAGGGCCCGCGCGAGGCACAAGGCACGATCCGCCACCTGGTCTCCAATGCCTATGACGCTAGCGAAGCGGCGCAGCTTGACGATGAATGCGCCGCCATGGCCCGCGCCGCGGGCGGACGCGAGGCAGGCGAGGGGATTGCGGCCTTCCTCGAAAAACGGGCGCCCCAGTTCAGCGACTGATGCGGCCCACATGACATAGGCGCGCCGGATTTGGGAGGAGAAGGCGATGGACTACTGGCACGATTTACTGGCCGAACAGGTCAGGCTGCGACCGGGCGCTCCGGCCTTTTCCGATAGCGGCGGTGCAGACTGGAGCTTTGCCGATCTGTCCATGGCGGTGGAGGACGTGGCCAGGCATCTGAAGGCATCCGGCGTGCAGTCGCGCGACCGGGTCATGGTTCTCTCGGAAAACTGCTGCGCTGCAGTCGCGGCCATGCTTGGGGCCTCGATCCTTGGCGCCATTGCCGTGCCCGTCAATGCCCGCATGAGCGCGGGCGAGGTGGACCGCATCCTGTCCCACGCCCGCCCGGCGGCGGCGCTGTTCACCTCTGCAATCTCCCCCGAGGCGGACGCGCATGCCGCGCGCATGGAGGCGGAAGAGATCACCGGCGCCTTTGGCCGCATGCACATCGCAGCGCCCTATCCGTCTGACCCGGATGCACCGGAAGAGGTTGCGGTGCTTCTTTATACCACCGGCACAACCGGCGATCCCAAGGGCGTGATGCTGACCCATGGCAATGTGCTGTTTGGTGGCAAGTCTTCGGCAGAGCTGCGCGATATGGGGCCGGGGGATATCATCTACGGCGTTCTGCCCTTGACCCATGTTTTTGGTCTGGCCTCGGTGATGACCGCGGCGCTTTTTGCCGGGGCAGCCGTGCGCCTTGAGGCGCGGTTCTCGGCGGCGAAACTCTATGAGGCGCTGCGGGCCGGGGTGACGCGCCTGTCGGCCGTGCCGCAGATGCACGCGCTGGTGATGCAATATGCCAAGGAGCAGGGGCTCGACCGCCTCGGCAGCGAGGTGTTGCAATATGTTTCCTCTGGCGCGGCGCCGCTGGATCCCGAGTGGAAGCGCAAGGCTGAAGCTTTCTATGGCGTGGCGCTGCAGAACGGCTATGGCATGACCGAGACGACGGCTGGCGTCTGCGCCACCAAGAACAGCCAGCTTGGCGATCCCGATACATCCACCGGTCCGGCACTGCCGGAGGTTGAGGTGCGCATCGATGAGACCGTGCCAGGGGGCGGCGATGGGCTGGGTGAAGTTCTGGCACGCGGGCCGAACATCATGCTGGGTTACTATCGCAATCCCGAAGAGACCGCCAAGGTGCTGGACGCCGAGGGCTGGATGCATACAGGCGATATGGGGCGCCTGGATGCGCGCGGGTTCCTGCATATCGAAGGGCGCTCGAAGGAGCTGATCATCCACGGGGGGTTCAATGTCTTCCCGCCGGAGGTTGAGGCCGCGCTCAATGCCCATCCGCAGGTGGTTCAGTCTGCTGTGGTGGGGCGCCGGGTCAGCGGCGACGAAGAGGTGCTGGCCTTTGTTCAGGTGGCCCCAGGCGATACGCCGGATCTGGCGGAACTGGGGGATTTCGTGCGCGGCCAGCTTGCGGGATACAAATGCCCGGCCCGGATCATCGCGGTAGAGTCACTGCCTGCAGCGCCGACGGGTAAAATTTTGAAAAACAAGCTGCTGAGCACCTTCGCGGATCGACTGGACTGACGGCGGGGATCTCCCGCCGCCGAATGGCGGCCTGCAGCGCAGGCCTTGTTCGGCGTTGGGCGTTGCGCCGCTGCGCGGCGCGAAGGGTTTGCTGAGAAGCGTTTCAGGGGCAGGTCTGCCCTGAAAGCGCGTTTGCAAGTTTTAAAAAGGGGAGAGTCGCCTCAAGGGTAAACCGCGCCTTTGGCGCGGCCGCTGTGCGGCCCTTGACCCGAATCTCCCCAAAACAGGGTTGCGGTACTTGAGATGTAGCAGCGCGCCATTGGCGCGCTGCGCGGCCCAACGGGAGGGAGGCCTTGGTTGGCTTAGGTCCAGCTGCCTTCAGCTGCCTCGCGGATGGCGCGGATATTGGTGCCGTAGACGCCCGGATTGTCGACCGAACCGCCCTTGAAGACCGCCGATCCCGCCACCAGCACATCGGCGCCCGCCGCGCGCACCTTGGGCGCGGTTGTGGGATCGACGCCGCCGTCAATCTCGATATGCACGGGGCGGTCGCCGATCATCTGGCGCAGGGCCGCGATCTTGCCCGTCATGTCGATGAACTTCTGCCCGCCGAAACCGGGGTTCACCGTCATCACGCAGATGAGGTCGGTCAGATCCAGAAGATGCGCCACAGCCTCGGCCGGGGTGCCGGGGTTCAAGGCCACGCCCGCCTTCATGCCTGCGCCACGAATGGCCTGCAGGGTGCGGTGAATATGCGGGCCTGCCTCGATATGGGCGGTCAGCACATCGGCGCCCGCATCGGCGTAGGCCTCGATGTAAGGATCCACCGGCGCGATCATCAGGTGCACGTCCATCACCGTCTTCACATGCGGACGGAAGGCCTTCACCGCCATCGGACCGAAGGTGAGGTTGGGGACGAAGTGGCCGTCCATCACATCCACATGCACCCAGTCTGCGCCTTCGGCCTCGATGGCCCGGATTTCGGCGCCGAAGTTGGCGAAATCGGCAGAGAGGATGGAGGGCGCGATCTTCACGCTGCGGTCAAAGGACATCGGTGGCTTCCTTCAGGATAGGGGTTTGAGGGCCGTATAAACCGGCTTTATCCTTCTGCACAGGGGCAGATTGTCTCTTGGCGGTTTTCACGCAGAACGGATGCGCGCAAATCCTGGCCACCTCAGCATGACCGGATTGTGACGGACATGAGCGGCTGGCCTGCCTTGCGTTACAAATAATTCACGACTCTTACACAAATGGTTTGATCATGGTCATTAGGCAGTCCCGGAAACGAACGGGGGCCGATTGTGCTGCGCATAGACAAACTCACCAAACGCTTTGGCGACAAAATCGCGGTCGATACCGCCACGCTGGACATCGACAAGCCCTGCATGATCGGCATCATCGGCCGCTCGGGGGCGGGCAAGTCGACGCTGCTGCGCATGATCAACCGGCTGGGCGATGCCAGCGAAGGCCGGATCCTGTTCGAAGGGCGCGATGTGACAAAGCTCAAAGGGCGCGAGAAGCGCGCCTGGCAGTCCGATTGCGCGATGATCTTCCAGCAGTTCAACCTGGTGCCGCGCATGGATGTGGTGTCGAACGTGCTGCATGGCACGCTCAACCGCCGTTCGGCGCTGGCGACCATGTTCAACCTCTACCCGATGGAGGATATCCACCGGGCGATCGATATCCTCGACCGTCTGGGCATTGCGGAACATGCCGCCAAGCGGGCCGAGGCCCTGTCGGGCGGTCAACAGCAGCGTGTGGCCATCGCCCGCGCCCTGATGCAGGACCCCAAGATCATCCTGGCGGACGAACCCATTGCCTCGCTCGACCCGATGAACGCGCAGACCGTGATGGAGGCCCTGCGCCGCATCCACGAGGAAGACGGGCGCACCGTCATTGCCAACCTGCACACGCTCGACACCGCGCGCCGCTATTGCGACCGGGTGGTGGGCATGCGCGACGGACGCATCGTCTTTGACGGGCTGCCCGAGCAGCTGACCACCGGCGTTGCCCGCGAGATCTATGGCGCGGGCGCCGATTTCTCCGAAGCGGCCACCTCAACCGAGATCGAGACGCTGGAGCGCACCCAAACACCGCTCCGCGAGGCCGAAGCCGCCGCGCTGTGAATTTTACCCTTTTCATCCCCCCAAAGCACGACGCTTTGGGCCAACCAAACCGGAGTGACCTAGAGATGAAAAAACTGATTGCTGCCGCCCTGATGACAACAGCCCTGACCACCCCGGTCATGGCCGAGGACATTCAGGAATTCCGCATTGGCATCCTTGGCGGCGAAAACGCCCAGGACCGTCTGAACTCGAACGAATGCCTGCGTGCCAAGACCGAAGAGCTGCTGGGCGTCGAAACCAAGCTGTTCGCCCCCGCCGACTATAACGGCGTGATCCAGGGCCTTCTGGGCGGCACCATCGACATGGCCTGGCTGGGCGCCTCCGGCTATGCCAAGACCTATCTGTCCGACCCCGAAGCGGTCGAGCCGGTTCTGGTCAAGGTGAACACCGATGGCGGCTATGGCTACTATTCGATCGGCTTTGCGCGCAAGGACAGCGGCATCGCCGCGCTCGAAGACGTCAAGGGCAAGGTCTTCGGCTTTGGCGATCCGAACTCCACCTCCGGCTACCTGATCCCCTCGATCGAGATCCCGCAGACGACCGGCTCGACCATGGAGTCCGGTGCCTACTTTGGCGAGGTCAAGTTCACCGGCGGTCACGAGCAGACCATCGTCGCGGTTGCAAACGGCGACATCGACGCCGGTGTGACCTGGGCCGACGGTCTGGGCAACTGGGAAGACGGCTACAACTCCGGCGCGCTGCGCAAGGCGGTTGATGCCGGCCTCGTCGACATGAACGACTTGGTGCAGATCTGGCGCTCCAAGCCGATCCCGGAAGGCCCGATGGTTCTGCGCAAATCCCTGCCGGCTGACGTCAAGATCAAGATGACCGGTCTGCTGGCCTCGCTGAAATCCATGGACGAAGACTGCGCCTATGGTGTGCTGCAGGGCGATGCCAAAGGCTTCATGCCGATCACCCACGACGCCTACGAAGTGATCATCGAAGCACGCAAATTGAAGTCCAACTGATTTCAGAACCAAAACGGCGGGGTCCGGTCATCGTGCCGGGCCCCGTTTTCCTCTGACGCAGGCAGGCGTTGTGCCGTTTCGCCCGAACCGTCAAAGCCCCATCCGAACATCAGGACATCCCCATGGCAGATCTGACAGCGGCCCCGCCTTCCGGCGCCTCTCCGACCGAGGCGATCCGCGCCGAATATGTAGAGCTTACCCGTCGCAAGCGCCTTTACGGATCGATCCTTCTGATTGTCTTCGTCGCCATGATGGTGGCGGGGTTCCGGACTGCCGATGACCGGAACGCGGGATCCTTCGCGGACGGGTTCACGCGGATTTTCGACTACCCGGCCGAGGTGCTGAGCGAAGCGGTCGAGAAGGCCGCGCAGCTGCCCGGCCATGTGGTGCATTTCTTTCCGGCCTTGGTCGAGACGCTGAATATCGCGGCCGCCTCGACCCTGATCGGAGCGATCTTCGGCACGCTTTTCTCTCTTCTGGCGACGCGGGGCATGGCGCTGTGGCCGTCGCTGATCCCGGTCTTCCGCCGGGTGATGGATATCTGCCGGGCCATCCCGGAAATCGTGATCGCCCTGGTGCTGATCTTCCTTCTGGGGGGCGGGCCGGTGCCCGCGATGATCGCCATTGCAATCCATACGGCGGGCGCCCTGGGCAAGCTGTTTTCCGAGGTGAACGAGAATGCCTCTCTGAAACCGATCGAAGGGCTGTCATCCGTGGGGGCGACCTGGGCGCAGCGCATGTGGCTGGGGGTGATCCCGCAGGTGGGGCCGAACTACGTCAGCTACGCGCTGCTGCGGTTTGAAATCAACATTCGCGCCTCCGCCATCCTTGGCTTCGTGGGCGCGGGCGGCATCGGTTACGAGCTGAAGAACGCAATGTCCTGGGGCAAGGGCCGCTATGACGAGGCCGCCGCCATCTTCATCCTGCTTTTTGTCACAATCGTCGTGGTCGACCAGATCTCTGGCAAGCTGCGTGACCGGCTGATCAACGGAGCGAAACAATGACGACCCTTGATGTGAACCCCTCCGCAGGCATGCCCCGTGACGCCGCCGCGCTGAAGCAGGATATGGCCAAACTGTTCCGCGCGAAAAAGCTGATGGCCTTCGCCGCGCCGCTCATCGTGCTGGCCTATATGGTCTACGTCTTCTTTGCCTTTGATGTCGCGGGCCTTTACGACCGCGCCAGCCTGGACAATGCGCGCACCCTGGTCAGCGACAGCTACAGCTACAAGACCCATGTGACCCGCGACAATCGCGATGCCTCGGTCTCGGTCGCCATCGAAGGGGAACGCAAGGGCAGCTACCCCGAAGGCGAGGCACCCGAATGGGTATCCTTGGGTGAGACCCCCGCAGACACCACCGTGATCGATCTGGAGAACGGTCACATCGTGCGCTTTGGCCCCGAGACGGTGGAATACGACATCCCCGGCTATGGCACCGTGCGGGCCACTCCGTCGCGCAGCGCCGGTGTGCAGGTCGAACTGCCCGCGGGCGATGTGCCGGACTGGATCAGCGCATCCAAGAACCGTCTGGCGATCAAGACCGAGGCAGGCCGTCTGACCGTGACACGCAACCGCGCCGAGGTGTTCCGCTATTTCATGGGCTGGGAGCTGTTCTTCTTCACCCTCGACAGCCCCTATCACGGGCTTGGTCCGGTTGCCCTCTTGGAAAAAGCCTTCCGCGGCGAGGCGGGCGCGATCCTGAACGATTTCTGGACCAACAAGATGTGGCGCCATCAGGACGTGGCCTGGGCCATCGGGGAAACGCTACTGATGGCCTTCCTCGGCACCATCGGGGCAGGGCTCGTGGCGCTGCCGCTGGCCTTCCTCGCGACCCGCAACTTCATGCCGATCCGCACGCTGAGGTTCGCCACCCGCCGCCTGTTCGACTTTGTGCGCGGGGTGGACAGCCTGATCTGGACCGTGGTTCTGGCGCGCGCCTTTGGCCCCGGTCCGCTGACCGGCGCGCTGGCGATCCTGGTGACGGACACCGGCACCTTCGGCAAAATGTTCTCCGAGGCACTCGAAAACGTGGACGAGAAACAGATCGAGGGCATTACCTCCACCGGCGCCAAACCGATCCAGCGCTACCGTTTCGGGGTGATCCCGCAGGTGACCCCGGTTCTGTTGTCGCAGCTTCTCTATTTCCTTGAATCCAACACCCGAAGCGCCACCATCATTGGTGCGATCACCGGTGGCGGTATCGGCCTGTTGTTGACGCAGGCGATCATCACCCAAAAGGACTGGGAGGAAGTCGCCTATTACATCGTGCTGATCATCGTGATGGTGATGCTGATGGACTGGTTATCGGGGATGCTGCGCCGCCGCCTGATCCAGGGCGACCCCGGCACGCCACGCCGTGGCAAGGCTAAGAAGGCCGGGAAAATGAACATGCCCTTCGTGCTGCCCTGAGCGCGTATCACACCGGAACAGGAAGACAGACCATGGCCCGCCTTCAGGCAGATCAGCCCTTCATCCACCCCGATTGCCAGATCACCGGCAGCCATTTCGGCGCCTATGTGGAGATCGGCGCAGGCAGCCGCATCGCGAACAGCCGCTTTGGCGACTACAGCTATTGCGACCGCACCTGTGACATCGCCAATGCCGAGGTGGGGAAGTTTGCCAATATCGCCAGCTTCACCCGCATCGGGGCGACCGATCACCCGATGGAGAAGGCCTCCCTGCACCATTTCCTCTACCGCTCAGCCGACTATTGGGATGATACGGAGGCAGACGCCGACTGGTTCGCTCATCGCGCCAGCCGCACCGCCTATATCGGCCATGACACCTGGATCGGCCACGGCGCGATGATCAAGCCGGAGGTCACCATCGGCCACGGCGCGGTGGTGGCGTCGGGGAGCGTCGTGACCAAGGACGTCGCCCCCTATACCATCGTCGGTGGCAACACGGCCCAGCCGATCCGCCGCCGCTACCCGGAGGCGGTGAGTGAGGCGATGATGGCGCTCGCCTGGTGGGACTGGGACAACGCGATATTGCGCGCCGCTCTGCCAGATTTTCGTGCGCTGCGTGCCGAAGAGTTCATCGAGAAATACGCCTGAGTGCGAAAGGGCGGGGCTGCTCCCGCCCGTGTCTGGCCCTTCTGTAAGAAGGGCCGCCCCGGTTGGGCTTGGCGCCGCTGGCGCGGCGCGGGGGAACATATCCGGCCGGGTGAACAGATGAGGCTTAGTTAAAGGCGGCGGTTTGAAGGCTGAAGTGACGCTTTGGATGCTCCTCTAGGCCAATTGGAAACCGCCCTGAGCCGTACCACGAACCGGAAAATACGCGGTCGCGAATTCCGCGCGACGGCGGACATTGGGATCATCTGACCGCAGGCGCGTTTCGATCCTGCTTATGAAGTCGTCTGTGTCAACAAGTGGAACAAGGCGACAGATGTGGCGAAAATTTCTCAAAGCCTTCGTGTCTATCCGTTGCAGGATCAGGTCCTGGATCTGAACCTTTTCGGATGCCGTGAGGTCCAGCTTTTTGATGTGCTGCAGCAAACGTTCCAAGGCATATCCAGAACGAAAAAAGTAGGGATCGGATTTGAGATAGCCGAAAGCGAATGTGCGCAAGGCGTGGTTGTTGTCGATGCCTTCGACGATACATTGCTCAATGAGATCATCGACCTCGGATCTGTACTCTCGGAAGCATTTTGCTGCTCTCTTCCAATCGCGCCAGGCATGCTGCGACTTTTTCCTCAGTAGGTAAGTTTCTCGGACTGCAGCATGGAGCCTGTTCACCTCTGTTTCATGCTGTTCGATAAGTCGGCAATACTCGGTCATGCAGCAACCATAGGGTGAAGGGGGTCGGCGGCGCTAGTCCTGAATGCTGATGGCCCGTCTTGCATCAATTCCGCAATTCCGACTGTGGTGTCCTGGCAATCAATGCGGGGTTTCGTTTTCTTGGTGTTTCGGTTGGCAAACCGCACAGCGAGGTTTCTGCAGAGAATCAACTCTACCAGAATGGCCGGACGGCTTGAAACGCCCCCGCGCCGCGTCAGCGGCGCCGGGCCCAGCGGGAGCGGATCATGCCCATGATCCGGCGACGGGCGGGAGAACCCCGCCTCAGCCCTCGATGTCGCCGTGGATGGCGAATTGCTCCAGTCCCGCCGATTGCGCCTCGATCATCCGGTAGCTTTCGCGCACGCCTGCCTCGGTGAGTTCCCGCATCACCGTCAGCAGCGTGTTGGGCGCGTGATCGGCGCAGAGCTCGGCCATATGGGCGATCTCCTCGGCCGCGACGGGCCGGGCGGCGGCCACATCGGGCGCGCCGTAGTAGCTGACAAAATGGTGTGCCAGAAGGTCCGTCAGCGTCTCAAGCTCCGCCTCCTCGATCTTGGTCACCGCGACAAAGGTCACCCGCCCGCCGGTCTCCAGCCCCATCCAGCCATTGGCAAAGGCCTGTCGCTGCTTGCCCGTGAGATCCGCCTCACCCCAGTTCGAGAACTCAAAGCCCCCCGAGATGCACCACTCCCCGGTGCGCGCGGGGCTGGCAAAGACGTTTTGATCGCTCTCGTCGAAATGGATGGCGCGGGCCAGGTGCATCACGGGGTCTCCAGAAGCTCTGTCAGGGGGATAAGGTGGGTGGTTTCGTCATCGCGCAAAAGCATGCCGAAGGCTTCGTCGATGCCAAGGAAGGTGCCGCTGAACCCGCCCTGCTGCACCGGCTCGCCAATGCCATGGGCCAGCTCGCGCCAGTCCGCATGCAGATGCTTGGCGCCTTCGTCCTCCCAGCGGTTGATCCAGTGCAGGCAATGACGCGCCCAGCTCTCAATCAGGGCAGGGGCCTCCACATCGGCGCAGCCTTCGGCATAAAGCGCGGTCTGATCGGGGGTTTCGCCGCCATCCCCGTCCGCGGGCCAGAGCGGCAGCTCAAGCCCGATTACCAGCCAGTCCGGCACCTCGGCGGGATCCGACGTGCTGGCGGCGGCGCGCAGG
Organism: Phycobacter sedimenti; assembly: GCF_038148855.1. Classification (NCBI taxonomy): domain Bacteria; kingdom Pseudomonadati; phylum Pseudomonadota; class Alphaproteobacteria; order Rhodobacterales; family Roseobacteraceae; genus Phycobacter; species Phycobacter sedimenti. The sequence continues at coordinate 115,466 of NZ_JBBVGR010000007.1, read as the reverse complement.
GTGCCGCAGCGGGCGCCGTTGATGCGGATCGCGCCGCCCCATTCCAGGTGCACGGCCACCTCGGGCGGGGCGAGGGCGCCGAGGGCGTTCTGGAAGCCCACGCCGCAGGTCGGCAACATCGCCATGGCCTGCGCCAGCGGCACCTCGGGCGCAAAGACGAGGGCTGCGCGCAGGGTGTGTGGCGCAAGATTATAGACCACGAGCCCCGCATCACAGCCGAGGACCGCCCGTTTGCAGGCGGTCTCGAACGGATCCTCGAGGCCGGTCACGGCCTCGCCCGCCATCAGCGGCGGAAAGGAGAGCGCTGTGGCAGCCTCGCTCATGCGGCGCCCCGCGCGATCAGGCCCTTGGCGACATCCTGGAAGGCCTTGGCCTGCGGGCTGTCGGGTTTGCTGACCACCACAGGCGCGCCGCCATCAGCAGCAAGGCGCACGTCCAGATGCAGCGGGATTTCCGCCAGAAGCGGCACGTTCAGCTTCTTGGCTTCGGCCGCCACACCGCCATGGCCGAAGATATGTTCCTCGTGGCCGCAGTTGGAACAGATATGGGTCGACATGTTCTCGATAAGGCCCACGATCGGCACGTGCAGCTGCTTGAACATGTCGATGCCCTTGCGCGCGTCGATCAGGGCGACGTCCTGCGGGGTCGACACCACGATGGCGCCGTCCACATGGGCCTTTTGCGCCAGTGTCATCTGCACATCCCCGGTGCCCGGCGGCAGGTCCACGATCAGCACGTCCAGCGCGCCCCACTGCACCTGCATCATCATCTGCTGCAATGCCCCCATCAGCATCGGGCCGCGCCAGACCACGGCCTGATCCTCGTTGGTCATGAGACCAATGGACATCATGGTGACGCCGTGGTTGCGCATGGGCAGGATGGTCTTGCCGTCCGGGCTGGCGGGGCGGCCCGACACGCCAAGCATGCGGGGCTGCGAGGGGCCATAGACATCGGCGTCCAGAAGGCCCACCCGGCGCCCTTCGGCGGCCAGCGCGCAGGCGAGGTTGGCCGAAACGGTGGATTTGCCGACGCCGCCCTTGCCCGAGGCAACAGCCAGGATGCGGTCCACACCGGGGATCTTCTGCGGGCCTTGCGGCTGTGCGGCTTTCTTCGGCTTCAGATCGGGCGGCGGCGCCTTGTCGGAATGGGCGGTCAGGAGGGCCGAGACCTTCTCGACACCGGCCAAAGCCGTCACCTTGGCCTCGGCCTCATCCCGGACGGGCTCATAGGTCTTGGCGCGGGACGGGTCGATTTCCAGCACAAAGCGAACCTCTCCCCCGTCGATGTTTAATGCGCGCACGATGCCGGCCGCGACAATATCGCTGCCGCTTGCGGGGTCGGTGATGGTTTTCAGTGCCTCGAGGACAGTTTCACGGGTGAGGGACACGCCGGTCTTCTCCTTTGGTATGGTCATTTGTCGTATTCGGACGGAACACTTGACTGAGATGTAGGTTGCTTCCTAGCATTTCGAATGGCCCGTTTGATTTTTCTCTATCCGATCCGCTGGCTGTGTGCAGCGGTCAATCGGATCAGCCCCGTGCCAGGCCGCTGTGTTGCCCTGGCTGGGGCTTTCATGCTCGCTGCGCTGCTGGCTGCTTCGCCGTTGCGCGCCGAGGATCGGCTGATCCGTATGGCCGTGCCAGAGAGTCTGGTCGAAACAGGGTTCCTGAAACACCTGCTGCCGCGGTTTTCGCTGAAGTCGCAGGTGCGGGTTCAGCTGGTCGCGCCTGGCGAAGCGGCCGAGGCCGCGCTCGGCACGGATGGGGGGGCAGGCGCCAAGCCGGTGTTTCAAGAGGCAGAGAGCCTTTGGCACATCACCGTATTGGACGGTGAGCACCCCGGCACCCGACGCTTTGTCGACTGGCTGAGCTCCGAGATCGGGGCGCGCACCATCACCGCTTATGCGCCGGGAGGCGTGCAGATGTTCACCCTGCCGGAAGTCCGGGCTGCGGTCGTCGAGGAGGTCTCTTTTGAAGGCGATGCCGAACTGGGCCAAAGCCTGTCGCGCAGCATGTGCGGTCGCTGTCATGCGGTCGCCGATGACATGCACCTGAATGACATCGGCTCGACTCCGTCGTTCTTCGTGCTGCGCACGCTGCCGGACTGGGACTACCGGTTCCAGGCTTTTTACGCGCTGAACCCGCATCCCGCCTTTACCCAGGTTGCCGATGTGACCGAACCCTTCCCCGAGGATCGCCCATCGCCCATCGTGCCCGTCGCCATGACGCTCGATGATCTGGAGGCGATCCTCGCCTATGTGTCCAGCCTTGAGCCGGCGGATCTGGGTGCGCCCTTGCAGCATCAGTGATCGCGGCGCTTGCTGAGGTAGTCGGCAGTGGTGCGCACGGCGGGGCGGTCCTTGCCCGCAAACGGGTTGTTTTCCTGATGGAACTGCGCGTTCACCCGGCAATCGTCGCACATCTGGATCATCCGTGCGGCATCGGACGTGCCGAACATCGAGTGCTTTCCGGCCAGCTTTTCGGTGATCTTCTCGATGGTGGACTTCACCCCGAACAGGCTGCCGCATTCGACGCAGGCAAAGGGTTCTTCCTCGTGGATCACCACCTGTGACAGGGCTTCGGGCTGCAGGTTCAGGCGCGGCTCGTAAGAGATCGCCTGCTCGGGGCAGACGTTGGCACACAGGCCGCATTGCAGGCAGGCGTCCTCCTGAAAACGCAGCTGCGGCAGATCCGGGTTGTCCCCCAGCGCCCCCGAGGGGCAGAGCGAGACGCAGGACAGGCACAGGGTGCAGCTGTCCGTATCCACCAGCACCGCGCCGTAGGGGGCGTTTTCCGGAAGCGGCAGCATCTCGGCCTCGGGCGCCAGTGCGCGGGCGGCCTGCCGGGTGATCTGGCGGCGGGTGCCCATGGGGCGCATCGGTTCGGCAATCGGGGCGGGGGCCGCCGCGTCAAACAGAGCATCGCTCAGCGCATCCGGGTTGGCGAGGTCGAGGATTGCTGCCTTGTCGCCCGCGATGGCACAGGCCAGTTCCAATTCCCTCTCCTGCACGTCGCGGTCCACCTTGGGCGACAGCACGATGGAAACATGGGCAAAGCCGGCAGCCAGAGCCGCCAGGATCTCGGCGTGGCCGAAGGTGTTCAGTGCCTCCACCTCGAGCGGCAGAACGTCCGCAGGCAAGCCGCGGCCAAAACGGGCGGCAAGGCGGATCATCTCGGCGCCGTGGGCGTTCACCACCAGGAGGCGCGGTGCGTGGCCGCCCGCGTCCAGATAGGCCTTGGCGAGGGTCTGGATGCGCCGCATCAGGCTGTCGGTGGGCGGTGCGTCATAGGTGATCGACCCTGACGGACACAGCGAGGCGCAGGCCCCGCATCCGGCGCAGACCATCGGATCGATGCTGACGTGATCACCGTTCGATGTGATGGCGCCGGTGGGGCAGACATCGAGGCAGTTGGTGCAACCGGTCTTGCTGGCGCGGGAATGGGCGCAAAGGAGGGGTTCCGTGCGCACGTAAAGAGGCTTTTCGAAGGTGCCGACAAGCTGGCTGGCTTCCAGCACCGCATCCGCCACGGCCTGCACGCCTTTCGGGTCGGCGCGCAGGTAGCCCTCGCGTTTTTCATGGGCAGGGAACAGCGGAGTGCCGCCGGTCAGATCAAGGATGATATCGCATTCGGAGCGCCCGCCGTCGCGCGGTTCGCTCCAACTCCACGCGCGACCCGTAATGTCGAGCTGCTGAAGGGCATCGATGGTGACGTGGAACTGCCCCAAGGCGCCTGAGGCCTGCCGAAGCCGCCCCCGAACCACGTCAAAATCTCGGGTCATTGGCGTCTCGGCCGCATCGGTCAGCAGCACCGTGACCCCAAGCGTGGATTTGAGCCGTTCGGCCGCGGGCAGGGCCGCTTCGCTCGCACCCACGATGAGGCACAGACCTTCTGAGACCACATCGACCGTCTTTGCCGCAGCTCGGTCCACTGCAGCCTCGGCCACCAGCGCGGACATTTTGGGTAGCAGATCACCCGCATCTGCGGTCCAGCCGGCCCGGTCCCGCAGGTCGAGGAAGGCCGGAGCCGGGGCGCCGATCTCCTCTGCAATCTCCTCGAACAGGCGCTGTTCCTGGGTACAACAAATCACAGCGTCCCCGGCCGCGATCGCGGCGGCAGCGCTGTCGGTCTGCCGGGTGCATAGTGTCGAATGCACCTTCGAGCAGGGCAGGCCGGTGGTGCGCGAAAGCCCCTCTGAATCGATCTCTTGTGATCCGGAACAATCGCATAAAATCAACTGCTTGGCCATCGTTTCCTCGCTTGCATCAGGGCTGGCGTGATGAGCAGATTTCCGCCGCTCGGACCACAGATTAGGCATGATTCGAAAGCGGCGTAAACCGGTTAACACCGCGCAGCGGGCCCATGAGCGGCGCGAAACCAGAAGGGTGATTCGCGACTTTTGGTGTACATCGGTATTCTGATTATTTTTGTCGACATAGACAAATCGACCAAGGCGGCATTGCGGGGCCTGTGTGATGGTCCAATTTGTCCGGCTTTGTCGAAATATGCCGTGGCATGCAACAGCGGGCTTTCACGAGGACGTGTATCTGCTGCAGGTTTGGGTGACGCAGCGAGAGCCAGGATCAAGCCGACCGTGAGCCAGACTTTGGACAAAACCGACGTCATGCCGCTGGGCATCGTCATTCGCCGTACCCCAGGGGTGACCCGGTGGGCGAAATGGTCGTGGAAGGTCTCTGCCGTGTTGCCCGCCGCTGCCCCCGCTGACTGGCAGTTGCTGCGGGAGGAAGAGGGGGCCAGCGAATTTCACGCCGCGACCCTTCCGCTTGAACTGCACCGCGCCGAGGCAGAGGCCTATATGCAGGGCCTGACCGCAGAGCCGCCCTGCGTCTACGTGATCATGCGCGACAGCGACGATGCGGTGCGCCCGCTTGAGGTGACACTGGTGACGGCCTCCCCCTTCGAAGCGCAGGACTATGCCGACAACGGCGAGGACCTTGTGGAGCGGGTGCCGATGCCTTCGGGGCTGGTGGCCTGGGTGCGGGAGTTCACGCTCGCGCATTTCAAGGAAGAGGAATTCAAGAAACGCCGCCGCGACAAGCGCACGGTGGGTGAGACTGAGGACGGAATCGGTGATCCGCGCATTTCGCAGATGACCGACGTCTACCGCTCGCCCGCCCTGGTCAAGAAGGGGCGCCTGCAATGACCCGCGATTTCTGGGCCCGCCGCAAGGCCGCCGTGGAGGCCGAGGCCGAGGCGGAAAAACGCGCCGAAGCGGCCGCAGAAGCGGCGCTGCGCGAACAGGCTCTGGAAGAAAAAAGCGACGAAGAGATCCTGGCCGAGCTGGAGTTGCCGGATCCCGACACGCTGGAAGCAGGCGACGATTTCAAGGTCTTCCTGCGCGACGTAGTGCCTGCCCGCATCCGCACGCGTGCGCTGCGTCGCCTGTGGCGGCTCAACCCGGTTCTGGCGAATGTGGACGGTCTGGTGGATTACGGCGAGGATTTCACCGACAGCGCCATGGTCGTCGAAGGCATGCAGACCGCCTATCAGGTGGGCAAGGGCATGACCAAACATGTCGAGGAGCTCGCCCGTCAGGCGGCTGAGAAGGAAAAGGCCGCGCAGGGGGGGGCTGCACCCCATGACGCGGAGCCGGATGTCGCGCTTGCGCCCGATGATGCGCAGGAGGCTGAACCTGTTTCAGATGAAGCGGAGGCGCAGGCCGAGGCCACTCTGGACGCGGCACCGGATCACTCTGCCGCCGTTGAAACTGTTACAACCGGAGGGGGTGACAGGTTGGCCGAAGCCGGTGATACTGACCCTGCGGACATCCTGCCGCGCCGGATGCGGTTTTCCTTTGATCAGGATCGGCCAGAGGCGCGGGAGAGCGCATGAACAAGGAGCACATCATGACAGCCACCGCTGACACTTCAGCGCCGCTGGTAAGCGAAGAGGACCGCCTGCGCGCGGATCTCTACAATTTTCTGGGGCTGATCCTGGCCGCGCCGCCGGATGGGTTTCTGCTGGGGCAGACTGCGGGCCTTGAGGGGGATGACACCGATCTTGGCGTGGCGATCAACGCGCTGGCCAAGATTGCCAAACTCTCCAAACCTGCCGCAGTAGAGCGTGAGTTCAACAAGCTGTTCATCGGCCTGGGGCGCGGTGAGCTGCTACCCTATGCCAGTTATTATCTGACCGGGTTCCTGAACGAAAAGCCGCTGGCACAGCTGCGCCGGGACATGGCAGCACGCGGCATGACCCGTGCGGCCAATGTCTATGAGCCCGAGGACAACATCGCCTCTCTGATGGAGATGATGGGGGCACTGATCGCGGGCCGCTTTGGCGCGCCGGCCTCCCTTGCGGACCAGAAGACATTCTTCAACACCCACATCGGCCCCTGGGCCGGTCACTTCTTTTCGGATCTCGAGAAGGCCAAGAACTCGGTTCTTTATGCCTCGGTCGGCGCTGTCGGCCGGGTGTTCATGGAGATCGAGGCCGAAGCCTTCCGGATGAGCGCGGAGAAATCCGCATGAACCGGGGCGGCACTGCCTGCCCCGAAAACGTGAGCGACCACCAAGGAGGAGAGACTCACATGACCAAGAAAGCAGAGGCAGCATCCAGCCGCCGTGACTTTCTGAAGATCGCCGCAACCACGGCGCCGCTCGCGGCAGTGGCTGTTGCGACGACCGGGGGCGCGGTGGAGGCCGCAGAACCCGATCTTGCAAAGGAGACGATGCAGGATACCGCGCATACCCGCGCCTATTACGAAAGTGTCCGGTTCTAACGCACCGCATGCTACCCAAATGACCGAAGGCAACTGGTTGCGTGACGCCCGACCGCCTGAAGTTTTTTCGTCAACCCAGCGCGCTCCCGGGGAGGGGGCAAGCAAGGGAGGTTCTAAATGCTTAGGAAAAAGACCAACGGGGTTGCGAGACGCCCCCAGCGGACCAGTATCCTGTCCAAAGTCGGCGAAACATCCGTCGACCGCCGCGCGTTTCTGCGTGGCTCCGGCCTGGCCATCGGCGGCCTGGCTGCCATCAGCGCCACCGGCGGGTCGGTGACCCAGGCCAATGCGGCCACCGCGGCAGCGGGCGCTGTTGAAACCGTGAAATCGGTCTGCACCCACTGCTCGGTCGGCTGTACCGTCGTGGCAGAGGTCCAGAACGGTGTCTGGGTCGGGCAGGAACCCGGCTGGGACAGCCCGTTCAACCTCGGCGCCCATTGCGCCAAGGGTGCATCCGTGCGTGAGCACGCCCATGGTGAGCGCCGCCTCAAGTACCCGATGAAAAAAGAGGGTGGTGAGTGGAAGCGCATCTCCTGGGATCAGGCGATCAACGAGATCGGCGACGGGATGATGCAGATCCGCGAAGAAAGCGGACCTGACAGCGTCTACTGGCTCGGCTCGGCCAAGCACAACAACGAACAGGCCTACCTGTTCCGCAAGTTCGCCGCCTACTGGGGCACGAACAACGTGGATCACCAGGCGCGGATCTGTCACTCCACCACCGTTGCGGGTGTTGCGAACACATGGGGCTACGGCGCCATGACCAACAGCTACAACGACATCCATAACTCCAAGGCGATCTTCATCATCGGCGGCAACCCGGCCGAGGCGCACCCCGTCTCGCTTCTGCACGTCCTGAAAGCCAAGGAGCAGAACAACGCGCCGCTGATTGTCTGCGATCCGCGTTTCACCCGCACCGCGGCCCATGCCGACGAATATGTGCGCTTCCGTCCGGGCACCGACGTTGCACTGGTCTGGGGCATCCTGTGGCACATCTTTGAAAACGGTTGGGAAGACAAAGAGTTCATCCGCACCCGTGTCTGGGGCATGGACCAGATCCGCGAGGAAGTGGCCAAGTGGACCCCCGAAGAGGTTGAGCGCGTCACCGGCACCCCCGGCGAGCAGCTGCGCCGCGTGGCCCGCACCATGGCCAACAACCGTCCCGGCACCGTGATCTGGTGCATGGGTGGCACCCAGCACACCAATGGTAACAACAACACCCGTGCATACTGTGTGCTGCAGCTGGCGCTGGGCAACATGGGCACCGAGGGCGGCGGCACCAACATCTTCCGCGGCCACGACAACGTGCAGGGTGCAACCGACCTTGGCGTTCTGTCGCACACGCTGCCCGGCTACTATGGCCTGTCCAAAGGCGCATGGGGTCACTGGGCGCGCGTCTGGGGTGAAGATCCGGAATGGCTCGCGGGCCAGTTCGACACGCTGAAAGGCGCGGACGGCAAGGACAAGAGCCTGCAGAACCTGACGGGTATTCCGGTCAGCCGCTGGATCGACGGTATCCTTGAAGACAAGGAGAACATGGACCAGCCGAACAATGTTCGCGCCATGGTTCTGTGGGGCCATGCGCCCAACTCGCAGACCCGGATGACGGAAATGAAGACGGCGATGGAAAAGCTGGACATGCTGGTCGTGGTCGACCCGTATCCCACCGTTTCCGCCGTGCTGCATGACCGCACCGATGGTGTCTACCTGCTGCCGGCCTGTACCCAGTTCGAAACCCGTGGTTCTGTCACTGCGTCGAACCGCTCGATCCAGTGGCGCGACAAGGTGGTCGATCCGCTGTTCGAAAGCCTGCCTGATCACGTGATCATCGCAAAGTTCGCGAACAAGTTCGGCTGGGCCGATCGTCTCTTCCGCAACATCGAGATGGAAGATGCCGAAACGCCCAACATCGAAAGCATCACCCGCGAGTTCAACCGCGGCATGTGGACGGTCGGCTACACCGGTCAAAGCCCGGAGCGCATCAAGAAGCACATGGCCAACCAGCACACCTTTGACCGCACCACGCTCAAGGCGATCGGTGGTCCGGCCGATGGGGACTACTACGGGATGCCCTGGCCGTGCTGGGGCACGCCCGAGATGAACCATCCGGGTACGCCGAACCTTTACGACATGTCCAAGCCGGTCTCCGAGGGTGGTCTCACCTTCCGTGCCCGTTTCGGCGTGGAGCGGGACGGTGACAACCTTCTGGCCGAGGGCGTCTATTCTGCAGGGTCCGAGATTCAGGACGGTTATCCTGAGTTCACCATGCAGATGCTGATGGACCTGGGCTGGGATGGCGACCTGACCGATGACGAGCGTGCCGCAATCGATGCGGTGGCGGGTCCCAAGACCAACTGGAAAACCGACCTTTCGGGCGGCATCCAGCGGGTTGCGATCAAGCACGAATGTGCGCCCTTCGGCAATGCCAAGGCGCGTGCGGTCGTGTGGACCTTCCCGGACCCGGTGCCGGTGCACCGCGAGCCGCTGTACACCAACCGCCGGGATCTGGTTGCGGATTATCCGACCTACGAGGATCGCAAATTCTATCGTCTGCCGACGATGTACGCCTCGATCCAGAAGAAGGATGTCTCGCAGGAGTTCCCGATCATCCTCACTTCCGGCCGACTGGTCGAATACGAGGGTGGCGGCGACGAGACCCGCTCGAACCCCTGGCTGGCCGAACTCCAGCAGGACATGTTCGTCGAGATCAACCCGCGCGATGCCAATAACCTTGGCGTGCGGGATGGCGAACAGTGCTGGGTCGAAGGTCCGGAAGGCGGCAAGGTCAAGGTCATGGCCATGGTCACCGAACGGGTCGGCGAGGGCGTTGCCTTCATGCCGTTCCACTTTGGCGGTCATTTCCAGGGCGAGGACCAGCGGCACAAGTACCCGGATGGGGCTGATCCATATGTGCTGGGCGAAAGCACCAACACGGCGCAGACCTATGGGTATGACAGTGTGACCCAGATGCAGGAGACGAAATGTACTCTCTGCAAAATCATGCCAGCGTAAGGAGATAGAGTAATGGCAAGAGCGAAGTTTCTCTGCGATGCCGAACGCTGCATCGAATGTAACGCCTGTGTCACCGCCTGTAAGAACGAGCATGAGGTGCCTTGGGGGATCAACCGTCGCCGCGTCGTGACCATCAATGATGGCAAGCCCGGTGAACGCTCGATCTCGGTCGCCTGCATGCATTGTTCGGATGCGCCCTGTATGGCCGTCTGCCCGGTGGACTGCTTCTACCAGAACGAGGAAGGGGTGGTTCTGCACTCCAAGGACCTCTGCATTGGCTGCGGCTACTGCTTCTACGCGTGCCCCTTTGGCGCGCCGCAGTATCCGCAGGCGGGCAATTTTGGCAGCCGTGGCAAGATGGACAAATGCACCTTCTGCGCTGGTGGCCCCGAGGAGACCCACTCCAACGCGGAGTTCTCCAAGTACGGTCGCAACCGGATCGCCGAGGGCAAGCTGCCCATCTGCGCCGAAATGTGCTCGACCAAGGCGCTGCTGGCCGGTGACGGCGACGTGGTGTCGGCGGTCTATCGCGAACGCGTCGTGGCGCGCGGTTTCGGCACCGGCGCTTGGGGCTGGGGCACCGCCTACGAGCAAAAGGGCGGTTAAACCGGCCTTTTCAGGGTAAATATCGGATGGCCTGCGGACAGCAGGCCATCCTGCCCTATTTGAATTCATAAAAGACACATCCGTACAGGACATCCGTCCGTACGTCAGACAGACTCGAAGGAGTGTGGCTCATGCTGCGCATGGTTTTCGCATTTGTTCTGCAACTGGGGCTGCTTGTCGGCGCGGTGCAGGCACAGGACACGACCGCGCCGGTTGAGGTGGACCGCAGTGCCACTGGCGGCGCGCAGACGCTTGAGGATATCCTCGCCCGACAAAGGGGCGAGAAACTGGACGACTCCTTCCGCCGCAATGCCACCGGTGATCCCGATATCGCGGCCGGCATAACACAGCAGCTTGGTACGCTGGGCGGGGCGTCTGATGCTGAGGTCTGGCGGCAACTGCGCTACGGGTCGGCCGACGTGACGGTCTCTGCGGGAGGAGAGGTGGCGAGCGTGCTGATGCAGGACGGCGGCATGCCGTGGCTGACCTTCCGCGATGGCCCGTTGCGCCAATACGGCGGCTGGCTGTTGCTGGGTACGCTTGGCGCATTGGTGGTGTTCTACGTCCTGCGGGGCCGTATCCCGGTAGACGGCGAGATGACGGGCCGCACCGTGACCCGCTTCAAGTTCATTGAGCGTATGGCGCACTGGACACTCGCCGGCTCCTTCATCATCCTCGGCATCACCGGCCTGCTGACCCTGTTTGGCCGCGCCTTTGTCGCGCCCTACCTTGGCAAGGAACTCAATTCCTATTTGCTGATTTATGGTAAATGGCTGCACAACTCGGTTGCCTGGGCCTTTATGGTGGCGCTGGTCTTGGTGTTCGTGATGTGGGTGGTGCACAACATCCCCAACCGGACTGACCTTGTCTGGATCCGCCAGTTCGGTGGCATCATCGGCAACAAGCACCCGCCGGCGAAGAAGTTCAACGCCGGCCAGAAGGTGATCTTCTGGTCTGTGATCCTCTTTGGCGCCTCGATATCGATTTCGGGCCTGTCGCTGCTGTTCCCCTATGAGATGCCACTGTTCGCAAAGACCTTTGCGATCCTGAACGACATCGGCATCCCGCAGTGGATCGGGTTCGGCAGCCTGCCCGAACAGCTGTCTCCGCAGGAGGAGATGCAGTTTGCCCAGGCCTGGCACGCGATCGTGGCCTTCGTGCTGATGGCGATCATCATCGCTCATATCTACATTGGCTCTGTCGGCATGGAGGGCGCTTATGACGCCATGGGATCGGGTGAAGTCGATGAGGCCTGGGCCCATCAGCACCACTCGATCTGGCTGGAAGAAGTGCTGGAGGAAGAAAAGGCCAAGACCGCCGCAAGCGCCAAGGGCGCGACCCCGGCGGAATAGGCAGGTACGAGGGACCGTGAAGATGCGCTTCCTTGCGTCCTTGAGTTTCGTGGCAGCCTTCTGCGCCGGGTCACTTCCGGCGCAGGAGTTCACCACGCTCAAAGGGCACGGGGGACCGATCATGGGGCTGGCGGTGGCGTCCTCGGGTCAGGTGGCCAGCGCCAGTTTCGACAATTCGGCGGCGTTCTGGGCTGACCGCGCGCCGCAGTGGCTCGAAGGGCATGATGCGGCGGTGACGGCGGTGACATTCGCAGGTCGGGGTCGCCTTGTGACCGGAGGCGATGATTTTGCCATCCGCCTTTGGGCCCCCGATGGTTCCTCGCAGCTGTTGGGGGTGCACAAGGGCAAGGTGCGCGGGCTTGCGGTCTCGCCCGATGGTCAGTCTCTTGCCTCGGCCAGCTGGGACGGTAGCGTCGGGATCTGGTCTTTGGCCGGCGGGGCGCCTGCGCGGATGATCGACATTGGCAGCGGCGTCAATGACGTGGCCTATGGGCCGGAAGGCATGCTCTTTGCGGCCACGATGGACGGCCGCATCCTGCGCGTCGATCCGGCCGGGCAGGGCGCGCCGCGTCCGCTGGCCGAGCAGGGCTTTGGCGTCAACAGGCTGATCGTGGACGGGCAGTCAGGTTGGCTGGCCTATGGCGCGGTGGATGGTGCGACGCGGGTGATCGACCTTGCCAGCGGCGCGCAGATTGCCGATTTCACCCTGGACCGTCGCCCGATCCTTGCGATGGCCTATCATGCGGCCACGAGGCAACTCGCCGTGGGGGACGGGCATGGCTACATCATGATGATCTCAACCGGCGAGGTTGGGGGCAAATGGCGCATCGCCCGGGATTTCCGCGCGGCCCGCAAGGGCCCGATCTGGGCGCTTGCTTTTTCGCCGGGTGGCGACACCATCTGGGCCGGTGGCCTCGATGATGTGATCTATGGCTGGCCGGTGGCACTGATGGAGGAGTTCGACCCGGCCATGGGGCAGGAGCGCACCTTCCTGCGCGCCCCGGACAGCATGCCAAACGGAGAGCGGCAGTTCATGCGCAAATGCTCGATCTGTCACGCGCTGACCCCGGGCGAAAGTCGCAAGGCAGGTCCGACCCTTTTTGGCGTCTTCGGACGCCCGGCAGGCAGCCTTCCGGGATACCGCTATTCGCCGGTTCTGGATGGATCTGATATCATCTGGAACGAAGACACGATCGACGCGCTGTTCGATCTGGGGCCGGATCACTATATTCCGGGCTCAAAGATGCCAATGCAGCGCATAACCGCCGCCGAGGATCGCAAGGATCTGGTGGCTTTTCTGAAACACGCAACGCAACCGGAGTAAAACAGGATGAAAGCGATGTTAGCGGGCTTTGTGGCCATTGCCGTGATCGCCGTTGGGGCGGATCTGGCCCTCGATCGCGCGGGGTTTGCCGCCGATGAAAAATTTGCGGGCCAAGCGGTGCGTCTGGATTGAACCAGCCTGTGATCTCTGCCGCCCCGCGTGATGAATACGGTGAAAACCTGGCCGGTGCTTCGATCCTGGTGATCGATGACGAACCTGGCATGCGCAATTTCATGACCAAGATCCTGAACCCCCGCTGCAAGCGGGTGGAGCAGGCCAGCTCGGCCGCCGAAGCCTCGGAGATTCTGGACAAGGCGCATTTCGATCTGGTGATTCTCGACAACATCATGCCGGGCAAGACCGGACTTGAATGGGTGCAGGAGCAGCGCCGCGTGGGGCTGTTTGCCGATACCATTCTGGTAACGGCCTATGCGGATCTGGAAACCGCGATCCTGGCGCTGAGAGCCGGGGTGGCCGATTTCGTGCTGAAGCCCTTCAGGGCCAACCAGATCCTGAACTCGGTGGCGCGGGCGCTGGACCGGAAGTACCTTCGGCGGGAAAACTACCTTCTGAAGCATGAACTCTCGGTCGAAGGTTCCGCTGCGCGTGGGCGGCTTCTGGGGAAATCGGCGGCCATCACCAAGGCGCGCGAGATGCTGAAACGCCTTGCTCCGCTGCCGACACCGGTCCTGTTCACGGGCGCCAGCGGCACCGGCAAGGAGATCGCGGCCCGGACGCTGCATTCCCTGTCGGACCGGTCAGAAAAGCCGTTCGTGGCGGTCAACTGCGCGGCCATCGCGCCGGATCGCATCGCGCACGAGCTGTTCGGTGTTCTGGACGATCAGGATCGCCGCCGGGACGGGTTGTTCCTGCACGCGGACGGCGGCACGCTGTTTCTTGATGAGGTTGCCCAGATGCCCGATCAGGTTCAGGCGGCTCTGCTGCGGGTTCTGGAGGACCAGCGCGTGCGCCCGGTGGGCGCCGAGCGGGACATCCCCCTCAATCTGCGGTTCCTCTTTGCCACCAACGCGGATCTGGAACAGGCCGTGGCCGAGGGGCGGTTCCGCTCGGATCTTTATCACCGCATCAATGTGGTGAAGATCGAGATGCCCCCCTTGCGCGAGCGGATCGAGGATATCGTGGAACTGGCGGCGCTGTTCATGGAGCAGTTTTCGGCGACCCTGGCCATGCCCGCGCTGGAGCTGGACGAGGAAACCCTCCTGAAATTCTCGCGCTACGACTGGCCGGGCAACGTGCGTGAGTTGCGCAATCTCATCGAACGTTCGGTGATTCTTGGGGCTTTCCCCGAAGAGTTTTCCGGCAAGGGTTCGGTCACCGGGCCAGCGGCGATCGAGAGCTTGGAGCTGGTCACACAGCGGCACATCATGCACATGCTGGACGCCTGCGACGGCAACCGCGCCGAAGCGGCCCGTCGTCTGGGTGTGTCGCGCAAGACCATCGACCGCAAATGCGCCTCTTGGGGCGTTTGACAGGCTGAAGGCGCTCGCCCGGACGATCACGGGAGGCTCCCGCGTCTATTGCATGATTTGCGATGCAAATCGCGCACAACAGCCTTGGGCCCGGCGCTGCGCATGCGCGCAGCGTGCCCCGGCCTAGTCGCTTCGTTCCGGCAGCCAGACGGAGAATGCAGCGCCGCCACCGGGGCGGTTCTGGGCCGTGATGATACCTCCCACGTTCTGGATCAGGGTCTGACTGATCGAAAGGCCCAGCCCGGTACCCTCACCGGGCTTGGTCGTGAAGAACGGATTGAAGACCTCTGACAGGTGAACCTCGCGAATGCCGGGGCCTGTGTCGGCCACCGTGAGACAGGCGCCAGGTGCGCCTCCCCGCTCTTCCGGAGCAAGGGTCAGGGTCAGGGTGCCCTGGTCCTTCATGGCTTGCGCGGCGTTGATGATCAAATTGATGATCACCTGCTGCAGCTCGCCCGGATCGATCCGGACTTGCGGAGCAGACCCAAGATTGCCTTCGACAGTAATGCCATGTTTGGCGATCACATGATCGACCAGTACCAGGCAGTCAGTCACAACGTTCGATATGTCGACGCTTTCCTCGAAGGTGCCGAATTCGGAGGGGCGCGCGAACTGCAAGAGCTTGCCCACGATGGCGCCGATCCGCATGACCTGATTGTCGATAAGGTCGAGCTCGGTTTTCACCTCGCCCGCAGCGGGGCCGAGGGTCATTCGCATCACGTCCACATTGCCCTGGATCACCGCCACGGGGTTGTTGATCTCATGGGCGACCCCGGCGGTGATCTCGCCGATCGAGGCGAGTTTCTCGCTCATCACCAGCTGCTTGTAGGTTTCTTCCAGTTTCTGGTTGGCATCCCTCAGTTCGGCGGTGCGCTGATCGACGCGGGTGTTCAGCTCTTCGGCCCAGTCGCGCAGTTTCTGATCGCGGTCCTGGATCTGATCCAGCAGCGTATCAAGATGAGCGGCCACCTGCCCAATCTCATCGCGGCTGCCGACATTGCCGTTGCGGGCCGTTAGATCCCCGTGCTCGACCCGTTGCATGGTCTGGCTCATCCGTTCGAGCGGAGCAAAAATGCCCTTGGCCAGCCACAGGAACAGAGGCGCCGAGATCGCCAGAACCAGAAGGAACACACCAACGATGGTCCAATAGGCTTCGGTTTTGGCCGTATCATAGGGCGCCTCAAGGAAGCCGACATAAAGCATGCCGACCCGCGCGCCGAAACTGTCGGTCAGCGGCAGATAGCCCGAAATGTACCAGTCATTCACCACAAAAGCGCGGTCGAGCCAGGTGCGCCCTTCCTCCAGCACCACATGGCGCACCGCCGCAGACACCCGTGTGCCAAGAGCGCGCACGTCCTCGAAGAGGCGCACATTGGTGGACACCCGCGTGTCCTCAAGGAACAGTGTGGCAGTGCCCTGCCGGTTGCCGTTGTCTTCGTCGCCGAGGTACACCAGCGCATTGAGCGTATCGATGAAATCAAGATTGCGGTTCAGCAACAGCCCCCCGCGCAGAACGCCGTTGTGACCGGCCATGATCACGGGGGCTGCGGTATGGACGACCATGCCGCGATCCTCGATCTTGCGCAGGGTCGGGGCGGCGGCTTCGGTCTCGATCAGGGGGATGACGGCGCCTTCCTGCAGGGCAGGGGAGAGAAGCGCCAGATCCGCAGCCGAGAAAATATCAATCTCTGAGGCAAGCTGTCCGCGGGCAGCGGTCTGCACAACGGGCCATTTCCCCTGCGCCCCGTTCACGGCCGAAAGAGGCAGGTATTCAAGGAAATCCAGCTGGAGCCGCTGTCGTCGGCTATCGAGAAAACGGCTTACGGCTTCGGGGCCTTCCTTAAGCGCGGCCTCAAACGCGGTGGATTGGGCGAGGCTGAGCATGTCATTGGCACTGCCGGTCTGCAAATGGCCAAGGTACTGTTCGGCAATGCGCAGATCGCTGTCCACCTTGGCGATCAGCACCGCATCGTAATCCGCATTCCAGCGGGTCATCGCGAGGATCAGCACCAGCGGCATCAAGACGCTGAGCGGTACAAGCGCCAGAAGCAACAGGCGTAGGCGAACGGATTTCAAGGTGTTGCTCCTCCCAAGGCGGTGCCAGTGTGGCACCGGTCTTGGGGGCAGAGCAAGGGGCGAAGGGCAAGCGGTTTCAGGCGGGAATGACTTTTCCGGCCCAATCGAACACCTTGCCGCTGTCGGGTGGTGCGAGGCCCGCTATGACGCCGACAAGACGGGAGGCCGAGTAGTCCGGCGTGAACAGCTTGTCTTCCGGCACGGCGCGACTGAACGGGCGGGACAGATGCGTGTCCACCGTGCCCGGATGCAATCCGGCGCAGATCAGCTGCGGGTGGGTGCGGGCCACCTCGATGGCATAGTTGCGCAGCAGCATATTGAGCGCGGCCTTTGAGGCCCGGTAGGCGTGCCAGCCGCCAAGGCCATTGTCCGAGATCGATCCCACCCGGGCGGAAAGCGCGGCAAAGATGGCGCGCTGGTCCCGCGGCATGCGCGGCAGCAGGTGTTTCGCGACAAGGGCGGGCCCAAAGGTGTTGATCGCAAATACACGCTCAAAGGCCGGCAGGCTTTGCTGCTTGAGGGATTTTTCGGGTTTCAGCCCAGTATCGTCCGACAGGATGCCGGTCGCGACAATCACCAGATCCGGAGCCTCAACGGATTTCGCAAAGGCCGATAGGCTGTCCTCGTCGGTGATATCGGCGGCATGGGCGACAACGCGGCCGGTTGCGTCATGAGCGCCGCTGCGGCTGACGGCATGGATCGTCTGAACCCCCGGCAGGGCCGCATAATGGCGCACCAGGGCCGAGCCGATTCCGCCGCTGGCGCCAAAGATAACCACCTCTTTTGGGGAATGCTCTGCGGACATGGGCAGCCTTTACATCAACTTGAGAAACAGACGCCGGGGCAAAAGGCGGCCGATGGTGAAGACCCAGGTAAAGGGCGCCGGGAAGGAGGTTGAAAACCGACCACCGCGCATTGCGCGCAAACAGCGTTGGGCGGCGTCCTGTGGCTCCAGGATTTGCGGCATCTTGAACTGGTTCTTGTCGGTCAGACGGGTGCGGATGAAGCCAGGGTTGATGACCTGCACCTGCACGCCGGTGCCGCGCAGATCTGCCTGCAGGTTTTCGCCCAGATGCATCAATGCCGCCTTGGACGCGCCATAGCCGATGGCGCCGGGCAAGCCGGTGAACCCGGCCAGCGACCCGATCAGAACGATATGGCCGCGATCACGTCGGCAGAACTCCGGCACGATCTGCCCAAGCACCCGCATGGCGCCCATGAAGTTCACTTCGCACATGGTTTCAACCGCGTCCGGCCGCCACTCCTGCGCGGTGAGCGGGTCATAGGCACCGGCGCAGTAAATGATGCCATCGATGGAGCCAAGCGCCTTGGTTGCATCCGCCACACTGGCAGCATCGGTGACATCCAGGGGCAGGGACTTGGCGTCGCTTAGTCGGGCGGCCAGCACATCGAGCCGCGTTGCGTTGCGCGCCGACAGGATAAGGCGCGCGCCGACCTCATCCAGGGCTTCGGCCATGGCGCGGCCCAGCCCCTCGCTGGCGCCGACAATCCACCATGTCTGACCCTTGAACGAGGACATATTATCCCTCCACCGGGCGCATGGTCGCGATCAACTCGACAACCTTTATGCCGAACTTGCGCATTTCGGAACGGTTGAGAATGGTGCCATTCTCCATCAGGTACATCCAGTCGGTCACGTCCAGCACATGGCCGCCTGCGTCTTCGGGCAGGCGAATGCGATAGTTGAGCTCGACCATGGCGCCCATCTGGCGGCCCGTTCCGGTGCCGATGATGTCGTCGGCGGTGGCGGTGAAATGGCCGTTCTCGCCCATTGTGAGATACCATTTGCGCGCCTGGGTGCTGCCGTTTGCGTATGAGAAATCCTCGGTCAGGGTGCCGGTGGCGCCGTCCCAGGTGCCGCGCATCTGTGCCACAAAGCGGGACACCACGCGCCCGCGCGGACCGTAGATCATGCCTTCGGAGATCAGATTGCCCGACAGGCGCTCCTGGATGTCAAAGGCAGGACCAGTGCCCGCGTAATGCTCAAGTCTCTGGGAGCGAAAGCCGAAACCGGGTCGCCACAGGGCGAGGATCAGTACGGCAACAAGGAGGAGAAGCACAAGTTTCATGAGACAGAGACCTCGCGGGGCAGGCGCACCACCAGTGCGATTGCCAGTAGCTTGATGAGACAGGGAAGAACGGCATAGGCGAGCGTGAGCGCCTCAAGTGCGGCGACGCTGTTGGGCCCGCCCGGAGTGAACCCGCTGAACTGAAGCGCTGGCAGCAGCATCAGCGCGGCGGCCGCCAGGGCCAGCTTGGCGGCAAAACTCCACAGGCCGAAGGCCTGACCGGCCTGCACCCCGGCCCGCGCCAGTGCAGACGAGAACAGGACCGGCAGGATCACCATGTCCGCGCCAAGGGCCGCGCCGGATCCGATGCAGATCAGGGCAAAGGCGATGGCAGCGCCCTCGGGCAGGATGGCGGCTGACACGAAGGACAGGATCGCCAGCGCCATGGCAGGGACCAGCACCTGCCGCGCGCCATATTTGGCGCTGGCGCGGGTCCAGAAGGGCACCGAAACGCCGGCGGCGAGAAAGAACAGGATCAGGAAGGGACCGGCCAGATCCGGCAGGCCCAGTTTTTCCTCGACGAAGAACAGGAACAGGGTCGAGGTCATGGCGACGGGCAGACTGTTGATCAGCGCCAGCACCAGCAGCCGGGTGCCCCCGGCGCCGTGAAAGGCGGACAGGGACAAGGGCGCCTCGGGGCGGGTCGGCAGGCGCCACAAGGGGCGCGTCAGCATCCAGATTGCAAGACAGACCAGTGCCAGCAAGACGCCAAAGGCGCCGTAGCCCTGGCCGGGGGCGCCAAGCGCCACCAGAACAGTTGGGGCGAGCGCCGCCACGATGATCCCGGCCAATGTGCCTCCCTCGCGCCAGCCTGCCATGCGGATCAGCGCCTCTTGCGATCCGGCCAGCGACAGGCTTTGCCCGTAAAAGAGGATGGTTCCAAGGCTGTAGGCGCTGAACAACAGAACCAAAGCGGCAACCAGCCAGACCAGAGTGCCCGAGCCCGGCAAAAGCGTGTAGAGCAGCAGAAACCCCGCCGCCATGCCAAGGCAGGCCACGGCAGCAAAGGCGCTGCGCGCCCTTGGGTGGCGGTCGATCAGCCAGCCAAGGGCCGGATCCTGAACGAAATCAAGGATGCGGATCCCCGCCAGCACCGCGCCGAGCGTCGCAAGACTGAGGCCCAGTTCCGCCGTGGCATAGCGCGGCAGGTGAATATAAAGCGGCAGCCCGGCCGCAGCCAGCATCAGCGCAAAAAGACTGATCCGGGCGCCTTGCATCACTCACCCCTCAGCTCTGCCGACAGACGCGCCGAGCGGCTGTTTTCCGAAAGCCAGATGCCAAGGAAACGTTTGCGCACGTCCGAATGGCGAATGTCGCAGGTGCGCTCACCGTTCAGGTAAAGCGCCATGCTATCGGGGCGCACAGAGACTGCGGTAAAGACATCGCCATTTCCAACATTGCGAAAACAGTTGCCCAGCTTGCCGACCAGGGCGTCAAGATCTGGCTGTGTGCCTTCGATGCGCTCAATCTCGGATCGGGTCGATTCCGTCAGGTCTTCGCGGTCGATGCTGCGGAAATACTCGATCTCCAGCGCAAGCGGACGGCTCCAGTCGAACCGGTTGGCACCATCGGTGTGCAGGCGCGCGCGGTAGACCGCGATGCCAAGCCAGCGCAGGGTCGCCGTGCCCAGCTCCACCGGTTGCATCAGGCCATAGGTCCTGAGGTTGGCCGAGGCTGCAGCGGGCGCAAGGAGTGTCGCTGCGGTGGCCAGTGCGATCAGGGATCTGCAGATGTTTCTATGCATGGCTCAGCTCCACCTGCACCACATCGGTCTGCCCCGCGGCAAAAGAGCCGGCGCAGATCTCAAGATAATAGCGCCAGTTGCGTAGGAAGGCCTGATCGTAGCCAAGTTCGAGGATCTTGGGCGCGCGTTCCGACAGGCGCTCGGCCCACATCCGGCAGGTGCGGGCGTAATCCTGCCCAAAGGCAAAGGAGTTGGTGACCTTCAGCCCGGCCTGCCGCGCCTGATGAGAGATCACCGCATCGGACAAGAGCATACCGCCCGGGAAGGTGTACTGGCGGATGTAATCGGATGAATTGCGATAGATGTCGAAATAGCTGTCCTGAACGGTGATCGCCTGAACGACGGCCTTGCCGCCCTCCGCCAGACGCGATTTCACGGTCGAGAAGTAGCTCGGCCAATAGCGTTCGCCCACGGCTTCGATCATCTCGATCGAGACGATATTGTCGAAGGTGCCTTGTGATTTGCGGTAGTCACACAGCTCGATCGCGGCGCGCCCGTCAAGGCGGGCATCCGCGTATCCGTGCTGGCTGGGCGAGATGGTCAGGCCGGTTACATGGCGGCCACTGTCTGCGGCGCGTTCGGCAAAGCCGCCCCAGCCGCAGCCGATCTCCAGAATGCGATCGCCATCCGAAAGGCGGCTGAGCGCGCGGTCGTATTTACGGTTCTGGGCGCGTTCAAGGTCATTGTCGCCTGGGGCAAACAGCGCCGAGGAATAGGTCATGCTGCTGTCGAGCCACAGCTGGTAGAACTCGTTGCCGACATCGTAATGCGCCTTGATGTTGCGGGCCGAGCCGCGGATCGAATTTGCGCGCAGAATGCGGTCGACGGCGCGGAACTTGAGCCCGCTCCAGAAGCTCGGGTAGGCAAAATCGCCAAAGTAGTCGAGGTTCAGCAGGGCGACGTGGATCAGCGTCTCGATGCTGGAGGTTTCCCACAGACCTTCGATGTAGGTTTCACCCAGACCGATATCGCCCCGTGCGGCCATTGCTGTCACGGCGGCCCAGTCAAAGATCACCATTTCGGCTTCGGGCGCGCCCTGTCCGAAATCATGCACCTCGCCCTCGGGGGTGGTAAGGCGCAGACTGCCTTTTCGGATCCGGGCGCAGCTGTCGAGAAAGTCGCGTTTTACGCGGTTGGTAATGAAAAGCATCAGCTGACCTCCTGTTTCGGGGGCAGGGGGCGCTGACGATACGGCGCCCCCTTGAGTTTGAGTTTCAGTGCCTGCCAGTAGATTAGGGCGATGGTGCGAAAGGCGCCAAAGGGTCGACGCAGACTGGCGCGCAGGAGCGAGGCATTGCTCAGCGGCTGGCGCCGTCCGAACAGGGTGGCAATCACGCCGTCCTCGCCGTCTTTCAGCGCGATGCGAATGGCGATCCGGTCCGGGCGGATATCGAAATGGAACCGGTACCCTCCGGCGATTTTCTGGAAGGGGGAGACGTGGAAGATCTTTTGCGCGGTGATCTCGTCCTGTGGGCGGATCAATGCAAACCCGTCCCGGTGGCACAGGTAGCTGTGGCGGTCCCCAAAGGTGTTGGAGACCTCGGCAATCACCGCGCGCAGCTCCTCCCCCTCCATCGCAAGCCAAAAGCTGACAGGGTTGAAATTGTACCATAGAAAGCTGGGTTGCGTCAGCAGGAGGATCCGCAGCCCTTCAAGGTCCAGGCCTGCGCCCTCAAAAACCTCGCGAGCCCACGGCAGTCCACGTCCCGCGCCGATGGGGCCGCCATGGTTGCGGTCATTGACCGATGCAAGGTTCAGACCGTTGCGGGAGAACAGCCCCGGCGTGGCCTCGGACATTGGATCTATGAGCACATAGTCCACCCCATAGCGAAAGGCATTGCGGATGCTTCCGCGCCTTGCGTGGGTGGTGTGGCCCGCGATGTGATCGGGCCAGAGTTTGGCAGGGGCCAGGGTCATGCGGCCATCCGTGCGGTGGTCTTTGACTCGATCGCGCGGGCAACGCGTACGGCGCTGGCAAAGCCGTCCTCGTGGAAGCCGTGACGCAGGTAAGCCCCGGCAAACCAGGTGTTGTTGTCGCCCTGAATTTGCTGAATTTCCTTCTGTGCGCGCATCGCGGCACGGTCAAAGACCGGGTGGCGGAAGGTGTTGACATCATAGATCATCTCTTCGCGCACCGGGCTGACCGGGTTGAGCGAGATGAACAGCGGATCATTTTCGGGGATGTTCTGCAGGCGGTTCATCCAGTAGGTGACGCCGATTGCGGGGCGGGTGTCGCGCGCTTCGGCCTTGTAGACCCAGGAGGACCAGCAGGCGCGGCGTTTCGGCATCTGGCCGGGATCGCGGTGCAGGATCACCTCGTTGTCCTGATAGCGCATATCCCCGAGCAGCACTTCTTCTTTGGCTGTCGGGTTCGCCAGCAGACGCAGGGAGTCATCGGAGTGGCAGGCCATGATCACCTGATCAAACTCCTGCGCTTCGCCGCCCGGCAGGCGGATGGTCACACCACCGGGGTGCCGCTCGACCGACTGGACCGGAGTGCCGGGGCGCAGGGTGCAGCCCGTGGCGCGCAGATGCGCCTCGAGCCTGCGGACATATTCGATGCTGCCGCCCTTTACCGTCCACCACTGATGCTGGCCGGTGGCGCTGAGAAGAGCATGATTGCGGAAGAACTGGACCAGCGCCTTGGCCGGGAAGCCGCGGATTTCTTCCATCGGGGTCGACCAGATCGCGCCGCAGATCGGCATCAGGTAGTAACGCTGGAACCAGTCTCCGAGACGCAGGTCTTCCATCAACTGGCCGATGGTCACATCGTCACTATGGGCGGCGTCCACCGCACGGGCGTTGAAGCGCAGGATGTCCCGCACCATCCCGTAGAACGCGGGGCGCATAGCGTTGGATGGCTGACCAAACAACGTGGAAAGCGTCTTGAGGCCATATTCCACCGCCCCGTCATCGATGCTGGCGCCAAAGGTCATGTCGCTTTTGACGATGGGCACATCCAGATCGCGGAACATCGCCGTCAGGTGCGGGTAGTTCACGAAGTTGAAGACGATGAACCCGGTGTCCACGGGCTGATCCCCGCGAAGCCCCGCCGTCACGGTGCGCGCATGGCCACCAAGGCGCGGCGCGGCCTCGAACAGGGTCACGTCGTGGCCGGGCGAAAGGCTGTAAGCCGCAGCCAGACCAGAAATGCCGCCGCCGACGACGGCGATGCGCTGGCGGGGAAGAGGTGGGGCATCAAAGGACATATGATCTCCGTTTCTTTTCAACGGTTACGCAGGCTGCACGGGAGCGGATCAAAACTTTGTGCATTCTTTGCTGCTTGCACAGGCCCTTGGTCTCTGCCGGGTGGGTCGGCTGCACAGGCCTAAGAAAAAAAATCCGAAAAAATGATCCGTGTCTGAATACGCCGCGTATCAGCAATATGTTGGAATTGGACGTCGATCCCGCACTTGAAGTGCCTGCTCCACCGGTTACGGTGGACAAGTACTCCGCGACCTTGCGGGAAAGGAAAGATGTGGAACAGACGACACCGTCCGAGCAGACACTTTGGATGCTGGCCGTTCGAGACAAACGGGACCGCGTGGCCTTTGGCCAGCTGTTCGATCATTTCGCACCACGCCTGAAGGGCGTGATCTGCCGCTCAGGCATATCGCAGGGTCAGGCCGAGGACATCGTGCAGGACGTGATGCTGACCGTCTGGCGCAAGGCGCATCTGTTCGACCCTCAGCGCGCTCAGGTGTCTTCCTGGATCTACCAGATCGCGCGAAATCGGCAGATCGATGTGATCCGAAAGGAGCGGCGGCCCGTACCCGAAGAACTGAAGCAACCCGAAGAGGTGCAGGAAGACGCAAGCCAGATCGTTGCTCTTGAGCAGGAGACCACACGCCTGAGAGAGGCACTGGCACGGCTCAAACCCGCACAGCGCGAAATGGTTGAGAAAGCCTACCTCGGTGAGCTGAGCCACTCTGACATCCGCGCCGAGACGGGTTTGCCGCTTGGCACGATAAAATCCCGCATCCGGCTGGGGCTGGAACGGTTGCGGCACGAATTGAAGGGAACTGAGACGACATGAGCGGGATTACCCATCATATCCCAGACGAGTTGCTGATTGCCTATGCGGCAGGCAACCTGGACCAGGCGTTTTCGCTTGTGCTGGCGACGCATATCTCAATGTGTGACGAGTGCCGCGCCCGCCTTGGCGCGCACGAGGCCGTTGGCGGTGCAATGCTGGAAGAATTTGCGGCCTCTGACCAGTCGATCTCGGTATCGTCCGACATGAAGGCGCGTCTGATGGATGCGCTGGATGATCCCTATGAGGCGCCGCCTGTTTACGAACGTTCGGGCGTTTTCCCGGCTCCGGTGATGGAGGCGCTGGGTGGTCTGCCTCCCAAGTGGAAACCGCTCGGCATGGGGGTGCGCCAGTCGATCCTGTCTCATGGCAAGAACGGCAGCGTGCGGCTTCTGTACATTCCTGGCGGGCAGGCGGTGCCTGATCACGGCCACAACGGGCTGGAACTGACTCTCGTATTGCAAGGGGCATTCAGCGATGAGACCGGCCAGTTCGGCGTCGGGGATATGGAGATCGCAAACAGCGATCTGGAGCATACTCCGATTGCCGATGAAGGTCCGGCCTGTATCTGCCTTGCGGCGACGGATGCTGCCTTGCGGTTCCGCTCCTTCATACCGCGCCTGTTGCAGCCGGTGTTCCGTATCTGACCGAAGGGGCTGCCTCTGCAACGGCGTGGGGCCGGATGCGGTACAGGCACAAAGCCAAAAAAGGAAGCCGTGCGATTTGAAGGGTCTTCAAACCGCACGGCTTCGTTGTTTCACTTAGCTGAAAGCATGTGTCCCGTTTGATCTGATCAAACGGCCTTGGCCGCGCGGCTGTTGCGGCGCTTCAGGCTGGCTGCGCCAAGCAGACCGGTCAGCAACAGGACGCCACCGGCGGGCAGCGGCACCGGGCTTGGCCCCGTGTAGGCCGCGATCTCGGATGAACTCATGACGCCGCTGTAGACCTCGAGGAAGTCCAGCGTGCCCGACGTGGCTTCCCCTTTTCCAGTAGCGGTGTCGTCCTCGACCATTGTAAAGGCGCTGAGCGTGCCCAGCCCACCGCTGACCGAGAAGGCCTGGCTGCCGTTTACGTAACCCGTCGTG
Organism: Phycobacter sedimenti; assembly: GCF_038148855.1. Classification (NCBI taxonomy): domain Bacteria; kingdom Pseudomonadati; phylum Pseudomonadota; class Alphaproteobacteria; order Rhodobacterales; family Roseobacteraceae; genus Phycobacter; species Phycobacter sedimenti. Next base: position 89,913 of record NZ_JBBVGR010000007.1, on the reverse strand, counting down.
GTCGCGCCGTCGTATGTCACGCCGATGACTGTGTCCACGTTTGCCAATATCGTCCCGCCAGTGGCGGAGGTTGGACTATAGTATCTCAGAGCCCCGTTAAGGTTATAGAGGCCAGAGTCCGAAGACAGGCCGGAGACATCAAGAAGCTTGCGGTAGCCTGAAATGACGTCGAGCTCTACCCCGAAGAGGATCGAGTAGGTCAGCAGGCTGGACCCCATCGATACACCAAGCCCCTGGTTGGCGGCAAAGTTGTATCGCCCGCCCGACACGGACCCGGATCCGGATGCGGTCGCACCGCCCTGCGAATCCGTGAAACCGGAGTCAAAGGTGAACTGGCTGACCAGGGTCGCAGCATTGATGTGCGTGGCGGGAAGCAGGGACAGGCAGAGCGCTGTTGCAATGTGCAAAGCTCTCATAACGTTTCTCCTTTGTTTTATAATAATTTTGGATCACATGCGCGTTAACCTATGTTAACTATACCACCGTGTCCTTTGATGTGTCGACGGTTGTTTGCAGGGCATGTGCGTAAGAGACGCGGAAGCTGAGGTGTTTGCTAGAAACGCAAATCGTTTCACTGCTTTTTCAAGGGGCTGATTTTTGGGTAATTGGTTTCGAGGGGGATCGGTGCATTGTATCCGTCGGCTCAATTGAAGGAGCCCCCCCAAAGGTGGCCGGGTCAGCGGCAAAGCAGGCAGTAGAAAACGCGATAGGTCCTTCGGTCGAATACGTAGTCTCTTGAACAACTGGACCCGCGCCGAGCCCCGCCCAAAGCCCCCGCAACCGCCGAGGCGGATTTGTTCAACAGATTTTAAGACCAAAGGCGCAACTATGACACGTCCATTTGGGGAGTGGGTTCATGGTTTTTCGACTTTTTGGGTTTCTGGCCTTGGCGCTGCTTGTGCTTGCGGGTGGCATTACCTTTGCCACGCGCACCAGCGTGCACGAGGCGATCCGCCGGGAGTCGGTGGACAAGGCCTTGCACCACGCGCAGTACATGGCCTCCCAGATCCGCGATATTGAAGGCCTGCTGGAAAGTGGATGGCCCGCCCCCGATCAGATCCGCACGATGCGGGATCTTCGCCAGCTTGGCGATGTCTTCCGCTTCAAGCTGTACGACTCCGCCGGGCGGCTTGTCTTGTTATCGGACGATGAAGCGCTGCAGGGTGCGCAGCCGCTGCCCGCCGCCGAGCCTGATGTCGAAGCCCTGCAGGTGATCACCTCCCACGTGCCTTTCGCCGCAGTAAAGGACGGAACCCAGAAACCGGACCGGCCCGATCTCTACGCCGAGGCCTATGTGCCACTGCTGAATGCAGATGGTGAGATCATCGGCGCCTCGGAGGTCTATGTCGATCAGACTGATACGCGCGGGTATTTTCACGACAGTTTCAGCCGCTTTGCCCTTCTCTTGACGATTGTTTGCGCCTTGCTGTTCTCGGTCCCCTATGTCGCCTACCTGCTACAAAAGAAACGTACCGAAAGCTCGCAGGATGAGGTGGAGTATCTGGCCCGATATGATGCCCTCACGGGGCTGATGAACCGGCGTGAATTCATCGGTCGGGCGAATGCCCTGCTGGAGGAAGGAAAACTATCGGCGATCTGCTATCTGGACGCGGACAAGTTCAAGGCCATCAACGATATCCACGGACATGCGGTGGGCGATGCCTTCCTTGTCCACATCGCTGGCATCCTGCGCAGCTGCACGCATCACAGCGATCTTCTGGCGCGCTTTGGAGGGGACGAGTTCGTGATCGGCTTCAAGCGCCTGGGTGAAGGTCACGTGGATCACGAGGGTGTCGTCGCACGGGTCCAAAGCATCATTGTCAATGCCGCCGAAACCTTTCACCACGAAGACGCGGTGATCGAGGGAACAATGAGTGCTGGCATTGCCCTGGCGGGCCAGAAACGGGATCTCAATCTGACCCTCTCCCATGCCGATGCCGCCTTGTATCATTCAAAATCCAATGGTCGGAATACGTTTTCGGTCTACGGCGAGCAGATGGGCGAGGACTATCGCAAGCGCATGGCGCTGCAAGCCTGCCTGCGCAAGTCGACGAAGGAGAAGAATTTCACGATTCTCTATCAGCGTCTGGTGGACGCGCAAACGGAGCAGGTAGTGGGCTATGAGGCGCTTTTGCGGATGCAGGGCGAGGACGGATCGGAGATTTCGCCTTCCGTCTTTATCCCGATTGCTGAGGAACTGGGCCTGATCGGAGAGATCGGCGCCTGGGTGATCCGCGCCGCCACGCGCGAGATCGCCGAGCTGGACGATCACAGCACGATTTCGGTCAACCTGTCGGCGGCGCAGCTGTGGGACGGGGAATTGCCCGAAATCGTCCGTTCCGCGCTTGAGGAGTCCGGGTTGGCCCCGCACCGGCTGGAGCTGGAGATCACGGAATCCCTCCTGCTCGATGATGATCCGGCAGTGGCCTATCAGATCGATACGCTGAAAGAGATGGGCGTATCGCTTGCCATGGACGATTTCGGCACAGGCTTTTCCAGTCTGGGGTATCTGTGGCGCTTCGGCTTTGACCGGCTCAAGGTCGACCGTTCTTTCGTGGCCGGGCTGGAGAGAGATCCAGAACGCTCACGACAGGTCATCGAGACGATCCTGATGCTGGGTAACCGTCTGAACATGCAGGTGACAGCAGAGGGGATCGAGACGCAGACCCAGTCAAAGATCCTGTCGGACCTCGGCTGCGACATTCTGCAGGGATATCTTTATGGTCGTCCGGCCCCGCTGGATGCGACGCATGTGCAAGGCGCGGCGGATGGTGTCTCCCGCGCCTCCTGATGATCCCGGGGAGCCGCCTTAGCTGGCCAGCGGTATGTCTTGCTGGCGTATCAGGGTGCCCATGTGGCGGCCCGTGTCGAGCATCCGGTTCGAGAACCCCCACTCGTTGTCGTACCAGCTGACTACCCGGATCAGCCCGTCGGCGGTGACCGCTGTCTGGGCGGCTGCAAAGCAGGACGAATGCGGATCGTGGTTGAAATCCACCGAGACCATCGGGTCTTCTTCATAGGCCAAGATGCCGGCCAAATCCGCTTCTGAAGCCGCGCGGAGGGCGGCATTCACCGTCTCGATCGTTGCCGGGCGTTCGGGGACGAAGCTCAGATCCACCACCGATACATTCGGGGTGGGCACCCGAATGGCAGAACCTTCCAGCCGCCCTTTGAGGTGCGGCAGCACCTCGGCAATGGCGCGGGCGGCTCCGGTGGAGGTGGGGATCATCGACAAGGCCGCCGCGCGGGCGCGATAGGGGTCCTTGTGGGGGCTGTCATGGGTCGGCTGATCGCCGGTATAGGCGTGGATCGTGGTCATGTAGCCGGTCTTGATTCCGAATGCGCGATCCAGAACCTGTGCCACGGGGGCCAGGCAGTTGGTCGTGCAGGAGGCATTGGAGACGATCAGATCTTCGGCTGTCAGATCCAAATGGTTGACTCCATAGACGACGGTGCGGTCCACATCCGTGCCCGGCGCCGAGATCAGAACCCGCTTCGAGCCATTCTCCAGATGCGCCGCTGCTGCGTCGCGTTTTGTGAACAGGCCGGTGCATTCATAGGCGATATCCACGTCCCCCCAGGGCAGGTCGGCGGGGGTGCGTTCGCTTGTTAGGCGAATGGTGTGGCGCCCAACCCGCAGAACGCCTTCGGACAGGGTAACAGGAGCGCGCAGGCGGCCATGGACGGAATCGTATTTCAGAAGGTGCATCAGAGTTTCCGCCGGGGCCAGATCGTTGATGGCGACAACGTCAATGTCTGCGTCGCCGCGCTCCAGAAGCGCGCGCAGCACGCCGCGGCCGATCCGGCCAAATCCGTTGATTGCGATTTTCAGGGTCATGGCTTCTGCCTCCGTCTGGCGGGCGTCGCGTGAATACCCGCATTGATATCGATAGCGGTATCGCTAACATTTGGTGTTGCGGGCATCGTTATCGATAACGAACGCGAAAATCAACCCTCCTGCATCGACAAGGGGGACGGGAGGCCCTGCCTCTTGCGGTGGGGGGCAAAGTACTGGACGATGTGCCACGGAACCCGACCGCAAAAGACAGACCAACCAGACCGAGGCATCCCCCGTGGCAAAACCCGAGACCAAGAAGCTGCTCTTGAAGGATGTTGCGCGCCTTGCCGGGGTCAGCGAGATGACCGCCTCAAGGGCGCTGCGGGGCACGGCGGATGTCTCAAAGGCAACCCGCGCACGGGTGGAAGAGATCGCCCGCACCCATGGCTATGTGCCCAATCGCATCGCCGGATCGCTGTCGTCCCAGTCGGTCAACCTGGTGGCCGTCGTGGTTCCGTCGCTCAACAGTTTTGTTTTCCCCGAAGTGCTTTCGGGCATTTCGGCGGTCCTGAAAGAGACGCCTTTGAAGCCCGTAGTTGGGGTCTCGGGCTATGAGCTGGAAGAGGAAGAGGCCGTTATTCGCGAGATGCTCAGCTGGCGCCCCTCGGGGCTGATCGTGGCGGGGCTGGAGCACAGCGAGGCGACGCGCCGGATGATGGCGCAGGCTGATTGCCCGGTTGTGGAAGTGATGGATGTGGACGGCACCCCGGTGGGGCATTGCGTGGGCATTTCGCACCTGCAGGCGGGCCGCGACATGGCGGCGCAGATCGTGGCGCGTGGCTACCGGCGGATCGGCTTCATCGGCACCAAGATGCCGCAGGATTTTCGCGCCCGAAAGCGCTTTGACGGCTTTGTCGAAGGGTTAGAGGCTGCGGGGCTGTCCCTTGTGGACCGGGAACACTATGCCGGGGAAAGTTCGATCCAGACCGGGCGCCAGCTGACCGCGCAGATGCTGGGGCGCAGCACTGACCTTGATTGCATCTACTATTCCTCTGACGTGATGAGCGTAGGCGGCTTGATGCATTGCCTTGGCGCCGGGCTGTCGGTGCCGGATGATGTGGCTTTGGCGGGGTTCAACAATCTTCAAATCCTGCAGGGCCTGCCGCTGGAACTGGCCACCACCGATGCCTGCCGCCGCGAAATCGGAGAGCGGGCCGCGGAAATTGTCCTGCGGGCACGCGAGGTCGACAAGCCGCTTGCTCCGGTCTGCACAAGGCTCAGCCCGCCGATCAGCCTCGGTCAGTCGCTTTGATGCGGATTACTCTGCTTTCGGGGTCAGAATGGCCTCCATTCCGGCGGTGCAGAAGGCGATGAGCTGATCCACCTGTGCCTCTGCCGCTCCAGGGCTGAGCGCCTCGATCCGCCAACTGGTATTGAGAAAGGCGAGCATCGCGGCCACCGAATAGACCTGACCCGTTGCAGCGGCCTGCCGCTCTGCGCCGGGGTGGAGCGTCAGGATCTCCTCGATAAAGCGGTTGGCGGTTGGGTCGAAACACTGGGCCGCCAACGACCGCCAGCGCGGATCGGCCGACACATGCGCCACAAGGCGACCGTAATGCTGCCATTGCGCCCCGCCGGTCTGGGCCAGCGTCACATAAGCCCGCATGAAGACATCCAGAAGACCGCGCAGGGATACCTGGCCCGACTGTTTCAGCGCCTCAAGCCCATCCATACGCAGCGCGGCCAGCTCATCGGCGCGGCGGGTCACGGTCTGGTGAAACAGCTCTTCCTTGCCTGCGCCATGATGGTGCACCAGCCCCACCTGAACCCCCGCGAGCGATGCGATGTCGCGCAGGGATGCCCCTTCGAATCCGCGCTCCGCAAAAAGCTGTTCGGCGGCATCCAGGATGCGGGCCTTGGTTTGCAGCGACCGGGCCGATGGCGCGCGTTTGCGTTGTTTTTCCACGAAAAACCCCCTTTGACGAAAACAGCTTGCCTTATTTTGAACAGTTGTTCAATCTAAAGGCGGAGGACAGGGAGGACTTATGACGGAAACGCGCGGGCGCTATGCCCTCATCGGCGCTGGGCCGATGGGGCTGGCCATGGCCAAGGTATTGGTCGAACAAGGCATTCCCTTTCAGGGGTTTGAACTGCATTCGGATGTGGGCGGTTTGTGGGACATCGACGGGCCGAAGTCCACGATGTACGAAAGCGCGCATCTGATCTCATCCAAGCGGATGACGGAATTTGCCGATTTCCCGATGAAAGACGAGGTGGCCGAATACCCTTCGCACCGGGAGTTGAAGTGCTATTTCCGCGACTTTGCCGATCATTTCGGGCTGCGTCACCACTACCGTTTCAATGCCGAGGTGCTTCAGGCCACCCCCCTGGGCGAGCCCGGCGAGGGATGGCGCGTGACCTGGCGCGACCCCGAGGGCGAGCACAGCGAGGATTTCGCGGGCGTGCTGATCGCCAATGGCACCCTGTCTGAACCGAACATGCCGACATTTCCGGGCGCGTTCACCGGCGAGCTGATCCACTCCAGTCAGTACCGCAAGGCCGAGCAGTTTGCGGGCAAGCGCGTGCTGGTGGTGGGGGCGGGCAATTCCGGCTGTGACATTGCGGTGGATGCAATCCACCATGGCGCCTCCTGCGATCTGTCGATGCGGCGCGGCTATTATTTCGTGCCGAAATACGTCTTTGGCAAACCGGCGGACACCATGGGCGGGCTGATCCAGTTGCCCATGTGGCTGAAGCGGCGCATCGACAGCCTGATCCTGAAATGGTTCGTGGGCGATCCGCAGAAGTACGGCTTTCCAAAGCCCGACTACCAGCTATACGAAAGCCACCCGGTGGTGAATTCGCTGGTGCTCTACCACGCCGGGCATGGCGATCTGAAGATCCGCCCAGATATCAAGATGATCGAGGGCAAGACGGTGCAGTTCACCGATGGCAGCCATGCCGACTATGACATGATCCTCGCTGCGACCGGCTACAAGCTGCATTATCCCTTTATCGACAAGGACCTGCTGAACTGGCAGGGCGATGCGCCGCATCTCTACCTCAATGCAATGCATCCCGCCCGCGACGATCTGTTTGTCCTCGGCATGGTCGAGGCCAGCGGTCTGGGGTGGCAGGGACGGCACGAGCAGGCCGAGATGGTCGCCCGCTATATCAAGGGGCTGGAGACAGGCAGCGCCGAGGCGAAGGCTCTTCGGGAGGAAAAAGCCGCAGGGTTTGAGCGCTCCACCGGCGGTATGGCCTATCTGAAACTCGCGCGGATGGCCTACTACGTGGACAAGGCGACCTATCGCAAAGCAGTCACTGCTTGGATCAAGCGCCTATCCGGGGCGGGCGCATGAGCGGGATTGACGAGATCACGCTGAATTTCAGCCCCGCCTCGCTGACGCTGTTGAACGCTATCCTTGCGGTGGTGATGTTCTCCATTGCCATCGACCTGAAGCCAGCCGATTTTCACCGGCTGCGCCGCGCGCCAAAGCCCCTGATCGTGGGCCTCGTCTCGCAATTCCTGGTGCTGCCGGTGCTGACTTTCGCGATGGTCTGGCTGACGGACCCGCGCCCTTCGATTGCGCTGGGGCTGATCCTGGTGGCGGCCTGTCCGGGGGGCAATATCTCCAACTTCATCACCCACCGCGCCGGGGGGAATTCTGCCCTGTCTGTGTCGATGACCGGATTTGCCACGGTTGGGGCGATCCTTCTGACGCCGGTCAATATCGGGCTTTGGGGCGGGCTTTATCCGCCGACGCGCGCGATCCTTCAACAAACCGAAATCGACCCGGTGCAGATCGCCATCACCGTGGGGCTGATGCTGGTCCTGCCGCTGGTGCTGGGGGTGCAGCTTAACATGCGTAAACCCCATCTGACCGCGCGCATTCGCCGCCCGCTGCAATGGCTGTCGATGGGCATTTTTATCGCCTTTATCGTGCTTGCGCTGGCGGCAAACTGGGCGTTCTTCCTGCAATTTGCGGGCGCAGTCGCGGGGCTTGTGGTCTTGCACAACGCGCTTGCGTTGGGTGGCGGCTGGGGCTCTGCGACGCTGGCAGGCCTTTCGCCCTATGACCGGCGCGCGGTGACGATTGAAACAGGCATTCAGAACTCGGGCCTTGGCCTGGTGTTGATCTTTGCCTTCTTCGGCGGGCTAGGCGGCATGGCAGTGGCGGCGGCATTCTGGGGAATCTGGCATGCCATATCTGGCCTTGCCCTGGCGGCGCTGATGTCCCGGACGGAGGCTGCACGATGAGAAAGACGATCTTGATCACAGGCGCGGCCGGCATGGTGGGCCGCGCCCTGCTGCAAGAATTGCAGGGTTGCCGCATCATCGCCTCGGACCTTGCCGCCCCCGCAGACCTGTCCGAAGGGGCAGAGTTCAGGCGCATGGATGTCACCACGGAGGATCCCGCCTGCGTGATTGGCGAGGAAAAGCCCGATGTCATCGTGCATCTGGCCTCCATCGTGACCCCGCCCAAGGGCAGTGGACGGGATTTGGCCCATGCAGTGGATGTCGAAGGCACGCGCAAGGTACTGGAGGCAGCGGTTGCACATGGTGTGGGACGTATTGTCGTCACCTCCTCCGGAGCGGCCTATGGGTATCATGCGGATAACCCGGTGCCGCTGCGGGAAAGCGACAGTCTGCGCGGCAATCCGGAGTTCGCCTATTCCGACCACAAGCGTCAGGTCGAGGAAATGCTGGCCGACTACCGCCGTGCAGCGCCGCAGCTTGAACAGGTGGTCCTGCGGGTGGGCACCGTTCTGGGGGAGGGCACCGAGAACCAGATCACCGCTCTGTTTCATCGTCCGCGTCTGCTTGCGGTTGCGGGAAGCGAAAGCCCTTTCGTCTTCATCTGGACGCGGGATCTGGCGCGGATCCTGGCGCGGGCGGCCACGGATGGCCCTGCGGGGGTATTCAACGTGGCAGGCGACGGCGCCATGGGGGTGAGCGATCTGGCGCGGGTGCTGAAGAAACCCGTGCTGCGCCTGCCGGCCTGGGTTCTGAAGGCGGCACTGGCCTTGGGTAAACCTCTTGGCCTGACCCGATACGGCCCCGAGCAGGTGCGGTTCCTGCAGTATAGACCGGTGCTGGACAATGGTGCCCTCAAACAAGACTTCGGCTACACGCCCGAGCTTACCAGCGCCGAAGTCTTTGATCTCTGGAGGCGGCAGGCAGGCCTATGAAGACAGCCATCATTTCCGGCGGCGCAGGTGGGCTGGGCCGTGCCTTGTCCGCTGCCCTGCAAGAGCGGCACTGGCGGGTGATCCTGCTTGACCTTGAGGTCTCGGATGTTGAGGCAACCGAGACCCAGATCCCGATCCGCTGCGATCTGACGGATGCCGTGCAGCTGGACCATGTGGCCCGGCATATCCTGCTGCAGTATCCGGGTATTGATCTGGTGATCTACAACGCCGGCATCACCCAGATTGGTGCCTTTGAAACCATCGACGAGGCCAGCCACCGGCGTGTATTCGAGATCAACTACTTTGCCGCCGTCGCCATGGCGAGGCAATTTCTGCAGGCGGTACGGTGCGCCAGCGGAACTCACATCGCGATCTCTTCCGTGGCAGGCTTTACACCGCTCTATCACCGCACGTCCTATGCGGCTTCCAAACACGCGATGGAGGGGTTCTTCAAATCCCTGCGCTCCGAAGAGCGTCCCCATGGCGTTGACGTGCTGATCGCAGCGCCGTCTTTCGTGGCCACGAATATCGGCAACGATCAGCGCCAAAGCGATGGCATCGCGCGGCCCGGTTCGGCCAGTGACGGGGTCGACTACATGACACCCGAAGCCGCGGCTGAAGAGATCCTGCGCGGCTACGAGCAGCGCAGGCCGATGATCCCGGTGGGGCGGGTGGCGCGCTTGGCCTGGTGGGTGAACAGTCTTGCGCCGCGCCTCTATCAGCGCCTGATGGAGCAAAAAATCGCCGGACACGAAGACTGACCCCGTGGGTGGGCCCTGGTCTGTTTAGGACTCAAGGACCGGTAGTGAGAAACCGGTTTTGACCCGGTTCATCACCACTGAGGTCCGGAACCGGGATATGGTGTCTTCGTCAAAGAAATGCACGCGCGTGAAAGCCTCGAAATCGGCCATGTCGCGGGCAGTCAGGATCACGATGAAATCAGCGTTTCCGGTCACGTAGTAGCATTGCATGACCTCGGGGGCGTTGCGCATGCGGCTTTGAAAACGATCGATGTCGCTGGGACGCTCGCTTTGCAGGGTGACCTCGACGATCAGGGTCAGGCCCCGGCCCAGCTTTTCAGGGTTGAGCACTGCAATGTCCGCATCCACGTAACCCTGGCTCCGCAGTCGCGCCAGCCGCTTGCGGCAGGCATCCGCAGACAGGCCTACCTGGTTCGAGAGGGCTTCGGCGGTCAGGCGGTTGTTCGTTTGAATGGCGTTCAGGATCTGTTTGTCAAATACATCCACGTGATGCGTTCTGCTCTGCTGCGGTTGCGCAACTCCTCCGCACATGGCGGATGTGCGGCTCTTGGGGCCGGATTTCTGATATCCGACCGAGTTGAGCAGGAAGCTGGTCCGATTTCAAGTGTATTTCGTGAAAACTGTCGGAAATTCGGCCTCAACCTGCGTGATATTTCCGACAAACCGATGGCTTGCCGGGCTACGTTTGGTCAGGATCGGACGGACAGACCGGGAGATGGAAATCGCATGGGCGCGGAACTGAGCAACACTCTTGAAAACATGTGGCGGGGCAAGACGTTGCCGGTTGGGGGTGTGGTTGCGCCGATCCAGCCAAGTGTCGACGCTGCTGCCGTGGCCAAGCTTCTGACCCTATGCCCGCGTCACGCGGTAACCCCCCTGATCGATGCCGATGATCTGGCGCAGGAGATCGGGGTCGGCCAGCTCTGGATCAAGGACGAGCGCGCCAGAATGGGGCTGGGCAGTTTCAAAGCGCTGGGTGCGGCCTATGCCATTGCCCGTGAAGCCGCTTCCGTCCTTCGTGAATTGGGGTCGGAAGGGCCTGTTTGGGAGAGCGCACTTGCGGGGCGAACCTTTGCCACCGCGAGTGCGGGCAACCATGGTCTGTCAGTGGCTGCCGGGGCGCGGCATTTCGGGGCGCGGGCGGTGATCTTCCTCTCCAAAACCGTGCCAGAGGCCTTTGCTGAACGCCTGCGCGAGAAGGGCGCAGAGGTGGTGCGTGCAGGTGACGACTATGAGGCCAGCATGGCTGCAGCCCAGGCCCAGGCCCGGGAGAACGGCTGGACTCTTCTGTCCGACAGCTCCTGGCCCGGATACACTGAACCTGCCCGCATGGTGATGGAAGGGTACCTGCAACTGGCGGCCGAGGCTGCCGTGCAGATGGATGAGGCACCGACGCATATCGTGCTGCAGGCCGGGGTTGGCGGCATGGCGGCGGCGGTTGCGGCCTATGCACGCCACGTCTGGGGGGATGCGCCGCAGATCGTCGTGGTGGAGCCCGATATGGCGCCCGCGCTCATCGAAAGTATCCGCGCCGGGCAATTGGTCGACACGCGCGGGGCGGCCTCCTGTATGGGGCGGCTCGATTGCAAGACGCCGTCTTTGGTGGCGCTGAACGGGCTTGCCCGTGATGCGGATCTTTTCGTGACCATTTCGGAGCAGGAGGGCGTCGATGGGGCGAGAAACCTCACGAAAATGGGCTATGCCACAACCCCGTCAGGCGGGGCGGGGCTGACCGCGCTCATGGCGGGGCGGATCCCGGGTTTGGGCACCGATGCTCGTGTCTTGACGATTCTCAGCGAAGGGCCCGAAGATGGCTGACCGTGGCCCGGATCCGGCGCGTGGCTTTGCGCGCCCGGAATTCCTGCGCCGCCGGGATGCGCTGCAGGCAGGTATGGCCGCGTCGGGTATGGACGCGCTGTTGCTGACCACGGCGGCGGACATCTTTTATGTGACGGGGTTTCTCACGCGGTTCTGGGAAAGCCCCGCTCGCCCCTGGTTTGTTGTGGTGCCAAACAAAGGCGATCCGGTTGCGGTCATCCCGTCGATCGGGGCCGAGTTGATGGGACAAACCTGGGTTACGGAGATCCGGACCTGGGATGCGCCCGATCCCGAGGACGATGGGGTCAACCTGCTTGCAGCAACCCTTTGTGACCTGGTGCCAGAGCAGGGGGTGGTCGGCACGCCGATGGGGCTGGAAACGCAGCTGCGCATGGCTCTGGGAGACTACATGGCGCTGACGGCACGTCTGGCGCCGCGCCGGATGGCGGATGCCACAGAAGTCGTGCAGCGGGTAAGGGAGGTGAAATCCGAGGCCGAGGTCGCAAAGATCCGCGCGGCCTGCGCGGTGGCGGATCGCACCTTTGCCCGCGTGCCGGAATTTGCAGGTGCGGGGCGGCCGCTTGATACGGTGTTTCGCGATTTCCAGCGTGTTCTGCTGGAGGAAGGCGCTGATTGGGTCAGCTATACGGCGGGCGGCGCCGGGCAGGGCGGATATGGGGATGTGATCTCACCGGCGACGGCGCAACCGCTGGCACGGGGCGATGTGCTGATGTTGGACACCGGTGCGGTGCTGGACGGGTATTTCTGCGATTTTGACCGGAATTTCGCCATTGGTGAGGTCGCACCAGAGACCGCGCGTGCCCATGACGCCCTCTATGCGGCGACGGATTTGGCATTAAAGACCCTGCGCCCCGGTATGGCGGCAGCGGATGTACACCGGATCCTGAGCGACGGCCTGCGCGCCCAAGGCGCCACGCCAGGTGGCGGGCGGCTGGGGCATGGGCTGGGGGTGACCCTGACCGAATGGCCCTCCTTCACGCCAAAGGATCAGACGGTCCTGCGGGCGGGCATGGTCCTGACGCTGGAGCCGGGGGCGCAGATCGCACCGGGGCGCATCCTGGTCCATGAGGAAAACATCGTATTGCGCGAGGGCGGCCCGGAACTGCTGTCAACCCGCGCTCCGGCCAACCTGCCGGTTCTGGAGTGATCCTATGCAGCATTTTCCATACGATCTGACAGGTCCGATCGGCAGCCGCGCCACGCTGGGGATGATCGTCCTGCAGGTGGATGAAACGCTGGAACAGGACATGCGCCGCCTGTTGCCGGGCGGCGATGTGGCGCAATACGTGACCCGCATCCCCAGCGGGGACGAGCTGACGCCCGATACCATCGCCACGATGGAGCGCACACTGCCCGCCGCCGCCGCGCTGCTGCCCCCGGCGGCGCGCTTTGATGTGATCGGCTATGGCTGCACCTCGGGCACCACCCTGATCGGTGCGGACCGCGTGGCGGAGCTGGTGCGCCAGGGCGCCGCCTCTGCCCGTGTCACCGATCCTCTGAGTGCGGCTCTGGCGGCGCTGGAGAGCTTGGGTGCCCGGTCGCTGGCGATCGTGTCGCCCTATGTTGAGAGCGTTAGTGCTCCGGTCAGGCAGGCGTTTGAGGCGCGCGGGCATGAGGTGCGCGCGACGGTCTCCTTTGGCGAAGAGGTGGAGGCGCGGGTGGCGCGAATTGACCCCGCCTCGATTCGTGCAGCGGCCCTGGCGGTGGGGCAGCAGGCGGAGGCCGTTTTCCTGTCCTGCACCAACCTGCGCACGCTGGATATTATCGCGGATCTGGAAGCCGAGCTTGGCAAGCCGGTCCTGAGCAGCAATCAGGTTCTGGCCTGGCACATGGCACATCTCGCAGGGATTTCTGAGGTTTGTAGCGGACCAGGGCGTCTGTTTGAGCGATTGCCTGCGTGAGCAGCGTTTCACTTTGGCACTGTGAATTATATTTTAGGGTTTAATATTTTAATCTTGAAATAACTGGGCGAAGCTGCCTAGAGTTTTCCTGTCAGCCCTCGCAAAGGCCGGATCTGCCCGCATAAGGCAGCGACAGTTTGAGGGAGCGCTGGCGAACCAGAGCCTTACATGCGCCAAAACCCGACAAGAGGAAAAAGGTGCCCCCATCAGAAGGGAAGAGGCCACGAAGGACTGGCGCCACCCGCTCATAGCGGAAATAGTGGTGATGCGAAGATAACCGCGGCAAACGCGGATCCGGTCCAATAACTGCAATAGGGAGACTTTGGGAAATGAAAGCAATCAAAACTCTGGCGCTGGCAACAGCCGTATCAGCCCTCGCCATGGCGGCGCAGGCGGGCACCAAGATCGGCATGATCACCACCCTGTCGGGCGGCGGCGCGGGCCTTGGCGTCGATGTGCGCGACGGGTTCATGCTCGCCATCGAGAAGGCGGGTCGCGACGACATCGAAGTGGTGATCGAGGACGATCAGCGCAAACCGGAGACCGCGGTGCAGCTGGCCGATCAGATGATCCAGTCCGAAAAGGTCGATATCATGACCGGCATCATCTGGTCGAACCTGGCCATGGCCGTGGTGCCTGCAGCCACCGCGCAGGGTGTGTTCTACCTGTCGCCCAACGCCGGCCCCTCGGCCCTTGCGGGCAAGCGCTGCCACGAGAATTACTTCAACGTGGCCTGGCAGAATGACAACCTGCACGAGGCGGCTGGCGCCTATGCCAGCGCCGAAGGCTTCAAGAATACCTTCATCCTCGCGCCCAACTATCCGGCGGGCAAGGACGCGCTGACCGGCTACAAGCGTATGTATGAGGGCGATCTGGCCGGTGAGATCTACACCAAGCTGGGTCAGACCGACTATGCCGCCGAGATCGCCCAGATCCGGGCCTCGGGTGCGGATTCAGTGTTCTTCTTCCTGCCGGGCGGCATGGGGATTTCTTTCCTCAAGCAATATGCCGACAGCGGCGTGGACCTGCCCGTCGTGGGGCCGGCCTTCAGCTTTGATCAGGGCATCCTGCAGGCCGTGGGGGAAGCGGCGCTGGGCGTAAAGAACACCTCGCAGTGGAACAAGGATCTGGACAACGCGGCCAACGCCGAGTTCGTGGCAGGCTTCCAGGAGGCCTATGGTCGTCTGCCCTCGCTTTATGCAAGCCAGGGCTATGACACCGCCAACTTGATCCTGAGCGCGCTCGACAAGGCCGATGTGTCCGACAAGGACGCCTTCCGCGCGGCACTGGAAGCGGCGGACTTTGCCTCGGTGCGGGGTGAGTTCAAGTTCGGCCCCAACCATCACCCGATCCAGAACATCTATGTGCGCGAAGTGATCAAGGAAGGCGAGGTCTTCACCAACAAGATCATCGCCACCGGCCTTGAGATGCGCGGCGACGCCTACGCGGCCGAGTGCAAGATGTAAGAGACCTCCAATCTCGCGGGGGCGCTGACGAAAGGCGCCCCTGCAGTGGCGGAACATTCCCATGTCCATACTTCTCATTCTTGAGCAGGTCCTGAACGGGTTGCAGTTCGGGGTCATGCTGTTCCTCATGGCTGCGGGCCTGACGCTGGTCTTCGGCGTGATGGGGCTGATCAACCTCGCCCATGGCGCGCTTTATATGGTCGGTGCCTTTGCCGCCGCCGCCGTGGCGGGGCTGACCGGGTCTTTCTTGCTGGCGCTGGTGGCGAGCCTTGCGGCGGCCGCAGCGGCGGGCGCTATTGTCGAGGTTGCCGTGATCCGGCGGCTCTATGACCGCGATCACCTCGATCAGGTGCTGGCGACATTTGCGCTGATCCTGATCTTTTCCGAAGGGACGCGCTGGATCTTTGGCTCCTTTCCGCTGTTTCTGGATGTGCCCGATTACCTCTCTGGCCCGGTGACACTGCCCGGCGGGATAGAATATCCGCTTTATCGGCTGACGATCATCGCCATTGGCCTTGTGGTGGCGGCGGCGCTGTTCTGGCTGATCGCGCGCACCCGCATCGGGATCCAGATCCGCGCAGGGGAAGCTGACCGCGAGATGATCGCGGCACTGGGGGTGGACATTTCCAGGCTTTATACGCTGGTCTTTGCCCTGGGCGCGGCGCTGGCGGGCCTTGCTGGAGCCTTGGTCGGCGCGATCCAGTCCGTGCAGGTCGGCATGGGCGAGCCGGTGCTGATCCTTGCCTTCGTGGTGATCGTGATCGGCGGCATCGGATCTATCAAGGGCGCGCTGGTGGGTGCGGTGCTGGTGGGGCTGACCGACACGCTGGGCAAGGTGTTTCTGCCGCAGTTCTTTGGTCTGTTCCTTGAGCCTGCCAGCGCAACCTCCGTGGGCGCCTCGCTCGCCTCTATGCTGATCTACATCCTGATGGCGCTTGTTCTGCTCGTGCGCCCGTCGGGCCTATATGGGGGGAGCGCCTGATGCCGACCCGCGAAACAACACTGAACATTGCGCTGGCCGCGACCCTTTTGGCGGTGCCCCTGCTGGCGCTGGCGATGGACGAGATCTTTATCATTACGCTTGCCACAAAGGTCGCGATCCTGGCGCTGGCAGGCGTCGGCCTGAACATCGCGCTGGGCATCGGCGGGCTGGTGAGCCTTGGGCACGCGGCCTTTTTTGGGATCGGCGGCTATGCCATGGGGATCCTTGCCGCGCATGCGCAGAACTATGACCCGATCATGGAGGTGCCTTTCCTGATCGAAGGCACCAATCAGATGCCCATCATCTGGCTGGTCGCCATCGTCACAAGTGCCCTCGCGGCGCTGTTGATCGGGGCGCTGTCCTTACGCACTTCGGGTGTCTATTTCATCATGATTACGCTCGCCTTCGGGCAGATGCTTTACTACTTCGCAATCAGCTGGTCCGCCTATGGAGGTGAGGACGGTCAGTCGATCTGGGTGCGAAACGAATTCCCCGGCCTCAATACGCTGGACCCGATCCAGTTCTTCCTGATTGCCTATGTGATCTTGTGCGTGGTGTTGGTCTTCTCTGCGCGTCTTGCACGCTCACCTTTTGGCCTTGCCTTGGCGGCCGCCCGGCAGACCGAGGAACGCGTGATGACCGTGGGCCTCACGCCCTTTCATCTGCGGCTGGTGGCCTTTGTCATCTCGGGCGCGATCACCGGTCTTGCGGGCGCGCTTTATGCCGATCTCAACCGGTTCGTAAGCCCGACCATGCTCAGCTGGCACACCAGCGGGGAGATCATGGTCTTTGTCATCATCGGCGGGGTAGGGCGGCTGTTTGGCCCTGTCGTGGGCGCGGCTGTCTTTATCCTGCTCGAACATATCCTGGGCGGTTTCAGTGAATACTGGCAGATCTTCCTTGGTCTCTTGTTGCTATTGATGGTGCTTTTCGCACGCGGCGGGTTGATCGGAGCCGTTGCCGGACGGGAGGTGGCCCATGACTGACGCGACCCCCGTTCTGAAAGTCGAGGGCATCAGCAAAAGCTTCGGCGCCCTCAAGGCCAGCGACAACGTGAGCCTTGATCTGCGGCCCGGTGAAATCCACGCCCTGATCGGTCCCAATGGCGCGGGCAAATCCACCCTGATCAAACAGATCTCGGGCAGCCTGAGGCCCGACACTGGCCGGATCGAGGTTCTGGGCCGCGATGTGACCGATCTGGATACGGTGGCCCGCGCGCGGCTGGGGCTGGGGCGGACCTTCCAGATCTCGTCGCTGGCGATGGAGTTCACGGTGCTGCAGAATGTGGTCCTTGGCGTGCTGGGCGCGCGGGGGAGGGCGTTTTCCTTCTTCCGCAATGTGATGAAGGATCAGCGCCTGCTTGATCCTGCCCGCCGCGCGCTGGAACGCGTTGGCCTACAGGACGAGGCGCAGCGGCGCACCGCGGATCTGTCACACGGGCAGCGCCGCCAGTTGGAGGTCGCCGTGGCGCTGACGCTGCAGCCGAAACTTTTCCTGATGGATGAACCGATGGCGGGGCTGGGGGCAAGCGGGTCCAAGGCCTTGACGGGTTTCCTTGATGAACTGCGCCACGAGGCGCCGATCCTCTTGGTGGAACACGACATGGACGCGGTTTTTGCCCTTGCCGACCGGATCAGCGTCCTGGTCTACGGCGCGGTGATCGCCACCGGCACGGCGGATGAGATCCGCGCAAACGCAGAGGTGCGCCGCGCTTACTTGGGAGAGGACGCCGCCGCATGAGCCTGCTGTCTCTGAAGAATATCGAAGCCTCCTATGGCCCCTCGCAGGCGCTGTTCGGCGTCTCGCTGGATCTGGCAGAGGGCGAGGTCGTCGCCCTGATGGGCCGCAACGGCATGGGCAAGACCACCACGATCAAATCGATCTGCGGCATGGTGCAGCCCTTTGCCGGAGAGCTGCGCTTTGACGGCCACGACCTGCGGCAGCTGCCCTCGCACAAGATTGCGCGGCTGGGCATCGGGCTGGTGCCCGAGGGTCGGCGCTGTTTCGGCCCTTTGACGGTGGAGGAAAACCTCACCGCCGCCGCGCGGCCGGGCCCGTGGGATTTCGACCGTGTCGCCGGGCTGTTTCCACGCCTGAAGGAACGGCGCGATCAGACCGCCAGTTCCCTCTCGGGCGGAGAGCAGCAGATGCTGGCCATTGGCCGCGCCCTGATGACCAACCCGCGCCTGCTGATCCTGGATGAGGCGACCGAAGGCCTGGCCCCCGTGGTGCGGCAGGAAATCTGGGCGGCGATTGCGCAGCTGAAGCGGGAGGCTGGCCTGTCGATCCTGGTGGTGGACAAGACGCTGAAGGAACTCGCCCAGATCGCCGACCACGCGGTGATCCTGAACCGGGGGCAAAGTGTCTGGACCGGCAGAATGGATGCGCTGACACCGGATCTGACGGATCAGTATCTGGGGGTTTGAAAACGGCCAGGTTCGGTTGGCCGGATGCAGATTGGCTGGATGACGGGGTCGCCGGGCTGCCTGAAGGGCGGTCTGGCGATCTTTGCGTGCCTCTGCCGACTTTCTGGTCAGGTTCCGGAATTCGGCAGTCGAATCAATGGAGATAGTCCCGACAAGCCCCGCTTCATCCACAGCACCGAGCCAGACTGATCACGGGCCGATTTCATTATTTCCTTTGAAAATTGGCTAATTTGGGGCGTAATCGTTCCAATAAGAGTACGACTGCGACGTTGGTCACGTCAGGTCCTGAGTGTGCCAGCCTCGCTTGGTTGAACGGAATTGTTTATGCCGAGGCGAATTACTGCAAAAACGGTAAAGCAGCTGTTTGTTTCAATGCTGCGGGCCATGGGCAGCGCGTTTTTCCTGTTGTCGTTTGCTCCCGAAGCTGCCCTGGCTGAAGACGATCCTTTGGATGCGCCCCTCGTGCCTTTCGAGTTTCAGAAAGGTGATACGATCCGAGCCGTGGTCGGCAGGCATCTGAAAGACCCGGATCTCTGGCCGACCGTGCTGGCGCTGAACGACATTGCATCGCCCGTGGATCTGCGGCCCGGCATGCGGCTCATGATGCCCGTGCGGCAAGTGAGCGCTGCGGATGCGGCGCTGCGTACCTCTTTGAGTGCGATACAATCCGCCAATGCAGAAGGCGCCGGTATCTTCGCGCCGGTTGAAATCGGGCAAGCCATTGAAAACCGGGATCTGGCGGTCGGCCAACGCACCGCAGGCGCCTGGCGCCAGGTCGTGAGCCTCGCCGATCTGGCGACCGAATTTGCCGGGGTCGCTCTGGATCTGTCCATCGCGCAACGCGACAGGGCTGCCGAGGCCGTGATGTCTGATGTACAGGGCAAGGTGGAAGGGCGTGCGCCCACCGAACCAGCGTGGTCCGGGCGGAAGCTGGACGATATCCTTGTCGAATTTGAGCGTGTGCGCACCCTTTCGGCCAGTACAACTCAAATCACCTTCCGTGACCTCAGCCGCTTGCGTCTCAATCCCAACTCAAATGCCACCATTCAGCGGATGCGATCGGATCCCTTGACGGGCGACGAGGTGACCAAGGTGACCCTCGCCAATGGGGATTTTTACGCGCTGCTGAACCAGTTGACCGAAAAGACCACGTTCGAGATCGATGTCCCAGGGCTGCAGACCCGGACCAACTCTGCCGATTTCTGGATCAAGAACGATGACAGTGGTGCCCGGTTCGTGAATTACGACAGCACCGATCTGGAGATCGCGCGTGGCCCGGATCGTATTGTGGTTGGCAAGAATGAAGGTGTTGTGATCGCGGACGGCAAGGCGGCGCGTGCGGCGGTTCTGTCGGGCCCAACCTTGCAGATGCCGACCCAGGGCGAGACGATCTACTCGGGTGTTGCCGAGCTTGGCTGGGAGGCCTTCCCGGATGCCAAAGCTTATTGGCTAGAGGTGGCCAGAGACCCTGCATTCAATGCCATGAAGCTGTCCGAATGGGGCGTGAAAGAGACAGGTTTTTCGGCTGAACTGCCCCCGGACCAGTATTTCTGGCGCGTGGCTGCGCTGGACCAGCTGGGCTTGCCCGGCGCCTGGAGCGTTCCGCGCGGATTTGCCATGCGCGAAGACAAGGTCCCTCCGTATCTCACGCTCCTTGCACCATCGCAGGGGGCTGTCCTGTCCGAGCCAGGTGTGATGGTTCTGGGCGCGGCAGAGGCCAATGCGCGGGTTGATTTGAATGGAGAGACGCTCAACACCTCGGCGGATGGGAGTTTCGAAAAGTACCTGACACTTGAGCCGGGAGAGACCTTGCTCTCGGTTGTTGCCATCGATCCGGCCGGCAACCGTACGACCCGCGAGACCACCGTTGTCTACAGGCCCGGGGTCGAGGTCAGCATCGTTCTGGATGCGGGCATGCCGCGTGCGGGGTCGGCTCTGGCCACGCGATCAGATGAGTTGTCGGTGAGCGCAAGCGCGGATGCCGCGCCGGGGGCAGAAGCGCGCGTTTTGGGGCCCGGTGGGGATGTGCTGCGCACCCGGGTGGCGGAAGATGGGCGGTTGTCCTTCTCGGTTCCTGCCTCGGATCCGGCGCTGGATTACCGGATCGAAGTACTCTCGCCTTTGGGCGCGGTGGAGGGGGAACTAGCCTTTGCGGCTTTGCGCGATCAGCATGCGCCTGAAATTGTGCTGGATGTCCCCCCGCCAGCAGTGGTGGGCAAAGACAGCCTCGCTCTTGAGGGTGAGGTCGGCGATGCGGTCTCTCTGTTTGTGAATGGCGATGCGGTGACGATGTCAGAGGGGCGTTTTGCCCATGAGGTGCTGCTTGCGCCGGGACGCAACGTGATCGAGCTGGTTGCAGAGGATGCCGTGGGCAATGTGGCCGTCAAACAGGTCAGCACGGTCTTCGATACCGAACCGCCCGAGGTTCTGGGGGTGACGCTGTCCCGTCCGGACGGCGACGCAGGCGGGATCCAGATCGAAGTGCGCGCCCGCGATGGATCGGGTTTGCGTCAGGCCGCATCCTTTGTGATCGAGATCGGCGGGCGTGAGGTCTCCGGGTATTTGCGGTGCGACACGGCGGCCGAGACATGCCGGGCCGTGCTGCCGCCCGAGCCGGGCGATCTGTTTTTGGTGGAAGTCATGATCGAGGACTACGTGGGAAATGCGGCTTTCCGGTGAGGAAGGCTGAAAGACAAGGGGCGGAAATATGACCGTAAAGACCTGCAGAACCCTTTGGTCTGCTGTCACGGGGCTTGGCCTGTGCGCCTTTGCCACCACGGACGCGCTTTGGGCGCAGGGGACCAGCGTTCAGGAGGCCCTGATCGTGGTCTACGGTCAGGCGGCTCCCAGCCGTGAAGGCGATGTCGACAGCCGCGAGCAGATCTTCTTCAGCCTGCCCAGCGATCAGACAGAGCGGCTTTACCTGCGCCTTTTTGATCCCGAAACCCACGCTGAGGGCGATTTTTCATACGGCGGAACTGCGGATGCCCTGACGCGTTTTCGCCTGTTTGGTGGTCAGGGCAGCTATTCGGACATCGAGCGGCCCGCCCCGGTAAAGGATGGCGCACGGGCGGCCCGCAGGCCTGAGGCGGTTCCGGCTCCGGGAAAGCTTCTGCGGGAGCGGGAATTTGGCAATGATGATGCCACAGACGGGCGCTGGATCACATTCGCGGCGCTGCAGGCGCGTCAGGGGGAGATCATCGAAGGGCGTGCCTATTTCCGCCTCGATGTGGAGGGCGCCAGGGGCAATGACGGCAATGGATTTTCGCTTGCGCTGAGCCTTGCGCGGGATCGCAATGTGGCGCCGCAGGGACTTCAGATGTTTTCCTACAGGCCAACGGTGCGCTGGCCGGGAAACAGCCCGCCGACCGAGCTTTGGTTCACGGCTCCACCCGGTTCCGTTCCGCTGCGGATACAGAGCTTTGACGGGGCCAATGGCGATCTGAACCTGCTGACGCAATACAGTGACCACGAGGTCCAGATCTCTGGTCAGGATGTCTGGGCATCGGACACGGTCATCCCAAGTGACGCGAACAGGGGCGAGGCAGCGCATGACATGGCGCTCTCCCTTTCGGGGGGCTTTGAGGTGCCAAACGATGTCACGCTGGCGGTTTTCGATGATAAGGGCGCGCCGTTGCCCCTCAGCATGCCGCCGCGCATCGCCCTCCAGCCGCGCAGGCCGGTGGCCGCCGGGTTGGCCAGCCCGCTCGCGGATTGCCGGGCGGTTGGATTTGAGGCGAGCCTTTCCGAGGGGCGCTCTCCGCTGTCCTATTCCTGGGAGTTTAGCGATGGCTCCGGGTCCCAAAACGCTGCCGTCGTTCACCGTTACACCGCGCCGGGGCGCTACACCGCGCGCCTGAATGTGCTGGAGCCCGGCGCGCGACCCGGGCGCGGGGCAAGCCTTGAGTTGCCGGTGCATGTGCGTAACGCACCGGTCGCGGTGCCGGGGGAGGATGTCCTCGTGGCACCGGGTCAGGTGGTGGCCTTTGACGGCAGTGCTTCACGGCCCTCGGACAGTCCGATCACACGCTATGGCTGGACATTTGGCGATGGCGCAGCGGCCGAGGGCGACAAGGTGCGTCATGTCTATGACCGACCCGGAACCTATCGTGCCGTGCTGCGGGTGCGGGATGAGACCGACCATCCCTGCAACTTTGGCGTTGCAACGCGGCAGGTCTTTGTCAACGCATCCCCGGTTGCCGAGGCAGGCAGCGATCAGATCGGAACTGTCGGTCAGACGCTGCGCTTCTCTGCGCGGGCCAGCTACGATGTGGACGGGGGCATATCCGGGTATCTCTGGGACATGGGCGACGGCACGACACTTGAAGGGGCCGAGGTCAGCCACGCCTACCAGAGATCAGGGACATTTCGCGTCTCGCTGCGGGTAACAGATGACAGCGGTGTCTCCAACGATATGGCCACAGATGCCTTGCAGGTTGACGTGAACATGCCGCCGGTGCCCCGGTTCACAGTGCCGGAGCGGCCGATCTCCGTTTCGGAAGTCGCGCGGTTTGATGCCGGGGAAAGCAGCGACGAGGATGGCCAGATCGTGTCTTTCATCTGGGATTTCGGAGACGGGGCAATGGGAGAGGGGCAAACCGCCAGCTATGCCTGGAGTGCGCCCGGAACCTATGAGGTGACCTTGCTGGTCGAGGACAACAGCGGCACGGCTTCGGCTCTGCAATCTCTGAGCCAGTCCGTGCGCGTGGATGCCGCGCCAGTGGCAGAGGCCGGCCCGGATCAGTTTGTCACGGCGAGCGAGGTTCAGTTTGACGGCACAGGCTCGCGTGATCCCGATGGCAAGGTGATCGAATGGCTCTGGGATTTTGGCGACGGCAGCACAGGGCAGGGGCCGAACCCGACGCATGCCTATGCGCGTGTCGGCACCTATGACGTGGCGCTCGTGGTGCGCGATGACAGCACGGCGCCGCGCAACAGGGACCGCGACACCTTGCAAGTCGTGGTGAATGCCGCGCCGATTGCGGATGCAGGCCCGCCGCAAACCGTTGCCCCCGGCGATGAGGTGGTGCTGTCGGGGCGGGCCTCTGTCGACCCGGACGGCAAGATCGCCCGCTATCGCTGGTACTTCCCCGATGGCACGGTGAAGCAAGGGGAACGGGTGGCGCATGTGTTCGACGCGCCGGGACTATACGCGGTGCGGCTCAGCGTGGAGGATGACTTTGCCCTTGCGCCTGCGCGAGATGATGGGGAAGTCCTGATAACCGTAAATGCGCCGCCAGTGGCCATTGCCGGGCCCGACCGGTTGGTGGCCCCGGGCACCACCGTCACGTTTGACGGTCGCCAGAGTTTCGATGCCGATGGCGTTCTGACGTCCTATCGCTGGGAATTCGACGATCTCGGATCGCCACTGGACGCCGCCTATCTTGAGCGGGCCTATGTGTCGCCTGGGGTCTGGTCCGCTCAGCTGGTGGTGACTGACGCGGCTGGCGTGAGCAACAGCACCGCGGTGGACGATCTGACCGTGCGGGTCAACCATCCGCCCATCGCCGATGCCGGTCCTGAAATCGAGACGGAACAGCGCTATGTTAGTTTTGACGGCAGTGCCTCCAGCGACGGGGATGGGGACACCCTGATCTACGAGTGGGACTTCGGCGACGACAGCACCCCCCGCAAAGGCGAGCAGGTCACGCATGTGTTTCCTGGTCCGGGTGTCTATCCCGTGACTCTTTGGGTGGATGACGGCACTGGCCTCAGCAACGCCCGCGCGGTTTCGGCAACGCGGGTGACCATCCGGGCCCGTCCCTTTGCCGACGCGGGGGGCAACCGCGAGGTCTGTTCGGGTGAGCCGATCCTGTTTGACGCCTCGGGTAGCCGCGACCCGGACGGCGGGCTGCTGCTTTATGCCTGGGATTTTGGCGATGGAGAGACTTCGGACCTTATCAATCCCAGCAAGAGCTATGAACGCCCGGGAGTCTATCCTGTCACCCTCACCGTAAAAAACGAGACGGGCAGCAGGTATGGCAGCGCCGTGGACCGGATTGCGGCCGTGGTGCAGGAGGGGCCGATCGCTGCCGCGGGCCCTGACAGAACAGTATGCACCAATCAGCCAGTACGCTTTGACGGCATGCAATCGACGGATGCGGATGGAGCGGTCAACACCTTTGCCTGGACCTTTGGCGACGGGGGCAACGGCAGCGGTGCAACCCCGGAATACCGCTATACCCGACCGGGAACCTATACCGTGACCCTGACGATCTCGGGGGATGCGCGCAACAGTTGCAGCCCGCTGGATACCGATACTGCAGAGGTCACCGTTGTTGCAGCGCCGGAGCCGGTGATCCTGGGTCCTGACCGGGGTGCCCTTGACGCGGATCTGAGCTTTGAGGCCGAGATCCGCAATCTCGGCAGCGAGCGTGTTGCGGCTCTGACCTGGGAGTTTGGAGATGGCAGCACGGCCTCCGGCGCAGAGGTCTCTCATCGTTTTGCCGAGCCGGGGCGCTACCCGGTGACCCTGACGCTGGAGCTGGAGGGCGGCACGAAGGGGTGTGACGTTCTGATGGCAAACCGCGAGATCACCATCAACGCGCCCCCCTTGGCCGCCTTTGACGCGCCGCTGCAAGCCTCCGTAGGAGAGGACCTGCGCCTTGATGCCGGCACAAGCAGCGACCCGGATGGGGCGATCACGGCTTTCGACTGGGATTTCGGCGATGGAGCCAGCGCCGGTGGTGTGCTTGTCTCTCATCGGTATGAAAAGGCTGGAACCTATGGGGTGCGCCTTGCCGTGACGGATGACGCGGGGGTCTTGAACAGCACATCGGTCGTCACGCGGCAGATCACGGTGAGCCCGGCTCCCTTCGCCGGACTGGCAACTGAGAATGCCGTTTGCCCCGGTGAGCCGGTCACCTGGGACATCCCGTTGGCGAAAGGAGAGACCGCAAGCTGGTTGTTTGACAGGACGGCTTCGGCCAGCGGTGCTTCGGCCAGCCACACATTCCAAAGCCCCGGCGTCTTTCCCGTGGCGCTGACGCTGACGGATGGTTCGGATCTGATCGGAGCAACCCGGCGCGAAGAGGTCTACGTCCGGGTCAACGCCCCACCTGTGGCGATGGCGGGACCAGACCGGGTCGCCTGTGCCGGCGACGTGCTGCGCTTTGATGCGGGGGCCTCTGCCGATCTGGACGGCAGGCCGACGGAATGGATCTGGACCTTCAGCGACGGGACTGTGCTGAAAGGCGCGCAGGTTGAACGCATCTTTGACAGCCCCGGCGCGCGAACCGTGACCCTGGCCGTGCGCGACGATAGTGGCGCTTCCGGCTGTGACACGGGTCTGGACACCGCCGAAATCCTTGTCAACGCTCCGCCGCAGGTGGATGCCGGACCGGATCGCAAGGTGCTGGTCGGGGCCGCCCATGATGTAGTGTCTTTTGATGCCACCGGGGTTCAGGACCCTGACGGGCAGGGGGTCCGTCTTACCTGGGACTTTGGCGACGGGGCGCGCGCCAGTGGGGCGGTGAACCGCCATCGTTACGCAAGCCCCGGGGAATATACCGTCACGCTTGAAGGGCGTGATGCCACCGGCCTTGCCTGCGGGATTGCCCGCGATACGGCCGTGATCACTGCGGTGGCACGGCCATGAAAGGCCTTCGCTTTCCCCTGCGTGCCAAGTTCTTTCTGTTCGCGGTTCTGTTGTCCGTGGGGCCGCTGATCCTTGTTGCCCAGAACATCAGCCGCCTGACGCGGGATGAACTCAAGAGTGCGGCGAACGAAGATCTGACCTCGGTTGCAGCCGAGCTGCGCACGTCGTTCGACAATACCTTTCAGGGTCGTTGGCTCACCCCTTTGATGGTGATCCGAAACGGGGTCGACAGCCCTGATCTCGATGTTGCGCAGAAGGTTTCCCTGCTGACACTGGGTCTGCAGGAGCTTCCTCAGGTGGCTGCGCTTCAGCTGTCTGTCGCGGGGTCCGATCTGCCGATTCTGGTGGCCAATGCCAAGTACAGCGACCGTCTGCAGGCAGCTGGTCTGGATCCGGTGGAGGTTCTTTCAACACCCGCCGATCTCATCACCTCTATCTCTGAAACGGGCCAGTTCGGCAGGCCGGTGATCCGCTACATGCCCGAAATCGAAACCTGGATGGCCACCCTGGCGCTGCCGCTCAATACTCATATTGCGGGGCGGGAGGTGACCATGGCCGCCAAGATCGATCTCGATCTTCTGGCACAGATGGTGGCCTCACATCCCTTTGCGCAGCGCGGCGAGATTGCGATCGTGGACCATGCCGGACGGCTGGTGCTGACCGACAGGCCACGCGTCGTTTCGGACCGTCGGATCGTGGCCAGCGCGATCCCATTGATCGTGGCGGGCGCGCGGGCCGACGCCCTGCAACCCTATGTGCGCCGGGATGGGGAGGCGGTTCTTGGGGCCTATGCCTTTCCATCGCACTTTCCCTGGGCCGTGATCACCGAGCTGAGCGAAGACAGCGCCTATGCCGTGGTGAACGCAATGACCCTGCAGATTGCCAAGGTGGGCCTGGTCGGGTTGGTACTGGCGGCCATGGGGGCGTTTTTCATGGCGCAGGGGCTGACGAGGCCGATCCTGAAAATCGGTGATGTGGCGCAGAAGGTCGGGCAGGGCGACTTTGCCATCCGCGTCCGCGGGGTGAGCAGTCGCGATGAGATCGGTCAGCTGGCGCGGGAGGTGAACCAGATGATTGCCCATCTGGCCGAGCGGCTCGAGCTGATGAAATTCGTCTCGCACAGCACGATGTCGGCCATTCGCAAGGCCGAGGACAGCGGCATGCGGCGCGGCGGAGAACGGCGGCGCGTTTCGGTCATCTTCACTGACATTCGCGGCTATACCTCATTTTCCGAAACTGTTCCGCCCGAAACCGTGGTCGAAGTGCTCAACCGTTACTTTGATGTGCAGGCGGGGCTGGTCGACAAATACGGCGGCGACGTGGACAAGTTCATTGGCGATGCACTGGTCGCTGTCTTCGAAGGGCAGGGCAAGGAGGAACGCGCCGTTGCCGCCTCGGTCGAGATCATCGCAGACCTGCAAAATCTGCTCAGCATCTACCCCGACTATGATCTGCACGTGGGCATCGGCGTTGCCTCTGGCGAAGTGGTCATGGGGGCCACCGGAGCCCGCGACCGGATGGACTTCACCGTGCTGGGCTCGACCGTCAACCTGTCTGCACGGCTCTGCTCCAAGGCTGCGCCGGACCAGGTCCTGATCGATGAGGCCTCGCGCAGCGCGGCCTCCGGCTCGGAGCGGTTTCATTTCGAGGCACTTCCGGCGGTCTCTCTCAAGGGATACGCAGAGCCTGTTCCGGTTTTCGCCGCCGTGCTGCGCGCGCCGGTTCAGGCCTGACGGTGATCTTGACACCTGTCCGTCCTTTTTTCGTCGCGGTGCCCTGTCTTTGCGGCTATGGACGGAGCCATGACACATGCAGGTACATTCGAGATCTTTCTCACCGTTGCGCCGGGACTGGAACACGCGCTTTTGGCCGAAGTGCGCGAACATGGGTTTTCGGGCCCAAAGGTCGTTCCCGGGGGCGTGATCATTCAGGGGGGCTGGAGCGATGTCTGGCGCGCCAATCTTCATTTGCGCGGTGCGGCGCGGGTTCTGGCCCGGATCGGTGAATTCCGCGCGTTTCATCTTGCGCAGCTGGACAAACGCGCCCGGAAGTTTCCCTGGGCTGATGTGCTGCGGGCGGATGTTCCTGTGCGGGTCGAGGTGGCGACAAACAAGAAATCCAAGATCTACCATGCGGGCGCCGCTGCGCAGCGGATCGAGCGCGCCCTGTCCGAAGAACTGGGCGTTTCCATCGTGCCGCCAAACGCCCCTGAGGCGCAAAGCCAGGGCAGCGTCACGGTGAAATGCCGGATTGAGGACAACCTCTGTGTCTTCAGTGTCGATTCCTCGGGCGAGGGGCTCCATAAGCGCGGGCACAAAGCCGCCGTGGGCAAGGCCCCGATGCGCGAAACCCTTGCCGCCCTTTTCCTGCGGGACTGCGGGTTTGATGGAACCGAAACGGTGGTCGACCCGATGTGCGGCTCGGGCACCTTTGTGATCGAGGCGGCTGAAATCGCATGCGGTCTTGCTCCGGGACGCAGCCGCAGCTTTGCCTTCGAGCGGCTGGCGACCTTCGACGCGACAGCCTGGGAGGAAATGCGGAGCGCATGCAAAGAGAATGAGACGTCACTGACCTTCTTTGGCTCGGACCGCAACACAGGCGCCGTCGAGATGGCGGCGGCCAATGCCGCGCGCGCTGGTGTTGAGCGTTGCACCTCTTTTGCGCAAGCGGCCGTCAGTGATCTGCAGCCGCCCGAGGGCGTGCCCGGTCTGGTCATCGTGAACCCGCCTTACGGTGCCCGGATCGGCAACAAGAAGCTGCTCTTCGCGCTTTATGGTGCCTTGGGGCAGACCTTGATGGAACGGTTTTCCGGTTGGCGGGTGGGGATCGTGACCAGCGATACCGCTTTGGCCAAGGCAACACAGCTGCCCTTTCTGCCCTTTGGCGCACCTGTTGCCCATGGCGGGCTGAAAATCAGACTGTTTCGCACGGACCCGCTGCCCTGAGCGGGGCCGCAAGGGGAGCCAGCGAGGAGAGTTCCGGCAGGCTCTTGCGCAAAGCCGATCGATCGGGTGGGATCGAACGTGCAGCCACCTTTCGGAGACACTCCCATGCCTTTGCGCCTTCTTCTCGTTTTGTCCCTGCTCCTGTGCGGCGGATTGGCCAATGCCCAGGATCGCGCAGCTATTGAGCGGCAATTCCAAAGCTGGCTGACGCAAGAGATCTGGCCCAGGGCCCGCAACGTCGGCGTCACCAAAAAGACCTTTCGCGCGGCTTTTGATGGGGTCCGTCTCAATTGGGAACTTCCGGATCTTGTTCCGCCCGGCAGCGCCACGGAGGGGCCGCGCAGGCAGCGTCAGGCGGAATTCGGCGCGCCGGGACGGTACTTTGGTCGCGGTTCTGTCGACGGGGCGACCTCTGTGGGCCGACAGATGGCCAAGCGTCACAAGGGCGTGCTTGCAGCTGTCGAACGGCAGACCGGCGTGCCGGGTCACATCATCCTGGCGATCTGGGGCCGGGAAAGCGCCTATGGCCGGGCTGCAATCCCGCACGATGCCTTCGAGGTGCTGGGGACAAAGGCCTTCATGAGCACGCGGGCGGAGTATTTTACGCAGGAACTGATTGCAGCCTTGCAGGTGGTGCAGGCGGGTCATGTCCCTGCGCGCGCCATGAAAAGCAGCTGGGCAGGCGCATTGGGCCAGCCGCAGTTCATGCCGTCCAATGTTCTCAAACATGCCGCAGACGGCGATGGTGACGGTCGGTCGGATATCTGGGGTTCCGAGTCCGACACCATTGCCTCGATCGGGGCCTACCTGCAGCACCATGGCTGGCAGGCGGGCCGGGATTGGGGGTTCGAGGTTTCGGTACCTCCATCCGCCTCTTGCGCTCTGGAAGGGCCGGATCAGGGCCGCAGCATTGCCGAATGGGCCGGCATGGGCATTGCCAGAGTTTCGGGCCGTCCGTTCCCGGACCACGAAATGCCCGGGCAGGGCTTCCTGATGATGCCCGCCGGACGCCACGGGCCGTCCTTTTTGGTGACCCCCAACTTCTACGTCCTGAAGGACTACAACATGAGTGACCTTTACGCTCTGTTCGTGGGGCACGTGGGTGACCGCATCGCCTTTGGGGTAGGAGATTTCAAAGGGCCTTGGGCAAAGGTGGATCCGATGCTGCGCTCCGATGTGGCGGCGATGCAGAGGGCTCTGGAAGGGCTGGGGCATGATGTGGGCGGCGCGGATGGTCTCGCCGGGTTCAAAACGCGGCGCTCGATCGGTCGCTGGCAAGAATCTCAAGGATCCCCGGTCACATGTTTCCCCGACGCCCGGGTACTCTCTGCTCTTACCGATTGACGCTTGCGGTGCAGGAATTCCGGGCAAGAAAGGCTGTGAGACGTAACGGTTTGAAAAAATTTCATTTATTCTGATGGGAGCGAATTTTTTGCAAGAAATGCATCTCTCGCCGAGATTCCCGCTTGACCCCGGGGGCACCATTCCGTAAATCGCCTCCACACAGCGAGTGGCGGAGTAGCTCAGCTGGTTAGAGCAGCGGAATCATAATCCGCGTGTCGGGGGTTCAAGTCCCTCCTCCGCTACCAAGTTTCCCTTCGTGTCAATATTTGTGATTGTGCCCTGATAAGTCGCTCAGGATTGCTGCGAAACGTTGCATATGGTTCGTGGTCAGTCGTTCTGCTCGAAAGCGTGCACTCCTGTGGCGGACAAGTTCAACAAACCAGACCTCGCATTCTCCACACAGCTCCCCAGAACCGTCACCTCATATTCTGGTTGCGGGAGAATGATGCAGTTTCTAGCAGGGTCCAGTGCATGCAAAGCGTTTGAGGTCAAACGGTTCATCTGACACCCGCGGGTATTGGGGGGAATATTACCGTAAAACATAGTCCTGGAGAATTGTTTGCGAGGGAAATGACGGCGCCATGCAGTTCTGCGACTGCTTTGACAAGGCTCAGCCCCAGCCCGTTGCCCGGTGTCGTCCGGCTCTTCTCCACCCGGTAAAATCGGCGAAACACCTTCTCTCTCTCCGGTTCGGGAATGCCGGTGCCGTTGTCGGACACCACAAAGGCAACCCCGTCCCCTGTTGCACCAAGTGATACCGCAATGCGGGCGGTCGGCGGGCAGTGGCGCAGCGCGTTTTCAATGACATTTGCCATCATTTGCGTCAGCAATTGCTGGTCGCCAAAAACGCCCAAGGGCCCTGGTCCGGCGGTGAATATCAGAGTTTGGTTGTTTTCCTCTGCAACCACGCCATAGGCGTCCTCGATGCGCGCAAGCACGGTGATGAGGTCGATCTGGCTGAAATTCTCGCGCCTTGCGCCGGCCTCAATCTGCGATATCCGCAGCAATGCGTGGAAGGTCTCTATCAGATCGTCAGCGGCCTCGATCATTTCATCGACATCCCCGGCCAGTGCGGCAGGCAGGTCCGGGTACTGGCCGATCGCTTCAAGCCTGCGCCGCAGTCTCTGCATGGGCGTGCGCAGGTCGTGGGCGATATCGGCGGAAATCTGTTTCTGGCTTTCCACCAGTTTTTGTAGCTGGACAATTGTTCTGTTGATTTCATCCGAAAGACGCGCAAGGTCATCGGCGTCATTTCTACCCGGCGGCACACGGGCCTCAAGGTTACCCTTTGCCACATTGCTGAGCGTGCCGGACACCTGCCGCAACCGGCGTTCCGTGCGGCGACCGACAGCCACGCCGGCCCCCGCGCCGACCATGAACATGAAAATGAAGCCGACAAGGAGACCTGCAGCAAGCCCTTCGAGCAACTCGGCCAGGAAATAGGTGCTGGTGCCAATAACAAGCCTATTGGAGCCCATTGGAATTTCACGCAGGATATAGCCGAAGCTCTCGTTTTGGCTTGGGCCGTCAAACACTATGGCAGAGGCATCCGCATAACCGATTGCAACCCCTTCAGAAACCCCTCTCACGTTTCCGGCGAGGCGGCGCCCATCGGCATCCTGCAGCAGCGAGATACGGTGATCTTCGAAATTGAAGGCGCTGTAGGTTGCCAATTCCGCGATAACGCCATCAAGCCCTTTTGCATCGAAGGCCTCGAGAAATACAGCCTCTTCCTCGACCAGCTGTTCCTTGATCCACTTGGTGATCTCGTAGTCAGCCAATTTGTAGGCAACGGCAAAGACCAGTGCTGTCAGCAGGGAATAAAGTAGTGCAAACCGCAGCGATAACCGGATTGAGGTGGAGCCGCGCAATCGGCTCAGGAGCGGGCGGTTAGCCATGAAGGCTGTAACCCGCGCCGCGGACAGTGTGGATGAGTTCCACCTCGAAGGGTTTGTCAATCTTGTTGCGCAGCCTGCTGATATGGGTTTCCACTACGTTTGTCTTTGGGTCGAAATGGAAGTCCCAGACGGCCTCAAGCAGCATGGTGCGGGTCAGGACCCGCTCGGCGTTGCGCATCAGGTATTCCAGCAGGCTGAATTCACGTGGTTGCAGATCGACAGGCGTGCCGCCACGGGTCACCGTGCGGCGGATCAGGTTCATTTCAAGGTCGGCCACACGCAGAACGGTCTGCTCTGCCTTCAGCGGCGGGCGACGCACGAGCGCGGCAAGGCGGGCGGACAGCTCGTAGTATGAAAACGGTTTGATAAGGTAATCATCTGACCCGGCCTTTAAACCGTCCACCCGGTCATCAATGCCATCCATCGCACTCAGGAACATGATGGGGGTATTCACACCGGCGCCGCGCACCGATTTTATCAGCGTAAGCCCATCAAGCCCCGGCAGCATCCGGTCAAAGACCATCACGTCGTAATCATTGTCCAAGGCGTTGAGAAATCCGTCCTTTCCATTGTCGCAGTGATCAACCGCATGGCCCTCAGCCCTGAGGCTGGTGGTGATGTAGTCGGCCGTCTCATGATCGTCTTCGACAACGAGAACACGCATTCCAGAGCTTTCCAAAGAAGGGCGATGTCACTTTTCATACGCTGTTTTCACCACCCGTCAAGCCACCGGGAGATTACCGATTTGTATAGTTTCGGCAAGGTTCGGGAGACATGCGGGGACCTACCCAGTCCTTGCACTCAGGAGCAGGACTTCAAGCCCTATGACGACAGCCACCTCTTTCCCGACCATGCCACAGGACCGCAACATCGGCGCGCGGCAGCAGGCGCGCGTGCATAGAAACGGTCCTGCATTCGCTTCGTCTGATGCGCGCACGCCCAAGGCAAGCGCATCGCGCCATCCGGATGGAAGTGCGGGCGCAAGGGGACGCTGGAATGCTCTGGCGGCGCTGGCCCTGCAGCGCCCTCGGTTCACGCCTTCGGTGCTGAACCTCATTGTCGCCTCCTACATGATGCTGGCGTTCAACACCGTGTTCTGGGGCCATCTGCGCAGGCTATTCGACGGCGCTCCGATGAATGTCCTGCTCTTTGCCTGCGCCGTTTGGATGCTGACGTTTTTCACCCTTAGCCTGTTCAGCCTGCCAAGAGTGCAGCGTCCGGCGCTGTCTTTTTTCATTCTGCTTGCTGCGGCCGCCGCATGGTATCAGGACCATCTTGGCGCCGTGATCGACAAGCTGATGATTCAGAACGTCATGAGCACGACCGTGGCTGAGTCCCGGCAACTGATCACGCTGCCCTATCTGCGCCATATGGCGCTCACCGGCCTATTGCCTGCCATGCTGCTGCTTTGGCCGCGTATCACCTATCCACCGACGCGCCATTTGCTGTGGAAAATGCCGCTGACGGTGGTTGCGAGCTTCCTTCTGACCTTCGGGTTTCTCTTCATCAACCTCAAGGCAAACGTCTCGATCATCCGTGAACATCATGAACTGATGGGCAGCTATCAGCCCGGTGCTACACTCGGCGCCATCGCGCGGTACACGAAGATGGAGATCCGGGCCAGAAACACCGAGGTTGCTCCATTGGGGCGGGATGCGGTTAAGGGACCCAATCTATTGGCTGCTGACAAACCCGTTCTGCTGGTCATCTTTGTCGGTGAAACTGCGCGCGCGCAGAACTTTGGACTCAACGGCTATGAACGGGACACGACGCCGGAACTGGCAAAGCTCGATATCCTGAATTTCAGGGATACGTCTTCCTGCGGAACATCGACAGCGGTTTCGGTTCCCTGCATGTATTCCCCGTTCCCGCGCGCGGACTACAGCCACCAGCGGTTCATGGGCAGCGAGAACCTGCTGGATGTGCTGCAGCATGCGGGGATCAAGCCTGTCTGGATCGACAATAATACCGGCGATCAGAGGGTCGCCCTGCGTACCGGATCGCGCCGGATAGATGCCACCATCGGCTCTGCGGCCTGCGCCAGCGGAGAATGCACCGACCAGGCTCTTCTGGACGCCTTGGAACAGGAAATAGGCATCATTGAGGAGGACACCGTTCTGGTCCTGCACATGATCGGCAGTCATGGGCCTGCCTACTACATGCGATATCCGCAAGAGTTCGCGCCTTTTGCCTCCGACTGCCGAACCGCTGAATTTGACTATTGCACGCAGGCGGAAATCACCAATGCCTATGACAATTCCATCGCCTATACCGATCACATCCTCGCCAGCGCGATTTCGCGCCTTCAGGAACAGGATCGGGTTCTGCCCGCGATGATCTATCTGTCCGATCATGGGGAGTCCCTGGGAGAGGCCGGGCTGTATCTGCACGCCGCGCCGATGTTCATGGCCCCCGAGGTCCAGACCAAAGTGCCCTTTCTGATGTGGCTGCCGAAAAGCTTTCGCCAGGCCATGCAGCTAAATGACGCCTGCCTGACTGAAATGACCACGCAACCTGCCAGCCAGGACAACCTGTTTCACACGGTGCTGGGCTTGATGGACGTTTCGACCGCAGTTCGCCAGCCCTCCCTTGATCTGACCTCTCATTGCCACTCCGAAAGGCCCAGTACATGAAAACACGCACCCCCTCGGCGGACGTCCAGCAGCAAGAGATCCCAGCAGCGGCCACCGGCGCAGCGCATATCCTGGCTGCCACCCGCTATTCCCTGGCAGGAGGCCGACGCCTTCTTGGCGAAACCGCTGCCCGGCAAGAGTTGGCGGTCGGCCTTGTCGCGCTCTTCCTTCTATTGTTTTTAGGTGCATCGCTTATGCAGATTTTGGCCTTTTCCATTCTCTTCGCCCTGCTACTCGCGGTAGAAGCCTTCAATACGGCGATCGAGATATTGACCGATCAGATCTCTCCTGGCTGGTCGCTGGCGGCGAAACACGCCAAGGATTTGGGGTCTCTTGCGGTTGCTCTGATGGTCATTGCGAATATCGTCTGCTTTTTGGGGATCGTGTTTGCCCTGCCTGCTTGAGGCCACGCGTCCCGATGGTGGCGGCACAATCTAAGCCGAGAAGACGAGCAGTTTGGCGCCTTTGGTGACGCGTTTGACGTGGCCTCTTGAAAACACCAATGTGTGACACACCTGACGGTTTGGATCTCCCGACCACCCACTCGATCAACAGGAACACCAACGTAGCGCAGGCAATGCGCGACACTGTGCAAACGCTCGGAGCATCGCTCCATTAGCTTTGATAGATGTAGGTGCCGGGCGCATCCGCGATTTGAGGGTATCCCGCAGCCGGGGCACCCATCTCAGGCGGGTTTGTCATCTTGTTTGATGCATCGGCCAGCCAGCGGGACCAGTCACTCCACCATGAGCCTTCGATCGGATCATGTGTTGCGAACCATGTATCCGGGTCCACATAGCGCGCATCCTTGGGCCTTTGCCCGACACGGTAGTGGCGCCCGGGGTGGCCAGGCTCGCTCAGGATGCCACCGTTGTGGCCCGAGTTGGTCAGGGCAAATCTTAGGGTCAGGACTCATTGAGTTTCAAAGCCAGTAGATAACGAGTGCCGCGAGTGCGATAGCTGACAAGAAGACCTTCGGGCACCTGTCGTATCTGGTCGCGACCCGCCGCCAATCCTTGAGCCTGCCGAACATGATCTCGATGCGATTGCGGCGTTTGTATCTGCGCTTGTCGTACTTGATGGATTTCTTACGCTGTTTCCGGCCAGTGATGCAGGCGCGTATCCCTTTGTCTTTCAACGCATCTCGGAACCAGTCGGCATCATAGCCACGATCCCCGAGCAGCCAATCTACCTTTGGCAGGCTACCAACGAGAGCCCGTGCGCCGATGTAATCGCTGACCTGACCGGCAGTGACAAAGAGGTTCAGAGGGCGCCCTTGGCTGTCGCAGATGGCGTGCAGCTTTGTGTTCATGCCACCCTTGGTGCGTCCGATCAGACGGCCACGTCCCCCTTTTTCACCGCTAGGCTGGACGCCGTGCGATGGGCTTTGAGATATGTTGCGTCGATCATGACTGTCTTATCCTCACCATGATCAGCGGCCAAACCAATTAGCATCTCGGCGAAGATGCCCTTGTCGCTCCAGCGCTTCCAGCGATTGTAGAGCGTCTTATGCGGACCGTATTCCCTGGGCGCATCGCGCCATCGTAAGCCGTTGCGATTGATAAAGATAATCCCACTCAAGACCCGCCGGTCATCAACGCGAGGCTTCCCGTGGGACTTTGGAAAGAAGGGTTTCAGACGGGCCATCTGCTCGTCGCTCAGCCAGAAAAGATCAGACATGTTCACCACTTTTGGGTGCGATGAATCACGCCGCACAGCGGAAATCAATGGGTCCTGAGCCTAGCCCGCACAAGGCTTCCGGTACTCAGGTAGATGCCTGTGTGTGTGGGTTATGAATAACAGGCTGGGCTGTTGGCCTGCCGGAAGCCTTGTACGGGGCGCTGTGAAGCATGACGCGAGTGTTGAAGGGGGATCTCTGACCTGTCTCGTGCAGGCGACGAATTAGCCTCACCTGCCTGCGGTCAGCTCCAGCAAGGCTTCCAATGCAATCCGGAAAGGGGCTTCGGTTTCGATATTGCCTCTCAAGGAGGCCATCCGGAACATGAGGGCGATCCCGAGCTCCGCATCTGACATTGGAAGCCCCAAGGTTTCTACAAGTACTTCCTGAACCCCGGGATAGTATTCCTGAATGGCAATGATCAGGAACTTGCGCTCATCCAGGCCCAAAGTATGTGCCAGGGTCTGGATCTGTTTCAGCGGCACGCGCAACTCTCCGCTGGCCATCTCGGAAATGATGTCGGCCTGTTTGAAGCCGCATTGGTCTGCAATCTCCCGGTGGGTCAACCCGCTTGCCTTGATACCTTTTGCCAGGCTGGTCGCTGTGGTGCTGAAGGGCATGTCATAACTCCGTTCATCTGTTGATCGATGAGCTATGATAGTTGCGAAGCAGGGGTCCTTTTCAGGATTGCCTCACAGGCCTTTTCAAATCTGCTGCCTATATCGCCCCTCGCCCCTCGCCCCTCTGTCTAGGACTTCGGATATGCTTGTCTTCCTCAATTTGAAGGTAGGTTTCGTCCACAGAGAAACGGGTTACCACTTATAGTGGTGCAAACTTGCCCTTGATATCCCAGAGCGCCGCATCACCCTGAATGTAGAAGACGATCTGAACATAGGGAATTAGATCCAAATCTTTCCAGATAACGCGTTTCAAGGTTGTCGTGGTTTGTGCTTTTCGGCCCGAGCCGCCCGCACGGGGCCGATTCCACATTTTCCAACTCCAGGATAACTTTTTCAGGTGCTGTTTGACCTGCGGGCCGATCAACTCAAAGCACATGAGAACATTGCCTTGGGTGACGTAGCGCGCCAGCGGTATATCGGTTAGCTCAACCGACTGCTCCCGTCGGCCGATGCCCGGACCGCTGCTGACATAATGGACAGTCATGTGGCTCACCATGCGTCCCCGTTTGTCTATCTGTCCTTCCACGCTGATCTTGTCGCCATAAGAGGCGAACCTGCCCACGAAACGCCGACCTTTCCACCGAAGCTGTTGCTCGTGCGCGGTCGTCTGCACATTGGGGATGGGGCGACGCACGCGATAGCCATCCTTTCTAATTCCAGATGCCTGTGTCCAACGGTTTTCGATCTTGCCTTTCTTGGTGACGGTTCCTTCAACGGTAAGCCCTAAGGTCAAATCAACCTGCGTTGAGGCCCTGAGGCTGTTCCACAGTACGGATCGGCTTGCGGCATCGGACCGCATAGCAAGGTGAGCCTGCTGGTATAACCTGAATTTCTGAATCAGGATGCCATAGCTTTCGCTGTCGTTCCATTTCGTTCCCCAACTCTTTTTGTGTCGGTCAGGCTTGGAGATAGACTGTTCGGTAAAGCCAAGATGCGCGATTACGCGACCCGCTAGGTAGTCTGCGAAGTTTTCAGAGCCGGAAAAGACATCATTGCCTTTTAGCTGAACCGCTTCGGGTTCCTTCAGCTTGTTGGGGCGGAGTTCCCGCTCCTTGATATGCCAGAACTCGTGAGCCAGCAGGGCCGCCGTTGCGATCGGGGACTCGGCAACGCAGGTGCTCAGCTTGATCACGCCGCCCATATAGGCCTTGTAGGGATGCTTTTTCCCTTTTGCATCGGTGTGGGTGATCTTGCGCAGGGTGCCCGGGGAAAAGAGTTCACCGTGCGCATTGATTTCTTTGGTGCCGACCGTGTTCTGAAACAGAATGATCACGTGCCGGTCTAGTAAGCTTTTTGCAATGCTCTTGTAGCCGGGATCTTTTGTTGATCGTTTGTTTGCCTTGGCGCGTGCGGCAGCTGCCCTGTCGAGAAGTTTAAAGGCGCGCAGCAAGGTATCCGCGTTCGGGATATCTCCCGCTTTCAAGGCTTTCAGGTAGTCTTGATAATGTGCATGTTCACGTTGCGGCAGCGTGGCCTTCGGTGTTGATTTTGGACGGAAGCGACCGATCAGCCGGGCGTTATAGGTCGATGTGTTCGGCTTGTATCGTCTTTTCTTCCTGTGGGAAGACTTTGCGGTGTCAGCTGTTTTTGTCATCTCTGATTGGCCCCGTGATGATCGGCTTGATGGCAGAGCCCCGGCGGCCCTACCAATGTCCGTTATCGTAAAATCCGCTTTGGGCTGTAGCCTAGCGAGGAGCGGGGCGGAGGACCTTGACGGATGTCAACTGGACCTCTCTCTCCCGGTTTCAGTCCGATCGGTTCTGATCCCAGGTGTCGACCTACTTGCTGTTCTTGATCGATAGCACTGAGATAGGCGTTCACCGAACCTATATTGTCTGACAGGGGGTAATCTGCGTGATCAGGTCTGGATGGGTAGGGCCGGAGAGCGCGGCCAAAAAAGCAGGAGGCAGTAAGAGGGGAAGGGCAACAACAGAGATGCCTTACAGGCCGGGCTCTATTCTGTGGCTACAGTGTGGTGAACCAGCAACGTCCAGGTGTTGCCGGTAGGTCTGAGTGGTTGACATATGTCAATTGTTGAATTCAAGATCCCGTGTAAGCGTCGCGATTAAGCTTTGAAAATTCAAGAGTAGAAAAACTACGGGGCATGCTGAAATGAAGTCCATAAACAATTTCTGGAAACTGGGTACCGTTGCCCCGGCAGCGCTGCTGGTGCTGACTGCCGGAACGGCATCGGCCGATTTGCTGGCCGACGATGTTCTGATCGGAACCAGCGGTGACGGTCTGGTTTTTGCCGATCCGGATGAAGGAATCGATCCGCCTGGCGCAAAGGCCGTGACCTTTACCAGAACACGGGTGCCGGATGGTTCCGGCGGTTTCGACTACGTCGATCCGTTCGAAGAGATCATTACCGACTTCTCCGGTCTGACCTCCCGCGGAGATGTCACCAACTGTCTGATGGCCAGCAAGGCAGATGTCTATTGCGATTCTGCAGGCGGGTCGGGCAAGCGGATCAAGACGCAGCTGACCGGCAGTTCTGCCTTTGATATCCGACTGAGAACGGTTGCCAGCGCGACATACCCGTCAGTTGACTACTTCACTTTCGGCAAGACTTCGAACTTCACCGGAGCCCGAATGACGGGTTTCTCTCTGCAGTTGCTGGATGCGGATGGCAACGCGATGGGCACCTTGGCCCCGTCGGAGGCGGTTCTGTTCAACCTGGCCGCAACGGATATCGGTATCGGTGCGCGGCTGCCTGACGGTCTGTTCGGGGCCGGCGGTCAGGAAGGCGACATCGGTTTCTTCTCCAGCGATCGGGCGGCCTTGGCCCGGACGACGGCTGTTGACGAACTGACGTTCGGTGCTTTGAACAATGCAGAGTATCTGGCCAGTTTCGGTGATTCGTTCATTGATGACACGATGACGCCGGACGGTCTGTTCTGGGATGACAACAATGATCCGACCGATGAGTCGGCGCTGGTCGCTTGGAACGATCTGTCCAACGGTGGTTGGACCTACGGCACGCTGGATATCGCAGCGAATATCGATGCACGTCTGACCGAGCTGGCAACGGCGCTGGGTGTCAGCGTCGCTGACCTTGGCTATGTTGCAGGCGGTCTCGTGCCTGATGACATTGTCGCTGCGGCGCAGGCCAACGGCCTTTTTGCGGTGGATGAGATCGAAGACCTTCGCAATGCGAACCTGAATTTCACAGTGACTGTCGGCAGCATCGATGACGGTGAGTTCACATTGCGCATCGTGCCGCAGTTTGCGCCCATCGTGTCCAGTGCGACGTCGACCTATGAGTTCAAACTGGCCGGTTACTTGGATGGGGCAGCAAATGTGCCCTATCTGGATCTGGGCAATGCGGCGACCTACCAGACGGCGATTGCCGATATGATGGCGATGACGGCGGCCGAACGCAGCCTTGCATTGACCAGCACCGGTTTCAGCTTCGCTCCGGCGTTTGCCAACCTCGGCTTTGAAATGTCCCGTGGCCAGGTTGATGCGATCTTTGGTATTCCGTCCCAGAGCGGTGCCGGTGCCGAGGGTGTCGCAACCCGAAACAGCAGCTTTGATACCATGCAGATGGGAGAGGGCTGGACCGGTCTCTTCTCGCTGAATGGTCGTCAGTCCAGCTATGATCCTACAGCCACCTCTGTTGGCTATGATGTGGACATCGCCTCTTTGATGATCGGTCTGGAGAAGCATCTTAACGCAAACACCACTTGGGGCGCGGTTCTGGGCGTTGCAGACGGTAGCGCCGATGCGCAAAGCGGCCTTGGTGGGGTCGATTTGAGCAGTGTCTCGTTGACCGCCTATGGTCGGTTCGGTTTCGGTAATGGCGGCACGGTCAAGGCACTGATCGGCTATCAGGACAACTCCTACGACTCCACCCGCAACGTCTTCGGCCAGACAGCAATGGGCAGCACCGATGGCTCCCAAGTCTATGGCGCATTACAGGCCGAGTACATGCAGAGTGCTGGTGCGCTGCGTTGGGGGCCCTTGGCGTCGCTGGAATACTATGACATGTCGGTTGATGCCTTCAACGAGACAGGAGCAGGCGCTTGGA
Organism: Phycobacter sedimenti; assembly: GCF_038148855.1. Taxonomy (NCBI): domain Bacteria; kingdom Pseudomonadati; phylum Pseudomonadota; class Alphaproteobacteria; order Rhodobacterales; family Roseobacteraceae; genus Phycobacter; species Phycobacter sedimenti. Next base: position 48,762 of record NZ_JBBVGR010000007.1, on the reverse strand, counting down.
ACCTGAACGTCGATGGCCTGTCTAGCGACATGGTGCTTGGTTCGGTGGGTGTGCGAGGTGAATATGATCTTGCTGGTGCCCAGGGCCTCACCACGATCACTGGTGGCCTGGAATACACCTTTGCATCTGGCAGCGACTTCGCAGTTCGCAGCGGATTCATCGGTCTGCCGGGAACGCCCCTGCCGGTTCAGGGCCTGGATGACGATTGGATTGACGTCAAACTGGGCTTTGAAACTCAGCTGGCGTCCGTTGGATCCGGCGCGTCGAGGGTTTATGGTGGCTATAGCGGTTCGATTGGCAGCAACTATGAGAGCCACAGCCTTCAGATTGGTCTGAACTACGAGTTCTAAACTACCACATTTTGTCATAACACTGCGGGCGAGATATCGTTCTGGTGTCGGGCTCAATTTTCTTTAGGCGCAGGCCTCATTGGTTTCGGCCGCGCCTCTAGATTCATCGCGCCGATGTGATCGGCGACCTGCCCGGCCACCACAAAGCGGTTCAGAAAGGCGTTGAAATGATAGGGGATATGCGCCTGTACCCAAGGTAGGAAGCAACGAAAGGCAAGCGTCCGATACGACGAGCGACGTTACAAGCGATGTAGCGGCCCCTGTCATGATCTTGCTCTGCAATTCACAGTCGGGCAGTGATTGAGATCATGTTCAGCAGGCTCAAGGACGTGAGGTGCTTGGCGACCCGTCCAGTGTCTTCGGCTGGTTCTCCACCTTCAGGACCATCATACTGCATTTGTATGGATGCCGTTGTGATCCTGTCTTGGCTAAAGTTGATCTACCAAAACTGAAAGTAAGCCAGTCTTGGGAAACTGATTTGAAACTCTTCAGTGCTACATTGAGGTTTAATTGGGTAGTCGTGTTGGTAACGCGACTGAAGAGGCCCCTTAGAAATTGATCGAGTGTATCAAAGCCGGGCTCGGATTTCGTGGAAGGAAGTCTGAGGTGTGGCCCGTAATGTTGGTAAAGTTTGGATCACGTTAGAAGCGATGACGTTCACACTGGGGTCAGATCTCGAACAAGTGATTGGCGCCCAAAGCAAAATGGTGCGGGCTGATCTACCCTCGCGGTGGGCCTCGATTACTCTGGTTAGTCTCCTTTGTTTCTATTATCTACCTGTTCACTTTTTGCTTGCGGTCTACCTTTGCTATGTGATCGTCGAGATTGTCGGTTTGCTAGTTTATCAGAGCATTGCCAGCCAGGCTACATTTTGGAATTCCACCGCTCTACTTCTCTCAGCGTTTCTGGGAATCGGTGTCTTTATTACTCTGCCACTAGCACTGTATGTGCGCCCGGAGCCTTTCCCCAAGTTGATGGGCGCCATGCTGATTACCATCGCAATGACGCATAGTGTGGTTACACGATCAGCATGGCTGCTCTTCGGTGTAATCACGGTGCTGCCATTGGCCGGCGCGCTTTCCTTCATGCTGATCCTTCATCTATATGAAAGTGCTTCAACGATTGAACAGATGATCGCTGCTTGCTTAGTGGTCATTGCCACCTTGTACATGCTGAATGCTATGAGGGAGCAATATCATTTGACGCGCCGTCTGAGGCTTTCCGCCGAGGATGCAAACGAGGCAAGCAAGGCAAAGAGCCGTTTCATGGCGTCAATTAGTCATGAACTGAGAACGCCGCTCAATGCGATATGTGCTATGTCAGAGTTGATAGAGGACGATGCCGGAAAGGATAGTGTCCTAGAAGAACGTGCCGCCTTATTAAATAAATCAGCCCAAGGACTTAGGGCAATTTTGGATGACGTCCTGGATAATGCAAAAATCCAAGCCGGACGTTTTGAGCTGTATGAGGTCCCAGCGGATCCTCGTGAGGAAATTTCTTGCGCGGTGGAAATGTTCCGCCCAGCTGCTGAGGAAAAAGGGCTGAATCTTGATCTGAAGATCCATGAAACGGTGCCCGGTTATGCCGAATGCGATCCACTGAGACTGCGCCAAGCGATCAGCAATTTGGTTTCCAATGCAATCAAATATACGGAAAGTGGAGGTGTCCGCATCAGGGCATGCTGTCAAGACAAGTTCGGTCGGACTGAGTTGATGGTAGAGGTTGCTGATACCGGTCCAGGTATCTCAGAAAACGAGCTCCCAAACCTTTTTTCAGAGTTTTACAGAATTGAAGGTACATCTACGATTCGTACACCCGGTACCGGATTGGGACTTTCCATAGCGCGCCAATTGGCACGTTTGATGGGAGGAGACATCAGCGTTTCATCAAGGCTTGGAAAAGGTAGCCAGTTCAATTTGGCGGTTCAGATCAGGTCGATTGAGGCGCCAACTAAACCTTTGCGGGATGGCGTAGACAAGCTAGGCTCAAATGAAGAGATCGGGATACAAAAACTTCTTGTCGTTGATGACACAGCGTCCAATCGCGTCGTTGTGCGTTCACTGCTTGGGAAGGCCAAGCTGGAGATCTCCGAGGCTGAAGATGGAGACGTCGCACTAAGAATGATGGAAGATCGGGACTTTGACGTTGTGTTGTTGGATATGCAAATGCCAAACCTAAACGGACGTGAAACACTGATGGAGATGGTGCGGCGCGGAGGTCGCATTGGCGAAACTCCGGTTATCATGCTGACAGCGAACGCGGCTCCGGAAGACCGAAAGGAGATGCTGGAGTTGGGAGCAAGCGGCTACATCTCTAAACCGGTACGAAAAGCCACTTTGCTCGAGGAAATCCGTAGGGTCTCGAGTGGGAAAAGATCGTGCAGGCTGGATTAGTATTATGTCAACATGGTCTTTATCCCCATGAAATCAGACCGGAGAGGTGAGGGCAGCTTTTGATCAAAAACGTGCGCCAAAGCCATCCTCCCCATTTGCCAGGGTGAACTTAGCATCCTGCGAGGGTTACATCTCACCCTCAACCACGGTGAGGCCAAGGCTGCTCCATGCTTGCATGCCACCGCGATAATAGAAGATTTTCTCTGGTGGATAACCTTCGCGCAACATCGCCTTGATTGCCATCGGTGATTGACCGCACCAGGGCCCATTGCAGAACAAGAGGACCTCCTCAGCGTTCGTACAATCCCAATTGCCCTCGCTGCCTGTGCAACCGACTTCGTCAAGCCGACTTGCCATTTGGGTGTATGGCATGTTGATCGCACTGGGGACCGTGCCGTCGAGATGCCATTCGAGAGTTCTGCCATCAATGAGTTTTCCGCCCTTTTCGGCGAACTTTAGCACCTCGATTTCGCCAACCGTTGTAACTCCGGGCGCAACTTGCATGGGCTGAATGCAAAAGGGCGGACACTTCCGGGACGTCTTTGCATAGGTTGGGTTGACTGTCGCATTCAGGTCCTGGTCGCGCATGATTTCGACTGGGCCGTTGACGGTTTCGACGGTAATACTTGCAATATCGGCATTGATCTTGACGTCGAGATCTTCAGCCAGGACTGGCGGTACGGACATGCCGACGATGGTCCCAAAAACAAAGAAAAGTTTTCTCATAGTACCTCCCAATGAAAATGCGTGAGCGCATTCATGATGAGATTACATCGGAGGTTTGGCATATGTCGAGTGCGCGCGTTCCAACGGGGCCAAGATAGGCGGGAGACATTTGGTTGACGTGACAAGGTGGGGCGCAGAAAACGCCAATAAGCGCAGCGGGATATGATTACATTGCCGGGATGACAGACAGCTACGCCGAGCGGCTTTATCAGCACCGTTTTACCTTGGGTTTGGGCAGCAGTGGCGACGAATTCTGAACGCACCTTCTAGAGCCAAAACAGGGGGCCTATCGTGTCTGATGTCGCTCTCACGAAGCCTGAGCCAATGTCCGCTAGCTGTGGGCTGCGATCAGAAGCCCGGCTGCCGTAATCATAACGCCGAGCATTCTGGCGATATGCGACGCACGGAAGTGACCTGCCATCAACCCGCTCCGATGTTTGGCCCGGCAGGTCTTTCGTTCACGTGTCGTTTTGCGTCCCGGCCACGGCCTCGCGGTCCAGCCCGCCCGTTTCGTTGGGGGCGTTCGGTCACTGTCCAGGGAACCGACCAGCGTCTCCAAGGCCAGAAGGATCTCGCGGAGGAGTTCGCCATCCTGCCCAGCCATCCCTTCATCTTCGGCCACACTGACTTCACAGGCATCATATTCCCAGCGGCGCAGGATCTCGATTTTCTGCGCCTTTGTCAGATGCCGATTCGTCAGGATCTCACCAGGTGTTCGGTACATAGCTGACGTATCACGCAGGCACTGTTCCATATCGCTTTCAGTGGTCATCAGCTGTACTTCTCAGAATGGTCAAAACCTCGCTTATCGGACCTGCAAGGGCCTGCTCGCCGGATCCGGTGATATCGCTTTTGCCATCTACGATGGCCTTTGCATCTTCGACATCTTTCAGCGTCGCGCCCGTTGCCTGAATGGCCGAGATGTTTTGAGGGTCAATATTTCCGAGGACCGTTTTCAGGTTCTCTGGCGTGATTCATATCATCCTTTCACTGCCTTCGTTGTGCATCCATCTTGTTCCTGCTCTCCCCACACGGCGGTGTGGTGTCTGCTCATGGACGGGACATGAGCAGTTGTGAGACTAGACGGGAAGTCCGCGTCTCATGTTGAGAGAGATCAAGGCGAGGGATTTTGAACATGAAAAGATGCAATCGAAGGAAATTATCAACACTTAGGTTTCGCGGATACGATTCAGACCGCCCGGGTCAAGCCTGCCGGGATGCCAATTCCGGACCGAAAGCTATTCTGAAAGCGGAGAGGTAAATCTCATGTCAGACACAGAAGTAAAAGAAGAAAAGATCATCGTTATCAAGGTGCCAGAGGCTGTTGGGGTTTTCGACAGTTTCGAGGCGCAGCAGGCGGCATTCTACGACCTGCGTTCGGTTGGGTTTCACCACTCCGATATCAGTCTCCTGGGCAGTCAGGAGGCCATTGAGGAAAAACTAGGAAAAGGATATTGGCGCGCAGCAGACTTGGAAGATGATCCGAGGGCGCCAAGGGCCCATTTCGTTTCAGAAGAGGCGATCGGAGAGTTGCAGGGGACCATTGCCGGTGGTTTCTTCTTCGTAGGATCCTATATCGCCATGGCTGCGATGCTCACACCTGCAAGCACGCTGGCGGCCTCCATCGCTGCAATTGCCATTGGCGGCAGCCCATCGGCGGTTCTGGGCACCCTGTTGGCGCGTCGCGTTGGGCAGAATCACAAGGAATACTATGCCGAACAGATCCGACACGGTGGCATTCTGATGTGGGTGCGCTGTCGCGACAAGGAGCGCGAGGAGCTTGCCGTCAAAATCCTTAAAGGGCATTCCGGTCGAGATGTGCATGTCCATGGGTGGAGCGAATGACGAACGCCGCCGTCTGCTTCGATCTCTGAGTGATTGCCATGACTTTCGCTCGGCTGGACGTCCGGCCGAGCGTAGATTTCCCTGAAAACAGAGGCTGACATTGGATCTTTCAGTTCAACTTCTGCTGGGGTTTTCGGGCAGCCTTGCCGCAGGGATGATGACGGCGGTGGGCGCAATCCCTGTGCTGTTTGGACGGACTATCAGCCGTAGCTTTCGGGACATGTCCTTGGGCTTTGCCGCTGGTGTCATGCTCTCGGCCTCATTCTTCTCGCTGATTATTCCGGCAATCGAGGATGCTGGCCTGCGATACGGACCCGGTGCGATCCCCGCAGCCATTGCAGTCATCGGAATCCTGGCAGGTATGGCTGCTATCGCTTGGCTGAACGAAACACTGCCACACGAGCATTTTACTTCGGGCCGCGAGGGGCCTGATAGCGCTTCTTTGCGGCAGATCTGGTTGTTCATTATTGCGATTACGATCCACAATTTTCCGGAAGGCCTGGCCGTTGGAGTCGGTTTTGGCGCACACGGGCTATCAGGCGGGATGCCCCTTGCCATCGGCATCGGGCTACAGAACCTGCCCGAGGGGTTGGCTGTGGCGGTCGCGCTACTCGGGGAAGGATATGATCGAAGGCGGGCTTGGGGCATTGCGGCCCTGACTGGTCTGGCCGAACCACTGGGCGGGACGATAGGAGCCGCGATGATTGCGGTTTCAGAGCCGTTTCTACCTTGGGGGCTGGCATTTGCCGCCGGAGCCATGCTCTATGTCATAAGCCACGAGATCATCCCCGAAACGCATAGAAGTGGACACCAAAAGCAAGCGACGCTAGGCCTCGCGATAGGATTGGTCGTTATGCTCTTTCTGGATGTAACGCTTGGGTAAGCGACATGTTGGGAAGCGGACTCCCTGCACGGCAAAGGCCGCGCCCCCCTGCCGACAGGCTTTGTCATGACGGCAGGGGGCTGAAGCCATCAAAAGGATGAATCCTCCGGCTATGGTGGCGTTTTGTCCGAGCACGTAGGGCCAACTCTTTGGTTTTCTCTGTCTGCATAGGGTTTCTGGCAGGCCCGGAAGATTTCTTCGGTTTCGATATTGCCTCTCAAGGAGGCCATGCGGAACATGAGAGCAATCCCGAGCTCTGAATCTGGCAGCTGCAAGCCCAGCGTTTCTACAAGTACCTCCTGAACCCCGGGATAGTATTCCTGAATGGCGATGATCAGGAACTTGCGCTCATCCAGGCCCAAGGTATGTGCCAGGGCCTGGATCTGTTCCAGCGGCACGCGTAATTCTCCGCTTGCCATCTCGGAAATGATCTCGGCCTGTTTGAAGCCGCAGCGGTCTGCAATCTCCCGGTGGGTCAACCCGCTTGCCTTGATACCTTTTGCCAGCCTGGCCGCTGTGGTGCTGTAGGGCATGTCATAACTCCGTTCATCTGTTGATCGATGAGCTATGATAGTTGCGCAAGAGGGGTCCTTTTTAGGATTGTTGCACAGCCCTTTCACACATGAAACCCGTATCGCCCCTCGCACCTCTATAAGGTCCAGTCTCCAAGGCACCCTTGGATCAAGGCATGGCCTTGTAAGCACTTCCACCTCTGTCTAGGACTTCGGACATGGCCCTTTTCCCCGTGATGAAAAACGCAAATCCGGGCGGGTTTTCTGCGGGGATAAAACGGAGTTTGGTCTTGTCGGAAAGCGCGGGGCCTGCGCCTAGCTGTTGAAACCACACTGAAAACATGACTGTTCTGTCCTTGTCCCTCTTTGAGGTGCCTCTTGCCTTTACCGAAGCGCCTGATTGGCCCTCCACAAAGGCGCTTCCCTCGCTCCGCTATGACGTGCAGCCGTACACGCCGACTAAGGCCGGTGCTTCCGTTCAGCCGGTACTGCGTGACCGTTTGATTGCCCATCCGCAGATTGATCTGAACCAATACAGATGCAAGGCAGAGATCGACTGGCTGGAACTCTTCCTTGAAACCCCCGATAAACGCCAGGCAGTCAATCTCCACCGGGCCATAACGCGCATGCTGGAAGAGTTGGGCTCTCAATCGACAATCTTTGTCTCAGGACCAGATCGAAGGAGCGGCTACAAGGGAACGCGCTTCCTTCTGCGGTTTCAGCAACCCAATCCCCAAGTGCTGCGCAGGGTTCTTGAGAAGATCGTTGAGAAATACGTACCGGAACAGACGCCGGATGCACTGTTCCTGATGGGCATCGAAGTCTCCGTGGACTTCTACGCGACAAAGCCCGCCACCCGCAGCGAGACCGAGCTCAACCTTCTGCGCTGGCAGATGGTGGATATATTGCGGCGTCATCTGAGGCCGGAACCAGTCCTGACGGAAAGCGAGCGAGGATGGCCGCGAACCTACGGGGGCGCTTACGGGGGAGACGGGGCAACCTTCCTGTTGAACCCCAGCGCCGCCGATCTGTCTGCGTCAATCGTTCCGCTGACCGCAAAGTACGACCTGCCTGCATCCGCCTTCGTGCCGCTGGACCTGAAGAAACACACCCAGCCCGCCGTTGATCGGACTGCCTATATCGGGGCGCGGGAAGAGGTCGTCTCGCTACGGAGCATGGACAAGTCCACTGACCGGCGCGACCCAGAGGCCGGGACGGCCGTGCCCCTGCGATTGAAAGACTGCCGCGCCCGCCTTGAAGTGACCCTGAAAGCGGAGGAGGGCGAGGTCGGTGGCCACGGGGCGATTGGCCTAGAGCGGGTTGCGGACCTTTACGGGTTCGACTTCCAGAAGGAACTGCGTAAGCTGGTCTTCGAGTTTTTCCTGCCAACCTTTGGCGTCCCCTGCGAGACGGCCTTGCTCGGCTTTCCCGTCAAGGCCAGCGAGATCGAGGTTTTCAAGCGCAGCGGCGTCTACGGGCTGGATCGGCTGCACCGGGCCATCCATGATATAAACCTCTGTCGTCATAAGCAGGGGGTACTTGCCGACAAGCCCGTCACGCTGCGCCGGAAGGGCCGGTTGGTCTCCTGGGAGGAGATGAACAAGAAGGTGAACCGTGCCCTGGATCGCCTGTCAAAAGACTGGGCAGGCTGACCTTTCCGCCAGAGCCCTTCCCCTTGCGCCCGGATGTGCTCTGAGGGGCTCAAATGTTGCGCGTGAGCGCAGGGTCGTGGGTTTTGAAGGGTAGGGCGATGCTAAGGGCGGGTTGCCCTTCAGGGGCGACATTTGAGAGGTTTAGTTTCCGGTTCTGCCTCCCGTTGGTATGCAATACCCGCGGCAAAACCGGCCCATCATCCGCGTGCCCGAAACTTTTCTTCACCAAAATGAGCGTTTTGGGCCTTTTGGGGCTCAGATCGCATCAGCTCTGTCCGGGGCAACCAGGGTTGAGTGAAGCATCGATTTTCCGCTGAATTCGAAGTTGAGGGCGGATCCGCCCACCTAATGACTAGATTCTTCTCTTACTTATTACTTCTTAAATTCTTTAAATATTACGAGCACGGCGTTTTGACGAATTTCAGCCACTGCTACGTCTCTGTAAGAGGTGAGTGTTCTGGGGCGCTGAAAGAATGTGAGCATCAGTTCTCTCCAACACAGATCTTATAGATCCCTCTCTCTGCTGTGCTCTCCCCTTGGAAGGCTGTTGATCTTACCGCTTTGTTCTTTCCCCTGTATTGCTTGCTTCTGCGGGATCTGAGAGTCACGGCGCCTGCTTGTTTTGCAGTCGTTTCAACTGTCGCTGCACTGAAGCAACAGACCAGTCTTTTCCCCGTGTTGTCTTGATGCCCCGGGCGTTTGCTTCATCTGTGATCTCCTTCAGGGTGGGGATGTGATCGGCTGACGAAAGCTCTTCCCTTAGCTTTGCGAGCTCTTCTGCTTTCTTGTCGGCCATGTATGCCCGAGCACGTCTTGAGACTGCTGTTGCCAGGGCTGTCTGTCGTCTCCCTTTGGCCGTGGGTTCTGTTTTCTCAGGTTCGCCTGCAATCTGAAACCTGACTGGGCCTTCGTGGAAGACGATTGATCTGGCTTGATTATCGCTGAACTCGGTAATGGACCGGCCGGTTCGGAGGTCTTTGAAATGCTGTCCATTCTCTCGGATCTCGTTGAGGAGAGCTATGCGGTTATCAAGGGAGCATCGTGAAAAGATCCGGCGGAAGTCATCTGTGTAGAAGCCACGCCCCTGATTTGTTGATATTTCGAGCAGCCCCGTCAGGATCGGTAGTGAAGAGAGGTCATTTACCTGCCGGGAATAATCGAAAAGAACCTCGAACTCCGTATCTAGATTTCGTTTCGCCAGCAGGGTTTCGAAGTTCTTATATGATGCTAGCGTTTTACGATACTCTTTGGGTCGGTAGCGTGGGTTTGGTCCATGTGAAATCAGCGCATAGAAATAGAAGGTGGGCATTGTTGGGTTTATCTTTTGCGTAGTCAGTACGTAAATGTGATATTCACATATCACTGGTGTTTCTTACTGCGCAATACCTCATCCGTTTGAATTTCTTATGTCCGGACAGGGAAATAGCCCGACGGACGTTCCCGGGCAGAGTATAATGCTCACATGAGAGTTTCAAACGTAGAGGTGCATATGAGCCGTCCTGCAAAGACCGTCCGCAATGCCTGCGATGCTTGGCTGAAGCAGTGTGAACGCAACAATCTGGAGCGGGCAACGATCCGGAGCTATCGGGGTCATGTCGACCATCATATCGACAAGAAGATCGGTGATCTGCTGGTCGCAGATCTGACCCGGGCGGATGTGAAGGACTTTCTGGACGATCTACAGGATGAAGGCCTTTCTCGGGCCATGACCAAGAAGGTGCTTGGCAGTCTGCGATCTGCACTGGGCGAGGCGCTGGATCGGGAGTGGATGAGTCACAATGTGGCAAGGGATGTGAAGCTGCCGCGGAACCGGCGCGACGAAGAGGAGCGCACCATTCCCACCAAGGATGAGATCCGGACGATGCTCGACAATGTGCCGGACCGTCACCGCCCCTTGATTGTCACCGCGATCTTCACCGGCATGCGGATCAGTGAACTGCGTGGCCTGACGTGGGAGTGTGTCGACTTTGATCGCAAGCTTATTCACGTCCAGAAACGGGCTGACCGTTTCAACGACATGGGAAAGCCGAAAAGCCGGACCAGCAAGCGCAGCATCCCGATGGCCCCGATCGTTTTCAATGCTCTGACCACATGGCGTGCAGATTGCCCAAAGGGGGATCTCGATCTCGTGTTCCCGAATGGCAAGGGCAAGATCGAGAACCACTCCAACATCCACAATCGCGTTCTGGTGCCCCTTCTTGTGGAGAATGGGATCGTAGACGAGGAAGGGCGGCCAAAGTTCAGCTTCCATGCCTTGCGCCACGCTGCAGCCTCACTGTTCATCGAGCAGAACTGGCCACCCAAGAAGATCCAGGCGCTGCTTGGCCATTCGTCGATCAACATGACGATGGATGTATACGGGCACCTGTTCGAAAGCCCGGAAGAGGATGTCGAGCTCTTCGCCAAGATGCAGGGGGATTTGCTCGCTGCTTAAGTCAGCTGGGTCATCCTGGTGCGCGAACTTGAGACGCGGATAGCTGTCGCAAGAGCTGGGGAAAAACGGGGGCGCCATTGGGTCCAAGCTTTCACTGTGGTGTGCAAAGATAACTCGTGACACATAATTGTCGGTTGACAATAGTATTGGCTATGCCTATTAAGCTGCCCTATTGGCGGCGATTGACCTCATTAAGTCTCATTTGAACAGGGAAGCCAGGAGGCGCCTAAGCTGTCTGACGTCTGCCTCTGGCGCTGGGTTCTGTCTTCTCGGGTTAAGTCCTAAGAGTGTTCCATGATGTCCTCGCAAAGACAGGCCGGATTGCTCGGTACCGGGAAGAGCTTGAACCCTATTGTCGCCTCGGTCTTGGAAGACTATATGGCCCATATGGGAAGCATGTTTGCTCATCGGTTTTTCAGGTGCATGTTGGCACAAATCATCAGCCTCGCTCTGATGGTTTCGACACTGTCTGCGGCATCGATCCCTCAGAATGTGGGCAGGGCTTCTGTCGGCCTCGCTGGTGAAACCATGAACCTTGTCCCCCACCACCATACTGGCGGGCAGCAGTCCAGCGATCTTGAGCACGACTGTTGCGAGCCCGAGGCTGATGCCGGTTCAAGCTGTCACATAGCGCCTTGTTGTGTCTCTGAATTACAGAACATGGCTGCCTTGATGCGTCCTGAACTCGGGTGCCACAGCTCTGGACACTGCTTGGAACGAACGGCTGTTCGCTCTTTAGCTGTTCCGCTTCCGGAACGTCCTCCCCGTCTCTCCTGACGTGTTCTTTCCGACCCGTGTTGGACCCTGAGGGTCCGGGTCTTTCTTAGAATATCGGCCGACCCATCGCGGATCGGCTTACAGGAGGTTGTGATGCGTGGACGCCACACGGCTCTTGCCATCCTAGCCCTTGCGGCGGGAACGGCAGGCGGCATTTTTCTTGAACGGTTTTACCTGAACCCGGCGCTTTCGTCGGGGGCAGGCGGACCGGAGATTCTTTACTGGGTCGCCCCGATGGACCCGAACTTTCGCCAGCCAGGTCCCGGGAAGTCTCCGATGGGTATGGATCTGATCCCGGTCTATGCAGGGCAGGAGCCGACGGGGGACCCGTCCGAAGTCACCCTGAACGCCGCCGAGATCAACGCAGTCGGCGTACGCACCGCGGTGGCCCGCGTCACGGACGTGGCGCCGCGGATCGAAACGGTCGGCTTCGTGGGATATGATGAGCATCTTACCAGTCATGTGCACACGCGCGTGGATGGCTGGATCGAGGTCCTGAACGTGCGCGCGGTTGGGGATGTTGTCCGCAAGGGGGACATACTCTTTGAGCTCTTCTCGCCGGAATTCGGTGTTGCAAGCTTCGATTTCACGAGAGCGCTGAAAAATGGGACCACGCTGTCCCTCGAAGCAGAACGTAATAAGCTGCGCAGCCACGGGGCGTCGGACCGGCAGATCGCGGAGATTGAAAGAACGGGGGAGCCTGCCCGCAGGATCGCAATCGAAGCCCCAAGAGATGGCATCGTTGTTGCGCTCGAAGCGGCCGATGGCATGTTCCTGCAGCCCGGAACGCAGGCCGTCTCGATCACGGACCTGAGCGAAGTGTGGCTGATCGTAGACGTCTTTGAACGTGACATAGCGCGTCTGAAAGAAGACATGGCTGCCGTTGCCCGGTTCGAGCATCTGCCGGGGCGCAGCTTTGAGGGGAAGATCGACTACATTTATCCCGAGCTTGACCAGCGCACCCGGACCCTTCCAGTGCGCCTTCGCTTTGACAATTCCGAAGGTCTGTTGCGTCCCGGGATGTTCGGAAGCGTCAGCCTCGTGCCGCAGGAAAGCCACCAAGTGCTGACCATCCCTTCCGAAGCGGTTATACGCACCGGGGCGGCGGAACGGGTCATTCTCAAGACGGGCGAAGGTACGTTCCGCCCACGTCTTGTCACAACCGGTCTGCGTGACAGTTTCGCAGAAGGCGGACGCACGGAAATCCTGCAGGGCCTTGCGCCCGGGGAAGAGGTCGTCGCCTCTGCCCAGTTCCTGATCGACAGCGAAAGTGCGCTGAGCGCAGGTTTCATGCGCATGGCTCCGACCGCCGAGGAACCCGCACGCGGCACCGGCACGCTTGTCGCTCTCGATGCGGACCGCAGGATTGCAACCCTGCGGCACGGTGCGCTGGAAAGCCTCGATTGGCCCGCCATGACATCCGAGTTTCCCGTGCGCGCCGACGTGGGCCTCGACCGTCTGAGCGTGGGAGAGGAGGTTGCCTTCCGGGTTGCGCGGGGTGCGGATGGAGTGCTGAGCCTGATTGAGCTTACTCCTGATGATGGTGTCGCCGCGACCGGGACGGGAATGGCGCTGGCCGTGACGCCGGATGGAAAGCTCACACTCGATCACGGACCGATCCCGGAGCTGGGCTGGCCGGCCATGCAGATGGATCTGGCGCTCTCCGGTGTCGATCCTGCGACGGTGGAACTCAACGCGCCCATCGAATTCGATCTGGCCAAGGATGAGGATGGCATGTTCTCGATCATCGCCGTGCGCGGTGAAGCCATGTCGGAGAAAGAGGCGCCCCGCGAGGAGGCAGCGCCGCAAGCCGCGGTTGCTCCCATCGTCGTTTCGGGCACTATCGATGCCATCGATGTCGCCGCAGGTCGCGCGACGATCACCCATGGCCCCATATCCGAAATCGGGATGCCGGGCATGACCATGGAATTTGCCGTGGACGATGCGCTCGATCTGGCGGCGCTGGAGACAGATCGGGAAATGTCGCTGACCTTCGCACGGCCGGACGGCATGACGATGGTGCTGAGTGCAGCCGCCCTGATCACGCCGCCGATGGAGGTCTCGGGCACGATCAATGCCGTGGATGCAGAGGCGCGGATGGCCAATATCACCCACGGACCAATGGTCGAGATCGGAATGCCGGGCATGACCATGGATTTCATGGTCGCCGATGAGGTCGACATCGGGGCCTTGCCGGTCGGGAAGGAACGGACGCTGCTTCTGCGCCGCAATCCCGACTTCAGTATGACGCTGATCGGTACTGCAGCCGTGCGGAGTGTGACGCAATGATCACCGCCATCATTCGGATATCGATTGCAAACAGGTTCATCATCGCGGTGCTGGCGCTGATGATGGCGGCTGCGGGGGTCTGGGCCATCCGGGAAACGCCGGTGGATGCCATCCCGGACCTGTCCGATGTCCAGGTCATCGTGCGCACCCCCTATCAGGGGCAGGCGCCGCAGGTGGTCGAGAACCAGATCACCTACCCGCTGGCCACGGCCATGCTCGCGGTGCCGGGCGCGCAGGATGTGCGCGGCTTCTCCTTTTTCGGCGATAGTTTCGTCTACGTGGTCTTCGAAGATGGAACCGACCTTTATTGGGCCCGTTCGCGCGTGTTGGAATACCTTGGGCAGATAACTGGCAGCCTTCCCGAAGGGGTATCGCCACAACTTGGGCCGGACGCGACGGGTGTCGGCTGGATCTATCAGTACGCCATGATCGACCGGACCGGGAACCACGACCTGTCGCAACTGCGCACGCTCCAGGACTGGTTCCTGAAATACGAGCTTCAGGCTGTCGAAGGCGTGTCCGAGGTTGCCACCATCGGTGGCATGGTCAAGCAGTACCAGGTCGTCGTCGACCCGAACAAACTGCGCGCTTATGACATCACATTGTCGCAGCTGCGCAATGCCATTCAGGCCGCGAACCGCGAAACCGGCGGCAGCGTCATCGAAATGGGCGAGGCGGAGTTCATGGTCCGCTCGGCGGGCTATATCGATGAATTGTCAGATCTTGCCAGCGCCCCGCTGATGGTCAATGAACGCGGCGCTGCCCTCACTTTGGGCGACGTGGCCGAGATCCGTCTTGGCCCGGAGATGCGCCGCGGTGTCGGCGAGTTCGATGGTATCGGCGATGCGGTCGGCGGTGTCGTGATCCTGCGCTGGGGCGGCAACGCGCTTGCCACAATCAAGGCCGTCGAGGCGCGGATCGAGGAGCTGAGGCCGAACCTGCCCGAGGGGGTCGAGATCGTCACGACCTATGACCGTTCGGGCGTGATCGAGCGGGCGATCGAGAACCTGCAGAAGAAGCTCACCGAAGAATTCATCGTGGTGGTGCTGGTTTGTGCTGCCTTTCTGCTGCATCTGCGCTCATCTCTGGTGATCCTCTTGTCCCTGCCGCTTGGCATCTTTGCCGCCTTCATTCTGATGAAGGCGCAAGGCGTGAACGCAAACATCATGTCTCTGGGGGGCATTGCGATTGCCATCGGCGCAATGGTCGATGCCTCTATCGTCATGATCGAAGCGATGCACCGGCGGCTTGAGACGGAAAAGCTGACCTCGCAGAACCGATGGCGCATCGTGCAGGAATGTGCGGGCGAGGTTGGACCGGCGCTGTTCTACTCGTTGGCGATCATCACCGTCAGCTTCCTGCCTGTCTTTGTGCTCGAAAACCAGGAAGGGCGCCTGTTCCAGCCTTTGGCCTATACAAAGACATATGCGATGGCCGCCGCCGCGATCCTGTCGATCACGCTGGTGCCCGTTCTCATGGGCTATTTCGTGCGCGGCCGCATCCTGCCCGAGCGAAAGAACCCCCTGAACCGTATCGTGGTCTGGATGTATCGTCCGTTCCTTGACGCGGCGATCGCCTGGCCTTGGGCAACCACCTTGCTGGCGGGCGCGCTTGTCGCTTCTATGTGGTATCCGCTTCAGCGCCTTGGCTCCGAGTTCATGCCGGAGCTGAACGAGGGGGATTTCCTCTACATGCCGAGTCTTTACCCGGGGGTCTCAATCGGCAAAGCGCGCGAGGTCTTGCAGCAGACGGATCGTCTGATCGCCACGATCCCCGAGGTCGAGACGGTGCATGGCAAACTTGGCCGTGCGGATACGGCAACGGATCCGGCGCCTCTGACGATGATCGAGACCACCATTCAGCTGAAACCGAAATCCGAATGGCGGCCCGGCATGACGATGGAGAAGATCCGGGAAGAACTGGACCGTGTGGTGCAGGTGCCGGGTGTCACCAATGTCTGGATCCAGCCGATCAAGAACCGTATCGACATGCTTGCGACCGGTATCAAGACTCCAGTCGGCGTGAAGATCTCTGGCGCGGATCTCAGCGTGATAGAGCAGATCGGCATCGCGGTCGAGGAGGCCGTGCGCGATATCGACGGTACCGCATCGGCTTATGCCGAGCGACCGATTGGCGGGCGTTTCATTGAAATCGACGTCAAACGCGATGCCGCGGCGCGCTACATGATGAGCGTGCGCGACGTGCAGGACGTGGTACAGACCGCCATTGGCGGCATGCAGGTCTCGGAATCCGTCGAAGGGCTTGAGCGGTTCCCGATCAATCTGCGCTATCCGCAATCTTGGAGGGACAGCCCGGAGCGGCTCCAGACCTTGCCCGTGGTCACACCGTCCGGTGCCCATGTTCCGCTGGCGTCGCTGGCAGAGATCCGGATTGTAGACGGCCCGGGGATGATCCGTTCGGAGAACGCGCGGCGCACCGGTTTTGTCTTCATCGATATCGCCAATCGCGATCTGGGCAGCTACGTCGCCGAGGCCCGTGCGCGTGTGGCGGAAGAGGTGACATTGCCACCGGGGTACTCGTTAAGCTGGTCCGGCCAGTACGAGTATATCGAGCGCATGCAGGAACGGCTGACCATCGTGGGGCCGGCCACTCTGCTGATCATCACGCTGATGCTGTTCCTCGCCTTCAATAGGGTCATCGAAGTGGGGATCATCCTTGCGGCGCTGCCCGTCGCATTGGCTGGTGGCGTTTGGTTCCTGTGGTATCTGGCCTTTGACATCTCCGTGGCCGTGCTCGTGGGCTTTATCGCGCTCGCCGGGGTCGCGGTCGAAACGGCGATTGTGATGCTGCTCTACCTCAACCTCAGTTGGGAAAAGCGACGCAAGCTTGCACAAACAGAAAAACGCAAGCTGACCCTTGACGATATCGAGGATGCGGTCTTTGAAGGGGCCGTGCTGCGGGTCAGGCCCAAGGTCATGACCGTGGCCACGATCTTTGCTGGTCTCATTCCGATCATGTTCGGAACCGGTACAGGCACCGAGATCATGCAGCGGATCGCGGCCCCCATGATCGGCGGCATGGTGACAGCAACCCTGCTGACCCTCTTTGTCATCCCGTCGATCTTCGTGATCTGGAAACTGCTGGCCCTGTCGCGCGTCAACCGAGAGCTCTCATCTTCCACCCCGGCAGGAGCCGCAACGGTCCCTGCTGAATAACCCTCTGCTCAACCTCAACACTGAAAGGAAATGCACCATGAAAACCCTCCTGACGTCCTTTGCTGCCCTAGGTCTTTTTGCTTCGGCGGGATTTGCACAGATGTCGCACTCCATGGATCACTCCAACATGCACATGACCTCCAAGCAGATGGAGGGCGCTGTCCACACAAAAGCCGTCGTGAATTCGATCGGCGATGGAACTGCCAATGTCAGCCATGAAGCGATCCCCGAAATCGGCTGGCCCGCGATGACCATGGACCTGGCTGTGCTGGAAAGCGCCAAGTTGATGGAAAATATCGCGATCGGCGAAGAGGTCATCCTGATGCTTGTGAAGGGCTATGACGGCATGTACGCGATTGGCGCAATCATGCCGAACTAAGACTATTGGGGGCGACCGGCTCCTTCTTGCGCTGGTCGTCCCTCTGGTTGATAAATGGCGCCTTTGTATGGTAATTGTCGGTTGACAAGTTTGCGCTTTGTCCGTATCGTGCGTCGTGGCAGCACGCCTCTGTAGCAAGAAATTGTGCTTCCGTGAGTGACCGGTGCATTGGATTGAGGTGTGTTCATGCAATTTCCAATCAGCTCTCAGTCCGTGATCGGGCGCCGGTTCAGTTTCGAACTTTCTTTCGTGCTTTCCGGTTGTGATGAGCTCAGCCAGGACATCCTTGTCACTGAAATCTGCAATGCCATTCCAGAAGACGATCCGATTATTGGAGTTGGGCGAAAAGGGCAGGTGGGTGTCATGTTCGAGCTATCCGGTAGCTGCGCCGAGGAGGTCATGCTGGATGCAGCGCGCCGCGTTCTGGCTGTTCTACCGGAAGGGTCCTACCTGCACGAGGCGCATCCGGATCTGGTGAGCCTTCAGGATGTCGCCAATCACCTTTCAACGACCAGGCAAAACCTTCGTTTGAAACCACTCCCGGCGCCCTACGCAGGTGGGCTATTCAGATTGTCAGAACTGAGCGGCTTGTTTGAAGAGCAAATTGATCGGGCTGCCCAAGGCGACAAACGTTACAAGATGAACGTCGCAGACGCCTTGGGCTGGCTCGATGCGTCCGTTGGGGCGCAAAAGCTAAACGGCCTTATGGCGGCTGGTCTCTTGGACCGGAAGACACTCGAAGTGAGCGGCCTTAAAGCTTAGTTACAGTCGTGATTGCCGGATCATCGAGGTAGCTGAAGGGCACGCAGAATTCGTATTCTCGTTTACGTTTTAACTACGTTCATATGTCGTGTAAGTGCTTGACCATATGGGATAATCATAATCCGCGTGTCGGGGGTTCAAGTCCCTCCTCCGCTACCAAATTTCCTTACATGAGTGAACTTGTCCCTATATGGGGAAACCGCTTGGGAGCGGTGTGCGTCGTTCTGCTTGTTCGATGCCATCAGTGAACACTGAGTGGTACTCACTCCAGTGGCGGATATGCCCCGTCAATGCGCTTGGCAAAGCTGGGGTCTCCTCCTCCAGGCTCAGGATGCGACCTGGCCGAGTTCCGCCCTTGATGCCAAATGGGCGGTCTCAGCCCGAAGACGACATTAGGTTTACTAAACATAGCGGAGGACCACTTCAGTGGGGGAAGACCGGGCGTTAAAAAAGCCGTCCTATTGGTCCATGGCAACGGCGAACGGACTGGTAGCCATCGCAGACCACGCATGGTTCGCGGTTGCATCTGTTCGATGCATGAAGCAGGAGATTTCGGCGGGACCCGCAGAACGCGTTCGCCTTTGGGAAACGTCTCCGGCTTACCTTTCATGGAACGGTGTGTGGTTTCAGATTTCACGACTGCTGTCGAGAAGACCTTCTCTCAACGCAAAGGCTAGGAGCTCAGCCATAGAGTGTGCTCCCAGTTTACGCATTAGGTTGGTGCGATGGTTGTCCACAGTCTTAATGCTAACTCCCAAGCGGAGCGAGATAGCCTTGTTGGCAAAGCCCTGTGCCAACAGGCTCAGAATTTGGCGCTCTCGCATCGTCAGCTCTGCCGTTTCATTCTCTGTGAGCAGCATTTCCTGGGCCTCTGCGCATACGATCCGTTCACCTGCCAGAACGCGCGGAACGGCCTCGGCAAATTGCGCCACATCCCCGCGTTTTAGGAAAATTCCGTCCGCGTTGGCGTCGTTGAGTTCCCGCACCAAACCAGAAGAGGTCAGGCCAGAGAAAACGATGATCTTCGTGGCTGGCGACCAGCGGCGGGCTTCGCCAAAAACCTCGATCCCTCTGGCATACGGCATGGCAATGTCGAGCGTCAGCAAGGCAGGTTGATGGGATCGGACCTGGGCCACGGCTTCGAGGCCGTTTTCCGCTTCGCCTACGACGGTCAGCCCTGCAGATGTCAGGATTTGCGCAATGCCGAGCCGGATTAGGGCGTGATCGTCTGCGATGACGGCGGTTTGGGTCATGACGTCTCAGCCTCATTTGAGATGAATATGCGGGCCGCGGTGCCGCGCCCCGGCGTAGAAGCCAGTTCAAACTTGATTTCTTGCAGATCTGCCAATTCCTGAACAATTGCGAGACCGAGCCCATGGCCACTGGATTCTGGGCCTTTTGCACCGCGCTTAGCAAGTGCGCTCAGCGCATCAGATGTCATGCCCCGGCCATTGTCGTGAACTTCGATCCTGACGCCTTTGGAACTGCGTCGGCATCCTACAACGATGCGTCTGGCCTGTGCATGTTTCAGTGCATTAGATACGAGATTGCTGGTGATGCGCATCAGGGACAATGGATCGATCACGACGTGCAATGTCGACGTCACCACGCGCAGATCAACGCCGCGCTGTTGGGCTTCGGAGGCGAACATCGCTTCGATGTTGTTTATAACTAGGGCCAAGGAGAACAGTTCCTTGGCACCGTAGCCTACGGGATCAGGGGATTCCGCGCCTAGCGGAACTGGCGACAACCCCTGCGCAATGATGTCCTCAATATAATTGAGCGAACCTGTTATGTGTGAGACGTCGCTTTTGCCTTCGGCGACGAGCATCTGCAGGCTGGTGAGGGGTTGGCGGATGTCATGGGCCGCACTGGAGAGCGCGATGCGGCTGCGGTAGGCTTCTCGCTCCGCCTCCTGACGTTCCGCCTCTGCCTGTTGCACAGCTTTGGACAGCCGTAGCGATTCCTGCGTGAGACGCAGCTGATCACGCAATGACCTGTCGCGGGCACGCCGGGCATCGCGAATGCGCAGGGCGATCGCGCCTGAATAGGCTACCCCTTCCAAAAAGAAGCCAAGTCGCATAGCGCTGCCCGCCATTTCCTGCGGGAACAGGCCCTTGGTCACGTAGCCGCTCATGGTAAAGGCGATTGCAATACCCGTAATGACAAAGGCGACCAGCAAGAGCCATGCTCCTGATTGCCTGCGTCTGAGTGCGCTAAAGATGATCGCGACCTGCGCCACGTTTGCAAAAACCGAAGCTGCGAGGCTACCAACCTTGTACCATGCAAAGGACAGAAAAAGGGGTGCTGTGACGATCAGAAACAACAGGATCGCCACGCTTGCCACAGCCGTCCAATTGAGCAGCCTTGAGGCATTCCGAGTCAGGGTCAGCCTGCCAATGAACCATGTTCCAAACGCCATGGTGCAAAGCCCCAGAACGGGATAGGCATTGCGGTAAAACTCGACCGCATTGGGGTATAGAAACTGAAAGCCATAGGATTCCGCGTTAAACAAGAACCCAGCGGCAGAGAGCACATATGCCCCATAAATCAGACCTGCTGGCCCTTCGAGGCTGTAGAAATACAGCGTTGAGATGAGGCCCATTCCCAACAAAGCGGCGATCAGCATCAGATGATTGCTCATCTCGGTTTGGGTGCGTTCGACGAACTGATCGATGGATTCCGCGAAGAGCGGCATTTGCGTGCCCAATCCGGTGACATAATCGATGACCAGTTCAGCCTGTTGTCCCGGGGGCAGCGTGATCGACGATACAAGATGCCGGTGGGGTATTGTGCGCGCCCCAAAAGGCGCGTTCCCTTCCAATAACAGCAGATTTTCAACGCTCCCGTCTGCAGAAACAAGGCGCACCCGCATCGTTTCGAAAATCGGCATGTCGTGGGTGATCCACCAAGTTCCCGTCGTTTGCCCCTCGTTTTGCAGCGTGGTGCGCACCCAAAAGCGGGAGTTGCGAAAGCCGAAATCCACAAGCCCTGTTGGCACAGGCTCGAACATATTGGACAAATCCGAGGTCAGAATATTGTCCAGCTCGTAAGAGAGGTCTCTGTCTTCCAGAACGCATGCGAATGGACCCAGGTCCAGGAAAAATGATCGTTCGGGCAACAACTTAGCCGTGCCGCAAGACGTCTGCGCAAACCCTGCAGAAGCCGCAAGCCAGATCAGGCACACGGCCAAGATCCTAGCAACAAGCAACAGATCGGTCCCTCCCCTGGTCAGGCAGATCTATCGCTAGACCGCCGCTTTGGCGCAGCCAAGCGCTGCATGACCTTGGGTCAACAATATAGGGGATTTACCCTATGTCACGCAGTACGGGACGCGATGTATCTAAAAACACACTGCTGTTTGGGAGATTTTCATGCCGACTGCCCAATTTAGAAACACCGCCGACAAACGCATTTCCGACGGGACCTACACCTACTCGTTTAACCCCTCCGGCGACGTTTCAGGTGCCGAGGCGGAAGAGGTTCGCTTCGATTTCAAGCTCGACTACAACAACGGCAGTGCAGTCGATCTGGACAAAATTCAAATCTGGCTTCAGGCCCCCGATGGTGACCGCGATCGGATCTATTACAATTTCCCGAACGCGAATGTCTTTGCAAACGACAATGATGACCACAACGATAGCGACGACGCCAACGATTGGGACATTGATTTCGACGGCGTTCACAAGACCTCCAAGACCACAGATCTTAGCGGCGCGCAGGTGACCGGCACCTGGAGGCTGATCATCGAAAACGATACCGGCAAGACACTGGATCTGGACGGTTTGGAGGTCTGGGTCGATTACAAGCGGCCCGAGGACTACACGATTACCGACCTCGAGATCGTTGGTGGGCAACGGGTGGACCAACCGGTTCAGATCAGAGCCACGGTCGAGAATATCGGCGAACTCTACAAATTTGAGCGTGTCGATATCGAGTATCTCGTAAACGGCGAGGTCATTGGCACCAGCGCCCTGCTCGCGGGGCTTTCACCTGGCGCGGACAAGGTCGAAACGGAATTGCATAGCTTCGACCTCGTTGGGGCCAATACCGTGACGGCGCGGATTGTTGGGTCTCCTGACACGATCACCAGCAATAACTCCCTGACGCGCACGTTTATCTTTGACCATAACGACCCCGATCTTGCTGTTTCAGACATCCGAGTGACCGGCAGCGGTGAGGCGGGCAGTACCCATTACATCACTGCAGATGTAACCAATCTGGGCAATTCTTCGCATACAGGCGACATCCTGCTGGAGTACCTTGTGGCAGGTGACGTTATCGGGACCCAGACGATTGGTGGTCTGGGCGTCAACGTGATGTTGCCGGGAACCGAAAATAGCGAGACCGAGGCCTATTTCCTGTCAGAGACGGGCCTGGTGGATATCGAGGTCCGCATCGCCAATCCGGGAAGCGATGACTACAGCAGTTCAAACGACAGCCTTACCAAGACATTCAGCTTTGAGGCTCCCGACGAAGCGCCTGATCTAGCGATCACGGATTTGCGTGTCATCGGCGGTTGGGAAGAAGGGGAGACCGTCAACCTTCGCGCCCATATTGAAAACATCGGCAATGAGAGCTGGAATGTTCTGGTTGGCTTGCCCTATGTCGAATACTTCGTGCGCTACGAAGGGGAAAGCGCGTGGGAAACTGTTGGCGGAGATGCGCTGACAGGCGGCAGCATCACTGGTTTTAGTGAATGGGTGAGCACGGACTTCACGCTTGCCAAAGACGGCCCCTTTCAAGTGCGCGTTGACGTGCGCGGCCGGGATTACGAGCCAAACACCGAAAACAACACCTGGAGAGAACACGCAGGCCATTCGCGAGCTGATACACCGCAAAAGAACCTCGAAAACTCTGCCAGCGACGTCAATCTCGCGGCGTTTCTGGCGCGCACGGTTTACGGCATTGACAACGTACCGTCTGAATGGAGAGACGATGACGTCGTGAATGGTCTGAACGATGACTACTCTGGATATCTCAATAGCGTTGGTTTCAAGGTCCTGACGGATGAGGATTTTGGCGATCTGTTCCGACCAGTAGACGAAAAGTCAAAGTTCTATGGTGGTTACAATGACGCGGGCGAATATGAAGGCGGATTGTTTGCCGGCGATCAGGGGCTGTCATTCTCGGATCCTGACAAGTGGCAGGCCCAGGGCCTCGTGGCGGAAGGTTATGACGAAGAGGGAAACAAGACGCTGACCTTAACGTTCCGCGGAACGGATGCGTCAGATATGCTTGAGGCCAGCTTGGGCCAGGCGTGGACCGGTGACGGTCTATATGACTATTACGAAAGCATGCGGCCTCTGATCGAAGCGGCACTTGCCTATGCCAATGACAGTTCAAACGGGATAGAAAAACTCCTTGTCACGGGCCACAGCCTTGGCGGAGCCACCGCCGATGCCTTTGCATTGGTTGATGCTCATCGCCTCAAAGCCAGCGTTGATCTGACTGTTGTGTCGCTGGCCTCTCCCGGCGTCGACCTCAACTTTCTTGACGACTCCCACGTCTGGAAAGGCATGCTGGGACAATACGACAGGACCGATCTTTTTGATGCCTGGTCGATCAATGCCCAGCCCTTTTACATCGGCGTGTCACATCGCATCGACCCGGTGACCTATCCTGCCCTTAACCCGCTGAACCCGTTGGAGAAGGTGCCAAACCAGACCCTTCTGACAAACCTGAACATGGATGACAAACTGACGGCCATTGTCACCCCGAACATCGATAACGATGATCTGCCGGGCTACAACTTTGGTGCCGGGCACAATGTGGGACTCTATTGGGCAAATCTCAGCCAGATCATGACAGACCCGCTGAAGGCGCTTCATGCGGGGCACCGTATCACCGCAGGGCTGGCGGACTACAGCCAGATTGAAGACCTGACCGGTGCGGCATTTGGTGTTTTTAAAGACTACGTTCACTATGATGCGGCCGACGGCAACCCGGATGATGATGAAGGTCAAAGCGCTCTCGTTGGCAACGATGGGAAAGACTTTATCCTTGGCTTCTCAGGCAATGATGCCCTTCGTGGAGAAGGTGGCGAGGATTTGCTGTCTGGCGGCTCCGGGGACGATACCCTGGAAGGAGGCGCAGGTGACGACGTTCTGGATGGCGGGGAGGGGACCGATGTCGCGTTGTATAGCGGCTCGTTTTTTGACTATCTGATTGAAACGAAGGACGACAGTTCTGTCGCGGTCGCATCCGCCAGCGCGCCGGATGCCGGCGTCGACGAACTTCGCAATATCGAAGAACTGCATTTTGTGGATGGGACGTTTTCCGAAAGCAGTTTTGTTGCCAGCCGTGTCTACGACAGCACTGACCTTCGCGTTTGGGCCAGCTATGTAGAAACCTTCAATAGCGAAGGGGTACGGACCGCGCGCACGACAACCTACGATGACGGTCGAGTTGAAGAAGTCAGCTTTGCCAATGGTGTAGGATTGTCAAAAACCACAACTGACGTCGCTGATGCCTTTGTCTGGCAAAGCCGAACGGAAACGTTTGACGCACAAGGCACCCCAATCAATCGGACCATCCGCTATGATGATGGCCGGGTTCATGAAACGGCCTTCGTGAACGGCGTCAGGAGCGAGGTTGAGATTCAAGATCTTGCAGACACGTTCAAGTGGGCAGACCAACGTGTGACCTACGATGAAAACGGCAATCGCTCCTCCTATTTGCAGACCAGTGATGAGGGTGTCTTGACCGAAATTGATTACGTCCTTGGCATTCGCTCAAAGGTGACGCGGACGGATGTGAATGATGTGGAAACCTGGTTGGAAAGCGTGACCAATTACAATGCAGAAGGTACCTCAGTAGATCGGACAGTCCGTTTCGATGATGGCCGGGTTCAGGAAACCACCTTTGTGAATGGCATCAGGAGCGAGGTCGAGACCCGGGATCTGGCAGACGCTTTTGATTGGGCCGAGCAACGCATCACATTCGATGAAAACGGCAGTCGTACCTCTAATACGCAGACCAGTGACGAGGGTGTGTTGACCGAAATTGACTACGTTCTCGGTATTCGCGCAAAGCGGACGCAGACGGATGTGAATGATGTAGAAACCTGGGCGGAAATTGTAACCAACTACGATGCACTAGGTGCCCGAGTGGATCGGACAGTACGCTACGATGATGGACAGTTGGACGTCACTGTATACGCGGATGATTTCATTTTCTAAGAATTGGCTGTTCGGAGTGGACGTATCGCGGTTTGGTGCCGCTGCTTTGATAACATTTATCGTGGCGCATGAGACGTGCTATGGGGCGAGATGAACGAATGAGTTCCGGGCTGATGCGTGCGGATCGCGCCGACTGGTGGGCTTAATGGGAAGCAAGCGGCATCGGATTTAGACGTTGGCCTTTGCCGCTGGCCTTGCTGCGTTGCAGGGGGCGGCCTGAGGAGTAGATCGCTACCCTGCGCGCCCATATGCCTTACCGCGAACGGCTCAGGGAACATGAAGCCGCGGATACGGGCACCTCTTCGAAAGCCCGGAAGAGGATGTTAAACTATTCGCCAAGATGCAGGGTGATTTGCTCGCTGCTTAGGCTAGCTTGGCCTTCCTGTTGGGTGAAGTTGGGCAACGGATACTATGGAAATCTGTCAAACATCCTCAAACGCTGCGTGAACCATGCCCAGCTGATAGCCAACTGGGTCCGTTCCCTCTGGTGCATGTAGGGAAAACGCTGGGGATCTGTTTGTGAAATCGTGCATGTGCACCGTAACGCAGTCGTCCCCCAACAGAACAACACCATAAGCCGGGGCTTCCAGATTTCCGGGAATTCTGGCCTGTTGTGGGGGCAGGTCCAATGCCACTTGATGATTGAGACCACGCATACAGGAAAAGCTGACGCCCCGCCAATTGCCGAATATCGCCCGGTGCACGTGGCCGAAAAACAGATGGCGGATACGGGCCTTATGCGGCGCGATCACGTCATGGAATGCTTCGGCATCCAGCATCATGATCCGGTCCATCGATGAAATCCCAACCGGAAAAGGCGGATGGTGCATGAAGAGAAGGATTGGCTGTTCAGTGGCTGAAAGCTCCGCCTCCAGCCACGCCATGCGCGTGGCACAATATGCACCGGCGTGAGTGCCCGGACTTTTGGTGTCTAGGCAGATGGCCCGGCCATAGGGGGTGTCAAAGGCAAATTGGACAAAACCGTTTTCGTCCCTTGGAGCGTTGGGGAAATGATCTGAAAACGCTTCTGTATCATCGTGATTGCCGACCATAAGATGCGCGGGCATAGCTAGTCGCTCGATCTCCCCCCGGAAGGCCGCATAAGCATCTGCGTCGCCCCAATGGGTCATGTCGCCGGTCAGGACGACGAAGGCCGCATCTCCATGTTCGCCATTGATGCTGTCGACGGCCAATGCAAGCCGACGGGCAGGGTCAGCGCCATAAAGTCTTTGCCCCCCACCAATCACGTGCGTGTCAGTCAGATGGATGAACTTCATTCTGCCGCCTCGGTCGGTTTGGCCCAATCCTCCCAGCCCGTACCGGCGGTCATCACCGGCCCGTTCCAAGCAAAGGGTATCTGATGGATTGTCGTATCGCGCCCTTCGACGAGCAAGACGAAATAGGCAGGCGCCATCGGTGCGCCTTGCAACAATTCGGTTTCATTGAGATCCGGGATCGATTGGTTGCCCGTAGAAGGCACGCTTGCGAACTGCACCCCCGCGAAGCGGCCATGGATCGGGGCATGCACATGGCCGAAATGGATATAGTCGATCTTTGCGGCATGGGCCTTGATCAAGTCCTTGAAGGGGCTGCGGTCTTCGGGAACGAGGGCGATTTTGTCCTCGGCGGGCAGCCCCACGGGCATCGGGTTGTGATGGAGGAAGATCCGTGCCCGCTCGCAGCTTTCCAGCTCGGCCTGCAACCAGCCCCGGCGCAGGTCGCAGAAATGGCCCGCATGAGTGCGCGCTTTGACGCTGTCGAGATAGAGGAACCGCACGCCGTCGATGGTTTCGGCATGATTGACAAAGCCGTTGCCGTCAACGGGGTGATCGGTGAAGACGTCTCTAAAAGCGGCGCGATCATCGTGATTGCCGATCATGAGCCGCACCGGAATGGGCAGATCGTGGATGGCAGTCTTCAGCGCCTCATAGGCGGCGGGCTCTCCCCAATGGGCCAGATCGCCGGTGATCACGATGCGGGCGGCATCGGGATGGTTGGTGACCACGTTCCTCAAGGCTTGCGAGAACCGCATATGGGGGTTGAGCCCGCCCATCTCCTCTCCGGGGATGGTTAGGTGAATGTCGGAAATATGGATGATTTTCATGTATCTATCTGCCCGAAAAAAGGAACGGCCGCGCAAGATCTCTCGCGCGGCCGCAGATTGGGTTAGCCGTTGGGCAGAAGGTCGGCGACTTCCTCGACCAGTTCCTGCTGCAGTTCTTTCATGTCGGTGGCGTCGCCGGTTACGATGCGCTCGATGCCGTCATAGATCACCTGGGTGATCGCCAGACCATTGTCGCCCGGATAGGCCAGCCAGTCGCGCAGCAGCGGCAGCTGGTCCACGGCGGTCTGCTTGTTGGGGTTCTGCTGGTAGAAATCGGCTAGGATCACCTCGTTTGCGGCCTTGTTCGGCGGCATGTAACCGGTGGTTTTCGCGACTTCGGCAGCACCTTCGCCAGAGGTGATGAACTTGAGCCAGGTCCAGGCGGCCTCCTGCACCTTGGGATCGTCCGAGGTGGAGGTCAGCAGCGCCGCGTTGCCGCCCGCAGGCAGACCTTTCGGGGTTTCACCCATGCCCGGGAAGGGGCCGGTCACCAGTTCGAAATCTCCCTGGCTGCGCTCGACCGCGCCCAGTGCCGAGGTGGACCAGAACATCATGCCGATCTCACCGGCCGAGAAGGAGGACAGTGCCGATTTCCACTCCAGGTTCTGCATGTCGCATTTGGTGAAAATCTCCTGCATCTGCTCCATGGCGGCCAGGGCCTCGGGGCTGTCCAGGGTCACATGACCGTTTTCGACGATGGCCTTGTCCTGACTCCACATCAGGGCCTGCATGAACCAGTTGCCGGTGATGTTCCAACCCCAGAAGATCGGGTTGTCGATGCCGTTGGCCTTCATGGCTTCACAGGCGCCGATCACCTCGTCCCAGGTGGTGGGCAGTTCTTCGATGCCACCGGCCTTGAGAATGTCCATGTTGTAATACCCAACCGGCAGCGAGACCGAGAAGGGCAGACCGTGCACATTGCTGCCAAAGGTCGACAGGCTCAGCATGGCGTCGTGATAGCCGTCCTTGGCGAAATCGGCTTCCTTGGCGATGAAGGGCTCCAGCGACTTGGCGATACCTTTTTCCACCAGGATCTGCTGGCGGTTAAGGCCCTGCATGGTGACGTCGGGCAGGTTGCCGGACACGGCTTCGCGCAGGATGGTGTTGGTGCCGTCCTCATAGGATTCATACGTGGCGCGGAACTTCACGTCGATGTTCGGATGCGCTGCCTTGAAGGCGGGCATCATCGCCTCATAGGTCACGTCAAAGAGGTGGCTATAGGGGTAGGCGAATTCGATGGTGACGGTGTCTTCGGCGAACACGGCTGTGGCGGACAGGGCCAGAGCCATTGCGGGGACAGTCAGTTTCATGGTTTAGATCCTTTTACTTGCCGGTCTTGGAGCAGTTGGTTTGCAGACTTGATGCTCCGGGGTTTGTCCCTCTTGGGACATCGGGAGTGGGGCCGCCCTAAAGGCGGGCGGTCCCGGTTCATTTCATGCCGCTGAGGGTGATCCCCTCGATGAAGCGTTTCTGTGCGATCAGGAAGGCGACGATCAGCGGCGTGACGATCACGGTGGCGGTGGCCATCATCGGCCCGAAGTAGGATCCATCGCCGTCGCCCTTGAATTCGCGCAGGCCCAAGGGCGGCGTGAACAGATCGCGATTTCCAGTCACAACGATGCGCGGCCAGAAGTAATCGTTCCAATGGGCGACGATGGAAAAGATCGCAAAGGCCAGCAGCGCAGGGATCGCGGTGGGCAGCATCACCCGCCAGACGATGGCGAATTCTCCCATCCCGTCCATGCGCGCCGCATCAATCAGATCATCTGGCACCGTCATGAAAAACTGGCGCATCAGGAAGATACCGAAAACGCTGATGGTCCAGGGCACCACGAGGGCGGCATAGGTATTGGTCAGCCCCAGCTTGGCCAGCATGATGTAAAGCGGCAGCGCAATGGCATGGACCGGGATCAACAGGCAGAAGAGCACCAGCCCAAAGACCGCCTCGCGCCCCCAGAACCTGAGCTTTGCCAGCGCATAGGCAGCAGGCAGGGCCACCACGACCTGGATCAGAAAGATCGAGGCGGTGACGATGATCCCGTTCAAAAGGTAGCGCAGCAGCGGCGCCTCGGAGAAGGCCTTGGTGTAGTTGAACACCACGGGCCGCATGGAACACTCGGCCGTGGCCTCGGCCAGCAGCGCATCGCGGATCTGGCTGTCGTTTTGCCCCGGAAACCTGTCAGCGGCGGCGACAATGTCATCGCGGTTCGGATCGCGCAGCTTGACGCAGCGCTCATCCACCATCAGCTCTTGCCGTCCGAAAAAGCCTCCTTCGCCGCGGTCGATCTCTCCGGGGGATTTGAAGGAGTAGCTGACCATCATGTAAAAGGGCGCAATGACCACGATCACACCTAGGATCAGGATCAGATGTTTCCACCAGTCGCGTGTCATCAGTAGTGCACCTTTCGCTCTACCAGCCAGCGCTGGATCAGGGTGAGGAACATGACGAAGACGAGAAACAGCATGGTGATGGCCGAGCCGATCCCGATGAGGTTCTGCTGCACGCCCTTCTCGAAGATTGCGAACATCATGACATAAGTGGATTTGTTCGGCCCGCCCCCCTGCGGCCAGAAGGCTTCGATCGTGTCAAAGACCTGAAAGGCGCGGATGCAGCTGATGGTGACGACAAAGACCGTAGTCGGCCCAAGCGCAGGCCAGGTCACCAAACGGAACCGTTCCCAGGCGGACTTGGCGCCATCCATTTCGGCGGCATGATAGAGCTCACGATGAACGCCTGTCAGGCCAGCCAGATAGAGCACCATGTTAAAGCCAAATCCCTGCCAGATACCGATAAAGCAGATCACCCAGATCGCATAGCGCTTGTCCCCCAGCCAGACCGGGAAACGATCCGCACAGCCCTCGGCCATGAAGGGCCAGATGGTTTCAAGGAAGGTTCCGCAGCCCATTTCAAGGGTGCGGTTGATCATCCCGATCGACGGATGCAGCATGAACTCCCAGGCGATCGCCATTGCCAGCAGCGTTGACATGACCGGCAGGAAATAGATCGTCTTGTAGATCTCGCGGAAGCGGCCAAGCGAGTTGATCAGCAGTGCCGCGCCAAGGCCCAGACCGACCGAGATCGGAACTACGGTGACAACATAGGTGAGCGTTGCCACGAACATCTTTCCATAGGTCGAGCGGGTGAACAGCTTTTCGTAGTTCTTGGTGCCGACCCAATCAAAGCCGCTGTTACCAAGTGAGTAATTGGTCAGGGACAGCAGCCCGGCAATGAGCGCTGGCGCCAGAAGGATCACCACCATCAGGATCAAGGCGGGTGCGGTCAAAGCCCAGGCGGCACGGCGTTCCTTGGTGGCGTGATCGGTAACCGGTCTTTGCGGCGCCTGCGCTATGTTCGGTTCTGTGACTGTCATATCAGACCACCTCGGACGGGGCGGTTTTCAAGTGCCGCAGCCCGCGCACCCTTGCGCCATCGGCATCAAACACCAGCGCCTTTTTCGCGTCGAAGTCCAAGGCGATCGGCGTCCCGATTGTAAGGGCGGCGCGTTGATCCGGTGTGGCGCGCAGGGTGAGGCGTTCTTGAGTTCCGGCCACTTCCACCTGAACAAACATTTCAGAGCCGAGGTTTTCTGTATGGACCACTTGGCCATGGATGGGGGCACCGTCGCCAGCCAGCAGCAGCGCTTCGGGGCGCAGGCCGAGGGAGGCAACACCGCGCATAGCCTTCGGGATTTCGATGTCCAGGGGGCGATCCATCAGATTCAGGCGGCCGCCCTCAGAGATCTCGATCGGCAGAATATTGATCTTTGGGGAGCCGATGAACTCGGCTACCTCGATATGATCGGGATCCTCATAGACAACCTCGGGTGCTGCACATTGCAGGATTCGCCCGCCCATCATCACGGCAATCCGGTCGGACATGGTCATCGCTTCGACCTGATCGTGGGTTACGTAGATGAAGGTGGCCTCAAGCCTGCGATGCAGCTGGGCAATCTCGGCGCGGGTCTGCACGCGCAGCTTCGCATCGAGGTTAGAAAGCGGCTCATCCAGCAGAAAGGCGGCAGGCTCCCGCACCAGGGCCCGCCCCAACGCGACGCGCTGGCGCTGGCCGCCGGACAGCTGTCCCGGCTTGCGATCCAGCAGGTGATTGATTTCCAGCATCCGGGCGGCGTGATCGACGTCCAGCCCGATGTCCTGTGCCATCTCGCGGGCACCTGGCATGAAGCGCCCGATCACAGGAAGTCTCTGCACTCCATTCATGCGGCGCATTTTCAGCGGCACGGCGATGTTCTCGCCGACAGTCAAATGCGGATACAGCGCGTAGGATTGAAACACCATCGACAGGTTTCGATCCGCGGCCCGCTGACCGGCCACCGACTGGCCCGCGATGCTGATCTCACCTGTG
Organism: Phycobacter sedimenti; assembly: GCF_038148855.1. Lineage (NCBI taxonomy): Bacteria > Pseudomonadati > Pseudomonadota > Alphaproteobacteria > Rhodobacterales > Roseobacteraceae > Phycobacter > Phycobacter sedimenti. The sequence continues at coordinate 16,936 of NZ_JBBVGR010000007.1, read as the reverse complement.
CTTTGCTGCTCCAGCCCAGCGATGATCCGCAACAAGGTGGACTTGCCGCAGCCAGATGGCCCCACGAGAGAGACGAATTCGCCATCGGCAACATACAGAGAGACCCCCTTGAGCACCTCGGTCTCGCCAAAGCGTTTGGTCACTTGATTTATGCACAACCCGGCCATCTGTTTCCTCCACCTGACGTAGACGGTGTACACAGACCACCTCTCACTTATGTGACGTCATATTAGTGAGACTAATGGGGGCTATGGCGTTTTAAGATCGAAGGAGCCGCCATGCCAGCCAGTCATCACCAGTTCGTCGCCTTTGCCTATGTGGTCCGCGAGGGCAGTTTTTCGGCAGCGGCCGCCCGGCTCGGTGTCACGCAGTCGGCCGTGACGCAGCATGTGGCAAATCTGGAAAAACAGGTCGGATCGCAATTGTTGCTGCGCAGCCGCGAAGGGATCGCCCTGACACGCACCGGACAGGACTTTTACGACCTGGCGGATCGTCTGGTCGCGCTGGACACCGAAATCAACGAGCGCCTTGAGGGGTTTGAGGCGATGGCACGTGGGCATATCAAGGTCATCGCCAACGCGCCGATGCCCGCGCTGAGAGCGATCAGCTTATTCAGGCAAACCTATCCCGATGTAGAGATCGAATTTGCGCTCTATTCCTGGACCACGGCCACACGCTTGTTGCGGGAAAGGAGGGCTGATGTCGGAGTCATTACGGATCCGCCAAAGACAGACGATTGGGATCGGGTGCCAGTTCAGAAAGCCCACTATGTTGCCTATGTGCTTCCGTCCTCTCCTCTTGCCAACCGTGACCTGCTGTCTCTCCGCGATCTGGCTCAGGAAACCATCATCCTGCCGGAAAGCGGCTCCCTGACCGAGCGTGTGGTTCGTGAGGCTCAGATCAAACACGGGGTGCAGTTCCAACGCAGCATCAAGATGACAACCTTCCCGCTCATGTGCGAGGCTGTACTCCAAGGTGCGGGAATTGCCATTTTCCTTGAAAAAAGTGGATTGATTTCCCGTGGTCTGATCGAAGTGCCGATTTTGGAATTATCTGAAGCGCATGAAACAGCGGTCGTTGCTCCAAAAGACCGGGCACGCCTGCGGTTGGTCAAAGCCTTCATTGACATCGCCTCTTTTTCGGACTTCCGATAGCCACTGATGAACAAGCGTAAATACTTCCTCTCTAGGCTCAGTACTCATGGCCAGTAAATGACAAGAGCGGCGAGAGTGATCGCGGATAGCAAAACCTTCGGGAACCTGTCGTGCCTGGTTGCCACACGCAGCCAGTCTTTGATCCTGCCGCACAAAAGCTCAATTCAATTGTGCCGTTAGCAGCGATAGTGTGTCCACTTTTTGGAGAGGCCAATCATTGTTGAGATCCAAAATGAGCCTCGAATAATAATTGTCAATTGACAAGGGATTTGACTGTCCCTTAGGACTTCTCCAGTGGCATTGATCGACCTCATGAAACTTCCCTTTAAGTGGTGAAGGTTGATCAGCTTTTGGTATTGAGGTGTGTTCATGCAAGTACCTATGAGTTCTAAGCCCGTGATCGGGCGCCGGTTCAGCTTCGAGCTTTCTTTCGTGCTTTCCGGTTGTGATGAACTCAGCCAGGATGCTCTTGTCACTGACATCTGCAATGCCGTTCCCGAAGATGACCCAATCATTGGACTTGGGCGAAAAGGGCAGGTGGGTGTCATGCTTGACCTATCCGGTAGCTGCGCCGAAGACGTCATGCTGGATGCGGCGCGCCAAGTTCTGGCTGTTCTCCCGGAAGGGTCCTATCTGCACGAGGCCCATCCGGATCTGGTGAGCCTTCAGGAAGTCGCCAATCACCTTTCAACGACCAGGCAAAACCTTCGTTTAAAACCACTCCCGGCGCCCTACGCAGGTGGGCTATTCAGATTGTCGGAGTTGAGTAGCCTGTTTGAAGAGCATATTGATCGGGCTGGCCAGGGCGACAAACGTTTAAAGATGAACGTCGCAGACGCCTTGGGCTGGCTCGATGCGTCCGTTGGGGCGCAAAAGCTAAACGGCCTTATGGCGGCTGGTCTCTTGGACCGGAAGACACTCGAAGTGAGCGGTCTGCAATCTGAGGTACAGTCCTGATTGCCGGATCATCGACGTAGCTGAAGGGCAAGCAGAGCTTGAAGTTCTCATTTACGTTTTGACTACGTCTGCGTGTCGCGTAACTGCTTGACCATATGGGATAATCATAATCCGCGTGTCGGGGGTTCAAGTCCCTCCTCCGCTACCAAATTTCCCTACATGAGTGAACTTGGCCTTATACGGAAAACCGCTTGGGAGCGGTGTGCGTCGTTCTGCTTGTTCGATGCCATCAGTTAACACTGGGTGGTACTCACTCCAGTGGCGGATATGCCCCTCGATTTGCAATCGCATCATGATACTTGCGCGTGTCGTAGGCCCCGTCAGCGGTCACTGATCCGACTGCCTGGTCTGGTGGGATTTGGTCAAGCAACTCCGGCAACATCGGCGCATCACCGACATTGCTGGTGGCAATTTCGACGGCTCGCACCTCCAGGGTTTCTTCGTCGATCCCTATATGTATCTTGCGCCAGATGCGCCGCTTGGGGCCACCGTGCTTGCGCGTTTGTCGGGAAAACAGTCTCCCAGACTGTTCTCTGCTCCTCCTCACTCCACTCTCCTTCACCCTTAGCCTTGATGCCGGTGCTATCTATCAGCGGGTTCAGTGGACCGGCACTGCCGCGATATGGCAGGCTCAGGTTCAGTGTTCTCTGACCGCGGCACAATGTGCAAAAATCGTGCACCGTCCAGTCCAATCCGACCAGCCGCAGCAGGCTCTCCACGAACCCTGTCGTCTGCCGAAGCGGCATGCCGAACAGCACCTTTATCGTCAGGCATGTCGTGATCGCAGCGTCGCTGAAACGGGACTGACGCCCGCGTTTGCCGGTCGGAGGCGGTGCCCAAATCATCTGAGGATCGAACCAGATCGTCAGGGAACCGCGCCACTTTAGCGCTTCACCGTCGCCAGAGTTCGTCGAGAGATGTTCCGGTGGCACCGGAGGGTGGCTTGGTCCCAAGGTACGCCGAAATGCTGGGTGCCACATCAACTGTTTCAACGTAGCGGTTCACTCGGCCGGGCACGATCCCGGGACCATGGAAGATGACCGGGACATGCGTGTCGTATGTCCAGGGCGACCCATGTGCGGAGGCAACATGAAGGCCATCGAAATCCGCGATGAACCAATGCGGATCGAACACCACATAGATATCGCCCGACCGGTCTCGGTGAAAGTTACGGCGCACCGCATTGATGATCTTGCCGTCACCGATCAGTCCTTCTCGCAGCCTACGGCTGGAGACGGCATAGGCAATCCCCGGCAGGCGGTCCAGCTCGGCCGCCACAGCATCTTCCACCTCGGCGGGGTCAAGGCCGCGCGAGGCGATCACTTCGCGGTCCAGATAGACATAGGGGTTTGAAAAATTGTGGATCAGTGCCCGGGATTCGCCGAACTCTTCGCCCAGGCGTACAAAGCCCGGTTTGGTGTCGGTGCGTTCGAAATCAAAGGTGCCCGCTTCGATCCCGATCGTGGCCAGATAACCCGGGTTTTCTGGGGCGCCATGATCTGCTGACAGAACCACAAGGGTTTGGTCCAGCCCGACTCGATCATCCACAAAGGACAGTAGATCTGCCAGCGTGCGATCTAGACGACGCATGTTGTCCTCGGCTTCCAAGCTGGAGGGGCCAAATATGTGACCAACGTAATCGGTCGAAGACAGGGAAACGGCCAGATAGTCGGGGATGTTGTCACGCCCGATTTCTTCGGCGTCGATCAGGGCTTTGGCAAAGTCCACGGTGATTTCATCGCCTGCCGGGCTGAGCGTCAGGCGTGTCGTGTAAAGCTTGTCATCCGCAGAGCCCCAGGCGTGTGGGAAGGTGCGGCCGAAACCGGGAAACTCCGTCTCCCACGGCTGATCGTCCCGCTTGCCGAACTGGTAGGTCTCGACCGGATCGGAAAGCGTCCATTCTGTCTCTGCATAGGAGGCGACCACGCCTTGCGCGTCCCAAGCGGCCATCCAACCCGGGTAATCCTGACGGTAAAATGTCGAGGTGACGAAACGCCCTTCGGATTTCGAGAACCAATAGGCCTGACCGCCGTGTCCCGCCATGGAAATGGCGCCCCGGTCCTTGATTGAGACGCCAAAGATCTTTGCCTCTGGCCCGAAGAACATTCCGATTTCATCGGCTATGGTGGAGGTCAGAATGTTGCGCGGGGAACGTCCGTCGGTGGTGGCCGCGCGCTGTGTAGGATCGATTTCGGTTGAACTGTCGACGCCGGAGGCATTCACGAGGGTATAGTCCGGGTCCTGCACGTTATAGAACTGTGTTCCCGCAGTACGGTCGAACCACACATTTGCCACCATGCCGTGAATGGCGGGATCCGCGCCCGTTGCCAGCGTTGCATGGCCAACGATGGTTTCCGTGTTTGCATGACCATGATGAGCCTGCGCGAAATGCAGCCCGCCCTCCAGCAGACGATTGAAACCGTCCGGTCCCAGACCCTCTGCGAACCGGTCGATCAGATCACCGCGCAGCTGATCAACTGTAATCTGCAGGACAAGCTGCGGTCGCTCCTGTGCTGCCACCGGCAGCGCCATCGTCAAGAGGAAGGCTGCGGAAGACAAAAGGCTTTTGCCTCGGCAGGTAAGCGTCATTCGGATCATGAGTTTGTCTCCTTTTAGCGGGGCTGGAGTTCAATGTCTTAGGGATTTGAAATCGAATTCTTGAGATTCCGAAGCGCGATACTGTCCGGCAGCTTTTCAAGCGCCTCGTCGAGAAGGGCCAGTGTTGCCTCTCGTCCGTCAACAGTCGCGGTGATCCGGGTCAGCATGACCCAGGCTTCCTCGCGCTGGGGATCCATCCGAACGACCTCGCGGAAGGCGCCCTTGGCGGCTGGAATGTTCCGCATGGTCAGCGCCATTCCCCCCAGGACCATATGGGTTTCGGGGTAGTCGCTGCGCGCCTGCAGAGACGCACGCCATTCGCCCATGGCGCGCTGCATCTGAGCGTTAATCTGTTTGGGCAGCCGCGCAATGGGCGCGTTCAGCATGGCCTTTGCTGTCTCGATACGAACCATGCGCACCGGATCGTCCAAAAGGCCTATGATGCGCTGGACTTGCGTTTGGGCAGAGGCACCGCCTTGCACCCGAATGGCTGCGGCGCGCACCAGCGGATCGCCGTCTTCCAGTAGGGGGGCGATCTGCTCGGCCACTTCGTCGTCGGCTGCCTGAGAGAGCAACCAGAGCGCCGTGGCCCGCACAAGACCAGCCTGATCCCGATCCTGTGCAAGCAGCGAAAGGCTGCCACGGGCGGCCGCCGGATCTGCACGCCCGGCGGCCAGTACGGTGCCGTAATGGGGGCGTCCTGATGCCTCGGGATAGCGCTTGGCGATTTCGGATGCGGCCCAGTCAGGCGATTGGTCGCTATGGCAATCGGTGCAGGCATCCGGCGCGCCGGTGATCGCCGAAAGGTCGGGGCGAGGGATACGGAAACTATGATCCCGCCGCCCGTCGGTGCCCATATAGGTGCGTTCGATCATGTGGCAGCTTTTGCACTGGGCGCCTTCTGATCCGATGTCGTGAAAGTGATGCGACGGATCGTCGTAGACCTTCAGCGGCAAGGATGGAAACTCCGGATTTCCGGCCGGTGAATGACATTGTGTGCACAGCGAATTGTCTTCGGCCTTAACCTGTGCGCTGTGCGCGTCATGGCAATCGAGACAGCCGACGCCTTTTGCGTACATCTTCGATTGCAGGAAAGAGCCATAGACATAGACCTCGTCGAGGATCTGGCCGTCCGCGTGATAGAGGCCGGGCCGCAACAGCGCCAGGGTGTAGGCGTCGTGGAACGGAGTGCCGGGCAGGGGGCTGCTGTCACCGAGCGGTTCGCGGCGGGAATGACAGGATGCGCATTGCTGGATCGTGGCCTCGGTTCCGGCGGTGGCGAAATCCATCGAAAAGCCGTAACCGGCGGGCGCGATGATATCTGGTGACGGGCTTTTGGCTACGGTTTCAGCCCATGCCACATGGCTTGACCCCGGGCCGTGGCAGGCCTCGCACCCAACCCCGATTTCGGCGGACTGTGAGGCGTAGCTGTCCTGACGTGCGTCATAGTTCTTTTCAAACCCGGTGGCATGGCATTCGGCGCATCGGGCATTCCAGTTCTTGTACGGCCCACTCCAGTGAAGCCCGTCCCCTTTGGGCAGGACCTGATCCGGGTAGAGATGATACCAGCGGGCGGCCTCCACATCCCAGACCACATCGAAGCTCTGCAGACGGCCCGGTTCGGTTTCGAGCAGATACTGTTGCAGCGGCTCTATACCCACAACGGAGTGGACGTCGTGTCCAGTGATGCTGCCGTCGGTTTCGGTGATGGTCACCCTGTAGGTGTCATCCTGGCGGGAAAACTGATGAAGCACTCCCTGATGTTCAAACGAGGTTCCGTCAAAGTCGGCGACGATGCTGTCGGGAGAGGGCGGTGTCCAGGCGAGAGCGTGATGGGAGCCTTTCCAGGCGTCAGCTGCATCCGCGTGGCAGGAGACACAGGCGTTCGAGCCGATGTATCGAAGATCCGCACTCTCGGCTTCTTTGCTCTCGGCAACAGCTTGCGACGCAAGGCAAAGCCCGAGCAGCGTGAAGAGTGTGAAGCGGCGAAACATAAGGACTCCAGTCTGTGTTCAACGTGGGTTCAGCGGGGGCAGATGGGGAATGCGCGCTGAGCTTTCGGTGTGGGAGGGAAACCGGCTGAGTGCGGCGTGCAGCTGTGACCAGCCATCGGCCTCTGCTCCGGCGGCTCGGCCATATCTTGCAGCACCTATCAGGGTCAACGATTTTGCAATGGCCGGATCCCGGCGCGGATCGCCCTGTTTTAGGCGCGCGGCCCATAGATCAAGTGCCCGAAGGCAACCATCAAGATCACGGGCACGCGACGCTTTCAGCAGCTGACGGTAGGCGTGATCTGGCGAGGAAAGGTAGCGCGCCCTGCGTGCCTGCCGATATGCCTGCCAGCGGCGGCGCATAGGGCGGGCAAGAAGAACAAGTCCGATCAGGCCTGCGCTGAGCGCGCCGACGATCAGGAACAGGGTTTCAGGCCGGATTTCGCTGGAGGTCTTTGCGATGGTAGCATCCACCCTGAGTGAGAAACCGGACGCCATGGCGGTTTCGATTTCCCCCGTGGACAGGTTGTACCAGTCGAGCGACACCGCCGCCGCCATACCGTCACCGCCGCTCTGGGCCAGGTAGGTCACCTGCTCACGGCGTGTGCCGGACAGAGTTGCCCCGTCAATCGCTTCATCGATGGTCGTTTCAGACGGGTAGGTGGCAATACCTTGAACGGGCGATAGATCCAGGAGGTTCGGCAGGAACATCGGCGAGGTGCCGGAGATCTCAACAGTCAGGGTCCTTGTAAGGCTGTCACCGGGTTTCAACGGCGCCTCGGGACCGACAAGCTCCTGGGTTAGCTGGATTTTGTTCGCGGCGATGAACGGCTCCAACCCTTTTGCGCCATCAGGGATGACGCCTGTCAGAATGACGCGGTCCAGTGTCAGCCAGTCTTCCCGTGGGGCATTCGTGTCCGGGTCGGCCCAGGTCACTCTCAACTCCTGCTCGGGAATGATGAAACTGCCGGGGATCATGGGGGTGATCCGGTATCGTCGGGTGACGCCAGACCAGTTCTGCCGGTCGATCCGCTGACTAATTGGATGAGTGGCGCGTTCTGGAAGCCGAACCATCATGTTTGGGGCTTCCATACTGGGAAAATCCACTGGCCGGGTCATCCATGTGGGTACGAGAACCGTGATCAGAAGATCGACGGATTGTCCCGGTATGGTTTCGTCGGCCTCAAGTTCGACCGTTACCCGCGGTCCCGGCGGTGACTGGGCAAGCGCCATGACGGACAGAAAAAGCATGGTAAAGAATGCTGAGAGCAACCGACGCATTGTCATTGTCCCCGCACGGCTTCGAATTGAAAACGGTAGCGCAGGAAATCACCGGTGCTTGTATCGACAGTGTTCATCCATTGCTCGGTCGTCAGAATACGCTCAGCGCCGCGTGGCTGTGCCTCGCTCTGGGTGTCGGTGCCACGCCCGCTTTCGTTGTCGAAGACTACGTCATCTGCCCCGATTCCGGTTTCCTCGTTCGTGTCAGATGCTTCCCTTGCAGCCTCTACATAGTCCACGATCACCCGGGCGGTTTCCAGATTCTCGGCAGCACCCGGATAATTCGGATCGCGCTTCAGGGCGGTCTCGAAAGCGCGCACCCCATCGCGATACTGGCGGTTCCTGATATGCGCCAGACCTTGGGTGAATGCGGCCTGTGCCGTCTCGATCCCGCGCAACACTTGCACGGCATCATCGTATCGCCCCGCGCGATAAAGCGCATGTCCCTTCCACATGGGATCTGTGAAGAGATCGGCAGCCATGCGGTATTCTTTGTTGTTATAGGCCCGAAAACCCTGTTGGTCGGGGGTCAGCAACCAGTCTGTCAGGCCCTGGGCCTGTCCTTGGCTTGCCGGTCCCAGCGCAAGGCATGCCCCAAGCACCCAGGCAGACCAGCGCATCGTCCAGCCCTTTCTGAACCAGACCAGCGCCAAAAGCGCTGCAGGCCAGGCCAGCCACCAGCCGCGATCTTCCCAAGGCTGAGAGGCGTTCTGCAGGAGGGCGCGCCGATATTCCACATTCAAGATGCGGTCGAGCCGCTGTATATCTCTGTTGTCTGGCGTGTTTTGCACGACAGGCACATTTTCCAGCTGATCCAGTCCGCGATCCCCAAGACCTTCGGGGAGCATGCTGAGCACCGCGATGCCGCCGGAACTGTGACTATTCAAGGTGCTCGCATCCGAAGGGGTGAAGCCATCTGCAACATACAGTATGCCTCCACCGTCTTCGGCTGTCAGCAGCTCTTCGGCCATCCAAAGCGGGGCGCTGGCATCGGTGCCCTCGACTGGCATGACCATGGGGTGCAGCCCCTCAAGGTAGGGTAACATGACGCGCGGGTCATCGGTAAATGGCAGCACGCGGTGCGCCGTGCCCGCGTAGGCCACTAGCGCCGTGCGTACGCCGACTCGGAGTTCCAGTAGGTCGCGGATCTTGAACTTGGCCCGCTCGAGCCGGTTCGGGGGCAGGTCAGCTGCTTGCATGGAGGGCGTGACTTCCAGCACGATGACAAGCGGGCCGGTCTGGGCAAGGAACGGATCGACTTGCCGGGTCCAGCTGGGGCCTGCGGCACCGACAGTGGCTAGGGCAAGCAGCAGGGTGACGTGGTCGATTGGCAGGTATCGTTTTCTTGCGTTATCTCCGACGCTCAGGGCCTTGCGCAGGTGCGGTGCGATCCGAACGGCAATGTTTGCTTGCCGTGTCGCGGCGCGACGGTTCATCCACCAGACAGCGATCAGAGGCAGCAGCAGTAAAAGAAAGTAGGGCCGCAGGAAGTGAAAAGCGTCCAGAAAAAGTCGCAGTTCTGAAAAGTGATCCCCGCTCATGTTGCGCCTCTTCGATACCCGCGCAGGGTCAGAAGCAGCAGGCCGAGCAGGCCAATCAAGGCTGCCAGGCCGAGGCAGATTGAGGCCAGCGGCGTGCGGGGGCGGTAGGAGAGTTCTTCAACCAGACGCGGCGTCATTTCGTCAATCCGTTGATAGACCTCGGCCAGCGCCGTGTAATCGGACGCAAAGAAGGCGCTGCCGCCCGAGCGCTGGGCAATATCGGCTAGGGCGCGCGTATCGACCCGGTTCTCGCCATCAGCGCGCGGATCACCTACCGCAATCGTGTGGATTTCAACGCCCCTAGCCGCCGCGATTTCGGCTGCGTTCACGGGGCTCATGCGGCTGCCGGTATCAGCCCCATCCGACAGCAGAATGAGCAGGCGCTGGTCTATGTCGCTGACTTCGAAGGTGCGGATCGCAAGTCCGATTGCATCGCCAATCGCGGTGTGCGGCCCTGCCATTCCCACTTCGGTCTGTTTGACCAGTTCAAGGATAGTCGCCAAATCCTCGGTCAGAGGCGCCTGGACGAAGGCTCGCGTGCCAAAGACAATCAGGCCGATCCGATCTCCGTCACGCTCCGCTACGAACTGTTCCACGACCTCCTTGACCGCAGCAAGACGTTGCAGCCGTGTGCCATCCTCACGAGCGAAATCCACAATGTCCATTGAGCCGGAGATATCGATTGCCAGAACCACATCGCGGGCAGATTTGGTGATCTCGATTGGTGCGCCCAGACGTTCGGGGCGGGCCAGCGCCAGAACCAGAAGAATCCACACAAGGCATGCGATCAACAGCTGCAAGCGCGACCGCTGCAGCACCACAGCGCCGGGGCCAGGCTTCACATCTGCTGCTGCGACGATTTGCCGGAAGAACGGAAATCGCAGGGCCGAAACGCGTTCCATCCGAGGCGGTACCAGACGCCAAACCAACCAGGGCAAGGTAAGCGCAAGAAGAGCGTAAGGCGCAGCAAGAGAGATCATCGCCCGTCTCCCATGCGGTGGTTGCGTACCCATTGGGCAGCGATGCGCGGCAGCGCCTCGGGCTGCTGGCCGGGTGATTGATAGGGGGCGAAGGCAAGGGCACGCCCCGGACCGTGTCTAAAGTCCGTGCATCCACCGGTCTGGTCTAGGAAAGCTAGCCAGTCTTCGCCGCTGAGACTGGCAATGTCGCGACGGGGAAAAGCCGCCAGTGCCGCGCGACGCAAGACTTCGGCAATTGCGGTCGGGTCTTGCCCTGCCTCCTTGAGGGCGCTGAGAGCGGCCCTTCGATAAGCATTTTCCAGATAGGCTGTGCGCCACCGCCAGAGTGCATAGGCCCCGCCAACAACGAAGAGGCCCGCGATCACGGCCCAGCCGACTGTCTGCGGCATCATCGAGATCGGCTGCGGCTCTTGCGGCGGCGTCAGGCGCGCGATCAGATCAACCAGATTGTCCGGCCGGGTTTCGGCGCCACCACTCATCTTGGTCCCAGCCCCATCAGGCGGCGCATCTGTGTCAGGCTATCTTCGGCCGAGCTTAAGGGCAGAACCGGAACGCCAAGGGCTCTTTTCCAGTCAAGAACCTCGGCCAGCCGTCCCTCGGACACCTTTCGCAGGCTCTGGTATGTCGTGCTGTCCGCGGTGTCGATCTCTGCCTGGAGTTCCCCGTCGGAGATCACCAGTTTCATGCCCGGCAGGGCATCATCGGCGCTGGGATCTGTGACAAGGCCAAGGATCAGATCGTTGTGTTTCGATATGCCACTGATCAGTCGACGGGTTTGCGCATCGATCACATCGAAATCGGAGTAGACGAGGATCAGGTGATTGCGCGGTGCGATCCGGTTGACGGCTGCCAGAACCTGATTGAGCCCAACCGGGGGGACATTCGGTGCATCCGCGCGCAGCAGGGCATTGGCTTCGGCGATGGCTTTCAGAAAACTGTCAAGCGCCTTGCGGCTGCGCTGCGGACGGATTTCGGCGATGGTTTCATCGCCAAAGACGATGCCGCCGACGCGGTCTCCCTGATCGAGGATCCGGAACGCAGAGAGGGCGGCGCATTCCGCAGCCGTTACCGATTTCATGTTGAGCACGGAGCCAAAGAACATCGACATGCGCTGGTCAAGAACGATCAGGGCAGGGCGGTCGCGTTCCTCTGTGAAAACCCGTACATGCGGTTTGCCGGTCCGTGCGGTCACCTTCCAGTCCATCGAGCGAATATCGTCGGACGGCAGGTAGTCGCGCAGCTCTTCGAAATTGAGGCCCCGACCGCGCAGACGGGACGCATGGCGCCCGTTCAGGGCGCTGCGCGCGGGTTGCTGTGGTAGAAACCGAAGCGCGCGGGCGCGCCCTTCCAGTTTGCGCAGATGCTGAAGATCTACCGATACGCGCGGATCTTCCGCCGTCCTCTCAGGTGCGGCGATTGGGAAAGTACCTGTTCGAATGCGCGCGGCCCGGTCAAACATGGCGGTCTTTATGTCAGTGCGACCTGGGAGATCAGTTCCTCGACCACCCTGTCGGGGGATACGCCTTCCCCCTGCGCTTCGTAGCTGAGTCCAAGCCTGTGGCGAAACACGTTCGGGGCGATGGCGCGCACATCGGTGGGATCCACGTAGTCGCGGCCGCGCAGCCAGGCGTGGGTGCGGCCACATTTGTCGAGCGCGAGCGAGGCACGCGGGCTGGCGCCAATCTCGATCCAACGTCCAAGGTCTGGCCCGAATTCCTGCGGCACACGGGTCGCGTTCACAAGGTCGGCCATATATCGTTCCATCGCATCCGAGACATGGATGTTCACAATTTCCTGCCGAGCCTCGAAAATCACATCCTGTGACAGGGTGGGGGCAGCTTTTTTGGTCTTTGTCTTGGGGGTATTGGCGGCGGCCTCTTCGGCGCGCACCAGCTGGATGACCTTCACCTCGTCCTCGACTGGCGGGTAGGTGATCAGCACATGCATCAGGAAGCGGTCCATCTGTGCTTCTGGCAGGGGATATGTTCCCTCCTGTTCGATCGGGTTCTGGGTGGCCATCACCATGAACAACGGAGGCATCTTGTGGGTGGTGCCGGCAACCGTGACCTGCCGTTCTTCCATTGCTTCCAAAAGCGCCGCCTGGACCTTGGCGGGGGCGCGGTTGATCTCGTCCGCCAGAACGATATTGGCAAAGATCGGTCCCGGCTCAAAACGAAACTCGGCGCCTTGATCGGTCTGGTGGTAGACTTCGGTGCCGGTCACATCAGAGGGCAAGAGGTCGGGCGTGAACTGGATGCGGCTGAAATCGGTGTCGAGGTTCTTGGCCAGCGCCTTGATCGCGCGTGTCTTGGCAAGGCCGGGCAGGCCCTCGACCAGAAGGTTCCCGTTGGCAAGAAGGCCGATCACCAGCCGTTCGATCACGTCTTTCTGCCCGATGATCGCTTCGCCCATGCGGGCAATCAGCGTTTCGATTTCCGCGCGCGCGTTGCTGGTCATGATCTTCCCCCGGCGAAACCGTCAATCCGGGTGCTGTGATGACCCGTTACATGTAAAAGGAAAACCGGCGGGCAAGGCGCCCGCCGGTCTGTGGTACAAGGCTTAGTTGGAGCTTGTATTGCGGCGGATCTTCTCCAGCGCATCGCCAAGATTGAAAGCCCCGGGTTCCTGACGCGGCGGGAAGTCCGCGTAAGTTGCAAGGTGTTGGGACACGTAGGCAACAGCCGGAAGGATCATGAAGGCCCGGTCAAACCGCCACATGTCATAGTTGGCTGACTCATGATCCGCCCGTTCGAAGGGATCGCCCAGCAGATCAAAGAGCTTGGGCAGACGCAGTTCGAAGAACGGCTCTTGCCAGACATCGAACCCATGGCCGCGCTGCTCCAGGAAGACCATTTTCCAGCGGCCATAGCGCAGGTTGGCCAGATCGCCATCGTCGGTCCAGTAGAAGAACTCCTTGCGCGGACCTTCTTCGGCCTCACCCGAGAAGTAGGGGAGCAGGTTATAGCCATCCAGATGCACGCGATAGTCACGGCCAATCGCGGAATAGCCGTCCAGCAGCTGTTCCTTGATGTCCGGCTTGCCGGCGCCTGCCATGATGGTCGGCAGCATGTCCTCATGCGAGAAGACGTCGTTGTAGATGGTACCGGGATCGATCACGCCGGGCCATTTGATCAGGGTCGGAACGCGGTAGCCACCTTCCCAGTTCGAGTTTTTCTCGTTGCGGAAGGGGGTTGTGCCGCCATCGGGCCAGCTGAAGACCTCGGCGCCATTGTCCGAGGAATACATGATCACAGTGTTGTCAGCGATGCCCAACTCGTCGACCTTGTCCAGAAGCTGGCCAACGTGGCCGTCGTGCTCCACCATGCCATCGGCATAGACGCCCAGCCCTGTCACGCCTTCGGATTCCGGCTTGAGGTGGGTGTTCACATGCATGCGTGTTGCCGCGAACCACAGGAAGAAGGGCTTGTCGGCCTCAACCGCGCGCTCCATGAAGTCGATCGCGCCTGCAAGGAATTCCTCATCGACGGTTTCCATCCGCTTGCGGGTCAGCGGGCCGGTGTCTTCGATCTGACCATCAGCCGAGGCTTTGATCACGCCGCGAGGGCCGAACTGTTCACGAAAGCCGGGAATCTGCGGGTAGTCAGGGTGCTCTGGCTCTTCCTCGGCATTGAGGTGGTAGAGGTTTCCGAAAAACTCATCGAACCCGTGGTTCGTCGGCAGGTGCTCATCCCGGTCGCCCAGGTGGTTCTTGCCGTACTGGCCGGTCATGTAGCCTTCTTCCTTCAGAAGGCCTGCAATGGTGGGGTCCAGTTCCGAAAGCCCCTCGGGAGCGCCCGGCAGACCAACTTTCAGAAGACCGGTGCGGAACGGGCTTTGCCCGGTGATGAAGGCGGCACGGCCGGCGGTGCAGCTTTGCTGGGCATACCAGTCGGTGAACAGCGCGCCTTCCTCTGCGATCCGGTCGATATTGGGCGTTCTATAGCCCATCATCCCGCGGTTGTAGGCGGAGGCGTTCATCCAGCCCACATCATCTCCCCAGATGATCAGAAAGTTGGGTGACTTGTCCTGAGCAAGCGCCACGGCAGGCGCCGCGATCATCGACACTAATGCGAGCCCCATTCTGACGCTTCGTAAAGCTCTAAACATTGAATTCATTAACATTCTCCCTGAAGGCTTTGTTGTCTTGATGGTTCTCAAGTCCAGTATGTATGGTGGACGATTCAAGAGCAAGGCTTGACAGTGATGGACCAATGGGGGCCAGAGCAGGACGTGATTCTTGTTGCGTTTTTCTTTAGCTGTCTGGCTGCCACTCCTATCGGAATCTTGTTGGCTATTCCGCCTGGGTTCGCTCTCACTTTCCTGCGGTCAGCTCCAGCAAGGCTTCCAGTGCGGTCCGGAAGGGCACCTCGGTTTCGATTTTTCCCCTCAATGAGGCCATGCGGAACATGAGAGCAATCCCGAGCTCAGAATCTGGCAGCGGAAAGCCCAGCGTTTCTACAAGTACCTCCTGAACCCCGGGATAGTATTCCTGGATGGCAATGATCCGGAACTTGCGCTCATCCAGGCCCAAGGTATGTGCCAGGACCTGGATCTGCCCCGTCAATGCGCTTGGCAAAGTTGGGGTCTCCTTGTCCAAGCTCAGGATGCGACCTGGCCGAGTTCCGCCATTGATGCCAAATGGGCGGTCTCAGCCCATATAGACCGATGCTGCACGACTTACGAATGTCTGCTCTTTGACGGTCGCGATCTGCGTGCATAGCTACCGCCATGCGATCCATTTCGAAGAACGCGAAACGTTTATTTTGCGTGCCCGTGTTTTGCTTGCGCTGCTTGCACATTTTCGAAAAAGCATGAGTTGATCTCTGTGAAATCGGTCCAATTGTACCAAGACTTTACGTCGCGGATTTGCCTCACCATATCTGCCTCAGCCCTTGCGCTTGACCAATACACATCGTTCGGAATCAAGCTTTCTGCGGGGCTTCTTAGGGAAAATGGCCCTGCGGCTGATAAGGCGCTCGCCCCGACTGCTGTGCAACTTTGTCGACTATCCTGACAGTTCGCCTCACAGAAGTTTCTAAGGGGTGTCCATGATCTCACGTCATCAGATAAGCGAATGACGTTCGCCCGCAAATCAGAGCGTTCTACCAGTGCAAGAGGGCTCACTGTTGTCCAAGAAAGTTCATACTTTAGGAACGATTCTTCGCTGAGAACCAGCCTGCCAACACGGGCAAGCCCGACATAACGTCCACTGTCGGAATTTTCGCTGTGGTACAATGCCCACAACAATATGACGCTGGCCTCTTCAGGTAATTTTCCGTCCAAGCCCTCCAATACTTCCAAAAGCTCAGTAGACTCTCCTTGATAAATCATGGATTTAGCAGCAAGCAGTGCTGTAGTAGGCTCTCCGTATTCAATAAGCGCGGCAATCGCCGGTGCCTTTTCTCCAATCTTCCCAGATTGCAGCAAAGCCGCCGCGAGAGGTTCAATGTTCTGAGCTTCAGTAAGCCAAGACTTTCCTGACAGACCTTTGGGGATACGCAAAAGAGAAATTCTGTCTTTACGAGGAAGGTCGGAGGTTACGTGAACATGCATATGACCTCTTGAAGCGATTTGGGCCAATAGGATTTGAGCAGCTGTGTTCCCGGACCTAGCTAAACTCGACAAAGCCTCCAACGCCTCCAAGTCGCTGCCGTCCAACCACAGTTGTGCCGCTTCAGTAAAGGCAGGCTGCGCTTGACCAGATATTTCTCGAGCCTCCAGACGGTCGGGATGGACGGCCGTTAACACTAAAGCAATCAAGCAGAAAAGTAGTCTGAGTAACAATGTCTATTCCTTCGGCTACCAGATGTAACGATCCTCAATAACCGGTGGCGCAGAAGCAAGGCCTTATTGCGGGTCAAACTACTACCTGTGGCTGGAAAGCGGACCTTGCTCCGATGGAATCCAAAGCCCGCTTCGTCCGCATCCCCGCCGTTCGAAGGTGGTCGGCGGCTGCATCTGCGGCGAAGGTCAGCTCTTCCCTGTGCGCCTGCGGCATGGATCGTTCGCCATGCCGCCGGATCTGCCGACTTTGCAAATGTCGCTATCTGCGCTTCGCTGACGTCTGCACTAATCGCAGAATGGCCCTGGTCAGCTGATTGGACCCGAAGGTCCGCTCTTGGGAAACCTCTCGCGCCTGCAGCGAGCCTGCGCTGCGCCTAGTTGGAAGGTCGTCTTTGGGCTGCCTGGCGTCATCTGGCGGCGGTGACCAAGTGCGGATTCGCTGCGTCCCTGCTGCCGCACCGCCGCAAGTCCGGTCTGAGCCCGTATTTTCCATCGCCGTGCCGGGGTTGAAACACCGAAAACCGCGATAGCTGCTGAGTTACCTGAAAGCCTTGCCGCACAAGTCGATGGCACGGCAAAGCGAGAAGCTGGGCCCAACAACCAAATTGATCGCGATCAAGTCGGATGTTGCAACCAAGCCTTAGCCTTAC
>NZ_JBBVGR010000006.1:8360-337450 GCF_038148855.1 Phycobacter sedimenti | reverse complement strand
GGGCCCCCCCCCCACCCCCCCCCCCGCCCCCCCCCCCGGGGGGGGGGCCCCCGCCCCCCCCCCCCCCCCCCCCCGGGGGGGGGGGGCCCCCCCCCCCCCCCGGGGGGGGGGGGGGGGGGGGCCCCGGGGGGGGGGGCGCCCCCCCCCCCCCAACGGGAAGCGCCTCTGACAAGAGGCAATGACGGGCGGGAGGATCGCCTTTTCTGTCAGTCACGTGCATTCGGGCGGCGAGATCCGGTCATCTCGATATCCACCCAGACCAACCTGTGTCGGCTTGCGCGCAGGGCGGTTTCCCGATCCGGAAACGACCAAGCAACCGCCGCATCTGCAATCCGCAGATCTGCAGAGGGCAGCACGTAATCGACCCGCATGCGCCCGGGGCGCGACCAGTCCACGGTATCCGTGCCCGCATCAGGGCTTGAGGGTCGTGGATCAACGACCCTTGGATCATTCAGCAGATCCGAAATGGCATCGCGCAGGCCATCCCCCTTTTCAGGGTCCAGATTGGCACCCCCGACGATCACGAATGGTCCAGTACTCTGCCGGTGATAGGGCGGGGGCAGGTTGTCCTCCAGCAGGATCTGCCACAGGCGGATCTCGTCATGATTGCGGCGGCCATTGCGGTCTTCGGGGCCATCGAAAACGGGTGGACCTGCCTGAAAGGTCATCAGATCGAGCTGCGCTTCCCCAGGCAGCCGGATCGGCACGACCCAATGGGCGGTTGAGGACAGGCGCTGGATCTCCTGCGCCTCGGCCGAGGGAAACGGGCCTCCGTCAGGGTGACGGGGCAGAAGAGCTTCCGGCAGATCCCGCCACAAGAGAGGCGACAGATCCAGGGCTTCTGACTCGAGAATTGGAAACCGCGACAGAACGGCGATCCCCTCCTTACCGGTGAAATCTCCGTAACCCTGGGAGTCCCCGGGGCCGCCAAGGCGGCTGTCGCCGTCCAGATCCTGCCCGGACGGCAATCCTGCGTTCGGCTGCCTGGCGAAGATGTGGGGATAGGGAGATCCAGCGAGGGCAAGACGGCGTTCCAGCGCCCGAAGGCCGCGGTTCTCGTAGTCCCAGTCGATACCCTGCAGGGCGATGACGTCTGCATTCGCCGCCGCGATGACCCTGATGACCGCCGCGACCTGTGCGTCGTTTCCTTTTTCGATGTCGCGCAGCATAAGTCCCGGTCCCTTGCGGGACAGTTCGGTGTTGTAGGTCGCAATGCGGATCGTGTCAGACCGGGCAGGCAGCCAGGCGAACAGGAAGGCTGAAAGCGAGGCCGCAAGGAATACGGCCGGGCGCCTCATGCGGTTTGCAGAAAGTCGGGATCCGCATAGGCGGCGCGGCGCCGTTGGGCAATAAGCTCGGCCACGCGCAAGAGCGCCAGCCCGCGCATGATCATCGAAGCTGGCACCAGAGCCCAGGCGCTGATCGTCCAGATCAAGGTCTGTGGCGCGGCAAGCAGGGCGGGATCGATCACCCCTTGACCGAGCTTCACAACTGCCGGAATGGCAAAGGGCAACAGCACCCCGATCACCATGTTGATGCGCCCATCGCGCTGCAGGCGCAGGACAACATCGCCGCCGGTGGTCGGGTCAAACAGCGGCAGGTTGACCCAGACATTGAAGGCTCCATTGCCGAGCGGCCAGTTGCCGACCCGGATTGCCAGCGCAAAACCGATGATGGCCAGAACCGCCAGAAGGTAGCTGAGGCCCGCAGCCGAGCGCACGGCCAGAACCAGAGCATCGGGCACCTCGGCTGGCATCATCAGGGTTGTAAGGCGCACGGGCGAGTAGGCAAAATCCATGATCGCCCCAAGACGCGCGGCAATCTCGTGGATCAGCGCTGTCAGACTTGTGGGATCGAGAGGATGGCGGGCGAGAAGGCTCAAAAGGCCGACCGCGGCAAAAATGGATACAAACCGGATGCGGTTCAGCGGCGGCGCCTGACGGAACTCCACAAAGCTGGGGAAGCTCGAGAAATATTCTGCAAAGGTCAACGCAGCGCCCAAAAGCGCCATGAACACGACGATCTCGGGAGATTCCGTGGCCGATACCGGCAGCAGCAAAGACGGCATCGCAATCAGCAATGCCACCAATACGCCGCGGATTGCCGCGCCTATGATGCGTGCAAACACTACGATCTGTTCCCTTCAACCTGGATCGGCGGGTACTTTGCCGCGCCATTTTTCCAACTTGTTCTACCGGCCTGTGCCGATGAGTCTGCCTCAATTGTGCCTCATTTCAGCATGCTTGCGGGGGCGCACTCAAGTGGCTTGGCCTGCAAACCGGACCTCAAACCGGCAATCGCAGGGCAACTGGTGCCGGATTACATCAGCAGATGCCATGGATTTCAGCGCTTTGCAGGTCGTGCCACAACATCTTGGGGTGGCGGGGGCTTTGGCCGCAAACGGCCTGACATGCAAAAGATGGGGTATGAGCATTTTCAAAGAACTTTGAATGAATATGTCTCAAATGTGGCACAGATCTGGCGTGCAGGTCCTGCGCTCAAGAAAAAAAGCCGCCCCTGAGGGCGACTTCTGAGACTTTCCGAGGGTCCGATCCGGCCCGGCCTATACCCAGGGGCGTTCCTGAGCCATCTTGCTTTCGAAGCTCTGGATCGCGTCCGCCTTTTCCATGGTCAGGCCGATGTCATCAAGACCGTTCAGCAGGCAGTGCTTCTTGAAGGCGTCCACGTCGAACTTGATAACTTCGCCATCCGAGGTGGTGATTTCCTGCGCTTCCAGATCCACGGTCATGCGGGCGTTCTCGCCCTTTTCCGCGTCCTTCATCAACAGGTCCACCTGCTCCTGCGGCAGCACGATGGGCAGGATGCCGTTCTTGAAGCAGTTGTTGAAGAAGATGTCGGCAAAGGAGGTCGAGATCACGCATTTGATGCCGAAATCCGCGATCGCCCAGGGGGCGTGTTCGCGGGACGAGCCGCAGCCGAAGTTGTCGCCCGCCACCAGGATCTCGGTGTTGCGGTACTGGGGCTTGTTCAGCACGAAATCGGGGATCTCGTTGCCGTTTCGGTCATAGCGCATCTCGTCAAAGAGGTTCACGCCAAGGCCCGAGCGTTTGATTGTCTTCAGGAAGACCTTGGGGATGATCATATCGGTGTCGATATTGACCAGCGGCATGGGCGCCGCGATACCGTGCAGTTTTTCGAACTTTTCCATATCGCTGGCTCCTTACATCAGCTCGCGGACATCGGTCAGGTGACCGGTGATGGCGGCAGCGGCGGCCATGGCCGGGCTGACCAGGTGGGTGCGGCCCTTGTAGCCCTGACGCCCCTCGAAGTTGCGGTTCGAGGTGGCGGCGCAACGCTCGCCCTCGGACAGCTGGTCGGGGTTCATCGCCAGACACATGGAACAGCCCGCAAGGCGCCATTCGAAACCGGCCTCGCGGAAGATATCGGCCAGGCCTTCTTCCTCGGCCTGGGCACGAACCAGACCCGAGCCGGGCACGATCATGGCGCGCAGGCCGTCCTTGATCTTCTTGCCCTTGACCACTTCGGCCACGGCGCGCAGATCCTCGATCCGGCCATTTGTGCAGGAGCCGATAAAGACGGTGTCGATCTCGATATCGGTCAGTTTCTGGCCGGGGGTCAGACCCATATAGTCAAGCGCCCGGCGGGCTGCCTCGACCTTGCCGCCCTCGAAATCCTCTGGGGATGGCACGACGCCGGTGATCGGCAGAACGTCCTCGGGCGAGGTGCCCCAGGTTACGACGGGCTGGATGTCTTCACCGCGCAGGGTCACGACCTTGTCGAAATGGGCGCCTTCGTCGGTGTAGAGCGTCTTCCACCAGTTCAGCGCGGCTTCCCACTGGGCTCCTTTGGGGGCATGTGGGCGGCCTTTGACATACTCAAACGTGGTTTCATCCGGCGCGATCAGGCCGGCGCGCGCGCCGCCTTCGATCGCCATGTTGCAGACGGTCATGCGCCCTTCCATGGACAGATCACGGATCGCCTCGCCGCAGTATTCGATCACATAGCCGGTGCCGCCGGCGGTGCCGGTCTCACCGATCACCGCAAGGGTGATGTCCTTGGCGGTCACGCCCGGCTTCAGCTTGCCGGTGATCTCGACCTTCATGTTCTTCGATTTCTTCTGGATCAGCGTCTGGGTGGCCAGCACGTGCTCCACCTCGGAGGTGCCGATGCCATGCGCCAGCGCGCCGAATGCGCCGTGGGTCGCCGTGTGGCTGTCACCGCAGACCACGGTCATGCCGGGCAGGGTCCAGCCCTGTTCAGGGCCGACGATATGAACGATGCCCTGGCGGATGTCGCTGACCGGGTAGTAGTGCACGCCGAATTCCCTGGCGTTCTTGTCGAGCGCCTCGACCTGGATGCGGCTTTCCTCGGTCATCTGCGCCGGGTCTTCGCGGCCCGCGGTGGTAGGCACGTTGTGGTCCGGCACGGCGATGGTCTTGTCCGGCGAATGCACCTTGCGGCCTGCCATGCGCAGCCCTTCAAAGGCCTGCGGGCTGGTCACTTCGTGGACCAGGTGGCGGTCGATATAAAGAAGGCAGGTGCCGTCCTCTGCTTCATGCGCGACATGCGCATCCCAGATTTTGTCATAGAGTGTCTTGGGGGACATGGGTCCTCTCCCGTTCTGTATTGGATAAGCTGGCTTTGGGCTGGGCTGCAGCCTTATAGGCGCGCCAGGACCGTGCGGGCGGCGCCATAGAACCGTTCGCGCAGACGAGCGCGATCTTGCAGTTCGATATTCTGGGCCAATACGAAGGTCATGCCTGTCAGATACATCCGCCCCGCGCGACAATCAAGGTTTCACGCAGGGGCGCGGCGCCATTGTTCTTGCATATATCCTTGCGCCACCGGCATGGTGAAGCCATGGAGCAAGATACCGTTCAAGCCGCCCCGCCCGAGACCCTGAGTGATGCTTTGCCTGAAAGCTTGCCGGACAGCTTGTCGCAGGTTCTGGGCTGGCTTCTGGGTGAGGCGCAAGCGATGGTCACCCTGTTCGTGACGCCGGGCTGGCGGCAATACCAGCTGTTCCTGATCCTCGGTCTGGCTCTGCTGGCCTACCTGATGAAACTCGTGACCCGCAGCGGCTGGGACCGCTGGGCCCACGGGCGGGAGGGCTGGCCCAAATGGAGATTGAGGGCGCTTCTCCATGTGTTGCGGCGGCTGACGCTCATCTATTTCGTGACCTTCAGCTGGACCCTGTACTGGGTGATGCAAGAGAACACCTGGCCCTCGCGCAGCTACCTGATCGGGATCGCGGCCACGGTTGCAACGGCCTGGCTGGTGATCGGATTCCTGGCGCGGCTGGTGCGCAATCACACGCTGCGGCGGATCTTTACCTGGAGCCTGTGGATTTACGCGACCCTGGTGGCGCTGAATCTGGTCGACGACGTGGCGGCGGCGCTCGACAGTATCGCCATCACCTTTGGCCAGATGCACCTGTCGCTGCTGGCGGTTCTCAAGGCGCTGATGCTGGGGGCGGTGCTGCTGACGCTGGCGCGGATCGGTTCCAATGCGGCAACCAAGGGGCTGAAAAGCAACAGCGACATTTCTCCCTCGATGCAGGTGTTGATTGGCAAGGGGATTCAGCTTGCCCTTTATGGTCTTGCGATCATTGTCAGCATTCGCGCCATCGGGTTCGACCTGACGGGCCTTGCGGTCCTCTCTGGTGCGGTGGGTGTTGGCATCGGGTTTGGCCTGCAAAAGGTGGTGTCGAACCTCGTGTCGGGGATCATCATCCTGATGGATCGCTCGATCAAGCCGGGGGACGTGATTTCCCTCGGAGAGACCTTTGGCTGGATCAATGCGCTGGGCGCGCGCTATGTCTCGGTGGTGACGCGAGATGGGCGCGAGTACCTGATTCCGAACGAGGATCTGATCACCTCGCAGGTGGTGAACTGGTCCCATTCCGACCGCTACGTGCGGCTCGATATCAATTTTGGCACCGCCTATGGGGATGATCCCCACAAGGTACGCCAGGTCGCCATTGAGGCTGCGCGCTCGGTGAACCGGGTGCTTTCGACCCCCGGCAAGGCGCCGGTCTGCCATATCGTGGGCTTTGGCGACAGCAGCGTCGACTATGTGCTGCGCTTCTGGATTGGAGATCCGACCGCAGGCCTCACGAATATCCGCGGTAATGTATATCTTGCCCTCTGGGACGCGTTCAAGGCCGAGGGCATATCGATTCCCTTCCCGCAGCGAGAGGTGCGCGTCCTCAATGAGCCGCTCACCGTGGCCGATGGCACAGGCGCACAGGCCCAGACAGTGCCAAGCGACTGAACCAAAGGCGGCTTTGCTCCCTCTTTTGCGCCTGCGGCAGCGCAGCGAAGCTTGATTGAAAACAACCCTCCGGCTTGCTACATTAAGGGTAGCCCCGGCGCCGGGGGATGTCGGCGCGCTGCAAGGAGGACACTGTCCTGTCACCCGAACCCATGGCGGCCGCTGCCGCTGACACCGAGGCCGCCGTGATGGCGACCAAGACACGCCCCAGCAGCGAGGTGCTGATGGAGCGGATCCTTTCCTCTCTTGATGACGACAAGGCCGAAGAAGTTGTGCAGATTGATCTGCGCGGCAAATCCGCCATTGGCGATTTCATGGTCATCGCTTCGGGCCGTTCGACCCGGCAGGTGGCCGCGATGGCGGAAAAGCTGACCGACCGGCTCAAGCAGGACTACGGTATCATCAGCAAGGTCGAGGGCAAGGATACCGGCGATTGGGTGCTGATCGATACGGGCGATGTGATCGTCCATATCTTCCGCCCCGAAGTGCGTGAGTTCTACCAGCTGGAAAAGATGTGGGTTCCCGGCGCCGCCAGCGCTGCGACCGGCAACTGAGCCACAAATCGGGGCGCGCTGACGGCAGGCCGCCCCAGAATTGCTCCGGGCGATTGGCCCGGCGGATGGGATCGGCTCCATGCGTGTCCATATCTGTGCGGTCGGGCGGCTCCGCTCCGGTCCGGAAAAGTCTCTGATCGATGATTACCTGACGCGGTTCGACCGCACCGGCCGGGCGCTGGGCCTTGGTCCTGCGCGCGTGATCGAGGTCGAGGACAAGAAGAACCTTGGCATGGGCGCCGAAGCGGATCTGCTGCGCAAGGCGCTGCCCAAGGGCGCGGTGATCTGCACGCTGGATGAGCGGGGCAAGCTGCTGTCCTCACCGGATTTTGCAGACAAGATGGCGGGCTGGCGCGACAGCGGGCGGCAGGATCTGGCGCTGATCATCGGCGGAGCGGATGGGATTGATCCCAGCCTGCGCGGCGCGGCGGATTTCTCGATCTCGTTCGGCAAGATGGTCTGGCCGCATATGCTGGTGCGGGTGATGCTCGCCGAACAAATCTACCGCGCGGCCACGATCCTGTCAGGCAGCCCCTATCACCGCAGTTGATGCGGCCTAGGGCAGGGGCAGGCGAAAGAGCTCATCCCCCCATCCATCCACATTGCAGCGCGCCTGGATCATGACAGATGTGATGCCTTCAGGCAGCGCGATGCTACTCAGGCTGCGGGTGAAGGGTTGCTCGTTCACATGCGGGTGGGCCAGGACGCGCAGGCCCAGTTCAGTCCCGTTTTCATCCAGAACGCGCCACCCGTCGGCATAGTGACCCCAGCCTGTGTCGGGGTGGGACAGCGTCACGCTGATCGCCCATGTGCCGCCACTTTGCCGTGCAGTGGCATTTTCGATCCTGGGGCTGTCGGCCAGGGCGGGCAGGGCAGTGCCAAGGGCGCAGCAAAGGGATATCAGGGCGGATCTCATGGCCCGCACCATAGGCGAGGCCTTGGGGCCGACGGAATCACGATGCCGTGTCCGCCTTTGTGACTTTCTGGGTTTGCGGCGGGATGCGCAGCAATACGCTGCGCGACTGGGATGCAAACTCGCGCCGGTACAGCACGGCGATGGTCACCAGCGTAGCCAGAATCAGCGGGACCGCACCGGCCAGCCATGCGGCGGAGGCCAGCGCGAAATAGGTGCAGCGCATGCCCCGGTTGAAGCTGCGCGCTGCGGTGATCGACAGATCGGCGGCCTGTTCGGCGCGGGGCAGGGCCAGCGGCTCCTCCGGGTCGTTGGGAACCGCCGCCATCAGGACCGAGCAATAGCCGAACAGCCGGTGCGCCCAGACGTATTTCAGAAACGCATTGGCCAGGAACAGCAGGATTGTCAGGATCTTCACCTCCCAGACAAAGGCCGGGGCACTGTCCTGGATCAGATCCTCCGCCACACCGGCTAGCTGTTCGGTGTTGCCGATCAGCGCCAGCCCGCCGCCCATGGCGATCATCGATGCCGAGGCAAAGAACGTCGTGCCCTGGCGCAGGCCGCTGATCAGTTGCGCGTCGAACATGCGGGGCTGGCGGGTGACCATCTGCACCATCCAGTCGCGGCGAAAATCGGCCATCAGGTAGGACACCGATGGTTTGTCTTGGCGCGGATTCTCTATCCGCCAGCCAATCCAGATCCAGCCCGCGACAATCAGCGCCAGCGCGGCAAAATCCAAGGCGGAAAACAGGCTGATACGGTCAATCCAAATCATGCCGCCACACTAGCTGAGCAACTGGTCCCTTGCCAGATGGTGTGAATTGGTAATATAACTTTACCAAAGAGGAGAGCCCGCCATGGAAATGCCAGCCCCGGATCCCGCCATCCTATCGCGCAAAGCCCACCTGGCGGCGCGCCTGTCCAAGGTCCTGCCCGCAGATGCCCTGATCACCGACGAGGCCGAAACCCGCGCCTATGAATGTGACGCGCTGACGGCCTACAAATGCCCGCCGCTGCTGGCAGTTCTGCCGCGGAGCACAAAGGAAGTGTCCGACGTGCTGCGCATCTGCCACGAAGAAGGCGTTCCCGTGGTGCCGCGCGGATCGGGAACCTCGCTGGCCGGGGGGGCTTTGCCGACCGCGGACAGTGTGATCCTTGGTGTTGCCCGCATGAACGAGGTGCTTGAGACCGATTACGAAAACCGCATCATCCGGGTGCAGACCGGGCGCACCAACCTCAGTGTTTCCGGCGCGGTGGAGGAAGAGGATTTCTTCTATGCCCCGGACCCTTCCAGCCAACTGGCCTGCGCCATTGCCGGCAATATCGCGATGAATTCGGGTGGGGCGCATTGCCTCAAATACGGCGTGACGACCAACAACCTGATGGGTGTGACCATGGTGATGATGGATGGCACAGTGGTTGAGATCGGCGGTGCCCACCTGGACGCGGGCGGCTTGGATCTCTTGGGCGTGATCTGCGGTAGCGAGGGGCAGCTTGGCGTGGTGACCGAGGCGACCCTACGCATCCTGCGCAAGCCCGAAGGCGCCCGCCCGGTGCTGATCGGCTATGACAGTAACGAGGTGGCCGGCGCCTGCGTGTCCGACATCATCAAGGCGGGTGTTCTGCCCGTTGCCATCGAATTCATGGATCGCCCTTGCATCGAGGCCTGCGAGGCCTTTGCCAAGGCGGGCTACCCGATGTGCGAGGCTCTGCTGATCATCGAGGTCGAGGGGAGCGACGCCGAAATCGACGCGCAACTGGCTGTGATCAAGGAGATCGCCCAGTCCCACAACCCGGTCGAGCTGCGCGAGGCCCGCGACGCCGATGAGGCCGGGCGCATCTGGCTGGGCCGCAAATCCGCCTTTGGCGCCATGGGGCAGATCAACGACTATATGTGCCTCGATGGCACGATCCCGGTCTCATCTCTGCCGCACGTGCTGGGCCGCATTGGCGAACTCAGCCAGCAGTTTGGTCTGGCCGTTGCCAATGTCTTCCATGCGGGGGACGGCAATATGCATCCGCTGATTCTGTTCGATGCCAACAAGCCCGGCGATCTGGAACTCTGCGAAGAATTCGGCGCCGAGATCCTGAAGCTTTGTGTCGAGGTGGGCGGCTGCCTGACCGGCGAACACGGCGTCGGCATCGAAAAGCGCGATCTGATGCTGCATCAGTACACCGCCGAGGATCTGGAGGCGCAGCTGCGCGTCAAGGACGTGTTTGATCCGCAGTGGCTGCTCAATCCGGCCAAGGTCTTCCCGCTGTCGGTGACCGAAAACCGCCGCGCGCCTGCCTCGGCTGCCGAATGACCCTGCGCCCTGAAACCTGCCTGAAACACGTTTGGAACAGACCATGATGCGACCCGAAAACGAGGCCGATCTGGCCCGTGTCATTGCCGAGGCCAAGGGGCCGCTCAATATCCAGGGTGGCGGCACCCGTGGCATGGATGTCGAGGGCGAGACCCTGTCCCTCTCGGCCCTGAGCGGCGTTGAACTCTATGAGCCCGGCGCGCTGACGCTGGTGGCCAAGGCCGGAACGCCGGTGGCCGAGATCGAAGCCTTGCTGGCGGGTGAAAACCAGCGCCTTGCCTTTGAGCCTGCAGACTATCGTGGCCTGCTGGGCACGGATGGCGAGCCGACGATCGGCGGGGTCTTCGCCGCCAATATCTCTGGTCCGCGCCGCATTCAGGCGGGCGCGGCGCGGGATTTCCTGCTGGGCGTGCGGTTCGTCGATGGCGCGGGCCAGATCGTCAAGAACGGTGGCCGGGTGATGAAGAACGTCACCGGCTATGACCTGGTGAAACTGATGTCCGGTGCCCAAGGCACGCTGGGCGTCCTCAGCGAAGTTTCCTTCAAGGTGCTGCCACGGGCGGCGAGCATGGCGACAGTCTCGGTTTCGGAGCTGGATCTGCCGGGTGCCGTGCGGGTGATGTCGGCGGCCCTTGGCTCTCCCTTTGATGTGACGGGGGCAGCCTATGATCCGGACAGCATGACGGCCCATATCCGTGTCGAAGGGTTTGCCGAGTCTGTCGACTACCGCTGCAGCGAGCTGATCAAGATCCTCGGGTCACATGGAAGCGCCGAACGACAGGATGACACCGCCGAGTTGTGGCAGGACATCCGCGATGTCGCGGCTTTTCGGGGGCGTGACGGTGATGTCTGGCGGATCAGCGTGAAGCCGTCGGATGCGGTGGAGCTTGCCCCGCGCCTTGGCGCAACCGCCCTGCAATTCGACTGGGGTGGAGGCCTTGTCTGGGCGCTCATGCCCGAGGGGCGCGATCTGCGCAAGACGATGTCCGGGGCCGGTACCGGGATGGATCCGGTTGCAGGTCATGCCACATTGATCCGCGCAAGCAATGAAACCTGCGCGCGTCTTGGCCGTTTCGCGCCGCAACCGGCCCCCTTGGCGGCCCTGTCCAAAGGCCTGCGCGCCCAGTTCGATCCCCGTGGGATCCTGAACCCCGGATTGATGGGATGATCACACGGGGGCGCCGCAAACAGGCCTCACGCCGCGCCGCGCGCGTACTGCAGGACAGCGCTCCAAGGATCGCCTGCCATTGCTGCGGCTGCCTGACGATCAGCGAGCGTGGCCGATATTACATTTGCCCCGTCTGCTTCTGGGAGGACGACCCGGATCAGACACCAGAGCAGGATCTTGGGGGCGCGAACCCCCTGTCCCTGACCGAGGCGAAAGCCAACTACAGAAACATCGGCGCCTGCGAGCCTGCCATGGTGAAACATGTGCGCGCTCCGCGCCCTCAAGAACGTTCCCCGGAGATCTGACATGCAGACAGTATTCACCGACGACCAGCTCAAGGATCCCGGCATCCAGCGCTCGAACGAGATCCTGCGCACCTGCGTGCATTGCGGGTTCTGTACCGCCACCTGCCCGACCTATCAGGTGCTGGGGGATGAGCTCGACAGCCCGCGCGGTCGGATCTACCTGATCAAGGACATGCTGGAAAACAACCGCGTGCCCGATGCAAAGACGGTCAAACACATCGATCGCTGCCTGTCCTGCCTCGCCTGCATGACCACCTGCCCGTCGGGGGTGCACTACATGCACCTGATCGACCATGCCCGTGCCTATATCGACAAGAACTACAAACGCCCTTTCACCGATCGCGCCCTGCGCTGGGTGCTGGCGCGGATCCTGCCCTACCCGATGCGGTTCCGCGTGGCCCTGTTCGGTGCGAAACTGGCGCGCCCCTTCAGGGGGCTGATGCCGGATCCCCGCCTGCGCGCGATGCTGGATATGGCGCCAAAAGAGATCCCGCCGGTCAGCCGCAACGATGATCCGCAAAGCTTTGCTCCGCTGGCGCCGCGCAAGAAACGCGTGGCGCTGATGACCGGCTGCGCCCAGAAGGCGCTCAACACCGATATCAACGACGCCACTATCCGCCTATTGACTCGTCTCGGCTGCGAGGTGGTCGTGGCCAAGGGCGCGGGCTGCTGCGGCGCGCTGACCCATCACATGGGCCGTGAGGACGAAAGCCACGCCACCGCGGCCAAGAACATCCGCGCCTGGTGCGATGAAATGGACGGCGAGGGCCTTGATGCCATCGTCATCAACACCTCCGGCTGCGGCACCACGGTGAAGGACTATGGCCATATGTTCCGCAATGACGCGCTCGCGGCGGATGCGGCGCGGGTGTCGGAGCGGGCGATGGATATCTCGGAACTTCTGATGCAGCTCGACCTGCCTGAAGGCGACGACAAGGGGCTGACGGTTGCCTATCACGCGGCCTGTTCCTTGCAGCATGGCCAACAGATCAAGACCCACCCCAAGACACTGCTCAAACGCGCAGGTTTCAAGGTGGTGGAGCCGACCGACAGTCACCTTTGCTGCGGCTCGGCCGGGACTTACAACCTGATGCAGCCTGAGATTTCTGGGCAGCTGAAAGAGCGCAAAGTCAAAACGCTTGAGGCCAAGAACCCCGACCTGATCGCTGCGGGCAACATCGGCTGCATGATGCAGATCGGATCGGGCACCAAACTGCCCATCGTGCACACGGTTGAGCTATTGGACTGGGCCACTGGCGGTCCCAAGCCACCCGCGATGATCAAGGGCAACAGCCATGCCGCGAGCGGAAAGGATCAGGTGCCGATCCTGCGGTAATCACAGGTGCGATATTTTTTGCAGGGCCGGGCTGTCTCAGCGCGGCCCTTGCCGTATTTTCGCCCCAACCGATACATATCCTGACAGAAGTATGATGAGGGAGAACCGGGTGCGGGGCTGGATACTTGCAGTAATGGCGGCGGTGCTGCCTGTGGTGGCGCTGGCAGGCGACAGTCGCCTTTTGCGCCTTGATACAACGGACGCGGGCCGTGACTGGGAGGCGGTTGGTCGTCTTGATGTCAATGGTGAAGGCTTTTGCACAGGCTCGCTCATCGCGCCGGATCTGGTGCTTACGGCGGCGCATTGCCTGTTCGACGGGCGCACCGGACAGAAGATCGCGCCCGAAACGATCGAGTTTCTGGCTGGATGGCGCAACGGGCGGGCCTCGGCCTATCGTTCGGTGCGGCGGGCCGTGATCCATCCGGACTATGTCTTTGACGGCGAGGTCTCGACCGGCCGTGTGCGCAAGGATATCGCGCTGTTGCAGCTGCAGCGGCCCATCCGCAACACCACCGTGATCCCGTTCGAGACCGACCGGCGCCCCCGCAAGGGGAGCCGCATTGGTGTTGTCTCATACGCCCATGACCGTTCCGAGGCACCGTCTTTGCAGGAGGTCTGCGCCGTCACCGCACAGCAGAAGGGCGTGCTGGTGATGTCCTGCGATGTGGATTTCGGCTCATCCGGTGCGCCGGTGTTTTCATTCGACGGGCAGATTCCCCGGATTGTCTCGGTTGTCTCCGCTAAGGCCGAGGTGAATGGGCAGCGGGTCTCCCTTGGGGCGTCGCTTGGGGAAGAGCTGGATCTGTTGCAGGCGCAGCTGACGGGAACCCATATCGGCAGCCGCATGCCGTCGGGCGTGGGGAGGGTTCAGGTCGGTGATGGCCGTCGCGCGGGCGGGGCAAAGTTCATCCGCAACTAGCACTTCAGAGCACCCGCCGTCCGATTGGCGCGACCTCTTGAAACGTCATTTTCAATCCATATCTCGGTTGTGTCCGGGTTGCCGCAAAGCGGGGCCCGGTGAAGACCGCCCGGCCCCGGATGTGGGCGGGCACGCTTGAAAATCGCTCTAGGATGAGGATGACACGTATGCGTACCTTTGATTTTGCACCGCTGCACCGTGCGACGGTAGGCTTTGACCAGATTGCCGACCTGATGGACCGGGTCATGAGCAGTGACGTCAGCCAGCCCAGCTATCCGCCTTACAACATCGAAAAGATTGACGCCGACAGCTATCGGATCTCGATCGCCGTGGCCGGCTTCTCCGAGGCCGATCTCAGTGTCGAGGTCAAGGAAGGCTCTCTCGTGGTGTCTGCCCGCAAGGCCGAGACCGAGGAAGAGCGCACCTTCCTGCACCGCGGCATTGCCACCCGTGCCTTTGAGCGCCGCTTTACCCTGGCCGACCATGTGCGCGTCACTGGCGCCAGCCATGCGGACGGGATGCTGCACATCGATCTGCAGCGCGAAGTGCCCGAGGCCCTGAAACCGCGCCGGATCGAGATTGCCTCTGCCGCACCCCAGCGCGCCGCATTGGACGCGCAGCAGGTCAACTGATCCCACCCAAGGGGTCATCACCCTGTTCTGACACTCCCCGAGGCCGCACCCCACCACAGGCGGCCTGACCTCCCCCCGTGTCCATCACCCGGATGCAGGGGCTTTTCTGTCTGCGCGCGCTGACCGCATGGTAGAGGCGTTTCGTTTCTGGTATTCCTTGGCGCAAAGGAGTGCGCATGCCCCAGATCGATCGCCCGACCAGCCGTCCGGATGAATTCATCTCCGCCGCAACGCAACTGTTTGCGCGGCGCGGCTATCACGGGGCCTCGATCGCGAATATCGCTGATGAACTGGGGCTGACCAAGCAGACCCTTCTGCATCATTTCGGCAGCAAGGACGCCCTATACGAGCGTGTTCTGGAAGGCGTTGCAGAACGGATGATGCTGGTACTGATGGAGGCCCAGGAGGCTGCGCAGACCCCGGAGGCGCGTCTTGAGGCGGCTTTTCGGTCCTATCTGGAACAGGCGCTCGAGCAGGCGGCTGACAGCCGGTTGATCCTGCGTGAACTGCTGGATGACCGACAGCAGGACAGCCCTGCAGAGCGTTGGTTCCTGCGTCCCTTCCTGCAGGAACTGGTGGCAATGGTGCAGGATGCCGAGGCATGGCGCGGTGCCCCTTCCGCTGCGGCGTTGGCGGCGGTTTGCGATCTGCTGGGAGCCATCAGCTATTTCGCCATGGCGCAGCCGGTTCTGCCGCGCCTGCCGGGGCAGGCAGGCGCGGTCGATGCTTTTCGTGGGCAGATAGGAAAAAGGGTCCGTGACCTGTGCAGCCACGGACCCCGATCCTGATGGTCTGAAGCCGGATCAGACCGACATGCAGATGTATTTCATCTCGAGGTAGTCCTCGATGCCGTGATGGCTGCCTTCGCGGCCCAGGCCCGACTGCTTCACGCCGCCAAAGGGTGCAACCTCGGTCGAGATGATGCCGGTGTTGACGCCGACGATGCCATATTCCAGCGCCTCGGCCACCTTGTAGACGCGGCTCAGATCCTTGGCGTAGAAATATGATGCAAGGCCAAAGATCGTGTCATTGGCCATGGCAATGACCTCGTCCTCGTCCTCGAACTTGAAGAGCGGCGCCAGCGGGCCAAAGGTCTCTTCGGTCGAGAACTGCATGTCGGTGGTCGCGCCGGTGACGATGGTCGGCTGGAAGAAGAAACCGCCCATTTCGGAGGGGTTGCCGCCCAGGATGACCTCTGCGCCCTTGGAGGTCGCATCGGCGAGGTGGCTTTGCACCTTCTCAACGGCCTTGGCATTGATCAGCGGGCCGAACTGGACGCCTTCCTCAAGGCCGTCTCCGACCTTCATCTTGGCCACGGCCTCTTTCAGCTTGACTGCGAATGTGTCGTAGACACCGGCCTGCACGTAGATCCGGTTGGCACAGACGCAGGTCTGGCCGTTGTTGCGGAACTTGCACATGATCGCGCCTTCGACGGCGGCATCGAGATCGGCGTCGTCAAAGACGATGAAGGGCGCATTGCCGCCCAGCTCCATCGAACACTTCATCACCTGATCGGCGGCCTGGCGCAGCAGGATGCGGCCCACCGGGGTGGAGCCGGTGAAGGTCAGCTTGCGCACGGCAGGGTTCTCGCAGAACTCAAGGCCCGTTTCGGGCGCATCCGAGGTGGTGACCACGTTGAAGACACCCGCCGGAATGCCTGCGCGTTCGGCCAGAACCGCAAGCGCCGTGGCCGACAGTGGCGTTTCATCCGCCGGGCGTGCCACAAAGGCGCAGCCGGCTGCCAGTGCAGGTCCTGCCTTGCGGGTAATCATCGCATTGGGGAAGTTCCACGGCGTGATTGAGGCGGCCACGCCGATGGGCTGTTTCAAAACGGTGATGCGCTTGTCGCGCTGATGGCCGGGGATGGTCTCGCCATAGATCCGCTTGGCCTCTTCACCGAAGAACTCGATGAAGGAGGCGCCATAGGCGATCTCGCCCTTGGCTTCGGCCAGGGGCTTGCCCATTTCGGCGGTCAGGATGGTGGCGAGATCGTCCTGGTTCTCCATCATCAGGTCGAACCATTTGCGCAGCACCTGTGCACGTTCCTTGCCGGTCCACTTCGCCCATTCCTTCTGCGCTTGCTCTGCCTGCGCGATGGCGCCAGCCACCTGTGCGCGGCTGAGGTCGGCCACCTGCGCCACCACGTCTCTGCGGGCCGGGTTCAGGACGTCGAATGTTCCCTTGTCGCCGTCCACGAACTGGCCACCCACATAGGCGCGGGTTTCAAGCAGGGTCGGATCCTTCAGAAGGGACTTCAGCTCGGTGTTTTTTGTCAGCATTGGTGTCTCCCCGAAATGTTTGTCGGCATGCAAACCAGTTGCCCCTTGATATGTCCAGAACAATTGATGAGTCCAGAATATGATCAAAATTTACGGGTGCTGCATCCTCTTTGTCATTGGACACAATAGCTGTTTGACAAGGCCGCTCTGACGCCGTCACTTTGGCGCAAAGATCAGACTGGGGGAGAGAGCCATGGAACTGGATGATGCTTACGCCAACGCGGCCTACATTAAGGGAGCAGACGAGTATCCACCTCGCTGGGATGCGTCTGCACAGGACTTTCGCAACAGCCTCCATGAGCGCGCTAAGCTGGATATCCCCTATGGACCCAGCGCCCGGCAAAGGTTCGACCTGTTTCTGCCGGAAGGGCCGCCGAAGGGGCTCTTTATCTTCGTGCACGGCGGCTATTGGCTGCGCTTTGACAAAAGCACCTGGTCGCATCTGGCAGTTGGCCCGCTTGCACACGGCTGGGCGGTGGCGATGCCCTCTTACGACCTGTGCCCCGATGTCTCGATCGCCGAGATCACCCGGCAGGTGGCCTCTGCCGTTGTCCATATCGCCGAAGAGGTGGACGGCCCCATCGTGCTGGCAGGGCATTCTGCCGGCGGGCACCTGGTGGCCCGCATGCTGGACCGGGCGCTGGTTCCTGAGGATATTGGCGCGCGCCTGAAGACGGTGATCCCGATCTCCCCGCTGTCGGACCTGCTGCCGCTGCTCCGCACCTCGATGAACAAAGAGTTCAAGATGGATGCCGAGGCCGCCCGCGCCGAAAGCCCGGTGGAGATGCAGGATCGCTATGATGTGCCGGTCACCGTCTGGGTCGGCGCCGAGGAGCGCCCGGCCTTCCTGGACCAGGCTGTCTGGCTGTCAGATGCCTGGGGCGCCGATCACGTCATCGCCTTTGGCAAACACCACTTCAACGTGATCGATCCGCTGGCCGACCCGGACAGCGACATGGTGGCGCTGATCGTGAACTAGGCACCTTGCCCGTTGCCTGCGGCCTTTCGTAAAACGTCGCGCAGAAAACACTTGCCAGAGGCCCTGTTCCGCAGCATTCCTGTGATCAGGGCCGGGCGATGGCGTCGCCGCGTGGAGCCGATTCCATGGGCCCGGATCATACTAAAAATCTGTCCTGTACGCCGGGACCTTTCTTATTTGCAAAGGAAGGATCCAGCATGACTGCACGTCCTGACATGTACCGTTTTCACAATGGCGAAAAGGCGCCGTTGCAATTCCCCGTGGCCGAATACGAGGCGCGCATTTCGGGCCTGCGCAAGATCATGGAGGAGGCGGGTGTAACTGCTGCCGTCTTCACCTCGATGCATAACATCTCGTATTATTCGGGCTTTACCTACTGCGCCTTTGGTCGCCCCTATGGCCTTGTGGTGACCGCCGATGCCGCCGTCACCATCAGCGCCGGTATCGATGCGGGCCAGCCCTGGCGGCGTAGTTTCTGCGACAACATCACCTATACCGACTGGCAGCGCGACAATTTCTGGCGGGCGATCCTGTCGGTTTCTGGCCCCGGCGCGCGGGTTGGGTATGAGAGCGATCATCTCACGCTGCTGCAAAAAGGCAAACTTGAATCCTTCCTGCAACCGGCTGATATAATTGACCTATATGAGCCGACCATGCGCCAGCGCATGCACAAGTCGCCTGCCGAGATCGAGCTGATCCGCGCAGGGGCCGCCGTGGCCGATGTGGGCGGCTATGCGATCCGCGATGCGATCCGCGAAGGGGTGCGGGAGATCGATGTGGCGATGGCGGGGCGTGATGCGATGGAGCTGGAGATCGCCAAACGCTTCCCGGAGGCCGAATACCGCGACACCTGGGTCTGGTTCCAGTCCGGCATCAACACCGATGGCGCCCACAACCCGGTGACCGCGCGCAAGCTGCAGCGCGGCGATATCCTGTCGCTCAACACCTTCCCGATGATTTCGGGCTACTACACCGCGCTGGAGCGCACCCTGTTCGTCGGAGAGGTCGATCCCGACAGCCTGAAGGTCTGGGAGGCCAATGTCGCCGCCCATGAATACGGCATCTCGCTCTTGAAACCCGGGTCAAGCTGCGCCGAAATCACCCATAAGATCAACGCCTTCTTCGAAGAGCGCGACCTTCTGCAATACCGCACCTTCGGCTATGGGCACTCGTTTGGCGTCTTGTCCCACTACTATGGCCGCGAGGCGGGGCTGGAGCTGCGCGAGGACATCGACACGGTGCTGGAGCCGGGCATGGTCATCTCGATGGAGCCGATGCTGACCATCGCGGAAGGCCAACCCGGAGCGGGCGGCTACCGCGAACATGACATTCTGGTAATCACCGAGGACGGCAACGAGAACATCACCGGCTACCCCTATGGCCCGGAGTTCAACGTGGTTGGTTAGAGCAGGAATTCGGGGGGTGACATCCGTACACCCCCCGTACACCGGATGTGCCCCCCCGGTGTGGCGACGATTTGGCGGCTTTGCGCAGGTAGTGACATTTGCAAAGTCGCGGGATCTGGCAGGTGAGGGGCGGTCACATGCTGCACGAGCAATGGAAGGAGCAGACCTTCGCCGCAGGTGCAGCCACTAACCATCATCGAACGGAAGAGATGCGGGACGAAGCAGCCGTTGCAACATCGAGAACAAAGGTCTTCTTTTCAAAAGTCATCCCACCGCTATTGCGATTTTGGTGCCGCAGACGCAATTTTGGCCACTTCCTGCAACGCATACGTCCAGGTGGTGATGTCTGGCGCGGAATAAGCGATACGCACGCCAGATGGCGCGACGCTTTTCCCGACAGCGAAGGCGCTTCCCGGTGCAACGGCTATACCCAGATCGGCGCAGGCTGCGGTGAAACTCTCGGTTCGCCACGTTGATGGGAGCGCAAGCCAACCGTGCAAAGCCTCGGATGAGCTATTGTAGTTCAGCCCGGAAAACGCAGTCGATGCGATAGCGAACATTTCTTGCGCGTCCTGTCTCTTAGTGGCTTCAACGGATGCGACCACCCCGTCCTCGATCCAGTATTGCGCCAGCGCAACCGACAGCGACGAAGCCATCCAGCCACCCGAACGCAACGCTCGCGCAAGATTTTCTTGGAACGGCGCGGGCGCTGCTATGATCCCTAGAGACAATCCGGGCATCAGACGTTTAGACAGGCTGTCGATCTGTATCACATGACCCGGAGCGAAAGACGCCAGCGGTAAGGTCGGTTTGAGGAAGCTGTAAACGCGATCTTCAATCGCTATCAAACCGTGTTTTTCCAGAACGTCGGCTATCGCTTGCCTCCGCCGTGCCGACATGGTGCGCACCAGCGGGCTTTGCAGTGTTGGTTGCAGGTAGACGCCGCGCAATCCGGCGCGCGCCGTGTGATCGAGTGCTTCCGGCACCATGCCCTCATCATCCATCGGCAATGGCACCAATTCGATCCCCAGCATCCGAGAGGCGGCAATCGCAAAGGGATATGTCAGAGCTTCGACCGCGATCCGCCCGCCACGCGGAGCCAGCGCAGAAAAACATGCAGCAATTGCCTGCTTTCCGTTGCCAGACAATAGAATTTTGTCCGGCTGAACCTCAAACGATGTGATGCTTGTAAGGTTTGCAAACACTGCTAAGGCTGAACCGCTTCCGCGGACAGATGGCGGCATAACGGCACGTTCGGCAAGTCCGCTCCTAAAGAACCGCGCCGTCGAGGCTGCTATTTCTTCGCGGGACTCGCCCCCCAGCCGAAACACGATTTCGAGATCGATGCCGGTGCCGGAAGGTTCTTGCAGAAGTGGATCAAGGGGAGCGAACCGATTGGCCACAAATGTTCCGCGCCCAACCTCGCCCGTCACCAAACCTCTCCGCCGCAGTTCCGCATAGACACGGCTGGCGGTCGAAACGGCAATGCCTTCATCAAACGCGAATTTGCGTTGAGGCGGAAGGCGCGCACCAAATGGCAATTCTCCGGTCGCAATACGTTCTGCGATCCGGTCTGCAATCTCAACGAAAGGCTTCACCCTTATATTGCTCCGAGGTCAATGTAATTATTGCTCGGTGCATTATGGTTGTGTCAAACCCCTGTCATCAAGGAGTTTTTCTATGCCCGATTTTTCTATCACCCACAAAATGTCTGCCTATACGGCCTGGGCCGACGATGTGATGCTGAAGGCCGCGGAACAGCTTTCGGAAGCCGAGCTATCGGCCCCCCGCGATTCACTTTTCAAATCAATCACAGGCACATTCGATCACACGCTTGTGGTTGCGGAAATATTTAAAGCGCATCTTTTGGGTAGCACTCAATCACACACGGCGCGACACCGGGCCGAAGCCCTGCCGTTTTCTCAGGTTGCGCAGCGTCTCCGGTCGATGAATGCCTACTATGTTTCTCAAGCACGAGAATGGACCAACGCAGAGCTGGCCGAAGTGATCACGTTTCAGTTTGTTGGTGGTGCAGAGGGCCAAATGACTCGCGAGGACATTCTGCTGCATCTGGCCAATCACGCGACCTATCATCGAGGGTTCGTCAGCACATTGCTATTTCCATTGAAAACAAAGGGCAGCGCAAGCGATCTGACCGTGTTCTTGCGAGACGTATGGCCCGACATTGCCGCTTAAATTAAGGAGACGGGACAATGACAAAAATTGCATGGATAGGACTTGGCGTTATGGGCTACCCGATGGCAGGGCATCTTGCCAAAGCCGGTCATGAAGTCACTGTTTTTAACAGATCAACCTCGAAGGCGGAGGCTTGGGTAAAGGAATTTGGGGGAACCACCGCTGCGACACCCGCTGCTGCCGCGACTGGTGCGGAAATCGTATTCAGCTGTGTTGGCGCGGATGATGATCTACGTGGCGTAACGGTCGGACAGGATGGTGCGTTTGGCGCAATGTCACCCGGCGCCTATTACGTTGATTGCACCACGACTTCCGCTGATGTGGCGCGCGAGTTGGCCAAAGCCCTTAAAGATCAGGGATGTCATTTCCTTGATGCACCCGTATCAGGCGGGCAAGCCGGAGCCGAGAACGGCCAACTCACTGTCATGGTCGGCGGGGATCAATCGGCCTTCGATCATGTCGCTCCCACCATCAATGCCTTTGCCCGTAAGATCACGCGGATCGGCGATGTCGGTTCAGGTCAAACCGCTAAGATGGTCAATCAACTCTGCATTGCAGGGGTAGTTCAGGGTCTGGCAGAAGGCATGGCTTTGGCCAAAGCCGCAGACCTCAACATCTCCGCTGTTATGGAAACGATCGCAGAGGGTGCCGCTGGATCCTGGCAAATGTCCAACCGTTGGAAGACGATGGTTGCCGGTGAATATGAGTTTGGTTTCGCGGTCGATTTGATGCGCAAAGACCTCGGCATTGCCCTTCGAGAGGTCTCAAGGCTTGGTGGCACGGCACCGATCTCGGCACTTGTTGATCAATTCTATGCCGATGTGCAGCGTCAAGGCGGTGGTCAGTGGGATACATCAAGTCTTCTGACACGGCTGCAACGGTAGCAGGTGTCGCTATCGACTTGCCTATGTCTGTTCTGAAGCCGACTTTCGCGCGTAGCGTAGCATCGGTTAGTTTGGGCTCTGAAGCCGACATGCGGCGTCGCGGCGGCAGGGTTGCAGCGATTCCACACCTAGTCACCGCCGCCAGGGGACGCCAGCAGCCCAATTACGACCTTCCAGCAGGGCGCAGCGCAGGCTCTGCTGCGGGCGCGAGAGGTTTCCCAAGAGCGGACCTTCGGGTACGCTCAGCTGACCAGGGCGATGCTGCGATCAGTGCAGACGTCAGCGAAGCGCAGGTAGCCACATTTGGATAGTTGAGACAGTCGGGCGCGATTTAATAGGCTGGCTACCGCATAGGAGCTAAATCGAAGCCGACATTCGCAATGTCCATCTGGGCGCCTCTCAATCCAAAATGAAACCCGAGGCCACCATTAAGGGTGAATTTGGCGTCAAAAAATACCGCCAAGGTGGTGAAATCCGGATGGGTTCTCTGTCGCTTTTGATAGAGGATGAGCCATACATGACAGGTATGTGCGTTAAGGGCATGATTGAGCGTCAACGCGCCATTGACACTGCGCTCGTAATGTTTAGCTATATCTTAACTAGAGGTCGGGCAGACTGATTTGGTAGACGGGTATGACAAGGTTGCTGAAGGAGCTTACTGCGAGATTTGGTTCGCTCCTAAAGCGTTGAAAACTTATGAGAAAGCAACAGAAGAAGATAGGGCGCGAATGAATCGGGTCTTGGATCACTTGAGTGAACAAGGGTACTCGGACTTGACAGATACGCAGTTTAAGTCTGAAGGGAGGTTCCCGTCCGGTGGTGGCAAGAAGGTGCTCATCTATGCTGCCAAAGCTTATCAACTCCGTCTTTACGGTTGGTTTCAGCAAGGACCTCCACGGCGCTTCATCTGCCCTGAAGGCGCAATAAAAAAAGACAACAAAGCAGATCAAAAGCAGCTCAAAAGAGTTGGGAAGAAAGCGGGAGAATAGGCATGGCGATCAATATGGATTTGCTCGGCCCAAAAAAGGGCGAGGAAGAGACCTTTGCAATTGAAGATTTGGTGTTTTCGACTCAAGTCGCTCTTCAACAGGCGATGAAGCGACACGGCGTTACGAACAAGGAACTTTCGGAGCGACTGGGGATGTCCCCTGCTCGTGTTTCGCAAGTCTTTTCGACCAACGGACCCAACCTGACGCTGAAAACCATTGCGCGTATTGCTCACGCTCTGGGAGAGGATTTTGAGTTTGTCCGCAAACATGAGGCGCAACGCACGCTCCCTGAAGAGAGGGCGAAAGGCTTCATGCCGGTAGTACTGCAATGGAACAATCGCCTCACGCCCGCGTCGTGGGTGGAACGAGCGGCGAATACCAGCGGGAATCGGAAGAGAGACTTGGCAGCGTGATGGCTGAACAATCTGAGAAGCAAGTTTTGGACCCGGCGGCAGATGCCGCCGAGTTCGACCATGAAGTCTATAGTCAAATCACCGTGGCAGCGCGGCTGAGAGATATAAGACTGATAAAGAGCGAATATTTCATCAAGCCTGAAGTGTTTGAAGCTTTAGACGACCTTGAAAATATGGGTTTTTTCGGGGAGTCTTCCGGCTTTCACTTTAGCAACGATGAGGGCGTGTTGCTGGGTAATTACCAGTGGACCTGCGAAGTAAAACTTGGGCGAAAGAAGGTGCTCAAGTTCTCGTCTGAATACTTGGTTGCCTACTCTGGCTTGAATGGCTTTGAGGAAGAGTATGCTCGTTTCTACTTCGAAAAGGTCGGAAGGTTTGCGACCTACCCGTATTTTCGTTCTGACTTCAGCCATCACGCCTCGTCGTCCGGCATCTTTTTGCCACCACTCCCTTCGCTCAACGAGCGGGTCAACTGAACGAAAATAACGGCGGCCCAATCTGCGCACCTTTTTCTATCTCGAAGTTCAGATCCGCACATTGCCGTCCCTGAGGAGTTTAGGTGTTCAAAACTGGGCAACCTCTGAATGCTCACAATGAGGTTGCACCCAACAGGTGAGGTGAAGCTAATAAATCCGCCTGACGCGCGTGTCCGTAGCAGCCTTGAGAGAACGTCAACCCTCACCTTCCATGCCATCTGTATGAAAGTCGCGTTTGGACTGGCTGGCTCCATCCAGCTGCAAGCACCGGGGGCGGAGTCGCCGCTTGCCGACTGCCGCGCCGCTGCACCTGCGGCGAAGGGCAGCTTTTTCCAGTGCGCATGCAGCGTAGCAACGATGCCCTGCCGCCAGATACCGCCAGTTGCAAAGGGCGTTTTCTGCGCTTCGCTGACGTCTGCACTGATCGCAGCATGACCCTGATCAGTTGAGAGGACCCGAAGGTCCGCTCTTGGGAAACCTCTCGCGCATGCAGCGTGCCTGCGCTGCGCCCTCCTGGAAAGTCGTCTTTGGGCTGGAACCTGCCCCTCCCAGCGCACGCCCCCTGTGATCCGGCACGGTTGTATCACCTCCGCAGCGCTGTGCAGGGGGGGGGCGGGGTTTGGGGCTTTGCCTGTCCTGCAAAGGTCCTCAGGAGGTCCGACGGGCCGCGCCGCCGGCTCCGATTTCATCAAGGCGCCCTGTGCAGGCCATGGTCCAGGCATGGGGGCCTTGATTCGCCTGAGCTTGGGCTGCCATTGCGGCGAAGGGGTACCGGAGCGGTTGGTGCCTTGCCGCGATCTCCCCACGGGGGAGCAGTGATGCCAGGGTGTGCGCCCTTCGGTTGTGTCTGGGTCGGCCAAAGGCCCGAAACACCCACAAAAACAGGGGTTTTGCGGCTTGAAAGTTGCGAAAAGCCCGAAAAACTGCTAATAGTTAACGCAGGGTTAAGACGTATTTTGTTTTCCAGGGAGCTAAGCCGTGATGAAGTTTCTTTCAATTCTGTGTGCAGGGGTCTTGGCTCTTGTGTCTGGCGCGGCATCTGCCGCGGTCGTCTATGACAACGGTCTGCCGAATACATCGAACGGGTATTCGATCGCGGGCGGAAACGTCACAAGAGACAACTTCTCGCTTGGCACAAGCGCGGACATCACCGGCGTTACCTTCTACTTCCAGAACTACAATGGCATCACCGGCTGGAACCAGGATATCTCCTACCAGTTCTCAAGCGATGTGGGCGGATCGAACATCCTGGCAAGCGGCACCGGGCAGAACGTCACGCCGACAGACAGCGGTTTGCCCTGGTGCTGCGGCGGTGGCAACGCCTGGAGAGTGGACTTCCAGCTTGAGAGCGCGTTTACGGCCGTTGCGGGAACGACCTATTGGCTGGGCCTGACCGGCGCGACCGGGGCCAGTGCGGCGTGGTGGGTCACAACGAACTATGTTGATGGCTCGAACCGCGGAGGCGTCGATTTCGCCTTCGCCCTCAACGACAACCTGTCCATTTCGCCGGTTCCGCTGCCTGCGGGTATGCCGCTGCTGATTGGCGCGCTGGGGATGGCTGCCCTTGTGCGCCGTCGCAGGAAAACGGCTGCCTGACAGCACTTGTACTGACAGTCTGGACACCCGTCGCACAGGGTTGCGGCGGGTGTTTTTCTTGGCGAGATTGGTGTTCGCGTTTCTCTACTGCA
Source organism: Phycobacter sedimenti (assembly GCF_038148855.1). Taxonomy (NCBI): domain Bacteria; kingdom Pseudomonadati; phylum Pseudomonadota; class Alphaproteobacteria; order Rhodobacterales; family Roseobacteraceae; genus Phycobacter; species Phycobacter sedimenti. The sequence continues at coordinate 311,752 of NZ_JBBVGR010000006.1, read as the reverse complement.
GGCGGTGGTTCAAACCTGACAACTGCGGCAGGTGTGACGCGGGGCATGCCGGCCCGTGCCGAGCTGCCTTGGGCGGGACCCCCGGAGACGTTGCACGCGTCTCTCTGATCGGGCATAGGGAAGATGCCAGCCTGCATTCAGCAGGACAACCTGGGCAGCCCTGATGCTGCGCTGCCCCTCTCCAAGACCCTTACGACCTCTTACAAGACTGACCTCCGCCCCATGGACGATCTGCCCAAGAAGACGAAAAACGAATACGCCCTGATCCAGCTTTTGCCGAACATCATGACGGTGGGGGCGATCTGTGCGGGCTTGTCGGCGATCCGGTTCGGGGTGCAGGGCAATTACGTGCTGGCGGTGCAGTTGATCCTGTTGGCGGCGCTCCTCGATGGGCTTGACGGGCGGCTTGCGCGGGCCTTGGGCAGCGACAGCAAGATGGGGGCCGAGCTGGACTCGCTTGCCGATTTCCTCAACTTCGGCGTTGCCGCGCCGCTGGTGATCTATTTCTGGGCCCTGCAGGACATGCGCAGCGCCGGGTGGATCTCGGTGCTGGTGTTTGCGGTCTGCTGCGTGGTGCGGCTGGCGCGCTTCAACGTGGCGGCGAAGTCGGAGGAGCCCGTCATAGGAGAGCGGCTGGGCTATTTCACCGGTATCCCGTCGCCCGCCGGGGCGATGCTGGCGATGCTGCCGATGTTCCTCTCCTTCGCCTTTTCCGACACGCTGGTCATTCCGGGTCTTCTGATCTGCTTTCACATGGTTGTCATAGGTTTCCTTATGATCAGCCGTATTCCCACGTGGTCGCCCAAGGCGGTGAAGATCAGCCGCGAGAATGTGAAGTACTTCCTTGTGGGTTGTGCCTTTGCGGGGGCGGCGGTTCTGACATATGCTTGGACGACGCTGGTTGTTCTGTGCCTTGTTTACGTGGTTCTGGTGATCTGGGGTTTGATCCGCAAAGTGCCGGATTGATCCTGTAACATGAACGGGGAGGCAGGCGATTGGAACTGAAGGCGGTTCAATCATCCTATGCGCGCTGGGCGCCGATTTACGACAAGACATTCGGAGCGGTGACCAATGCTGGGCGCCGCCGGGTGGTGGGATATATCAACCGGCGCGGTGGCGCGGTGCTGGAGGTCGGCGTGGGCACGGGCCTGTCGCTGCCCCACTACGGACCGGACGTGAGGGTCACGGGCATCGATTTCAGCGAAGAGATGCTGGCCAAGGCCAAGAAACGCGTTGCCGAAATGAACCTTCAGAACGTGGAGGCCCTGCGCCAGATGGATGCGCGCAGTCTCGACTTTCCCGATGCCTCCTTTGACACGGTGGCGGCGATGCATGTGCTGTCGGTCGTGCCCGAGCCGGAAAAGGTGATGGCAGAAATCGCCCGCGTGCTGAAACCGGGCGGCGAGGTGGTGATCAGCAACCACTTCAAGAGCACCGATGGCGTGCTGGCCGCGATGGAAAAGATCTCGGCGCCGTTTGCCAATGTGCTGGGCTGGCACTCCGATTTCGAGATCGAGACGATCCTGAGCGAGGGCAGTCTTGCCCTGAAAGAGAAGGAAAGCCTGCCGCCCCTGGGAATGATGACGTTCCTGGTGCTGAAAAAAGCGCCGCACAGCTAGGTGCGCCCGCCCAGGATTGGCATCGCTCCGAAAGTGCTTATGTTTGGCTGTACCAGATAAAGGGCGCTGCGGCCCGGCTGGGGACAGGGGCGGTATCTTTGGCGTTTTTTCGGCTGTTTTTCTTCCTGATGATCGCGCTCACGGTGGTCTATGGCGCCGTGTCGCTCTATTCGCGCGAGATGCGCCGGGCCAAGCTGAAACGGCGCTGGAAAGACAAGGGGTTGACCGGGGACCGCGCGGCCTTCATCCAGCGGGGGCTGCGGCAGTACGACCGGTCCTTCCGGCGCAGGCTGATCCTTTTGGTCTACATCGTGCCGCTGGGGCTGATCGCTTTGGTGATTTACATGGTCAATTTCGCATAGGAGACCGTCATGGCCTATATCAAATGGGGTTTTCTGATCACCATCTGGGTGCTGTTCGGCGCCTTTCTGCACTACACGCTGCCGCAGTATGACGTGGTGCGCATCGTCAATACCTATGAAGAGCGGATCGAGCTGAACGACTGGACCCGGATCTTCTGGTCCACCCCGGATACCCAGTCGACGACGATCAGCAACCGCGATGTTCAGTTCATTCAGGCAGTGCGCCCGAATGGCGATGCGGTTGTCTACCGCAACGAGGACACCGGCTGGAACTGGCCACCCTATTTCAAGTTTGACACGGCCAACCTTTACACCGAGGCCAATGACGCCATCTCCAACAAGGCGAACCCGGAATGGGTGGCGGTACTGCATTACGGATGGCGCAGCGAGTTCCTGTCGGCCTTTCCCAATGCGGTTGCGATCAAACCTGCGGCCGGACCGGAGGACAAGCCCCTCAACTGGGTGAGCATTGTCATCCTTGTGCTGATCGCAGCGCTGTTCTGGGCGATCTATGTGCGTTGGCGCCGCTTCCGCCGCAACCGGCTGGATCCGATGATCGAGGATGTCGAAGACAGCCTCTATGCGGCTGGTGATGCGATCTCCGAGAAGAAAAGCCGCCTGCGGCGCTGGTTTGGCGGCAAGGGCGCCTGAGCGATTCAAGCGCTGCGGCGCAGGGCGACCTAAGTGGTGAACTGCCCTGTGTCGCAGCCCATCTGATCGGCCTGTTCTTGCGAAAGACCAAAGGTCTCGGTCAAAGCCACGGCAATCTGCGTCGGCGCATCGCTCTCCCGGATGGTCTGAAAACAGGCAAAGCCCGCTTCGCGGATCTTGTCCGCTTCCTGCTGAAAGTCGTTGCGAATGGTGGGCAGTATCCTGTCCCGTGTCTGCGCCGGTGTCTGCGCCCCCAGAAGACCCGTGCGCTGGGCATGGGAAATCAGGTCTGCATCTGAAAAGCCGCATTCCAGGTGCAGGATCCGGGTGGTCGATCTGTCAGCGGCAAAATCCTGCATCAGGTCCAGACCAGAGGGATCGATACAGACGATCAGGCGGTTGCGATCAAAATAGTCAAACAGCATTCGCATCAGCGCGCGGCGATGGCGGTTACGTTTGTCCATGGAGGTTTCGATCCCGCCAAGATCGGGCAGGGGCGTGTTTTCTTCGTGGAACAGATACCCCAGGGCGGGAACGCCTGTCAGATCCTCGACGCGCGCAGCCAGCCGCTTGGCCAGGTGCCATTTCTTGCAGACGACCATGATCAGCTCGCGGTCGCGCCCGAGCGTGCTTTCAGCCTCCCAGAACCGGGGCGCAAAGCGTTGTCCGACACGGCCGCGCCGGGCCAGGAACTGATAAAGTTTACGCCCCTCGTCAGAGATCTGGAACTCCACGTCCTCTGCCATGTAGAGACGCCCGAGGCGGCGTTTCAGGTCCTTGGCCTCGGGGCTGATCTTGCGGGCAAAGAGAAAATCCTGGCCCAGCAATAGATCGTAGTGATCATTGTAGAAGTTCACCGGCATCCCGTAATCGGTGAACATCAGAAACGTCAGGGTGCGGCTTTGGATTTCCGGCTCGGGCACCAGATGGCGCACGAGGGTCTGAAACAAGGTCTCATCCGGGATCCATGTGGTGCGGAAGAACCTGATGATATCGCGGCGCTTGGCTGCAAGTGCGATGATCGCTTCCACCGTACGGCGGCGCAGGCACCACCACTGGCTGCCGATCTGCATCTGCAGATCGGCTGGGATCTTGCGCTCCAGCCCCAGTTTTTGCTGGATTGCGACGCTCAGCTCGAACAGGCGTTTGTTTTTCCGTTCGTTGAAATAATGCCGGTAGATGAGCCGACCTTCCTTCATGCCGGTCTTGATCCAGTCGCTTTCGAAGAAATCGACGCTCTCGATGAAATCACAGTCGTGCCGGTCCAGGAACTGATGGACATACTGGGCGGTCTTGATCGCCATGCAGTCGCCGGACAGCATGTAAAAATGCGTGGCGCGCGGAAAAGCTGCAAGGCCCGCCTCGATGGCATCGAGCGTCGCCTGCACCAAAGACCATTCCCCCCAGCCGCATTTGATGCGTCGGCGGGTAAAGCAGACATTGGGGTTGTCCTTGAGCGAGGCGCGGATTTCTTCGAAATCCTGGTCACGGGCGCGCCCGTCAAAGTGGATCACCATGTAATCGCCAGCCGCCGTCAGGCGCTCAGCCTGCTGGATGACGGCCTCTGGGTCCTTGTGGCAGAGCAGGAGATACGCGATTTTTGCCATTCTGACGACGATACGCCCTTATTTCGGTGAATTGTACTCTTGATAAGGCGGCGGGCCCTGCGGTGAAACAAGATTATTTGTCTTTTGAATGCGATATGGGCATTGTTGCGGCTGTTGGCAGGGACGAAGAGGGCGGCAAATGGGGTTTCCGGGAACCTGGATGACCGAGAGCGAAAGCGTGATCTATCGCGTGGTGCCCAAATGCGCCTGCTCGACCATTGGGCAGATCCTCTACTATTCGGATCACGGCCGCTTCTTTGACGGGGATATCCACGATTCCACCGAAGGGCTGCACAAATGGGCCCAGGAGCACAGCCAGGAGCGGATCATTCGGGCGGTGCAGGGCCATGAGACCTATGCCTTTACCTGCGTGCGCAACCCTTACACACGCATCCTCAGCTCTTTCTTTGACAAGATCTGCGGCATCCAGCGCAACGGCAGGCGATACCGGGGCAATCTGGTACCCAAGCTGGCCTATGATTACGGGATCGAGGTCGGCGGCGAGGACGGCAAGCAGGAGTTCGATCAGATCAAGAGCTTCCGGCGATTTCTGCTCTTTGCGCGCGACACCATCCGCTGGCGTCGCCCGATGGATCCGGACATCCATTGGTCGGCCACTTCGGGCCATGTGTCGACCTTCATCGTGAACGGCGGGAAATACAACAAGATCATCTGGACCGAGGCCTTCAACGACGGGATGCAAGAGGTGCTCGATGCGATCGAGACGCCGCACAAGGTGGATCTGGCAACGATCCCGCGCTTCAACGAAAGCGAAGGCCACGGCCCCAAGCGTGCCCATCCGGTGGAGGATTACTTCGACGATCTGTCGATGCATCTGGTCTATGAGATCTACAAGCGCGACTTCGATCTGTTCAAATACGATTTCGAAAACCCTGGCAACAAGATGCCGATCGGCGAGATCGACCTCGATGAGGTGCACGCCAAGCTCGGCGACTGATCTGTTCAGACAAGCGGGGTGCTCCCGCCCATCTCCTTGGCATTGAAAATGCCCATCCGATGGTTGGGCGTGGCGCCGCTGACGCGGCGCAAAGGGTTTTGCCGAGAAGCGGTTCAGGGGCAGGTCTGCCCTGAACGCGCCATTCCGATTGTGAAAAGGACCGCACCCCGCCTCAAGGGAACCCCGCGCTGCGCGCGAGGCCGCTGGTGCGGCCCTTGACCCGCGGTGCGATCCGGTCCGGTTTGGAGAGATCAGCGCCGCGTTAGCGGCGCCGGGCCCAAGGCCGCCAAGGGGGCTTGCCGAAGGCAAGGCATCTGCGGGCGCGGGAGGTTTCTACCCTATCTCTAGAGGGCCTGACCGGCGGAACAAAGCCTTGCGTATCCGCGCAATTCCTCGTTCAGGTTCGAATGCGTCTTCAGGTAGTCTTCAATCACGATTTCAGTCCTAGGATGTGCGACATGGTTCATCCCATGCAACGCTGCAACTTGGCAGTGATGCGCGTCTAGGTTGAGGATCTTGCACAGGGTTTCGAACATCGCGTTCTGGATCGCGCGGTGTTCGGGGTTTCGTTCAGGGTCGGCAGTGCCCAAGGGATTGAAGGCATAGGCCAGGGGATCCCACCACATCTCGCAGGAGGTCTCGAGTGGCGTCACCGCGAAGAAATCTCGGTACATAACATACATTGAGTGGATCAGGGTTTCCTTCTCGCCAAGAGAGATGTCCTGTCCCCAGATCAGCTCTGCCAGGTTACCAGAAAGAATGGGGCCGAACATCGCCTGACATCCGTTTTCAAGCGTCTCGTCGTCATAGAGGCCGACAAGGCTCGCCCCGTTTCCAAAGAGTTGAGAATAGCGGCGGGCGTGGAGGGAGGGAGAGACCTTCAGGATCGGGCATGGATCGTCTGCCCAGCGGCCCAGTTTGAAAAACTCCTGGCAATCTGCTGAGAAGAAAAACGAGCGAAACTCTTCCAGAGTGGCCTCTCGCAGATCAATAATGCGTTTTTTGGTCATAAAATGCCTCAAAAGGAAAGCCCCCTCCAACCCTATGGGGTGAAGGGAGCAGGATCAAACCTGAATGGTTTGATCAATCCTCGTCCGGCAGTGCGCGCACTGCGCCCTTGGCGGCGCTGGTGGTCAGCATCGCGTAGGCCTTGAGCGCGGTCGAGACCTTGCGCTTGCGCGGTTTTGCCGGTTTCCAGCCTGCAGCATCCTGTGCGGCGCGGCGGGTGGCGAGCTCTTCGTCCGAGACCGCCAGATGGATCGAGCGGTTGGGGATGTCGATCTCGATGGTATCACCGGTCTGCACCAGACCGATGGCGCCGCCTTCCGCTGCCTCAGGCGAGACGTGCCCGATCGACAGGCCTGAGGTGCCGCCCGAGAAACGTCCGTCGGTCAGCAGGGCGCAGGCTTTGCCCAGACCTTTGGATTTGAGGTAGGAGGTTGGGTAGAGCATTTCCTGCATCCCCGGACCACCGCGCGGGCCCTCATAGCGGATCACCACCACATCGCCCTCCTTGACCTTGCCGGTCAGGATGTCGCTCACCGCCTGGTCCTGGCTTTCGCAGACATAGGCCGAGCCGGTGAATTTGAGGATGCTTTCATCCACGCCCGCGGTCTTCACGATGCAGCCATCCAGCGCGATATTGCCGAAGAGAACCGCAAGGCCGCCGTCCTTGGAGAAGGCATGTTCGGCCGAGCGGATGACGCCGCCTTGGCGGTCGGTGTCCAACTCCTTGTAGCGGTTGGACTGGCTGAATGCTTCTGTCGTGCGCACGCCGCCGGGCGCGGCCTTGAACAACGCTTCGGCCTCGGGGTTGTTGGCCACGGCGATGTCCCATTTGGCGATTGCCTCGCCCATGGTGCTGGAATGTACCGTCGAGCAGTCGTTGTGCAAAAGGCCCGCGCGCGAAAGCTCGCCCAGGATCGAGAAGATGCCACCGGCGCGGTGCACGTCTTCCATGTGGACGTTTTCAATGTTGGGGGCGACCTTGCAGAGACACGGCACCTTGCGGCTGAGCTGGTCCATGTGGGACATGTTGAAGTCCACCTTGCCCTCATTGGCGATGGCCAGAAGGTGCAGCACGGTGTTGGTGGAGCCGCCCATGGCGATGTCGAGGCTCATGGCGTTCTCGAAGGCCTCGAAGGTGGCGATTTCGCGCGGCAGCAGGCCCTTTTCCTCGCCCACGTAGTGGCGCTTGGTGATATCGACGATGCGGCGACCGGCCTCAAGGAACAGTTGCTTGCGGTCGGCGTGGGTGGCCAGGGTCGAGCCGTTGCCGGGCAGGGCCAGCCCCAGCGCCTCGGCCAGGCAGTTCATCGAGTTGGCGGTGAACATGCCCGAGCAGGAGCCGCAGGTCGGGCAGGCGTTTTCCTCGATGTGCTTGACCTGTTCGTCGGTGAAGGTCTCGCTTGCGGCGGCGACCATGGCGTCCACCAGGTCGATCTTCTTCATGTCGAGATCGGCGATGTCGATCTTGCCCGCTTCCATCGGCCCGCCCGAGACAAAGATCGCCGGGATGTTGAGGCGCATGGCGGCCATCAGCATCCCCGGAGTGATCTTGTCGCAGTTGGAGATGCAGACCATGGCGTCGGCGCAATGGGCGTTGACCATGTATTCCACCGAATCCGCGATCACCTCGCGCGAGGGCAGCGAGTAGAGCATCCCGTCATGGCCCATGGCGATGCCGTCATCCACAGCGATGGTGTTGAACTCCTTGGCCACACCGCCGGCCGCCTCGACCTCGCGGGCGACCATCTGGCCCAGATCCTTGAGGTGGACGTGGCCGGGTACGAACTGGGTGAAGGAGTTGACGATGGCGATGATCGGCTTGCCGAAATCATCGTCCTTCATGCCGGTTGCGCGCCAAAGGCCACGCGCGCCGGCCATGTTGCGCCCATGGGTGGAGGTTCTGGATCGGTACATTGGCATGTGGCTATTTCCCTTTTTTACCCTCAGGGACATGATTTGCGAAACAAATGCAATAACTGAGGGGCCGTTTTGGTTGTTTTGCTCTGCATTGTAGAGCTGTTCTGGATTGGATCATGTTGTTTTCCGGAATAGGGCCGGTGCAGGGCGGCTGAGGGTGATGTGCGCGACAAGGCCGATCAGCAGGGCCCAGAAAGGCGCTCCGATACCCAGGAAGCTGATGCCGGACACCGTGCCCATGAAACACAGGAGCGCCGCCTCGCGGCCCTGCGCGGCGCCGAGCGCATGGGACAGCCCGTTGCCGATGGTCGCCAAAAGGGCCAGCCCCGCGACGGTGGCCACCAAAGCATGCGGCGCGATCAGGAAGAGCGAAATCACCGCCGCGCCGCCCAGCCCCACGAGGCAGTAGATGACCCCGGCGGCCACGACGGCCAGATAGCGGGTCCTGGGATCCTCATCCGCCTCGGGGCCTGAGCAGATGGCGGCGGTAATGGCTGCCAGATTGAACGTATAGCCGCCAAAGGGCGCCAGGATCAGCGAGGCAATCCCGGTCACGGTCAGCGCGGCCGAGACCGGCGGCACGTAGCCCGCGCTTAGCAGGGTCACGACGCCCGGCATGTTCTGGGAGCACATGGTCACGATATAAAGCGGCAGACCAAGGCCGATGAGCGCGGAGAGCGTGAACTCGGGCATTATTGCTTCGGGAGTGGCAAGGGTCAGATTGAGGTGCTCAAGATCCCCAAAACGGTCCGTGGCGCTGGCCCAGAGAATGCCGACCAGCAGCACCAGCGGGATCGTGTAGCGCGGTGCGTAGAGCTTTCCCATCAGAAAAGCTGCGCCCATGATGGCGACCAGCCAGACGTCCTGTTCCAGCGCGGCAAAGGCTTCAAGCCCGAAGCGGAAGAGGATCCCGGCCAAAAGCGCATTGGCCAGCGTGTCCGGGATCAGCCGGGCCAGCCTTTCGAACCAGCCGGTGAGACCCGTCAGCGTCAGCAAGGCGGCGCAGAAGAGGAAGGCGCCGGTGGCCTCTGGCAGGGTGGTTGCGCCGCCGCCCACCGCCAGAAGGGCCGCGCCGGGCGTGGACCAGGCGGTCAGCACCGGCATGCGGAACCAGAGCGACAGGATCAGGCTGGTGACCCCCATGCCCAGCCCCAGCGCCAGAAGCCAGCTGTTGGCCTGTGCCTGGCTGGCCCCCAGTGCGGCGATGGCCTGAAAGATGATCGCAACCGAACTGGTGTAGCCCACCAGAACGGCGACCGCGCCGGCCGTGATATGAGAGAGTTTCAGCTGCGGCATCTGGGGCTTTCTGAAGGGGGTTTTCCCGTGCTCCGGGCTCTTGTAGGGTCGCTTTGTGCGTTATAGCGTACGATATGCGCTGTGCGCTATAACGCACAAGCCCTTTTTGAAGAGACCTGACGACAGATGCCGCCCCCTCCCGCGTCCTCCCCCTTGAGCGAAGACAAGATTTCCCGGAATCTGAAGCAGATACGGGCCGAGGCCGGTTTCAGCCTGTCGCGCGCGGCGGAGGCTACGGGAGTGTCCAAGGCGATGCTGGGGCAGATCGAGCGGGGCGAATCAAGCCCGACCATCGCGACGCTCTGGAAGATCGCCAAGGGATTTCACCTGCCGCTGACTGCCCTGATCGAGGACACCAGCCGCCCCAAGATCCTGGGCGAAAGCGTGTTTCGCACGGTGCAGTTTCCCGGCAGCATTGCGGTGAAAATCGTCTTTCCCTTTGATCCGGACCTCGGGGCCGAGACCTTCCATGTCCGCCTGAAGCCGGATCAGTCCCATCAGTCCCAAGCCCATGATGCGGGCGTCACCGAAGAGGTCTTCGTGCTCGAAGGGCCTCTTGAGGTGCTGAGGGGCGGTGACTGGGTGCGCCTGGAAGTGGGAGAGGGCTTGCGGTTCGCAGCCGATCAGCCCCATGGCTATCGCGCTGGTCCTGAGGGGGCGGCCTTTCTCAACATGCATCACTATCGCAAGTCCTGATGCGGCCGGGTGATTGCGCCCGCTCGCACTGCGATCACGTTATTGTACCAAGCCCCGGTGAGCGCTTGTTCATCCCGCGCCGTCTGACTAGGGCTGAGGCATTGGCGCAAAAGACCTTTGGAGGGATGCCCTGATGGAGACACTGCGCGGCAGCCTGTTGATGGTGCTGGCCATGGCGGCCTTTGCGCTGGAGGACATGTTCATCAAATCCGCCGCCCAAAGCCTGCCGGTTGGGGTGATCCTGGTGATTTTCGGGTCTGGCGGCATGGTGATCTTTGCGGGCGTGGCGCGTGCGCAGGGGCAGCCCCTGTGGCATCCGGGGTATTGCACGCGCGCGATGGCGTTGCGCTCTCTGGCAGAGGTTGCGGGGCGGCTCTGTTATACGCTGGCCATCGCACTGACGCCGCTGTCATCGGCCTCGGCGATCCTTCAGGCGACACCGCTGGTGGTGGCGGCCGGCGCGGTGGTGTTCTTTGGCGAAACGGTCGGCTGGCGGCGCTGGATGGCGATCCTGGCCGGGTTTATCGGCGTGTTGATCATCCTGCGCCCCGGTGTTGCCGGGTTCGAGCCTGCATCGCTGTTTGCAGTCGCGGGCACGCTGGGCTTTGCCGGGCGTGATCTGGCGACCCGAGCGGCGCCCAAGGACATGCACAACAGCCAGCTTGGGCTGTTGGGATTTGCCATGCTGGTGATTGCGGGCGCCATCATGCTGGGCTGGACCGGGCTGGGTGAGATGCAGACCGCAGATCTGCCGCCCCGCGTCTGGCTGGATCTGATCGGTGCCACGCTCATCGGAGTTCTGGCCTATATGGCCCTGACAGGTGCGATGCGGCTGGGGGAAATCTCGGTCGTGGCGCCGTTTCGCTATACACGGCTGGTCTTTGCCATGGTTCTTGGCATTCTGGTATTCGGTGAGCGCCCCGATGCGCTGACCCTGCTGGGCAGTGCGGTGATCGTGGGCAGCGGTGTCTTTACCCTGATCCGCAGCCGCCGCGCCTGACAGGCTGTGCTGAGTCATCTTGCGTCTGCCGCCGGGCGCGCTTACATCTGCCTGCCATGGCCAAACAGAAATCAGATCCGAACTACAAGGTAATTGCCGAAAACCGCCGGGCGCGGTTCGACTATGCTATCGAAGAGGATCTGGAGTGCGGCATCATCCTGGAAGGCTCGGAGGTGAAATCCCTGCGGGCGGGCGGCTCGAACATCGCGGAATCCTACGCGACCGTAGATGACGGAGAGCTGTGGCTGGTGAACTCTTACATCGCGCCTTATGAGCAGGCCAAGATGTTCAAGCACGAGGAACGCCGCCGCCGCAAGCTTTTGGTGTCGCGCAAGGAGCTGGCACGCCTGTGGAATGCGACCCAGCGCAAGGGGATGACCCTGGTGCCGCTGGTCCTGTACTTCAACCATCGCGGCATCGCCAAGCTGAAGATCGGCATCGCCAAGGGCAAGAAGAATCACGACAAGCGTGAAACCCAGGCCAAGCGTGACTGGTCCCGCCAGAAGCAGCGCCTTTTGAAAGACGCGCGCTGATACCGGCCAGATGTGCCGGGCGGATGGCCTTTTGGCGCTGCGCGTGGGTCGAAATTGCGTCCTATTGTTCACGCCGTCTCAAATATTGTACCGCGTCAGCGCACTCTCTTGCGCCTTGTGCCGGTGGGTTGTACCCATGCGCCAGCGATTTTTGCCCGGTACATATGGCCCGGCGAACCTGAAGGGGAGGTCTGAAGTGACGGATGATCCGAAAACCCTAGTGTCGACCGATTGGCTGGCGGCCCATCTCAAGGACCCCGACCTGCGCATTCTGGATGGCTCCTGGTATCTGCCAAATGAGAACCGCGATCCCAAGGCCGAATATGACGCCGCCCATATCCCCGGCGCGCGCTTTTTCGACATCGACGATGTGGCCGACCATCGCTCGGACCTGCCGCATATGGCGCCGCCGGTGGAAAAGTTCATGTCGCGCCTGCGGGCAATGGGCGTGGGCGACGGCCACCAGGTTGTTGTCTATGATGGGGCGGGGCTGAAATCTGCCGCCCGTGTGTGGTGGCTGTTCCGTCTGATGGGGCAGAACAATATCGCCGTTCTGGATGGGGGGCTCCCGAAATGGCAGGCCGAGGGACGCCCGGTCGAGGACCTCCCGCCGGTAATCCGCGACCGCCACATGACCGTGCGCGTGCAGAACAGCCTGGTGCGCGATGTCACCCAGGTTTCGGCGGCCGCCAAGCTTGGTGATCACGAGATCATCGACGCCCGCGCCGCCGCCCGTTTCCGGGGCGAGGCACCCGAACCCCGCGAGGGGCTGCGTGCGGGCCATATTCCGGGTTCCAAGAATGTGCCCTACACCGATCTTCTGAATGCCGATGGTACCATGAAGGACAAGGGCGGTATCCGTGCCACCTTCGAAGCCGCTGGCGTTGACCTCAGGAAACCCGCCATCACCACCTGCGGCTCGGGTGTGACTGCTGCCGTTCTCAGCCTGGCCCTCGAGCGGATCGGCAAGACCGATCATGCGCTTTACGACGGGTCCTGGTCCGAATGGGGCGCCTTCCCGACCCTACCCGTTGCAACCGGAGAGAACTGATGTTCGAGACCCTCAAACCCCAGCCAGCCGACAAGATCCTGGCGCTGATGCAGATGTACCGCGAGGATCCGCGCGCGGACAAGATCGACCTCGGAGTCGGTGTCTACAAGAACGCCGAGGGCGTCACCCCGGTGATGCGCGCGATCAAGGCGGCCGAACACAGGCTGTGGGAAGAAGAGACCACCAAGGCCTATACCGGCCTTGCGGGCGATCCCGGCTATGCCGATGCGATGATCAAGCTGATCCTTGCGGATAGCGTCGCGCGCGGGAATATCGCAGCCGCCGCGACCCCCGGCGGCACCGGTGCGGTGCGTCAGGCGTTCGAACTGATCCAGATGGCCAACCCCAAGGCGCGTGTGTTCGTGTCGGATCCGACCTGGCCAAACCACATCTCGATCCTGAAATATGTGGGAATCGAGACCGTCACCTATCGCTATTTCGACAGCGAAACGCGCGGTGTGAACTTCGACGGCATGATCGAGGATCTGAAGGGCGCCGAAAAGGGCGATGTGGTGCTGCTGCACGGCTGCTGCCACAACCCGACCGGCGCCAACCTGAACGTGACCCAGTGGCAGGAGGTGATCGACCTTCTGAACACGCGCGGACTGATCCCGATGATCGACATTGCCTACCAGGGCTTTGGCGACGGTCTGGAGGAAGACGCAGCGGGCGTGCGCATGGTGGCGGCCCAGACGCCCGAATGTCTGATCGCGGCGAGCTGCTCCAAGAACTTCGGCATTTACCGCGAGCGTACCGGCCTTCTGATGGCGGTGAGCCAGGATGGCGGCGCCCAGGCCCTGAACCAAGGCACGCTGGCGTTCCTGAACCGCCAGAACTATTCCTTCCCGCCGGATCATGGCGCGCGTCTGGTGACGATGATCCTTAACGACGATGCCCTGCGCGCCGATTGGGCCAGCGAACTGGAAGATGTGCGTCTTGGCATGCTGGGCCTGCGCCAGCAGCTGGCGGATGAGCTGCAGCGCCTCAGCGGCTCGGACCGGTTCGGCTTCGTCGCGCAGCACCGTGGCATGTTCTCGCTTCTGGGCACCACACCGGACCTGGTCGAGAAGATGCGCGTGGACAATGGGATCTACATGGTGGGCGACAGCCGCATGAACATTGCGGGGCTGAACAAGACCACCGTGCCGCTTTTGGCCAAGGCGATCATCGACGCGGGCGTCTGATCAGTCTGATCCTGTCTGGATGAGACGAGGAAAGCGCGCTCCTGCGGGGGCGCGCTTTGTTCGTGGGAGCCGTGAAGAGCCGGAAACGGGAGAACTCCCGCGCCCGCAGGTGCCTTGCCTTTGGCAAGACCCCTTGGCGGCCTTGGGCCCGGCGCCGCTGACGCGGCGCAAGAGGGTACTGCCGAGAAGCGGTCAAGGGGCAGGTCTGCCCTTGACGCGCCTGATCCATTTTGGAAATCACCGAACAACGCCTCAAGGGAACCCCGCGCTTTGCGCGGGGCCGCTGGTGCGGCCCTTGACCCGTTGTTCGGTCAAAGTGCGTTCCGCAGGGTGCAAGGGCGACAGGCGCCGCGGCAGCGGCGCGGGGCCCAACCGCGAAGGCGCAGTCTTTGACTGTGTCGACGTGGGCGGGAGCACTGCCTGTTCGTTTGAGGGCAATGGGGCTGGCAAAGAAAAACGCGGCCCCGAGGGAGCCGCGTTCCTTGGTTTTCCATGAGGCCGGATTTAGCCTGCCTTGAACTCCGGATAGGCTTCCATGCCCAGTTCCGACATGTCGAGACCGGTGATCTCGTCCTCTTCGGAGACGCGGATGCCCATGGTGGCCTTGAGGATGAGCCACACGATCAGCGAGGCCACGAATGTGAACACACCGTAGGCGATGATGCCGGTCAGCTGTGTCACGAGGCTGGCGTCACCGTAGAAGATCACTGCGATGGTGCCCCAGATGCCTGCCAGCAGGTGAACCGGGATAGCGCCGACCACATCGTCGATCTTGAACTTGTCCAGCATCGGAACCGCGAAGACCACGATCACACCACCGACGGCACCGATCCAGAGCGCGCCAAACAGCGTGGGCGCCAGAGGTTCAGCCGTGATCGACACGAGACCGGCCAGAGCGCCGTTCAGAACCATGGTCAGGTCGACCTTCTTGTACATCACCTGCGTCAGGATCAGCGCGGTCACAGCACCGGCCGCAGCGGCCATGTTGGTGTTGGCAAAGATGCGCGACACGTCGGAAACATCACCCACGGTGCCCATCGCCAGCTGCGATCCGCCGTTGAAGCCGAACCAGCCGAGCCACAGGATGAATGTGCCGAGCGTTGCCAGGGCCAGGTTGGAACCGGGCATCGGGTTGACGCGGCCATCCTTGTACTTGCCCAGACGCGGGCCGAGGACGATCGCACCGGCCAGAGCAGCCCAGCCACCCACGGAGTGCACAACGGTCGAGCCGGCAAAGTCGGAGAAGCCCATGGCATCAAGCCAGCCGCCGCCCCATTTCCAGGAACCGGAGATCGGGTACATCAGGCCAGTCAGCACGACCACGAAGACCAGGAAGGGCCACAGCTTGATCCGTTCGGCCAGCGCGCCGGACACGATCGACGCTGTTGCTGCCACAAACACCAGCTGGAAGAAGAAGTCGGAACCGACCGAGGCATAATCCAGCGCGGCATCCGCTGCTGATACGCCAACCGCATCCAGAACGGTCTGACCGCCGAGCGAGAAGAAGCCGTTGAAATCGCCCGGATACATGGTGTTGAAGCCGACCAGCCAGTACATGATGGCGGCGATCGAGTAGAGCGCGATGTTCTTGGTCATCTGCATGGTGACGTTCTTGGAACGCACCAGACCGCCTTCGAGCATCGCAAAGCCCGCAGCCATGAAGAACACCAGGAAGCCTGCCATGCAGAACAGCAGGGTTGTCATGATATAGGGGCCGATTTCGTCAAAACCCGGCGCGGCCGCATCCTGGGCCAGTGCCAGACCCGGAAGGGCGGCAAACCCGAGGGTGGCAAGTGAAAGTTTCAGTTTACGCATCTGTAATTTCCTCCAAATCGCGCGCTTAGAGCGCCTCGAGGTTGGTTTCGCCGGTGCGCACCCGCACGGCCTGTGCCACATCCAGGACAAAGATCTTCCCATCGCCGATCTTGCCCGTGCGTGCGGTGGACGAGATGGTGTCCACCACCTGGTCGGCCAGCTCGCCCGGCACCACGATTTCCAGTTTGACCTTGGGTACGAAGTTCACTTCGTATTCGGCGCCACGGTAGATTTCCGTGTGACCGGCCTGGGCTCCAAAGCCTTTGATTTCCGTTACCATCAGACCCGAAACACCGATTTTGGTCAGCGCCTCGCGGACCTCCTCGAGTTTGAAGGGTTTGATGGCTGCAATGATCATTTTCATCTCGACACCCTTTTCTGGACGGTACTGTCCGCTCCATTCGCATCCGCAGAAAAGCGGCCACCCCGAGTCGGGGGAACAGGAGGGGGCCGGTTTGGCAGGGTCTGACGGTGTGTCGGCCTAAATATTTTGCTTAAAAAAGCATCAATGCCCCATTTTTGGGCGATGTGAGGAGGGAGTTTGCTGCAAAACTGCCCCTCTACAAAGCAGGTGGATGAGTTTATTGTTCCGAAAACGGGCAAACCGGGCAGCAGCGCGACAAAGCATTCACCGAACTTTCGTCATGGCGCCGGGCATGCCGCTGGCACGTCACTGGGCAGATACTGGGCAGGATACGGATATGGCACAAGGATCAGGGCGCAGGCCACTGGTGGCGGACAAGCGCTATCCCAAGGGGGGATCCCGCAAGACGGCCAAACCCACGCGCGGATCTGCGCCCAAGCGGAAGACACCGGGCCTGCTCGGCCGCCTGTTCTCCCGCAAATCCAGGAACCGCCCTGTCCCGCGTCAGGCCGTGCGGCGCAAACGCGGTCTTGTCGGGACCCTGCTCACCCCGTTCCGATGGCTCTTCCGTCTGGTCTGGGGGTTCACCTGGCGGGTGGGTCTGATCTGTTGCGCCTTGGTCGCGCTGGCGGTGGGCTATCAGTATGTGAAGCTGCCCGAGGTCTCGGCCCTGCTCGACGGGCGCGCACGCGGGTCGGTCACGCTCCTGGATGCCAGGGGAGAGGTCTTTGCCTGGCGTGGCGATCAGTTCGGCGGGGTTGTCACCACGGAAACCGTCTCCAAACATCTCAAGAATGCGGTGGTCGCCACCGAGGACAAACGGTTCTACCGTCATTTTGGTGTCTCGCCGCGCGGTATCGCCAGTGCGGTGCGGATCAACCTCAGCGAGGGGCGCGGTCCGCTTTCCGGCCACGGTGGCTCGACCATCACCCAGCAGACGGCAAAGCTCCTGTGCCTTGGTCAGGTCTATGATCCCGAGGTCTGGGAGAGCGAGCGTGCCTATGAGGCCGACTGCCGTCAGGGCTCCTTGTGGCGCAAGGCGACCGAGGCGGTCTACGCCATGGCGATGGAGGCCAAGTACACCAAGGACGAGATCCTCTCGATCTACATGAACCGCGCCTACATGGGCGGAGGCGCCTACGGGGCAGAGGCCGCCGCGCAGCGCTATTTCGGCAAATCCGCAAACCAGCTGAGCGCTGCCGAGGGCGCCATGATTGCGGGGCTGCTGACCGCGCCGACCTCGCTGGCGCCCACCAACAACCTCAAACGCTCGCAGGATCGCGCGGCCACGGTGCTGCGCTTGATGAACGAGCAGGGGTACCTCTCGGCAGAGGAAACCCGCTATGCCCAGAGCCATCCGGCCGAGCTGAGCGAGGCCGCCGAGGCCCGGGCAGGCGGCTATTTTGCCGATTGGGTCATGGACACCGTCCCCAACTTCCTTGGCGATCAGACCACCGAGGACGTTGTGATCCGCACGACCCTTGATCAGCGCCTTCAGACAGCGGTCGAGGAAGCGATGAAGCACGTCTTTGCAACCAAGGTGCGCGAAGGGTCGAAAGCGCAGGCCGCCATCGTGGTGATGAGCGCCGATGGCGCGGTTCGCGCCATGGTGGGCGGGCGCAAGACGCGGGTGTCCGGCGTCTTCAACCGGGCGACGCAGGCCAAGCGGCAGACCGGTTCGGCCTTCAAGCCCTTTGTCTATGCCACCGCGCTGGAGCTGGGATATTCGCCGCTCGATCGGGTTCTGGATGCGCCCTATTGCCTGAATATCCCCGGTTCGGGTGAATGGTGCCCGCAGAACTACACGCGTAAATACTATGGCGAGATCACCCTGACGCAGGCCTTGCGGGACTCGCTCAACGTGCCGGCGGTCAAGATTTCCGAGGCCGTTGGCCGCGATCTGGTGCGCCGGGTGGCCGGTGATTTCGGCATCGACAACGAGATGGCCGAAGGTCCGGCGCTGGCGCTGGGCGCATCGGAAAGCACGCTTCTGGAGATGACCGGCGCCTATGCAGGGATCCTGAACGGCGGCTCCTCGGTGACGCCATACGGGCTGACCTCGCTCAGCCTGGTGGAGGATACGGAGCCGTTGCTGGGCTCAAGTGGCGGCATGGGAGAGCGGGTGATCCGCCCCGAGGCAGCCCGGCAGCTCGTCTGGATGATGGAAAAGGTGATCTCGGAAGGCACCGGTCAGCGCGCGCAGATCCCCGGATGGCAGGCAGCCGGCAAATCCGGTACCACCCAGGCGGCGCGCGATGCCTGGTTCATCGGCTTCACCGCCGATTACGTGGCGGGTGTCTGGATGGGCTATGACGACAACACGCCGCTGACGGGCGTGACGGGTGGCGGTCTGCCGGCCGAGATCTGGCACGAGGCCATGGTCCGGGTACATGAGGGGCTGGAGCCGAAGCCCTTGCCGATGCAGGAACCGGCACCGGTGGCACTGCCCCAGGAGCCCGCCCCAGGAGAGCGCAACCGGCCCCGGCTGGGTCAGGAACTGGGCCGGGCCGTTGATGGCATTCTGCGGGACATCTTCGGAAACTGAACCGGGGCAGAGCGGGAACGAGGCTCTCCCGCCCACCTCGGGTGTCCTGACGGACCCCTGATGCGGTTGGGCCTGGCGCCGCGCGATGCGCGGCGCTTCATCTCTTCGCCTTGCAGGATGTCGCCCGCCGCAGGCCGTATCGCGCCGCGCATCGCGCGGCGCCAGGCCCAACGGGACAGAGGCATTTTCAATGTCGATGTGCGGGCGGGAGCGCCCCGGCCCATGGAGGAAGCGCCGTGGCGAAGCGCCGTTTGCGGTGTATCAGCTCAGCCGCTTCAGCTCCGAGATCATCTTGTCGATATCGCCCTTGTTGCGATCGAGGATCGCGCCGATCTCGGTCCGCTCGGTCAGCAGCAGGTTCACGCCTTCAATGTACATGTTGAAGAACAGATCCTTGCCGGAGCGGTCCGACACAAGGAAGGTCACCTCGAAGGGCGACTGGCCCTGCAGGTAGGCAATGGTCGAGACCTCGTACCATTTCTTGACGCGCTTGACGCCAGTCACCTCAAGCCGTCCGCCAATGAATTCGCGGAACCGCTGGCCATACTTGCGCGAGATGTATGTCTGGAACGCTTCGGAGAAGGCCTTTTTTTGAGAGGTGCTTGCGCGGCGGCCATCCACGCCCATTGCATAGGCCGCGATGTAGGAGGTGTCGCTGTAGCGCCCGAAGATGCGCTCGAACTCGCGGTACATTGCGTTTTCCGATTTGCCCGAGTCGATCACCTTGTTGATGTCGGTCACAAGGGCGTTGATCAGGCGGCTGGCCGAGCCCTCATCCAGGGCAGACAATGCGGCAGGAGCTGTCAGTGTTGCGGCTCCTGCGGCGGCAAGAAACATGCGACGTTTCATCTTCAAAACCCTTCAGTATCCAGTTCGAACGGATCAATTTCCGTGATTTCCGCGCTTTGTCCCAACTCAAAGCGGCGGTTTTGCAGGTAGATCAGACGCGCCTGGGCATAGCTGTCGGCGCTGTCATAGAGAATGGAGTCGATTGTATCGGAATATCTGCCACGATCACCAAGGCGACGCACGATCTCTGCGTAGACACCGATGTTGTCGGCTGGATTCTGCCGGGCAAAGGTAATCGGATTGGTGAAGAAATCGGCAATTACGCCGACGGCATCCCGGGTTGTGGAGGGACCATAGACCGGCAGTTCCACATAGGCACCCTCGCCAAAGCCCCAAACATGCAGGGTCTCGCCGAAATTGGTGTCGACGGGCGGAATGTGAAGGGCGCTCGCCGGATCGGACAGGCCGCCGACACCCACGACTGTGTTGATCGCAAAGCGCGCCAGCGCGATGCCGGATTCCTTGAGGTTGCCCTGCAGCAGGGCATTGATGGCCTGGCCGGGCATCGACAGGTTTTCGGCGAAATGCGAGAAACTGGTCACCATCGGTTCTGGCACGATGGCCACGTAGCCTTTGGAGGCAGGACGAAACGCCAGCCGGTCCACACCCCGGTTGAAGCTGTGGATGGCGCGGTTCGTGTTCTCATAGGGGTCAAAAATCTCGCCCGCCGCCTTTGCCGCGGGGTCTTGCGTGGCGCAGCCGGTCGTCAGAAAACCCGAAATCACCAGGGCAAAAACAACAAAATAGGATCGCGAAAAAAAAGACATCAGTTCCGGGTTTTCCTTGGTCCAGATTTGGCGCACACCTTGGGGAGATATTGGGAAAATCTTGTTATCCCACCCATCAAAGGCTTTGAATGAAAGACTGTGGCAGAATTGGAACATGTTTGCGATGCACAGCCCTGCGTCCTGCTTTAATATGAACTGGGCAGCTTGAACAGGTATTGGATCCCTCCATGACAGAAAAACAGATTAAACCTGGACCTGATGAGCTGCGCGCCGTGCGCCGCCGCAGTCGGGGGCTGTACTGGTTCACGGGCGTCTTCAGCTTCTTCGTGAACATGTTGATGCTGACTGGCCCTCTCTACATGATGCAGGTTTACGACCGGGTGCTGGGAAGCCGCTCCGAGGCAACCCTGGTTGCCCTGTCGCTGCTGGTGGTCTTCCTCTACGGCATGATGGGACTGCTGGACTATGCCCGCGGCCGGTTGCTGGCACGGGCGGGGGCCCGTTTCCAGGCGGCTCTGGATCAGCGGGTCTTTGACGCCATGATTCGGCGCTCGGCCGTGGCGCGCGATCCGGTGGCACAGACAGGGCTGAGCGATCTGGAGTCGGTTCAGCGGTTTATTTCCTCTCCGGTTCTGGGGGCGGCCTTTGATCTGCCATGGACCCCGATTTTCCTGGCGGGCATTGCTTTGTTCCATCCCTGGCTGGGGCTGTTGGCGCTGGCGGGTGGTACGGTTCTGATCGGAATTGCGCTGCTCAACCAGCTGTTCAGCCGCACGCCACAGCAAAATGCCAATGTATCGGGTCACAAGGCGAGCCTCCTGTCCGAAGAAATCCGCACCGAAGCCGAGATGATCCAGGCCATGGGCATGCGTCAGGCGGCGTTCCAGCGCTGGTTGACGGCCCGCACCGCCGCCCTCAGGGACAGCATCGCCGCCAATGATACCGGTGGCGGGTTCACCACATTGACCAAGACTCTGCGCCTGTTCCTGCAATCCGCCATGCTCGGGCTCGGGGCCTACCTTGTGCTGCAGGGAGAGATGACTCCGGGAGCCATGATCGCAGGCTCCATCCTGATGGGGCGTGCCCTGGCGCCGATCGAACTGGGTCTGGGGCAGTGGCCCATGGTCCAGCGCGCCATGAAGGGGTGGGACAACCTCGGAGAACTGCTGGCCAAGGTCCCGCCCGAGCAGGAGCGTACGGCCCTGCCGCAACCCAAGGCCTTGCTGGAGGTGCAGGGTCTGGCCGTGGTCGCTCCCGGAGAAAACAGACCTCTTCTGCGCAACGTGACATTCCGGGTGCAGCCGGGGCAGGCCATCGGCGTGATCGGTCCGTCCGGGTCGGGCAAATCCACGCTGGCCAAGGCGCTGACCGGCGCCTGGCGACCGGCCGCCGGTACCGTGCGGCTGGACGGCGCCTCCATCGACCAATATGCGCCTGACGTTCTGGGTCGTCACATCGGATACCTGCCGCAGCGTGTCCAGCTGTTTGACGGCACGATCGCGCAGAATATCGCGCGCCTGAGCGCAGAGCCCGATGCGGAAAAGGTCGTGGCCGCAGCCAAGAGAGCGGCCGCGCATGACATGATCGTCAAGCTCCCCGAAGGCTATGACACCCAGGTCTCTGCGGGGGGCGGGCGGCTTTCGGGCGGGCAGATGCAGCGCATCGCGCTGGCGCGCGCGCTTTATGACGATCCGGTGATCGTGATTCTGGACGAGCCCAATTCCAACCTCGACAACGATGGTTCGGTTGCCCTCAACAACGCGATCAGGCAACTCAAGGCCGAGGAGAAATCGGTGCTGATCATGGCGCACCGGCCTGCGGCCATCCAGGAATGCGATACGCTTCTGGTGATCGATCAGGGCGTGCAGACCGCCTTTGGTCCCAAGGAAAAAGTGCTCAAGGACATGGTTGCAAACCACCAGACAATCCAGAAGGCGAAAACCCCCGGAGGTGTGCGATGAGCGTGGCACAGGAATGGTCCGCCCGCAGGCCCATCACCATCGGCCTTCTGGGCCTGCTCTTGCTGGTGGGGGGCTTCGGGACCTGGGCCGTGATGTCCTCGATCGCCGGAGCGGTGGTTGCCACCGGGCGGATCGAAGTGGATCGCAACCGTCAGGTCGTGCAGCATCTGGATGGGGGCATCGTCGCCGAGATCCTGGTGGATGAGGGGGATACGGTGGCGACCGGGGATGTCCTGCTGCGCCTCGATCCCACAGACCTGAAATCGCAGCTTGTGATCACCGAAGGGCAGCTGTTCGAACTGATGTCGCGTCGCGGCCGCCTCGAGGCTGAGCGGGACGAGGCCGATGAAATCACTTTTGACCCCGAACTACTGGCCCTGCTGCCCGCGCGCGAAGAGGTCCGCGACCTTGTGGAAGGGCAAAGACGTCTGTTTCAGGCCCGCCGGGATTCGACCGACCGCGAGATCGAGCAGCTCGAAAAACGGCGCTCTCAGATCAAGGATCAGATCGTCGGCATCAAGGCGCAGCAGCAGTCGATGCGCGTGCAGCTGGAGCTGATCGGAGAGGAACTGCAAAACCAGGAAACCCTGTTGGAACGGGGGCTGGCACAGGCCGGTACCGTGCTCAACCTGCGCCGGACCGAGGCAAATCTTGGCGGCTCTCTGGGGGAACTTCTGGCAAACGAGGCGCAGGCCGAGGGGCGGATCACCGAGATCGATATCCAGATCCTGACACTGACGACGCAGCAGCGCGAAGAGGCGATCACCCGGCTGCGCGATCTGCGCTATCAGGAGCTGGAACTGGCCGAAAACCGCCGCTCGATCCTGGAACGGCTGAACCGGCTCGATATCACCGCGCCGGTGTCCGGAATTGTCTATGGCATGCAGGTGCACACGCCGCGCTCGGTCATACGTCCGGCTGAACCGGTGATGTATCTGGTGCCGCAGGACCGTCCTCTGGTGATTGCCGTTCAGGTCGCCCCGACGGACATTGACCAGCTGTTTGTCGGACAGCCCGTGTCGCTGCGCTTCTCGGCGCTGGACCAGCGACAGACGCCCGAGCTGTTCGGGAAGGTCTCGCAGGTCTCCGCAGATGCCTTTGAGCAGGAAGGAACCGGCCTGTCCTATTACCGGGCCGAGGTGGAGCTGAACGAGGGTGAGATCGACCGCCTGCCGGAAGGCGCCGTTCTGATTCCGGGCATGCCGGTGGAAAGCTACATCCGCACCAATGACCGCTCGCCCATGGCCTATCTGCTGAAACCCTTCACCGACTATTTCGTCAAGGCCTTCCGGGAAACCTGACCATATCCGTCCTGCCTGTCTGCCTTTCCTGCGCGGCGGGCAGGGCGGTTTTGCTCTTTTCGCCCGCCTGCTTCGGCGCTAGCGTCGCGGACAACTGAGCGAATGAAAGGACATAGGTCATGAGCATCGAAGCCAAACTTGCAGAACTGGGTGTCACCCTGCCCGAAGCCCCGGCGCCGGCGGCAAACTATGTGCCCTTCGTCGTGGCAGGCGACATGGTCTACGTGTCCGGCCAGATCTCGGCGGATGAAAACGGGCTGATCACCGGCACGCTGGGCGATGACATGGATGTGGAGGCCGGTCAGGCGGCGGCGAAACGCTGCGCGATTTCCCTGCTGGCGCAGCTCAAGGCGGCCTGTGGCGGCGATCTGGAGCGCCTGGTGCGGGTTGTGAAACTGGGTGCCTTTGTGAATTCCACCGCCGATTTCACCCAGCAGCCGCAGGTGGTGAACGGCGCCTCCGATTTTCTGGTCGCGGCGCTGGGCGATGCGGGCCGTCATGCGCGCTCGGCCGTGAGCTGCCCCTCGCTGCCCATGGGCGTTGCGGTGGAAATCGACGCGGTCTTTCAGATCAAATGAGGCCGTCGCTGCCCTCCACGCTGCTGCGCCTGCCGGTCGCGCATCGCGCCTTGCATGACGCAGGCAAGGCGCGCCCCGAGAACAGCCGCGCCGCGATCCGCGCGGCGATCTCGGCAGGCTATGCAATCGAGATTGATCTGCAGCTTTCATCGGACGGCTGCCCGATGGTGTTTCACGATGATGATCTCGACCGTCTGACCGATGAGGTCGGCCCGGTCCGTGCCCGCAGCCGCGCGGATCTGCGACAGATCCCTCTGAAGGGTGGCGATGGCGAAGGCATCCCAGATCTGGCCGAAGTGCTGGAGCTGGTCGCGGGGCAGGTGCCCCTGTTGATCGAGGTGAAGGACCAGGACGGGCAGATGGGGCGCAACATCGGTGCGCTGGAGGCTGCGGCGGTCAAGGTGCTTGAAGGGTACGAGGGGGATATGGCGCTGATGTCCTTCAACCCGCATTCTGTCGCCGAACTGGCCCGGCTGGCGCCCGGCATCGCGCGTGGCATCGTCACCAGCGCCTATGTGCCGGACGAGTGGCCCGAGCTGCCCCGTGCCATTTGTGATGATCTGCGCAATATCCCCGATTTCGAGCGCAGCGAAGCCTGTTTCATCAGCCACGAGGCCAGCGATCTGGCCCGTCCCCGCGTGCAGGCACTGCGCGATGCGGGCGTGCCGGTTCTGTGCTGGACCATCACCTCGCCCAGCGAGGAGGCAGAGGCGCGCGCCCTTGCGGACAATGTGACCTTTGAGGGCTATCTTTCCCCTCTGCCGACTTGATCCGCGCCTGCAAGGGGCCAGATACTGAGGCAAAACGGGAAAGGCCAAACCGGGCAGATGGAGCAGGCAGAAATCGAAATCCGGGTGCTGGACAGCCTCTCGCAGATCGCGGGCAGCGACTGGGACGCCTGCGCCTGCCCCGAGGCGAAGGATGGCGGACGCCCGCTTGATCCTTTCACCACCCACCGGTTTCTGCTGGCGCTGGAGCAAAGCGGCTCGGTCGGGCGCGGCACCGGCTGGCAGCCGCAGTATCTGACCGCCTATCAGGACGGCGCGTTGATCGCCTGCGCACCGCTTTATGCCAAGTCGCACAGCCAGGGCGAATATATCTTCGATCACAACTGGGCCCATGCCTATGAACGGGCAGGGGGGCGCTATTATCCGAAACTCCAGATCGCGGTGCCCTTCACGCCAGCGACCGGGCGGCGTTTCCTGGTGCGCCCCGGCCATGAGGGCATCGGCCATTCGGCGCTGGTACAGGGCGCGGTACAGCTGGCAGCGGACAACAGGCTGTCCTCTCTGCATGTGACCTTCTGCACCGAAACAGAGGCAGAAATCGGCGAAGAGATGGGCCTGATGAGCCGCGCGACCCAGCAATACCATTGGCTGAACGATGGCTATGGGGATTTCGACGACTTCCTCGCGGCGCTGTCGTCGCGCAAGCGCAAGACCCTGCGCAAGGAACGCCGCGAGGCACAAGGTTTTGGCGGAGAGATCAGATGCTACACCGGCGCCGATATCCTGCCCGAGCACTGGGATGCTTTCTGGGCCTTTTACCAGGACACCGGCAGCCGCAAATGGGGCACGCCCTACCTGAGCCGCTCCTTCTTCGATATCGCGCATGAGGTGATGGCCGATGACATGCTTTTGGTGCTGGCCGAGCGGGACGGGCACCCGGTTGCAGGCGCGCTGAACTTCATCGGGCGCGAGACGCTGTTCGGGCGCTACTGGGGCTGCATCGAACATCACCCCTTCCTGCATTTCGAACTGTGCTATTATCAGGCCATTGAACAGGCCATTGCCATGGGGCTGTCCCGAGTGGAGGCGGGCGCGCAGGGCGAGCACAAGCTGGCGCGGGGGTATCTGCCCACGCAGACCCACAGCCTGCACTGGATCGGGGATCCGGGTTTCTCGCAGGCGGTGAAACGCTATCTGGAGGCCGAGCGCGCCGCCGTGGAGGAAGAGATCGAGATCCTGACGGACTATGGCCCCTTCAAAAAGGTGCAAGTGGAGGAACAGGAATGAGCGAAAAACTATCCGATGCCACCCGCGGTCCGCTTTTGAAGCCTCTGTTCGAGGCGGGCTGGAGCATGGTCGAGGGGCGCGATGCCATCACCAAGACCTACACCTTTGGCGGCTTTGACGAGGCCTTTGGCTGGATGACCCGCGCCGCGATCTGGGCCGAGAAGTGGAACCACCATCCGGAGTGGAGCAATACCTACAACCGGGTGACGGTGGTGCTGACCACCCATGACGTGGGCGGCCTCAGCGCGCTGGACGCAAAACTCGCCCGCAAAATGGACGCGCTGTTTCCCGGGGGCTGAGGGGAGGCAAACCGTTCTAGACATTGGATGCCGTGTCTCTGGCTCGGCAATGGTTATTGCTTTATCACTTTGGTGAGTGATTTGGAAAAGTACACAAATATAGCTGTTTTGGAACATAATCACAGCTTGTTTCCACAAGTGACTGTCAAGTTGGGATGTCGGCTACCTCGCCGTGAGATTTTTTCTGGCAGAGCGCCAAGCCATGTCAAATGCGGCTCGGCAAACGTTTCTTCCGAGAGTTAATTTTGTAAGCGCGGAACTCCACAATCGGTCTTTTGCACCTCGGTGAGCTCGATCTGCGAAATCTTGCCCCTACTCTCGTGACAGAGACTGAAACAGGGTTCCGAGCGGGGTAGCCCAGTTGCAAGAAAACCCTCAACGGCGAGTTTTGATTTTGCGAAACACCAACTCACCTTTAGGCTGAGGTGGCAATGTCTCTATTCATCTCGAGATTTCTGATGTACCGGATTGTTCTTGCAGCGTTTTCTGTGATGGTCATTCTGGCTTTGGGTGCGGGAACGTCCAAAGCGGAACTTCGTGTCAGCCTAAAACCAGATGTGATCACCGCAGAAAGCACATCCGCTTTGGTAATAGAAGCCAGTTCACTGCGCTTGGATATCACTGTCGTCCGGCCAGATTTTCAGCAGCGCGCAGTGGATGAAAGCGGCGCCATAGATCAGATTCTGGGCAAAGCGCCGATCTATGATGAATCTTCTGCGAAGCGCACGCTTGCCACTCATTTCACGCTCGGTTTGCTAGAGGGCGACAGTGGAGAGTTGCAGAGACAGACGTCGCAGTCGCGATGGCTTCGAGATCCAAATCTGTTTCAGATTGTGAATGGAATAACCCAGGAGGGTTGGCGCGGCGCAGCAGAGGGCGGTCCCCCATTGGGACCTAGTCCGGATCTGGTTTTCATCGTCGAGCTTGACTTGCCGACTGCCTTGTTAGTGGAAAATGCTCTACAAAAGTT
Source organism: Phycobacter sedimenti (assembly GCF_038148855.1). NCBI lineage: Bacteria > Pseudomonadati > Pseudomonadota > Alphaproteobacteria > Rhodobacterales > Roseobacteraceae > Phycobacter > Phycobacter sedimenti. The sequence continues at coordinate 284,445 of NZ_JBBVGR010000006.1, read as the reverse complement.
GAGCGAGGAAACTACCGGCTCAAATGACGGGCTGTCGGTTTTTATGTTTCACGAAATCGGACGGAGTTGGATCACGGCTGCTTTGGACGCCAGCCGCGTTCAGGATCAAGTCGTTTCCAGCAATGGCACCGTGACCAAAGTCCCGGTAACCACGCAAAGCCAGACCGTTTTGGGGTGGCTTTACGAGACTACATTGGATCTGACCAGACGTCCTGGGACCGGAGCGCGCGCCAATGTTTTGCAGGGTTGTTCGGTGTCGCCCGAGAATGTCATCCGAGATTTGTATGTGCCATCTGACGAAGCCGTAGCAAACGCAAGACCGGCCAGCATTCAGACGTTTTACCAGGATTTTTTGGATCCTAATGCAGGACGTTTGTCTGTGCGCCGTCTCATCGGTTTAGCTGAAAGCGCCAAAGGCGGCGTAACGGGGTTTTTGGTGCGTGGCTCCGCAGGAGCAGCGACATGGTTTGATCCGAACACGCTGATGTCTTGGGTATCCCAAAAAGGGGTGCCACTGGCAAAGTGGACCGAGTATCGAACTGCCTTGCTGAACGGGCGCTCGGATCCGATTGTGACCGACATCTACATCTGTGCTGGCAAAGTACGCGCACGTGGGCACAGCATGATCAGCAACACGATTTTTGAGCGGTCTTTGGGATATCGCGCAGCGACTGAAGTGCTGCGCGCCCGGGCCACTGAAAACGGTGCGCGGCATCCGGTGCCCCGCTTCTTTGTCGCCGCCGAAACTGTGACCAAATTGCTTGGTATCGGTATGGTGGATCCGCTCGAGTTGAACGATGCGGATGACTTCAAAGTCTTGATCGACACGGTGGACGAATTGGTCGTGGACGAGGCGTGCGCGGGCTTGACAGGTGCTGAAAGCCTTATGGTGGGGGCTGCTTCACGGCGGCTATTACGGCTGATCAACTGGGAACTTTATCATAACGTCAACCTGCCGTTGATCGGCTATCTGATTGAGGAAGGTCGATATAATCAACCGTTCTCAATGCAAGACCCTTTGACCGGTCGGACGCTTACCCCGGACATGCATCCAATGTTCCCAAAATTGAACGGAACACCCATTCCCTTCGATTTGCGAATGGTTTTGGCCGAGCAAGGCTATATCGAGACACGTCTGCCAGAGCTGGTCGACCTTAACAGCGCAGAGGGCAAGGTGATCGTGCGCGAGCTATCACTGTCGCAACAGGCGCTCTATTGCCTAGAGTTGTCGAAAATCCTGCAAAGCGACGCGGATAAGGCCCATCGCCAGTATCTGACGAGCACTCAAAAATACCTGCAAGCTGCCGTCGATGCAAAACTCTTCGACAAAGAGGAACTGACTTTCTCGAACTACTGGTATCGTGTTGCAACCGGCTCGGCCATGGTGATGATCGCACACGGGAAAAGCGTCGATACCTTTTTGCAATATTTGCGGCAGTTAATGGATCTGCGGCGCAAAAACGAACCAGTTCCATCTGCCGAAGTCCTGAAGCCAAGCGATGAAGAGCGTATCACGGCGTTGATGCGAAGGGGGCAGGATCAACTGCACCCAAACGAGGTGCGTGATGTCCGTCGCGCTGCCGAGTTGCTTTTGTCTGACAGTTTTGGCGAGGATGTTTTCTGGAACTGTTCGGTTGGGGCTGAGCAGACGCCGGTTGCTGGTGTGATGGATCTGCCTAGACGCGCAAATACGGTTACCACGTCTGGTGGCACCTCTTTGATCTTGGCATTCGAGTTGGGTGCCGGAGGCGCATTGAACCCAGATGCAACCCCGGACGGAAGTGATCCTGCGATTTGCGCCGCGCTAAGAGCGCGCCGAGATCAATTCGACGCTTGGGTCACCACGGGCCAAGCGCCTCTGTTGCAAAGCTATTGGTCATCAGAAAAGCACATTGTTGTTTTGGGAAATTCAACGCGTTTGCGCTCGCTGGTGGCGAATTTGGCACCTTATTTGCGTGTGCAACAAAACGCCGGGTCCCCGCTGGATTCAAATCCTGAATGGGTGATTGATCGACTGCAAGATGCGAAGTCGCGGCAGGCAGCGTTGGAGCGTCGCCTGACTCTTTTGAAGATACTGCAGCCCTATAGCGACAAACAACCTGAAGTGCTGGCCGCTTTGGGAATAACCAAGGCGACCTTTGACAAAATTGCGGCAAGTTCGAAAGCGCGGCTAATGGGTGCAGACAGCATTGGCGGAATGGATGGGACCTTAGGCAAAGGCGGTGACAGACAAACCTATTCCGAAGCCTTTGGTGCTGCTGCTCTGGATAATTTTCTCACAGAATTCGAAGCACCCTTGGCGGCGCTTTTCCGACCTATGGAAAAGGCTTGGCAAATCGAAGTAACAGAACCGAGCCCAGCAAAACCCGCCGCAGGGCGATTTGCGCAGAACACGTTCTTCCTGACGCCAACTGGAGCGTCCCCTGCAGCCGGAATTAATCTCAATGATGTCGACTTGGGGGGACTTGCCCTTGGTGGTGACGTCGGCTTGCGCCTGTCGGAGACGAGCGCAGAAGACGTGTATCGTGGCGATCTGGTGGTGCGATTGCCTAGCCTGCGGAGCCCGGCTGGAGCCGGTGCGCAGGGAAGCTGTGGCGTACAAGTATTTGATCCGGGTAGCACCGTAACAGACAGCGCGACCTGCGCGGCTTCGAAACTTTTGGGCGATGAAGCAATTGTGGATGAACCCGAGTTGGCCAGCTTGGGCATAACATTTCGGAACCTGCGCGCTCCGCCGACTTGCGATGAAGAGGACATTGCCAATTGTGGACTGCAAGTTTCAGGTGCGGTCAACGAAGACGACATCATTCCGGATCCGGCGAGGTTGACCAAAACACTGCGTCAACTGGGCCTGCCCGAGTTTGTCAATTTTTCCCTGAACCGTGTGGATTTCGGAGACGATGGCTCCACGCAAACAATGACCTTGGTTGGGAATTTGACTGTTGCCCGTATTGCTTTGGGGGAAATCAACGTACCGCTGCGCGACGGCGGAACGTGGAAGGCACTTTTGCCGGAGATGATCAAGGCAGCAGACGACAAAATCCGCTCAGACATGGCTCACGAGCTGGGCAGGTTTGAGAGTTTTCTCATCGGGCTGCGACTGCCGGCAAAAGAAAGCGACTACAACGCGTCGCCAGTACGGTTCGGGCCGATGCGGCGTGCAGATGGCAGCCCGGATGTATCCTTTGGACTGGATTGGACGCGTCCGTCTTTGGGCATGCGAGTGATGTATGAATTGAGCGCGCGTTTGCCTCAGGAGCCGGACAGCACCGCGTTATCCGTGCGCGCCGGGGTCGAGTTTGTGTTTGGCAGTGACGGACTTAAGAAACAACGTATCGTCTTCGAGAAGTCGGGCATGGACGAGGTGAACGCCCGCATCGCAGGGTATTTCGCGACTTTTATTGATACACTGGGCGGTCCGGAAGACGCGGTGATTGCCGTTGCACCAGAAGTAAAAGGCGGCCAGCTTTTCTTTAACGTGTCTTATGAAGCCCAGATTGAGGGCTGCCCTGTGCGCGCCGCTGTGTCTGTTCCCATGGGCTCAGATTTCATTGCGGCGGCCCAAAGCGCGCTTGGCTCCGAAGCTGAAACACTGCTGGGAACCGCAGCGGCGTGCGTTGCCGAGACACTTACAACCGAAGTGAACACGACGTTACATTCTCAATCGATTGATGTTCTGGGGGTACCGTTTACGGCGCACGCAGCCAATAGGGTGTTGCAGGCGGCGATGGATCAACAAATACCGCTCCAGTTCACTTTGGAAGTCGATCCAGGCCCCGGTTCGCCAATTGGAACCTGTGAGGGTCTGCAGACTAAAGAAGTAAATGGCATCCGGCTTAAGGCAGAAAACGGAGTAAAACTCGATTTTCGTGGGATGCGGGCCATCGATCAGGAAACGCTTGGGCACATTTTACGATGCCGGATAACAACGGTCACTCCAGAGGCTTTGCAACCATATTTCGAACTTCGGAATGTCAAAATAGGTCATGATCTGATCGCTGCTGATTTTGCGCTCAATGACGTGCCTTTGATTGGGTCGATCACCTTGCCGCGGCAGAACTTCCTGCGCTTGGACAGCGATGTGGAGACACTTCTCAAACAGGCGCTCGGAGCAGCTGCAGCAAAAGAACTGCGAGAGCATATTGCGGATGTTGTCAGCGATCTGGAGGTGCCTGGCATGGGTACCGTTAACTTTGACCCGAACACATTGGACATCGATTTATTCAGTGACCAACCTCGGATTTCAGCAGGCATCAGGGTGGAGGCCTTCGGTATCGTTGTGCCGGGAAGTGTGGAAATCCGGCTGGATCGGGGGTTGGATGCGGTTCGCATTGCAATTGATGAAAGCCAACTGCAGGCGGCCGCGATCGAAGGCGTGGTAGCGCAGCTGTTGGACTATGTTCCTGAAGACACTGTGAAAATCGAAAATCCTCGATTCGGCCGACTGGACGACTTGGGCCGTGAATGGGGGCTGGTCTTTGGTGTCAAAGCCGAGGTGCCGATTGAACCCGGTCTGGTTGTCGGGGCCAGCAGGGTCGTGATCAGCGAAAGTGGCGTCAGCATTGGCGAGAAAATCACGGGTGGCATGTCAGCGCCGATTTACCTTGGGGTCGTGGCCATGTCCAAAGTGCTGGTCAGCCTTTACACCGGTGAAAATGGCGGCAAATCCGGATTGGAAATTGGTGCCGATCTTACTGCTTTTGAACCGCAACTGGCGCATCTGGTTAAACTGCGCGCGCTGCTTGATTTGAGCGAAATCGACAAGCCGAAATTCACCGCAAAGGGTGATCTCGTTGTTCTGAGCGCACTGGAAATATTTAAATCCACAGGGGTTTTGGATCTGAGCCAAGTGCGCGCGACGCTTGATGCGAAGACAACCGATGCCATCCGCGATGTGCTGAGTTTCGACGCAGATTTGGACCTGGATGGGGGCAACAAACGTTTCCTAGCCAAATCGGAACTTGGCGTTCTGGGGATAGACTTGTCGCGATCTGATCTCACGTTCTGTGTCAAAGCCTGTGGCGATGGTTCAGGTCGTGAACACTTGGCTGAGTTGACGGTTTGGGAGCGTATGTTGATTGGCGAAGGCAATGTGAACGCCATTACCGATCTGGACTTCAAAAACCCGAACGTAGGTGCTGGTCTTGCGCTAAACCTATTTGGTTGGAAACCGGGTGGCGCTAATCTGGATGCAGATCTGCGACGTGTACAAGTGTCGCTGCGTTTCTTGGGCATCAGTACCAAAGCGGTCACGCCCTCGGTGGAAACTATGACCCCGCAATATCTGATCGATTTGTTGAAATCGCTTTTGGACATCAGCTTGGAGGACTTGTTGAACATCGATCCAACAAACATCACGGTTTCGGTGATGAGTGGTGATGGGTCAACGCAAACGGTACATGATGGTGAGAGCGGTGGCGATGCCGCAAAGGCTGATGACGGTGAGGAAAATCACGATCATGGCACCCATACCGGCACAATAGCTGTGCTGCAAAATGAAGAGGGCGCACCACCGCCGCAAGGCGATGGCCAGGGCGCCCCTCAGCCGACCCCTTGGGGGCAGCAAGTAGCGGCAAATATCTGTGAAAAAATCATTGGTACGCCGGGCAGCACAGAATTGAGGGATGCCATCGACGCACGTTATTACATTCATTCCGTGCGACAGGGCGATCAAATAAGACCTGCGTTCAGTTGGGAGATACGGAAACCGGAGGACACTTGGGGCTGGTGGCGTTTGTACACGCAATCCACCATTCAAGAACTTTGCGAAAAAAAAGGCGTTGCCTATCAATTGAACAAGGCACTGGTGGGCACGGACCGCGGTTATGTCGGATGGAGGCGTTGCGAAGATACACTCCCCTCTGCGTATCGTTTTCGCACAATTCCAAACGTTGTGCCGGGCGCTGTGCGGCCAGAACCTTTGGACGGCGCGATCAACCTTTCAACGTATCTGGCTTGTGTCGAGATTGACGGATGGACGCTATCGATCTGGGGAGACTGGTTTTTGGGTGACGGAGGCCAGACCTATTTGATTGCGCCGAGATGCCCGTCAGGAGAGATACTGGCGCAGGCTGTTGCTAATTCGGCCGAGATCCAGCGGCTGTGCGTGGGCTCCGGACTTATTGAGGTCGCCAAACCGGAAAACACTGGATACGCAGTAGCAGACCTATTGACTGCGGATGTCGTCTATCAGTTGCTCGTAAGTCAAGTGGCGCCGAAAGTGGCTGGCCTTGAGAATACACTGGGTTTCAGCCAGATGGCAGAGATCGTTCTGCCGAACATAACGGGCAAAGAAGATCGGGTTTATCAACCGGAAGTTTGGAAAGAGACTGATGCTTCGGGCGCGACGCTGAACTGGCACATTATGATGCGGGAAGCAGCAGTCGGGGACGGATGGTCACTGGTAACGCCGCTCGTATTGGCCGCTGACGATCCGCTGGCGCGCTATCTCCAAAGGCCGGCCATCTTGGCACACGCGCTTAGTCTATGGCTGACTCATGGCAGACGTCCGGAAATCTTGTCTGCCGAAGCGGACGACTACTTGGTGCTCGGAGTACTGTCTTCTGGGAAAGAGCAAAGGGGACAAAGTCGGACCGCCAAACCAACACATGAGACGCACAGTTGGATTTGGCAAAGTGCGCCTGGTGCATCGCTGCATATACGTGAACTGAGTTTTCCACTGTCTGTTCCCGCACCCGGAGGCAGCTTACGCCTCGAAGAAGGGAAAACACCGGCCAAAGCAGCAATGTTGGCAGGGATTTGGGAAGAAGTACGCAGGTTGCCGAAATCGGATGGCGGCTGGGAAGTCCTGATGGGACTGGATGCGCGTAAACAGTCTCAGAGTTGGGCCTTTGTTGAGCAGGGCCAGGACAAACTGCCCAATCAAAAAATTCATATTCTTCTGGACCAAGTCACGTCCAAACAGCTTGCCTTAGATACGTTGTGGGATACGTCTCTGTCGCTTGATGGGGCTGAAATCTTACCTCATATCAGACGCCGCTGCGTCACGGGCGCTGAAATAGCGACCGCGCTGGGTGCCGTGCAATCACCCTCTGTTCCCAGTGACGAGATGTTGGAAATAGGTGCTGTAAGGCTGGCACTGACCCAACCCGCGATTTTTGACCGTCGCCATACCGGATTGCGCGCACTGCCCGATCCTTTGGTGCGTTTGCCGAATTCCACCTGTCCGGAGCCATTTCAATGACCGACCGTTTCAAGAAGCTTCAGTATGTATTCCTGTACGCACTGATGCCCGCCATCATGCTCTCGGCTGCAGTCCTTATTGGGCACTTCGCGATGGTTTTCTTGGTCGTGGGTTGCGTCCTTCTAATGATTTTATTCGAGAACACTCGAAACCTAAGGCCAGATCTGGGTTTGCCTGCGGTTCCGACTGTTGGACTGCTGGCCTTGGCACTTTTGATTGGCGATGTGATTTATGGCAAACTGCAGGACAGGATGCAGCGCAACCTTGTTGCCTCCACTGCGCAAGTTGATGTGATCGAAGACTTATGCGCCCGCGTGCCGGGACTGGTTCAAGCGGATTGCCGCGGGCCCAACCTAGTAGCTCTTTCCCTGGAGAATGGCCGCCAAGGTGACCCAGGGATGCGGCCACGCGGGCAACTCAGTTGGCTGACAATCTGGTCACTTTTGCGGGAAACCAATCTGCTGAACGAACGCAATTTTCCCAACCCAACGTCTTTGATTGCAGCCTCGGAAACCGATCGCGCAACGGCGATGACGGTGGATTTTCTGCGGGGCGCTGACCGAATGAATGAAACAAGTTTCGGGCTTTTGCGTTCCTTGAGTCGCCCTTGTGGCGTCGCAGGACAGTTGGCCTCAACCGACAATGCAAAAAAACGCGAGATCGAAAGGCAAGATGCCGCGTTGGATTGGATGCTCGCGGTTACCCTGGCTGATGTCCAGGCACGAGATCTAACCGCTGGTCACCCGGCTATCGATCCGACCAAGGCCCCCAACCTTAAGAACGAAGATATGGGGGCCGCGGAAGAGCTCAAAGCAGCGATTAACGAATTGTCGCCATTGCGGCTCTACGAGTTTTCTCGCAGCGATTTGGTGGACATTCACGACAGAAGCCGAGGCTTTGACACGCTCCGCAATTCCCGTCGCATGGAAATTCCGACCCCGTATCGTGATGAAGAGATCCTGACGGCGCTTTTAATTAGTGGGCAGGTTTACGATACGCAGGAAAACATGACTGCAGCAGGCTATCTGGATTGGCGGCGCGAAGTGGAAGCCAAACAAATTGGCAGCTATTTGCGCAGCGAAGACGGGGATCTGAGCGGTCGCTGTTCGGTTTTGACAACCAAAACCGAAAAGCCCGACGAAGGTAATCCCGGTGGCCCTTCTCTGGGTCCAAGTAATGCAGACGATGCGTTCGAAATCGAAGAAGCACAGCAACTGTTTGATGCGTTTCGTCAGCGAGAAGAAATCGCCCTTTATGTGGCAGGTCGCATCCGTACAGCCGATTCAACTCGGGATGAGCGTTTTTGGCTGACACTAGTGACCGGTTACGAGCAGTATGCGATGCTGAGCCTTTTTCTTTTCGGCTTGTTTGTTGCGGTGGTGCGTTGTGCCGCCTTGATCTGGGCCTACTTGAAAGAGGAACTGTGGTTTGTTCCAGCCGATAGTCATGTACCGGTATTATTCAGCCTGCGTTCGAGCCGTTGGCCTTTAAAACTTGTGGCTACAATTATGCCGGCGATTGGTTTCATCGGCACGGTGCGCGGCATCATGCTTAGTTTGACAGGTGCAGATCAGATCGTTTGGGCAAGTACAATCAATGAACGTTCTGCAGCCATCAGCGCGCTTTCGACTGACCTTGGCCTTGCGTTTGCCACTACCTTGATTGCGTTGCTCCTCGGTGTAGTTCTGAGCCTTGTGGTCGCCGCCGAACAGCGTCTGGGCGAAGTGACGGTATCTCGCGTCGAGAACATGAGGCTTGCCAGAAGTACGACCGAAGCTAGTGGTAAGTGACATGATCGATGGCTGAAGCGTTCCGAGATCCTGGAGAAGAGCACGACGATTCGACATTTATCATGTCGCTTGCCGATGCACTGACCTGCGTCTTTGGCGCGGCAATCGCCTTGTTCGTCATCTTCCTTGTTTTGGTAAAATTGGACCCGACTGTGTCGCGAAAAGATGACGCGGACCGGGTGGCGAATATCGCGCTTGCAGATAGCGCGTTTGATCGTGTGTTTGACAGTGGTATGTCTGTAACCCTGATATTTGAGGCGGACGATTGCCGGGTGGTTTCGTCTATTCGATTGGGCGCAGGAGAGCGCGCCGATGCGGCGACTGAGTATTGGCTGTCCCGTCCTCAGGCCGGAAATCCGGGAAAAAACTGCCGTGCTTTTGTCTATCTACCGAAGGGTTTCACTGCGCAGCGCTTGGAGCTTGTCTCGGCGCGGCCCGCACGAAATGTGACTATGCGGGTTTTGGTCGGAAATCGGTATTCGGAACGGATCGCCTTTGACATTTTGCCTTCGCGCGGTACTGGTACGTCGCGATTTGCCACCCTGAGTCAATCCGGTGAATTTAAGCCGGACAGCAGGAACTGAGGCCATGGCGGAGCAGCATGACAGAATTGAAACGGTGCCTGAGGCTACGGACCCTTTGCCCCAGAGGAATTGGGACGAAATGATCGTGGGCCTGGATGCGGAACCGGAGCCGGATACATTTGGTTTCAGCTTTGTAGATATGGTGTCTGGCGGTTTTGGCGCAGCCTTTTTCCTGTTTCTGATCTTTTCGACTTTACCCCTTGATATCGGGTCAAGGGGCGGCGGAGGCGACAGATTTCTTCAAATCTGGGTGGATTGGAATGGCGGAGAGGCTGCGAATGTGACATTGGAGCCCATCATTGAATTCGCACCATCGGAGAGCAATGATTGGCTGAGTTATCGAATGTCGACCGGACGCTTGCGTCAGACCGGTGACTTTGGCGATATGCAGTTCAGGTTCCGTCACAGGATCTTCTGGACGCATGTGTTTGGTGCCGGGTTTAGTGACGCTCGTTCTACTGCCATGACGCGTATCGACGAAAATGGCGTGGATCGCTCGGGTTTCTGGCTGCATTTTTCGAACCCGTGCCCCGGTCGCTATCGTATAGCTCTTAATCGTAATGCAGGCTTCAGAGACCTGCTTGTGTCGCGTGAACGCGCGGTCGATGAGGAAACTCCATACAATGTGCGTGTCGAAGCACCGGGCATGGCAGAAGTGAAAGCCGGGGTTTTCAAACACGACGATGCGACGCTTACCAATTACGTGACTTGGTCGGCATCAAGCGATCCACAAGATGCGGAAGTCATAAATATTGCAGAGCCACGGATAAAGGGGGTTGATTTGGAGCATTGCGAGTAGTGTTCGGGCCGGGCTTTACCACACAAATCACCATCTTCGACCGTTCCAGGGGCAGGAGAGAGTAGAAAGTTGAGCTCCTCTCAATAGGGTTCGCTAGACCTCGCACTCAGACGCTATTCTCGCGGATTTTGCTGACCTATCTCACATTGCTTCGGCCATCGCGAAAATGACCGAAGCCCGCTTTGGTCTTATTCCTGACCCTCGCTGCACTATGAACGAAGGTCCGCTGCTCGCGTGCAACGCGCGATTTGGCCCCGCGATGGGGCAGGCGCGTCGGTTTTGCCTGACACAGGGCAACTGCCGTGCGCCCCCCTGATCAGTGTGCCTCGGCCCAGTTGTTGCCTGTTCCTGCATCCACGGTCAGTTTGACATCCAGATGCACCGCCGGGTCGGCGGCGCTTTCCATGACGCGGCGGGCGGTTTCGATGGTTTCATCGACTGCCGCTTCGGGCACTTCAAAGATCAATTCGTCATGCACCTGCAACAGCATCTTGGCGGGCAGATGGGCGATGGCGTCAGGCATGCGGATCATGGCGCGGCGGATCACGTCGGCGGCGGTGCCCTGAATGGGCGCGTTGATCGCCGCGCGTTTGGCAAAGCCCGCGCGCGGGCCCTTGGCGTTGATCTCGGGCGTGTGGATCTTGCGACCGAACAAGGTCTGCACGTGGCCGTGCTCCTTGGCAAACTCCACCGTGCTGTCCATGTATTTGCGGATGCCGGGGAAGCGTTCGAAATAGCGGTCGATGAAGCCCTGCGCCTCGGCCCGCGGGATGCGCAGGTTGCGCGCCAGGCCAAAGCCGGAAATCCCGTAGATCACACCAAAGTTGATCGCCTTGGCCTTGCGGCGGATGTCGGGCGTCATCTCGGACAGCGGCACGTCGAAGACTTCCGATGCGGTCATCGCGTGAATGTCCAGCCCATCGGCAAAGGCCTGCTTCAGCGTGCCGATATCGGCCACATGGGCGAGGATGCGGAGTTCGATCTGGCTGTAGTCGAGCGACAGGAGCTTGTTGCCTTCCTCGGCCACGAAGGCCTCGCGGATGCGGCGGCCTTCCTCTGAGCGCACCGGGATGTTCTGCAGGTTCGGGTCCGCCGAGGCCAGCCGCCCTGTGTTGGCGCCGGTCTGCACATAGGATGTATGAACGCGGCCCGTTTCCGGGTTGATGTGATCCTGAAGCGCATCGGTGTAGGTCGATTTCAGCTTCGACAGCTGCCGCCAGTCCAGCACGCGGGCGGGCAGCTCGTGTTCGGTTGCCAGCTCTTCCAGGATATCGGCGCCGGTAGCATAGGCGCCGGTCTTGCCCTTTTTGCCGCCTTCGATCCCCATCTTGTCAAACAGGATCTCGCCCAGCTGTTTCGGGCTGCCCACGTTGAAACTCTCGCCTGCCAGCTCGTGGATTTCCGATTCCAATGCCGCCATCTTCTGGGCAAAGGCGTTGGACATACGGCTGAGCGTGTCGCGGTCCACCTTGATGCCGTGACGCTCCATCCGGGCCAGAACCGGCGACAGGGGGCGTTCCAGCGTTTCATAGACAGTGGTGACCTTCTCGCGGTGAAGCTGCGGTTTGAACAGCTTCCACAGGCGCAGGGTGATGTCGGCATCCTCGGCCGCATAGGGCACCGCGTCAGCCACCGGCACGCGGTCGAATGTGATCGCCGATTTGCCTGTGCCCAGCAGCGATTTGATGGGGATCGGCGTGTGATCGAGGTAGCGTTCGGACAGCGTGTCCATGCCGTGACCGTGCTCACCGCCATGAAGGGAATAGGACAAGAGCATGGTGTCGTCATAGGGCGCCACCACGATGCCCTCCTCAAAGCCCGCCCCACGCTGGCGCACCATGATCTTGGCGTCGTATTTCATGTTCTGACCGATCTTGAGGATCGCGGGATCCTCCAGCACCGGTTTCAGCATGGAAAGCGCCGTGTCGAACTCCATCTGCCCCTCGGCCAGCGCGTCGGAGCCGAACAGATCGTCGCCGCCCGCCTCGGCCTTGTGGGTGAGGGGGATATAGCAGGCCTCTCCCGGCTCGACGCACAGCGAGATGCCAACCAGATCGGCGGTCATTTCATTCAGGCCGGTGGTCTCGGTGTCAAAGGCGACCCAGCCGCGATGGCGGATGCGGTCGATCCACTTTTGCAAGGCGTCGGCATCGCGCACGCATTCATATTTTTCGGCATCAAAAGGTGCCGCCTCTGCCGGAGTATCCTCGACCGGCCCGCCGACGGGGGCTTTCGGTTCGGGTATGACCGGCGCCTCGCGGCCCATCTGCTTGGCCATGCGGGTGCTGAGGGTGCGGAACTCCATCTGCGCCAGGAAATCGAGCAGCGTATCCGGATCCGGCTCTTTCAGCTCCAGATCCTCCAGCGTGAAATCGAGGGTCATGTCGCAATCCAGCTGCACCAGCCGTTTCGACAGCTCGATCTGCTCGCGCATCTCGATCAGGGTCTGGCGGCGCTTGGGCTGTTTGATCTCCTCGGCGCGGTCCAGAAGAGCCTCGAGCGAGCCGTATTCGTTGATCAGCAGGGCCGCCGTCTTGATCCCGATCCCCGGCGCGCCGGGGACGTTGTCGACGCTGTCGCCTGCCAGCGCCTGCACATCGACGACACGCTCCGGGCCGACGCCGAATTTCTCCACCACGCCGTCGCTGTCGATGCGTTTGTTCTTCATGGCGTCCAGCATCTCGACGCCGCCGCCCACCAGCTGCATCAGATCCTTGTCTGACGAGATGATGGTGCAGCGCCCGCCCGCATTGCGCGCTTGATGGGCAAGGGTTGCAATGATGTCGTCGGCCTCGAAGCCTTCGATCTCCTTGCAGGCGATGTTGAAGGCGCGGGTGGCGTCGCGGGTCAGCGGAAACTGCGGGCGCAGGTCTTCAGGCGCAGGGGGGCGGTTGGCCTTGTAGAGATCATAAAGATCGTTGCGAAAGCTCTTGCCGGAGTGGTCAAAGATCACCGCCACATGGGTCGGCGCATCGGGGCCGGTGTTGGCCTCGATGTATTTGTAGAGCATGTTGCAAAAGCCCGCGACGGCCCCGATCGGCAGCCCGTCGGATTTGCGCGTCAGCGGCGGCAGCGCGTGATAGGCGCGAAAAATGAAGGCCGAGCCATCAATCAGATGAAGATGGCATCCCTTGCCGAATTGTGTCTCGCTCATCGCTGATACTCCCCTTTGGCCCCGTTATCGGTGATCAAGGCGGGAAGGGCAATTGCCCTTTGCCCAAGGATCCGCCGGTTCACTTTGGACGTTCAAGTTGCGGGTGACTTATGTGCGGTTGGCCTTATGGTGAATGAGAGTTGTATCGATTTTTGTTCGGAGGCCGACATGACCAAACACATTTACGGCTGCGCATGCTGCAGTGCGGATTTTGGCAAACTGTTCAAGACGAACGAGCGCGTTCAGGAGATGAAACAGCAGGTAGGCGAGGGCGGCTGGTCCTGCAACTGGGGCATCGATCTTGGCAGTCTGGGGCGTCGTGACTTCCTGAAAGGCGGCGCGGCCATTGCCAGCCTTGCTGCTGCGCTTCCGGGCGGGGCAAGGGCGCAGGACAACAACACTGTGGTCTTTACCGGCGGCACGGTTCTGACGGTGGATGATGACTTTTCCGAAGCGGAAGCTGTCGCGATCCGTGGCAACCGGATCCTTGCCGTGGGCACGGACGGAGAGGTGCGCGCCGTCGCCGGAGAGGCCGCCGTGATCGTCGATCTGGCGGGCAAGACCGTCCTTCCCGGCTTTATCGATGCCCATAGTCATGTGATCGCCGGAAGCGTCGTGGACGCCATCATGGAATACGTCGGCATGGCCAAATACACGACCGTGGCGGCGGTGCTGGATCACATCAAGGCCCGCGTGGCGGACACCCCCGCCGGCGAATGGCTGGTGTTCCGCAATTTTGACCCGGCTGTACAAGACGGGCTGGACGAGCTGACCTTTGCGGATCTCGATCCGATCTCGACCGAGCATCCGATCTTCCTGCTCAACGCCTCGGGGCATCTGGCCTATGCCAACTCAAAGGCGTTTGAGGCTGCGGGCGTCAGCCCGGATGTGGAGAACCCTCCGGGCGCAGAATTCGTGCGTGATGCGGATGGCAATCTGACCGGTGTGATCAAGAACAACGTGGCTTTCCTGCAGGTGCTGGGGGCCTATCCGGCGCTGGGCGCGACGGAGCCGGTCGATGCGCTGGTGGGCCTTCTGACAAAGTGGAGCGCGGATGGTCTGACCACGGTGAGCGAGCTGAGCCTCGGGGGGCTGTCGCAGTCGCCCGCCGATGTGGGGGTGATGATGGGGGCGGCGGCCACGGGTCGACTGCCTGCGCGCATCCGGGCCTATCCCTTCTACACCATCGGGGCCGAGGCCTGGGATGCAGCAGATGTGAAACCCGGCGCGGGCAATGCCATGGCGCGGGTCGCGGGCTACAAGCTGGTCGCCGACGGGTCGAACCAGGGCTACACCGGCCTGCAGCGCGAACCTTACATCAACTCGGACAACTACGGCCTTGCCTATACCGCGCGCGAGGATCTGATCGAGCTGGCCGTGGACCGCGCAACCAAGGGCTGGCATCTGGCGATCCATGGCAACGGCGATGCGGCCATCGACAACGTGCTGGACGCCTGCGAGGCGGTGCGCGATGCAGGTGTCGACATGAGCCGGGTGCGTGCGCGCATTGAACACTGCTCGATCCTTCATGACGAGCAGATCGCCCGCATGAAGGACCTTGGCGTCTCGGCCAGTTTCCTGATCGGTCATGTTCACTACTGGGGCGTTGCCATGCGCGACGAGGTGTTCGGCGAGCAAAAAGCACAGCTTCTGGACCGCTGCAAAAGCGTTGAGGACGCCGGAGTGGGCTATACCCTTCATTCTGATTTCATGGTCACCGACCCGGTGCCGCTGCACATGATCGAAATGGCAGTGACGCGGAAGACCTGGAAAGAGCCCGACTACGTGCTTGCCCCGCAAGAGCGGATCTCGGTCGAAAGCGCCATTCGCGCCGTCACGTCCGAGGCGGCCTGGCAGCTGTTCTCGGATCACGAGGTCGGCAGCCTGGAGCCGGGAAAACTGGCGGATCTGGTGATCCTTGATCAGGATCCGCGAAAAGTGGATCCCGACAGCATCAAGGAGATCGCGGTGCTGGAAACCTGGATGGATGGCCGCCAGGTCTACAAACGCGGGGCGTGATGGATTGGCCGCCGGTGCAGGTCTGATGGCCCTTGCACCGGCGCGCCGCGGTCCGCGACCCTGTTCTTACACCTTGTCCGGGCGCCCTGCGGGGCGGCTCAATCGATGCGGCGTACCAGGATCTGGTTGCCCTCGCCGCGCTTGGTTTCAAAGATCTTCAGCGTGGCGATCAGATCGCTGAGTTTGCGTTTTCCATAGCTGCGGGTGTCAAAGTCGGGCGTGGCGGCGCTGATGTACTGCCCGATCTGCCCCAGCGTGAACCATTCATCGTCCTGATTGATCGCATCCATGGCGCGTTTTACCAGCTTGCTGGGATCTTCGAGCTCCGCGGGGTCGCTGGGCTGGCTCTGTTCCTTTTGGAGTTTTGGCTTCGGCGCTGCTTTTGCAGGCTCGGAAATCAGGTTCTCGACATAGATGAAGCGTTTGCAGGCTTTCACAAAGGCCGCAGGCGTCTTGCGCATGCCCATGCCGAAAACATCCAGTCCCTGTTCCCGGATGCGGCTGGCGAGCCGGGTGAAATCGCTGTCGGATGAAATCAGCACAAAGCCGTCGAACCGGCCCGAATGCAGGATGTCCATGGCATCGATCACCAGCGCAATATCAGAGGCGTTCTTGCCGGTGGTGTTTGCAAACTGCTGGTGCGGGACAATGGCCAGAGCCGCCAGCTTTTCCTTGGTCCAGCCCTGCGTGCCCGTGCCCGAGAAGTCCCCGTAGATGCGGCGAATGCTGGCTTCACCCAGCGAGGCGATCTCTTCGAACATCACTTCGGCATGTTTGGCCGAGATGTTGTCCGCGTCGATCAGGACGGCCAGAAGCGGGGGTTTGGAGGGGTTTTGCATGGCGCTGAATGTTCCTTTGACGCAGATATCGCGGCTGCTGTTGAGGATGATCCGCCTGGGCGGGATTTGCAATGTGGCCGGGCTGCCGCCAAAGAAAAAGCGCCGCCGACGGGTCGGAAGCGCCTTTCACGATCTGTACAGGACCCGCAACGGTGTCAGTCGACCTTGCCCTCGAAATCCTTGTGGATGTATTTGCAGTCGCAATAGGGGCATTCGACCCAACCGGTATCCTCGGGGATCTGCAGGTAGACCCGCGGATGTCCCAGCGCGCCTTCGCCGCCGTCGCAGGCGACACGGTAGCTGTCAACGATCTTGGTTTCAGGCGCTTCGATGGTCATCGGCTGGCGATCCTCTTGCTGATGCGTTAGGGGCTTTATGTGACAGGACAGCCGAGGGAGCAAGAGCCGCGATGACTGATGATGCAATCCGGATCGAAAGCTTGCGCAAAACCTACAAAGGGCGCAAAGGCCAGCCCGAGAAACACGCGCTGAAGGGCATCGACCTGACGGTGCCGCGCGGGTCGGTCTTTGGCCTGCTGGGGCCGAATGGCGCGGGCAAATCCACGCTGATCAATATCCTTGCGGGGCTGGTGGTGAAAACCAGCGGCAAGGTGACGATCTGGGGCTTTGACCAGGATGAGAACCCGCGCCAGAGCCGGGCCTCGATCGGGGTGATGCCGCAGGAGCTGAACCTGGATCCCTTCTTCACCCCGCGCGGCGCGCTGGAGGTGCAGGCGGGCCTGTACGGCGTGCCGAAATCCGAACGCTACAGTGACGAGATCCTCCGCATGATCGGGCTTGAGGACAAGGCCGAGGCCTATGCCCGCACCCTGTCGGGCGGCATGCGGCGGCGGCTCTTGCTGGGCAAGGCGCTTGTGCATCGCCCAAACATCCTGGTGCTGGACGAACCCACCGCCGGGGTCGACATCGAGCTGCGCCAGATGCTGTGGGAAAACGTGCGCAAGCTCAATCAGCAGGGCATGACCATCATCCTCACGACCCATTACCTCGAAGAGGCTGAAGAGATGTGCGACGAGATCGCCATCATCAACCAGGGCGAGGTGGTGGCGCGCGACAGCACCGCGAACCTGCTGGGCCGTCTCGATGCGCGCGCGATGGTGGTGCATCCGGCCTCTCCGGTCAGCGAGTTGCCAAAGGGCGATGGCATCGAGGCCGAGCTGCGCGGCGATGGCGCCGTGGTGCTGCGCTATCACAGCCAGAAAACCAGTGCCGAAGACGTGCTGGCCGCCGTGCGCGCCGCCGGGATCTCGATCCGCGATGTGAAGACCGAAGAGGCGGATCTTGAAGACGTCTTCCTCGCCCTCACGAAATCCCGCTAGGGAGCACCCCGATGCACATTCGTTCCTTCGAGGACCGTGATGCGGCAGATTGGGGCCGCATCTTTCACGCCGCCGTGCACGGGATCGGCGCGCGCGACTACACCCCCGCGCAATGCGCTGCCTGGAGCCCGGTGGAAGCTCCGGCAGAGGTGATAGAGACGCGCGCCCGCGACGGGCGGACCACTTGGATCGCGGCGGATGAGGCGGACGTGGCGCAGGGCTTTATCGAGCTGGAACCGGACGGCCACATCGACTGTTTCTACATCGCGCCGGATTTCGCGGGCACCGGGATCGGCGCCGCGCTTTATGCCACTCTGGAAGAAGAGGCCCGCAGGCGTGGCCTTGCTCGCCTTTATGTCGAGGCCAGCGAAGCCGCCCGCCGTTTTTTTCTGCGGCAGGGCTTCACCGATCAGGGCCGCCGCGATTTTATGCGCCGGGGGGCGGTCCTGCATAATCACGCGATGGACAAGGCGCTTTAGCGCGGCCTACTTCAAATCATCGGGCATTGGAGAGACGTTCCAATCGCCTGCCTTTACCTCCAAGGTCTCATCCCGGAAATAGAAATGGAAGTGTCGATCTCCCTTCCCCGCTGCCTCAGCCCAAGGCGTGGGCTCCAAGGCATCGCGTGTGTAGCCTGTGATCTCGTAGAATTCGCCCCAGGCCGGGGCGAGGCTACTGAAGCGACATTGCCGCCCGTACCAGCCGTGATCGTTGATAGGGGTTATGCGATACCGGCTGCAGTCCCGAAATTGGAGTGTGATTTCCTCTAGGCCCTCGTATCGACGGAACTGATAGCGGTTCGGTGCGAAGGTAACGAGCAGATCCCTGTCTTCGAGCTCTACGCGTGGGTCGGGGGCATTCGGATCGGCATTCCAGCCGGTGTTGAGGTGGTGGAAAACCGGCAGATCGTGGTCGGTAAAAGCCCAGCCAAGTGCATCCTTGGAGGTCCATGTGACCCTTGGTCGTGGTGTTTGCCTTGCAAAGGCACGAAGCTTTTCTTCATCCCCGTTTACGGCAACACCAATCGATCCCAAGCCCTTGAGAGGCCAACCCATAAGGCAGGACCGGGTTTGTTGCTTGCTGACGTCAGTGATTTCAAAGTTGTGGCCAGCTGCGAACAGGATGTCGCCGATCTCGGGAATGCTTGTCAGCTGGTCCAGCATCAGAATGAGGCGCGTCTCTCCATTTTCTGAATTTTTCAGCGGAATAACATCGTTCAATCGCGCTTCGGGGTGTCGCATGGTCGGGTTCGGGTGGTTTGGGGATGAAATTGACTGAATGACATTGCAATCCGTATCAGTGTTCCCTCTCAAAGGGCAATGCGGCAGCCGCTTGTGAACGGCTGCCAGATCGTTCAGGGATATGTTGCACTATGCCCGCGCGTTCCGGTCAGAAGATTTTGATGATTTTTAACAGAGTATTACACTGTTTCGCGCGCGAAACATTTGCCGCCTATCCTCGGTCGATCCGCGCCTGATAGCAGTTGTTGCGGGCGGACCTTATGTGAATGTACGCGACGCGGGGATCGGTGAAGATCTCGTTCGCCTGCGCCATCATGCGCTCCGCCGCCACCACCACGCCGGTGCCATAGACGATGCGATCCTCGGCGCTGTAGCCCTTGATCAGATAGTCGGGGGAGCCTTGCAGCACCTCGGGCATCTCCTCCCCCTCATGGCAGGGGCAGCCATCTGCGCACAGGAAGATCGGCCCGACTTCGGCATAGGGTTGCGGCGTGGGAAAGGGGCGGTGGGCGAGGATCAGCATCTCTGCACCTTTGGGGATATAGCGCAGGCAATGGCGGCAGGGGTTGCCGCCGCCGTCCGATGTGCTGCGTTCGGCTGTCTGTCCGTTGGCGTCCGGACCTCCTCCTTGAAGGGCGCGGACGGTATCGGTGGGAAGGGCGGTGATCTTCAGCATCTGTATCTCCTGTTTTGGCGCGACATTGACCGCAGCTGAGGGGCTGTAGCGACCCGGATCCTGCGCATCTGGTGACGGAGAGGCTCCCGCCCGTCTCAAAACCGGCAGAGCCGGGTTCTCGGCGGTTGGGCATGGCGCGGATCCCCCTTCGGGCGTGATCCGCGAGGGCGACTCGAAAAGAGAACAAATCATGAATATACACTAAGGCCATGTCTGTTGAATTCGCGATTCTGTCCAATTTCACCTTTCTCACCGGGGCCTCGCACCCGGAGGAGTATGTGGCGCGTGCGGTGGAGCTGGGGATCGGGGCGCTGGCCATCGCGGATGAGAATTCGGTCGCCGGGATCGTGCGCGCCCATAGTGCGGCGCGCGATATTGCGCGCCGCGTGGCAGAGCGGCAGGCCTGGGATCGAGGCAACAGCCCGATAGGCCCGCCCCGGCCTGGGCATATTGCGCCCGCGCCCTCTTTCCCGATCTATGCGGTGCCGCGCCTGATCCCCGCGGCACGGCTGGTGTTTGTCGATGCACCGCCGGTGATCGCTTTGCCGATGGATCGCACCGGCTGGGGGAGCCTCTGCCGGATGCTTTCGACTGGGCGGCTGCGGGCCGAGAAAGGCGCGTGTCATCTGCACCTTGCCGACCTTTTGGATTTTTCCGAAGGTCTCCATCTGCTTCTGTCGCCACAGGCGGAGCCTCTGCCGGGCGGCGCGGACGGGTGGGCGCCGCATATGGACGCTCTGACGCGCCGCTTTGCCGGGCGGATGCATCTGTTGATGGCGCCTGCCTATGATGGGCGGGACCGCCGCCGCTTTGCCGGGCTTGCCGCCCTCGCCGATGAGCTGAACCTGCCCACGATCGCCAGCGCCGCCCCACGCATGCACCACGGAGCGCGCCGCCGTCTGGCGGATGTCCTGAGCGCCATCCGCCTGCGCTGCCGGGTGGAGGATCTGGGCCGCGCCGCCCTTGCCAATGCCGAGCAGCGCCTGCGCGCACCGGAGGAGATGCGGCGCATATTCCAGGGGCACGAAGACGCCCTGATGCGCGCGCAGGATCTGGCCGCCAGCCTCACCTTTTCGCTGGATGAGCTGCGCTATGACTACCCGGACGAGGGACTGGAGGGGGAAACCCCGCCCCAGCGCCTGCGCCGCCTTGCCGAACGGGGGCTGATCTGGCGCTATCCGGCCGGTGCCCCGGCAAAGGTGCGCGCCATGCTGGAGCATGAGCTGACCCTGATCGCCAAGCTGAAGTATGAGCCCTATTTCCTCACCGTTCATGACATCGTCGACTTTGCGCGCTCGCGCGGGATCCTGTGTCAGGGGCGCGGCTCGGCTGCCAATTCGGTGGTGTGCTATTGCCTTGGCGTCACCTCGGTCAGCCCGGAAATGGGCACCATGGTCTTTGAGCGGTTCGTGTCCGAGGCGCGCGACGAGCCGCCCGACATCGACGTGGATTTCGAACATGAGCGCCGCGAGGAGGTGATCCAGTGGATCTACGAGCGTTACGGTCGCCACCGGGCGGGGCTCTGCGCAACCGTGATCCACTACCGGGGCAAGCGCGCCATCCGCGAGGTGGGCCGCGCCATGGGCTTGAGTGAGGATACCATTGCCGCCATGTCCTCGCAGCTCTGGGGGAGTTTTGATCGCAGCGGCGCGAACCCCGCCCGCCTGCGCGAGATCGGCCTTGACCCCGAAGCGCCCCGCCTGCGCCAGACGCTGGATCTGGTGGGGCAGATCATCGGCTTTCCCCGGCATCTGTCGCAGCACGTGGGCGGTTTCATCATCACCGCAGGCCGTCTGGACGAATTGGTCCCGATCGAGAACGCCACGATGGAGGGGCGCACGGTCATCTGCTGGGACAAGGACGATATCGACGCGCTGGGCATCCTCAAGGTCGATGTCCTCAGCCTTGGCATGCTGACCTGCATCCGCAAGGCCTTTGACCTGATGCGCCAGCACCACCGGCTGGATTACGCCCTCGCCACGCTGCCGCCCGAGGATCCGGCGGTTTATGACATGCTGTGCCGCGCCGACAGTATTGGCGTCTTTCAGGTCGAAAGCCGGGCGCAGATGAACTTTCTGCCCCGCATGCGGCCGCGCAACTTCTATGATCTGGTGATCGAGGTAGCGATCATCCGCCCCGGCCCCATTCAGGGCGATATGGTCCACCCCTACATTCGCCGCCGCAACGGGGAGGAGGCGGTGGAGTTCCCCTCGGACGCGCTGGGCGAGGTGCTGGGCAAGACCCTTGGCGTGCCGCTGTTTCAGGAGCAGGCGATGCAGATCGCCATGGTGGGGGCGGGCTTCAGCCCGGAGCAGGCAGACCGGCTGCGCCGCTCGCTGGCGACCTTCAAGAAGCACGGCAATGTCTCCGAATTCCGCAACCTGTTCCTGCGCGGCATGGCGCGCAATGGCTATGACGCCGATTTCTCAGAACGCTGCTTTTCCCAGATCGAGGGCTTTGGCGCCTATGGGTTCCCGGAAAGCCACGCGGCCAGTTTCGCCCTGCTGGTCTATGCCTCGGCCTGGATCAAATGCCACCATCCCGGCATCTTTGCCTGCGCTTTGCTCAACTCCCAGCCGATGGGGTTCTATGCGCCCGCGCAGATCGTCCGCGACGCCCGCGCCCATGGGGTTGAGGTGCGCCCGATCTGCATCAATGCCAGCTACTGGGACAATGTGATGGAGCCGGACGGGCAGGGCGGGCTGGCGCTGCGCCTCGGCTTTCGCCAGATCAAGGGCCTCAGCGACGAGGATATCAGCTGGCTGACGGCGGCGCGTGGCAATGGCTACACCGAGGTGCAGGACGTCTGGCGCAAGGCGGGTCTGCCGCCACCGGTGATCGAACGGCTGGCCGAGGCCGACGCCTTTGCCGTGCTGGGGCTGTCGCGTCGTGAGGCGCTGTGGCAGGCCAAGGCGATCACCGCCAGGAAACCTCTGCCCCTGTTCGAGCGCGAGCTGGAGGGCGAGGCGATAGACGAGCCCGCCGCCCACCTGCCGCAGATGACCCTGGGTGAGGAAGTGGTGGAGGATTACGTCGCCCTGCGCCTTTCCTTACGCGCCCATCCCGTTGCGCTGCTGCGGCACATCCTGACGCCCCAAGAGTGATAATTGCTACCTTGCTACCTTGGTACCTTGATAGCGTATTCGGCAACCTTTATGTGTCTCTTCGGGAAAAGGAGGGTGGCATGAAAACAGTCACACGTGTGCAGACCGGCCTGCGGATCGAGACGCGGCTCTTGAAGACCATGAAGGCGCTTGCTGAGTGTCTGGATATCTCGGTGGCCGAACTGGTCGAGGGGATGGCGCTGCATGCCTTTGAGGGCAAGGCGCCGTTTTCGGAGGCGACACTGAAAAAGATCGCCGCGCTGCGGGGGGTATATGAGTTGGACCTGACGGCCGCCGACAGCCACCGCCTGACGGAGGATCCGGAATGAGCCTTGAGCGCACCGATTATCGGCAGATGGCACAGGAACTGGCCGAGGGGCGCCTGGGGCCACAGGGGTTCAGCCATCGCGCGCATCTGGGCGTCGCCTATGAAATCCTGTCGGCCCACGAGGTCTTCGAGGGGATGGCGATCTATGCGAACGGTTTGCGGCAGCTGGCCAGCGCCGCCGGGGTGCCGGAAAAGTTCAACGCAACCGTGACGCTGGGCTTCCTGCTCCTGACCGCTGAACGCATGGCAATCGGCGCCCATGACACGGCCGAGGGCTTTCTGGACGGCAACGCGGATCTTCTGGCACCAGCGCCTCTGTCGTCCTTGTATGAAACAGAGACCCTGAACTCCGATCTGGCCCGCCGGGTGCCGCTTCTGCCGCGCATGGGGTGAAACGGGCCGGATGTGTGCCTACATTGGCGAGCAAGCGGAGACCATCGCAGCGCACCCATTGCCACATCTGGCGCTAACGGCGGTTTCCCAATGCGCGGCAAGCCTGTAGAAGGCACCTGAGCGCTGAAACAGCCCGACTATGGCGGAGACCTACCAATGAGCAGACCCAAACCCGTTGTTCTTTGCATTCTTGACGGCTGGGGCACAGGGGAGCCGGGGGTGGCCAATGCGCCCTATCTGGCCAAGACACCCACCTTCGATGCGATCATGGAAAAGGGCCCCACCGCGCAGCTGATCACCCATGGACCGGACGTGGGCCTGCCCTCGGGGCAGATGGGCAACTCGGAAGTGGGCCACACCAATATCGGCGCGGGCCGGGTGGTGGCGATGGATCTGGGTCAGATCGACCTTGCCATCGAGGATGGCTCTTTCTTTCAGAATGCCGCCTTGCAGGACTTTATCGCAAGACTGAAAGAAACCGGGGGCGCGGCGCATCTGATGGGGCTGGTCTCGGACGGGGGCGTGCATGGGCATATCACCCACATCCTGGCCGCGATCAAAGCGATCCGCGACGCGGGCGTGCCGGTCTGGCTGCATGCCGTGACCGACGGGCGTGATGTGGCGCCGAAATCGGCCTTTGGCTATTTCGAGGAACTGAAGGAAAAGATGCCCGAAGGCGCGGGGATCGCCACGGTGACGGGACGCTATTTCGCCATGGACCGCGACAACCGCTGGGAGCGCGTCAAGGAAGCCTATGATGCCATGATCAAGGGGCAGGGGCGCAGCGTGCGCGATGCCCATCACGCAGTGGATCATGCCTACAACCAGTCCGAAACCGATGAATTCATCGGCGCAAGCGTGGTGGCAGGCTTTGACGGGGTGAAGGACGGCGACGGCTTCTTCTGCCTCAACTTCCGCGCCGACCGCGCCCGCGAGATCCTGCGCGCCATCGGGGAGCCGGGCTTTGCCGATTTCGACACCGGTGCGCGGCCCGATCTGGCGGCGCTTCTGGGGATGGTGGAATATTCCGACGGGCACAACGCCTATATGACCACCTGCTATCCCAAGGCGCCCATCGTCAACACGCTGGGGGAATGGGTCGCCAAACAGGGTCTGACCCAGTTCCGCCTGGCCGAGACCGAGAAGTACCCGCATGTGACCTTCTTCCTCAACGGTGGCAAGGAAGAGCCGGAAGTGGGCGAGGATCGCTACATGCCGAAATCGCCAAAGGTCGCGACCTATGATCTGCAGCCCGAGATGTCCGCCCCCGAGGTGACCGAAAAATTCGTCGAGGCGATCGAGAAGGGCTATGACCTGATCGTCACCAACTACGCCAACCCGGACATGGTTGGCCACACCGGAGACATTCCGGCGGCGATCAAGGCCTGCGAAGCAGTGGATCAGGGCCTGGCTCAGGTGGTTGCCGCGCTCGAAAAGGCGGGTGGTGCCATGCTGGTGACAGCGGACCACGGCAATTGCGAAGTGATGATCGATCCCGAAACCGGCGGCGCTCATACCGCCCATACCACCAACCTGGTGCCGCTGGCGCTGGTGGGCGGCCCCGAAGGCGCGCGCCTTCGCGATGGGCGTCTTGCAGATCTGGCGCCGACGCTCTTGGATCTGATGGGCCTGCCCAAGCCGGAAGAGATGACCGGCGAGAGCCTGCTCGCATGATCCTGCGCCGCCCCAGCTTCTTTTGCGGGCTTGCGCTGTGCCTGGCGCTGGCCCTGCCCGTGCAGGCGGAAACCGAGGCCGCGCGTGCTGCGCGTCAGGCCGCCGCGCAGCTGGAGGCGGCAACCCTGCAACTGGAGCAGGCCGACAGTGCCCGCGACCGCGTGAAGGCCCTGAGCGAGACCATCCGCGCCTATGAGGCGGGTCTCGCCGCCATGCGGGATGGGTTGCGGGGTGTGGCCCGGCGTGAAACCCAGCTTCTGGCGCAGCTCAGCGCCCGCGAGGATGAGGTGGCCCAGCTGGTGGGGATCATCCAGACGATCGAAACCTCGTCTCCGCCTGTTCTGATGCTGCACCCCTCGGGGCCCTTGGGCGCGGCGCGATCGGCCATGATGCTGGCCGAGGTCACGCCGGGATTGAATGCGCGCGCCGAAGCCCTGCGCGCCGATCTTGAAGAGGTCCAGACCCTGCGCCTTTTGCAGCAGGCGGCGGCGGAAAAGCTGCAAGAGGGCCTTGGTGGTATCCAGACGGCTCGCACCGAGCTGTCAACGGCCATCGCGGATCGCACCGATCTGCCAAAACGCTTTACCGAGGATCCCATCCGCACCGCGTCCCTGATTGCTTCGACCGAAACCCTGTCGGGATTTGCCAGTGGCCTTTCCGAAATCGCCGATGGGGAGGTGATCCAGAGCCGCGCCGACGTCAATGATCTGCGCGGAGAGCTGCCGCTGCCGGTCGAAGGTCTGGTTCTGCGCAGATATGGTACGCGCGATGCGGCGGGGATTGCCCGCCCCGGTATCCTGGTGGCGGCGCGCCCCCGTGCGCTGGTGACATCGCCCACCGCCGCGACGATCCGCTACCGGGGACCTTTGCTGGACCTCGGTAACGTGATGATTCTGGAGCCGCAGCCGGACACACTGTTCATTCTGTCCGGCCTTGCCGAGGTTTTTGGAGAGGCCGGAGAGGTCATCCCCGAGGGCACACCTGTCGGTCTGATGGGCGGTGAGGCGCCGCAAGCGGGGGCGATTTTGTCACTAAGCGGTGAAGGGGGTGGAACTGACCGCACAGAAACGCTCTATATAGAAGTGAGAATGGACAATAGCCCGGTGGATCCTGAAACATGGTTCGACGCCGGAAAAGGTGGATGAAGGTTTCATGAAAAAATTCGCGATGGCCGCATTTGGCGGAACGCTGGCAGGGATCGTGGCAACCACTTACGTGGCTGGCCCGCTTTTGGCTCAGGAAGGTGCCCGCGAGGCGACGGTCTATGAGCAGCTTGATCTGTTTGGCGATATCTTCGAACGCATCCGCGCACAGTATGTGGAAGAGGTCGACGAGAAAGAGTTGATCGAAGCGGCCATCGGCGGCATGTTGTCGTCGCTCGATCCGCACTCCAGCTACCTGTCGCCCGACGATGCGGCCAGCATGCAGGTGCAGACCAGGGGCGAATTCGGCGGGCTTGGCATCGAGGTCACTCAGGAAGAGGGCTTTGTGAAGGTCGTCTCGCCCATCGATGGCACCCCGGCGGATGAAGCCGGGATCGAGGCGGGCGATTTCATCACCCATGTGGACGGCGAAAGCGTTCTGGGCCTGTCTCTAGATGAGGCGGTCGAGATGATGCGTGGCCCGGTCGGCTCCGAGATCATCATCACCGTGGTGCGCGAAGGCGAGCCGGAACCCTTTGACGTCTCGATCATCCGCGACACCATCAAGCTGACGGCCGTGCGCGCCCGCACCGAGGGCGAGACCGTGGTGATGCGCATCACCACCTTCAACCGCCAGACTACGCCGAACCTCGAAAGCGGTCTGAAAGAGCAGATCGAAGCCGCTGGCGGCCTGGACAAGGTGAACGGCATCGTGCTGGACCTGCGCAACAACCCCGGCGGCCTTCTGACGGAGGCGATCCAGGTGGCCGACAGCTTCCTTGATAGCGGCGAGATCGTTTCGACCCGCGGCCGCAACCCCGAAGACGGCGAACGCTTCAACGCGACACCGGGCGATCTGTCGGGCGGCAAGCCCATCGTGGTGCTGATCAACGGCGGTTCGGCCTCGGCCTCGGAAATCGTTGCGGGCGCACTGCAGGATCACCGCCGCGCCATCGTGGTGGGCACGAAATCCTTCGGCAAGGGATCGGTCCAGACCGTGATGCCCCTGCGCGGCGATGGCGCCATGCGTCTGACCACGGCGCGCTATTACACGCCCTCGGGCCGCTCGATCCAGGCGCTGGGTGTCAGCCCCGACATCGTGGTCGAACAGCCCCGCCGCCGCCCTGCCACCGAAGAGGAAGAGGCAGCCTCGGCTGCAAGCCGTTCCCGTTCGGAAGCGGACCTGCGCGGTCGCCTGAACAATGACAGCTTGACCGAGGACGAGATCCGCCAGATCGAAGAGGATCGCGAAAAGGCAGAAAAAGCTGCCGAGCTGCGCGAACAGGATTACCAGCTGGCCTATGCCATCGACATCCTGAAGGGCCTGACGGCGCTGGGTCCGAACGACTGATCCGGATCTGGAGCAAACAAAAGAAAAGGCCGCCCTGTCTGGGGCGGCCTTTTTCATCTCACGGGGTACGGCCTGCGCGTTATTTCAGATCGATGAAGATCTGTGAGACGACACCGGCTTCGAGCAGGGCGTCCTTGATCTCATCAATCGCATTGACGTCGGGCGAGCTGACGATGACCACATCGTTGACCACCAGCGAATAAAGCGGCGCGTCCGGTGCGAGGTTTGCCAGGTATTTCTCGGCCGCCAACTGCGATTTCGGGCCCCATTTGCCGTCATAGGAAACGCCAATCGTGTATTGGGCGTCCATGGTCATTTCCTTGCTGACGGTTTTGCCTTCATTCAGATCCTGCAAGACGGTCTGAAGTTGGGCTTCATCGGTGATGCGCTCGGGAATGAAGACATTGGTGCAGGTCTCGACCTCCCGGTATTTGGTGACGGTGCTCTTGCTGGTCTCATTGGCAACGGCCCCGCCAACGATGGCGCCGACGGCCGCGCCGGCATTCTTGTCGGTCACGACCTTGCCGATCACCCCGCCAATAATTGCGCCACCGACGATCTTTTCGGGGCTGCCCCCTTTCACGGTTTCCTGATAGGGCACCATCTGTGTCTCGCACCTGGTCTCGTATGAACCGGCAAACGCCTGAGATGCCATCAGAACAGCCGTCGCTGCCGTCGCAAAAAGTTTCATGTCTCGTTTCTCCTTATGCAGGTCAAAGTGGCCTGGCCCCTGCACCTTGCCACGATCAGCAGTACTCTGTCTGGCGACACACACGCTGTTGCCGGTGATCCAGTCGGGTCTCTTGATCCTGTGTTTAACTAGGTATGCGCTCAACTGTTATTCAATATCATGGCGAGATTTCGCTAGTCCCGTGAAGGCGGAAAGGGGTTCGCGGTATCGGAGCAAGGTTTAAAACCTTCAC
This sequence comes from Phycobacter sedimenti, assembly GCF_038148855.1. Taxonomy (NCBI): domain Bacteria; kingdom Pseudomonadati; phylum Pseudomonadota; class Alphaproteobacteria; order Rhodobacterales; family Roseobacteraceae; genus Phycobacter; species Phycobacter sedimenti. The sequence continues at coordinate 255,885 of NZ_JBBVGR010000006.1, read as the reverse complement.
GTGATCGGGGGGCGACCAAGGCTTCGGGATGGCGGCCAAGCAAATGGGACGCGTCGGGCAGCTTCAGCTTTGTTGCCACAGCGCCTGCGGGCTTTTAACCTGAGGCCGGATCCCGGCAGGCGGGGCTATGTAGGGCGGGGGGCGCGATGGACCGGCTTGGACGATATCTTCTGGACCGGCCCTCCTGGCTGATCGTTCTGGTGGCCGCGGCGCTGACCGCCCTGCCGGTGGCGGTCTGGCTGGATCTGCGGGCGCTGTCGGATGAGACCCTGCGTCGTCAGGCGGCCAGCCTCAACGGGATCGTCTCTTCGGTGCGCTCCTATTATGCGCGCAACGTGGTGCAGCGGGTGATTGCTTCGGATGCAGAAACGCAAGCGCTGCACAACTATCTGGACGTCGAAGGTGCCATTCCCATTCCCGCCACACTGTCGCTCGAACTGGGAGAGGCGATTGGCGCCGCCGAGGGGGACGTGCGCTATCGCTTCGTGTCCGACTACAGCTTTGCCGACCGACCGCCCCACAGCCTGACCCCATTCGAGCAGTCCGCGCTTGAACATTTCAGATCCACGCCGGATGGCGATCCTTTCCTGCTCCATTCCACCGGCAATATCCGCAATCGCGAGATCACCCTGGCCACGCCGGTGGTGATGGCGGGCGCCTGCGTGGACTGCCACAACGCGCATCCCAAAAGCCCCAAGACAGACTGGCAGGTGGGCGACGTGCGGGCCGTTCAGACCGTGACCGTGCGCCAGCCGGTTGCGCTCAACCTCTGGTCTTTCAAATGGCTGTTGCTCTATTTCGCGGTGGCCGGCTCCATTGGCCTCCTGTTTGCCATGGTGCAATTCCGCCTTGCCGGGCGCTTCAGCCGGATGAACGAAGAACTGGCGGCCAACAACGCCTTTCTGGCGGATATCTCGCTCAAGATTTCCAAGTACCTGTCTCCTCAGGTCTATAAATCGATCTTCTCGGGGGAAAGGGATGCGTCGATCTCGACCGAGCGGAAGAAGCTGACGGTGTTTTTCTCGGACATTCAGGATTTCACCGCCACCACCGAACGGATGCAGCCCGAAGAGCTGACTGCGCTGTTGAACCAGTATTTCACCGAGATGGCCAAGATCGCCGAGGAACACGGAGCCACCATCGACAAATTCATCGGCGATGCCATCGTGGCCTTCTTTGGCGATCCCGAAACCAGGGGAGTGACCGAAGATGCCCGCGCCTGCGTGAAAATGGCGCTGGCGATGCAACAGCGCCTTGCCGAACTCGGCGCACACTGGAGCAGGCAGGGACTGGAGCATCCCTTCAAGGCGCGGATGGGGATCAACACAGGCTATTGCAACGTGGGCAATTTCGGTTCGGAAGAGAGGATGGACTATACCATCATCGGCGCCGAGGCGAACCTGGCGGCACGTCTTGAAAGCATAGCGGAACCGGGCGGCATCGTGATGAGTTACGAAACATATGCCCATGTGCGCGATATCGTGGAGGCCACCCCGGGAGAGCCTGTGCGGATGAAGGGGATCGCGCGGCAGATCGTGCCCTATCACATCAAAAGTGCGGTGCCGGATATGGCAAACGCTCCGGTCCCCGCGGTGGAGGAGGGCGACAAGCTGACATTGGATCTCAAGGCGCTGGATGATACGGCCCGCGATGTGCTGCGCCAGGCCGTGCGCGACGCCCTGCGCAAGGCGCTGGATGGGAAGATGACAAGTTGAGGCCTGTTTTCCCGATTTGTTGAATAGATGCCCGGAAACCGGCGGCATGTCCCGCATCGCCGGGGTAGGGTCTTGCCATGATGTTTGACCTGCCTGATTCCAAAACCCTCTATGAAGCCCTTGTGGCGCGTGATGCCTCTTATGAGGGGCGCGCCTATGTCGGGGTGACCTCGACAGGGATTTTCTGCCGACTGACCTGTCCCGCCCGAAAACCCAGGTTCGAGAACTGCCGCTTCTTTCAGACGCCGGGCGCCTGTATCGAGGCAGGGTTTCGGGCCTGCAAGCGCTGCACGCCTCTGGCGGCCGCTGCACAGGATGACCCGGTGGTGCAGCGCCTGCTGGCGGCTCTTGAGGATCGCCCGGCCTATCGCTGGCGCGAGGGGGACATCAGCGCCATGGGGCTGGACCCTTCGACCGTGCGGCGCAGTTTCCGGCGTCATTTCGGCATGACCTTCCTTGAGATGGCCCGTCAGCGCCGCCTGCGCGAAGGGTTCACGACGCTGAAAGCAGGCGAGCCGGTGATCGCGGCGCAGATCGAAGCGGGATTTGAGTCCCCTTCCGCGTTTCGCGCCGCCTTTGCGCGGCTCACGGGGTTGGCGCCGGGCCGTTTCCGGCAGGGGACCCTGCTGCTGGCCGATTGGATCGACACGCCCCTTGGCCCCATGATCGCGGTCAGCTGCGCGCATCGGCTGCACCTTCTCGAGTTTGCCGACCGAAAGGCCCTGCCAAGGGAAATTGTGCGGCTCGAAGCCTCTCAGCCCGGTGGTATCGGCTTTGGCCGCCCCGCGCCGACCGACCAGATCGCGGAAGAGCTGCGCGGCTATTTCGCAGGCACCTCCGGGCAGTTCGACACGCCTTTGGCCTTGCACGGCACGCCCTTCCAGCGTGCGGTGTGGGAGGCGTTGCGCAAGATCCCGGCCGGTGAAACGCGCAGCTATTCCCGAATCGCCGAGGACATCGGACGGCCCTCGGCCACCCGCGCGGTGGCGCGGGCCAACGGGGCCAACCAGCTTGCGCTGGTGGTGCCCTGTCACCGGGTTCTGGGCGCGGATGGAAGCCTCACAGGATATGGCGGCGGCCTGTGGCGCAAGCAGCGTCTGATCGAAATCGAGACCGGCCTCGCCCGTGCGAGGGGGACCGCGGCCTGAGGTCCAAATCAGGCGGTTTCGACGCAGTGGCGCCGGAAGGCCCGTTTCAGCATGTCGAGCTCTGCCCGCAGAAGATCGACCTCGGTGCGCAGGTCTTCGGCAGCGATATCGCCGCCGATCAGGGTGAAATGGGCAAGTGCTTCATCCTGCCCGTCGCCAGTTATCACAAAACTATGCACCCCGTCGGCCACGGCCGCGGGCGGGACCGGAATGATCAGGTCCCATGTGTCGGCCGTGTCTGTTGCGCTCAGGCTGACGCCGTCGACCGGGCGGTCGAGATAGAGCACCTTGATATCCGGCGCGGTGCTTGCGGCGGCGCGGCTCTGGACAAGTCCCTCCCAGCGGCCATTGCGGAAACGGGTCTTGGTGACGGTCAGATGGCTCATGTCACGGCTCCTCACAGGTTGGCACGGCGGTGTCGGGCAAAGGTCAGATCCCGCAGGACCAGCTGATTCATCTCGGGTGCTTCAAAGATCAGATCCAGCCAGGCCCCTGTGATGCGCTTTTCGTTGATCTTGGTGTAGGCCAGATCAAATTCCACGGCCACGCGGCGTTCCCCGTGGGGCAGTTCCCGCACGATCTGTTCGGTGTTCGGCCCGTGGGTGATATTGAGCCGGGCAAAGATCTCGAGCGGCTTTTCGGTCTCGACGATGGTGTCAAAGCGGATCAGATGCTGGCGGGTCAGACCCTGTACCGCCTCGGGCGGCAGGGCGACGACCAGTGACAGGAACGAGCCGTCGAAGTTGAAGACATCCATGCGCAGGCCAAAGGGGGCAAGGTCTTCTTCGCGGGTATTGCGCAGCTGGCGCAGGGTCAGCTCGGAGTAGGCGCAGTCATGAAACAGCTGCACATCATCGCCCAGCCTGGCCTTGGACGGAACCGAAGAGAGACCGGAAAGCGACAGCGGGCCGCGCCAGGCCTCGGGGCGCCAGGACCAGTCGCTGCCCGGAGGCGTCGGAAACGAGCTGGCTCCAATGTGCGGAAGCGCCAGTCGCCCTTCGGCCACATGGATCACCCGGTCCAGCTCGGCTTTCAGTTTTTTTGCCTGCACGTGCCTGCGACGCAGCTCAGCAAACGAGAGCGCATCCGCCCCTTTGGCAACGCGCCGCCAGTGGCGCAGGACGCGGCGGTGCAGCAGCTTTTCCATAATCCTGCTCATGAACTTGGGGGCCCTGCCTTCTGACTGTTCTTGCCTTGCCGGTTTCTCCGGTCATGTCCGTGCACGCAATCTAGCCGCTCTGGCTCAGTCAAATAAACCTGCAATCCGCTTTTTGAGGGAGAGTTTTCTGTCCGAAGCCCTATCCGGCCGTGCTTTTGCCGCGCCATCAAGATCGCCGCGCGCTACAGGGCGCAGTCCGCCCGAGGCGGTTCGGCTTGGCGGCGGTGCCGTGCCGGGCGTTCGGGCTGCGGCCGGACCGGCCGTCTCCGCCATCGGTTGCGGGGCGGAGGCGGCGCGCGTGCGCCGGGCCATCTGCTCGAGCAATTCGGCACCGCGGTCCCCCAGGAGCGGGCTTTGCTCTGGCGCATAAAGCGCCAGAAGGATCACGTGACCGTCCTGCACAAAGGCGCCGCGCCAATGCTCGGGGCTGGCACCACGTGCGCCGTGATCCGGCATGTCCAGCTTGACCAGCGGCAGCGCCCCGTTCCGGCGTTCGTCCAGAACATTCGCTCCAGGTACACTTGCAGCCAGAGCCACCGTGGAGGGCGCCACAGCGCCGGAGGGGGCCTTGCCAAGGGTTGCCGTGATGACGGCGCTTTTGCCAAAGCTCGCGAATGCGCCCCCGAGGCCCAGCCTGTCGCAGCGCGGCAGCAGGGCAAAGCCGTTTGCCGCATCCCGCCGCAACATCTTCTTGTCAAAGCAGTATCCTGTGGGCGCCGCGAGAACCACATCGGCACCGGTCATGGTCACCTCGGTCAGCCCTGTGTCACGGGCACCCGCGCTTGCAAAGGAAAAGCCGCCCTCTGGCAATTCGGTACAGGCGCCGAGCAGGACAGGCAGCGCAAGCGCCGAGAGGACCGGAACGCGCCGCCGCCGCCAAAAAGGCGGCGGATGGGGCACATCCTGCCCTATGGTCGCTCTCTTGCCCAGCTTTGCTGCTCCCCCGGCTTCAGCGTTTCGTTGCACGCGCCCTAAAGGGATAAATGCCTCACTGGATCAGGACAAGAGATAAGGCCGTTTCCCCGCGCAGCGCCTTGCCAAAACACCTATTGGTGCCTAGTTTCGCAGGATTGTTTTTGATCAAGGCGGCCCGGTTAAGTGGCCCGGGTAAGTGGCCAGCAACGGCGATCGTCCGAGGGTCATTTCAAAACGTCGGCACAGGTAAGACCGGGTGGCATCATGACATCGATTAGATCCGGCAGGGCCTCCAAGGGGACGCAGACTTTGCCCGCTTCCCTTTTTACCTTCATCTGGGCGCATTCGCGGCGTCAGCAGTTTCTGCTTCTGGCGCTGACGGTTCTGACGTTTCCTTTTCTTTACGCCAGCCTTGAGCTGCCAAAGCGGATCATCAACGATGCCATTGGGGCCGAGGCGCCGGTGATACAGGCCTGGGGAGGCTACGAGGTCGCCCAGGTCGATTACTTGTTGCTCCTGTGTCTGGCCTTCCTCGGGGCGGTTCTGGTTGGCGGCATGATGAAGATGCGGCTCAACACCATGAAGGGGATCGTGGCCGAACGCCTGCTGCGGCGCCTGCGTTATACGCTGATCAGCCGCATGATCCGCTTTCCACGGCCCTATTTCCGCACCACCAGCCAGGGTGAGCTGGTGTCGATGATCACATCGGAAAGCGAACCCATGGGCGGCCTGATGGGCGATGCGGTGGCGCAGCCGGTGTTCCAGCTGGGGCAGATGCTGACCATCGTGACCTTCCTGTTTATGCAAAGCGTCTGGTTCGGTCTGGTGTCGGTGGCGCTCATCCCGCTGCAGGCCTGGCTCATTCCCATGCTGCAGCGCCAGATCAACCTGTTGAACAAGGATCGCATTCACGAGGTGCGCATGCTGGCCGCCGAGATCGGAGAGACCGCTGCCGGGATTGAGGATCTGCGTGCCAATGGCGGCTGGCGCTATCGCCTTGCGCAGGTCTCGGACAGGCTGGGGCGCCTCTTCGAGATCCGCCGCCGGATCTACACCAAGAAATATTTCATGAAGTTCCTCAACAACATGATCGGCCATGTGACACCTTTCGTGTTCTACTCTGCGGGCGGCGTTCTGGCGATCCGGGGGGACATCACCGTGGGGGCACTGGTTGCGGCGCTGGCGGCCTACAAGGACCTGTCGGCCCCCTGGAAAGAGCTTTTGACCTATTACAACCAGGTGCAGGACATGTCCCTGCGCTGGAAGATCATGGTGGACCGCTTTGCCCCGCGTGGAATGATCGATGCGGCGCTGATCGACGGAGAGCCGGATGACGTCCCGCACCTGCGCGGGGATATCGAGATGCGGGGTGTCACGGTCCGGGATGGCGACGGAAATGTCGTCCTTGAGGATATCTCCCTGACCATTCCGGCCGGCAGCCGAGTCGCGATACAAAGCTCCAGAGACAGCGCGCGGGCCGCCTTTGGCCAGTTGCTGACCCGTGAAATCCTGCCCGCGCGCGGTGTGATCGAGGTGGCAGGGCATCGCCTTGACAGGTTGCACCAGGGGGTGATCGCCGCCCGTATCGGCTATGCCTATTCGCATCCCTATCTGTTTTCCGGCTCCCTTGGCGACAACGTCCTGATGCCGCTGCGCAGCCGCCCCGGCAATGTCAGCCGCGACAATGCGACCTTGCGCAAACAGGCCGAGGCCAAGCGGGCCGGCAACAGCGGCGATCTTCTGGAGGCCGATTGGGTCAATCCCGAACTGGCGGGTCTCGGCTCCGAAGGGGATCTGCGCGACTGGTGGTTCCAGCTGATCGAAGCGATGGGCATCGACGAGCAACTGTTCCAACGCACTCTGCATGCCCGGTTCGAGGGCGGTGCCCACCCGGCACTGGTGCAGCATATCATCCGCCTGCGTCCCGTCATTCGCGAGCGTTTGCAGGAGGTCGGCCTGGCCGATGTGGTGCACCACTTTGACCCGGATCGCTTCAACCCGGCTTTTCCTCTTGCCGGCAACATCCTGTTTGCCGTGCCGACCCGCGATGTGCCGGTGGAAGAGTTGATCGAGCCGGAGGGTCTGTTTCTGCGCCTGATCCGGGAACAGGGTCTCAGCGCAGAAACCATGGGCATCGGCCTTGGCGTCGTGGACACGCTGATCAAGACCTTTGGCCGCGAGGATACGGACCATCCCCTGTTCCAGCGCCTTGGGCTGGACGAAGATCTTTACCGGCGTCTGTGCAGCGCTGCCGAACAGTTCACCACGCAGGGCAGCGGCGGCATGTCCGAGAAAGAGCAGGCGCTGTTGATGACCGTGCCGTTCCTTCTGAGCGAAGAGCAGATCGGATCGCGCCTGCCGGACAGCTTCAAGGCACGCATTCTGAAGATCCGCAAAAGCCATGCTGCACGGCTGATCGCGCAGACCGAGGGGCTGTTCCAGCCTCTGAAAGAACACGCCTATTTCGCGCGTCTGTCGGTTCTGGAGAATGCGCTTTTCGGGAGAATCTCGCTGCGCGCAGGGGCGCGCGCGGCGCAGGTCGAGGCTGTCGTGGCAGAGGTGCTGAAATCCCATGGGCTGCAAAAACGCCTGGCGCTGATCCTTTATGATCTGCCGACCGGCCTTGGCGGTTCGATGCTGGAGCCGGTGTTCCAGGAACGCGCCGCCTTTACCCGTGCCGCCATCAAGCGGCCTGATATCCTGATCCTGGACAAGGCGCTGGCAAGCCACAGTGCCGAGAACCGCCTGCGCACGCGGGATCGCCTGCGGGATCTGATGCCGCAGACCACCATGATCTTCATGGAAGACCATATCCAGCATCCCGACCGCTATGACCTTTATTTCGAAATACGCGATGGGCGGATCGACGGCGTCAAGCGGCGCAGCGAAGGGGTTCCGGAGGGGGCTGGAACAACCGATTTCGCGGCCAAGTTCGATATCATTGCGGGAGCCGAACTTTTTGCGCAGCTGGATGCACGCAACCAGCGGCTCTTGGCGTTTTCGGCGGGCTGGCACGAGGTGCCCGCAGGCGAGCGGGTATTTGCCGCCGGCGAGAGCGGCGATGCCGTTTACCTGTGTCTGTCAGGGCGCGCCGAACTCAGATGGCCGAACGCACCGGCGGGGGCTGCGCCGGTTTCCGTGATCGAGCCGGGGCGGCTGATCGGCGATCTTGCCGTAATCATGAAGGACGCGCGCAAATTGGATCTTTTTGCGGCCGAGGACTGCCGGTTCCTGCGCATCGGGGCCGCTGAGTACAAGGCGGTGATCGAAAGCGATATCAACGTCGCCCTGCGCCTGCTAGAGACCATCGCGGGCCATCTGTCCAATGCCGGGGACAGGATGCTTTCGATGGCGCAGCAAAGCGCTCAAGGCTCCGCGCAGGACGCGGGGCAGGAACCGAACAAGGACTAAGATCTGATGCTTGAGAGGCAGAACTACACCGCCCATGAAGCGCTTGTGCGCGTTGCGCGGGCCAAGCCTCAGCTCTGGCGGCTTGGGATCGGTCTCGTCCTTGTCTACTTGATCGCCTTTGCGCTCTCTTCGGTAGTCTTGCCGATCCTGGCGGCGCTTTTTCCCGGTAACTGGCTGAGCGGGATGGCCGACGGCAGCACGCCGGGGGCGATGCTGGTACTGCTGGGCGGTTTTGGCTTCATCACGCTGGGGGTCGCCCTCAGCGCGCGGCTTTTGCAGGACCGGCCGTTCACGTCGGTCATCGGCCAGCCGCGTCCCTTGATCCGTCAGTTCCTGCGGGTGAGCCTGTATCTGCTGGGCCTCGGCATCGTTCTGTCGCTGCTCCCACCCTATGAAATGGGCGAACCGATGCAGCCGAACCTGCCGTTCGAAACATGGCTGTCCTTGCTGCCGTTCTCTTTGCTGGTGGTGCTGATCCAGACAAGCGCCGAGGAGATTCTCTTTCGTGGCTATATCCAGCAGGGCCTTGCGGCGCGGTTCAAAAGCCCCCTGATCTGGCTTGTGGCACCATCGGCCTTTTTTGCACTCGGTCACTACATGCCAAGCGAGGCCGGGGAGAATGCGGTTCTGATCGCGCTTTGGGCCGGGGTCTTTGGATGCCTGATGGCGGATCTGACCGCGCGGTCCGGCACGCTGGGACCTGCCATAGCGGTGCATTTCTTCAACAATGTCAGCGCGCTTTTACTCTTTGCTTCGCCCAGCAGCCTGTATGGGCTCGCTCTGTACCTGATCCCTTTCGACATGTCCGATGCCGAGGCCCTGCGCCCCTGGCTGGCGGTGGAGTTTGCCATGATGCTGGTCACCTGGCTGGCGGCGCGCCTTGCGATACGGCGCTGATTGCAATTGAACGCAATGGGCCTTATCTGAGGGGCCAAACAGCCCTGACAGAGGCATGATATGAACTGGATCACCAATTACGTCCGCCCGCGGATCAACTCGATCTTCTCGCGCCGTGAAGTCCCGGAGAACCTGTGGACCAAATGCGACGAGTGCGGCACCATGCTGTTTCACCGCGAGTTGAAGGACAATCTGAACGTCTGCACCAACTGCGGCCATCACATGCACATCACGCCGCGCGACCGGTTCAGCGCCCTGTTCGATGGCGGGATCTTTACCGAGGTCGCCGTACCGGAACCGCTGGCCGACCCGCTGAAGTTCCGCGACCAGAAGAAATACCCCGACCGCATGAAGGCGGCGCAGAAAAAGACTGGCGAGAAAGAAGCCATGCTGGTCGCCGCCGGTGAAATGGGCCGCACGCCCATCGTGGCTGTGGCGCAGGACTTCTCCTTCATGGGCGGCTCCATGGGGATGTATGTGGGCAATGCGATCATCGCCGCCGCCGAAGAGGCAGTGAAGCTGGGGCGTCCGCTGATCCTGTTCTCGGCTGCGGGCGGCGCGCGCATGCAGGAAGGCATCCTGTCGCTGATGCAGATGCCGCGCACCACCGTCGCGGTTCAGATGCTGAAGGAAGCCGGGCTGCCCTACATCGTGGTTCTGACCCATCCCACCACCGGGGGTGTGACCGCATCCTACGCGATGCTGGGGGATGTGCATATCTCCGAGCCCAACGCCTTGATCTGCTTTGCCGGTCCGCGCGTGATCGAGCAGACCATCCGCGAGAAACTGCCCGACGGCTTCCAGCGCGCTGAATACCTTTTGGATCACGGCATGCTGGACCGGGTAACCCCGCGCACCGCGCTGCGCGAGGAGCTGATCACCATCCTGCGCATGCTGATGGGCCTGCCGCCTCAGGTTGTGGGCGATCTGCCCGCCCCGTCCGAAACGGCGGAGCTTTCCGCACCGGATGTCGAAAAGGGCGCGAAACCTGCCGCAGCCGCTGGGGCAAAGCCAAAGTAGACCTGTCAAAAGACCATGCACCCGTGACGGGTGCGGCTCTTTGCCCGTCTGCCTGATCCGGCGGGCGGGCTTTTTAATCAGACCCGGTTCGGGAGCCACCCATGACCAAAGAGACCTCCGATGCCATCCTCGAGCGCATGATGGCCTTGCATCCCAAGATCATCGATCTGACGCTGGACCGCGTCTGGCGCCTTCTGGAGGCGCTGGATAACCCGCAGGACCGCCTGCCGCCGGTCGTTCATATCGCGGGCACCAATGGCAAGGGATCGACTCAGGCTATGATCCGCGCTGGGCTCGAAGGGGCGGGGAGGTCCGTTCATGCCTATACCTCGCCGCATCTGGCGCGCTTTCATGAACGCATCCGCCTGGCCGGGGAGCTGATTTCCGAGGCGCATCTGACCGAAGTTCTGGACGAGTGCTATTCGGCGAATGGCGGTGAGAATATCACCTATTTCGAGATCACCACCTGCGCGGCCCTTCTGGCCTTTGCCCGCACCCCGGCCGATTACACGCTGCTGGAGGTTGGGCTTGGCGGTCGGCTGGATGCCACCAATGTGGTCGCCAGACCCGCCCTTTCGGTGATCACACCGGTGTCGATCGACCACGAGCAGTTCCTTGGCAACACGATCGCCAAGATCGCAGGCGAAAAGGCCGGGATCATCAAGCGCGGTGTGCCTGTGGTCGTCGGACCGCAGGCTGAGGAGGCGATGGAGGTGATCGAAGAGGTTGCCGCCCGCCACGGCGCGCCACTCATCGCCCACGGTCAGCACTGGCACGTCTACGCCGAACGCGGGCGTCTGATCTTTCAGGATGAAACCGGCCTCTTGGATCTGCCGATGCCCGCGCTGATCGGGGCGCATCAGGTGCAGAACGCCGGGATCGCTTTGGCCGCCCTGCGGCATCTGGGGATGGATGAGGCGGCCTGTGAAGCGGCCATGACGGGCGCCACATGGCCTGCGCGGATGCAGCGGCTGAAGACCGGCCCGCTGGTCGAGGCGGCAGGCAGCGCCGAGCTGTGGCTTGACGGTGGGCACAATGCGGCGGCGGGTGCAGCCCTGTCGGATGTACTGGCAGGGCTGCCAAAGCGGGCGACACATCTGATCTGCGGGATGCTGAACACCAAGGATGTAAGGGGCTACATGGCGCCGCTCGCACCCCATGTGGCAAGCCTGACGGCGATCTCGATCCCCGGCGAGGCGGCTACGCTGAGCGCCGAAGAGACCGAGGCCGCTGCGCAATCCGTGGGTATCAACGCGAGCCGCGCAGAGGATGCCCTATCGGCGCTGAAGGCGATCGTTGCCGAAGATCCGGCGGCGCGGGCGCTGATCTGCGGATCGCTCTATCTGGCGGGCAATATCCTGCGCGAAAACGGCTGAACGACACGGGCAGGGCGGGGTACTCCCGCCCGGCTTCGATCTTGCGATCTCATCCCGTTGGGCATGGCGCCGCTGACGCGGCGTGGCCGAGGTGCCGCGACAGCGCTTCTAAATATGGTCGTCCAGCAGGGCGCGGGCCTGTTCGATGGCGGCCAGTCGCTCCATCGATCTGATATCCTGTCCGACCAGCCGCACGCCACCAAAGAGGGTCGTGGCCGACCCAATCGCCGTGAGCGCCATGGATATGAGTGCGGGGACACCAAGGGGCGTGGTGAGAAAGCCGAAGCCAAGAACCGTAGCGGTCCACCCACCGCCGGTCAGGGCGTATTCGATAGCCGACGGGGCCTTTCTCAACTCATGCTGCCTTGCCTGCAAGAGGATATCGGCCCAGAAACGTGGCCGGGTCTGGTCGGCGGGGCGGGGGTGCCTGTCCAGACCGGTCCAAACCAGGATGTCCGCCGGGTTCCTCACCAAGGCCGCGACCACGTCGTCCAGGTCGGTCGGGCTTGCCGTGTTGAGAATGGGCGGTTTCATCCGACGCTAGGGCTTTTCGGCACTTTGCGCGAGTGCGGCCCGAATGACCTCTTTCTGGTCGAGGCTAGCCGCCTTGGCAGCTGCCTGTGGATCGCGTTGGTCGATGTGGGCGATGGTCTCGTACAGCCGACCTTCGAGAGCAGAGGCCAATCGGTTGCGTCGCAAGCGTATGCCAACAAAGGTCATCACGACCACAATGGCGACGGCCAGACCGCCAAGCGCGATCAGATTGCCATAGTCCACTCTGGGTAGAGCCTCTCTGAACGCAAAGACCGACGCGCCGTAGGCCACCGCGGTGCAGAATCCGTTCCAAACCGCGGACTGCCAGACCTGACCCACCAGATCATCATGCAGGTTGCGTTGCCCATTCAGGGCTGTTGTGGCGGCATCGTTGGGCATTTTCGGACCCTCCTTTGGGACAAAGAGTAAACCCGATGTGCCGCGTTTTCAACTTTGACCCCAGTCCTTGTCCTGCATCTCCCTCAGGCGGGAGGCGGTGCGTTCGAATTCGAAGGCGCCGTCGCCTTCGACATAGAGGTATTCCGGCTCAGCCGCCGCGGTGCAGATCAGCCGCACCTGCGCCTCGTAAAGCGCGTCGATCAGGGTGACGAAACGCTTGGCCTCGTTGAAGTTGCTGCGCGACAGGCGGGGGATGTCCTCGAGCACCAGCACCTTCACCTCTTCGGCGATGGCGAGGTAGTCGCCTGGTCCCAGCATCTTGCCGCAGAGGTCATAAAACGTGGCCCGAGCGACGCCGTTGCGAAAACCGGGCATCACCACCTCGCGGCCCTTCACCTCAAGCGTGAGGGGCTGGGCATCGCCGCCGGAGAGATCCTCCCAGATGGCCCTTATCTGGGCGCGGGACTCGGCATTCACCGGTGAGAAATAGACCGGTGAGCCCTTGAGGCGATCCTGCCGGTAATCCACCGGGCTGACCATCTCCCAGACCTGCATCTTCTCCTTGATGAGGTCGATGAAGGGCAAAAACAACTGACGGTTGAGGCCGTTCTTATAGAGATCATCCGGCACCCGGTTCGAAGTGGTGACGACCGTGACGCCCGCCTCGAAGAGCGCCTCGAACAGCCGTCCGACGATCATCGCATCGGTGATATCGGTGATCTGCATCTCGTCAAAAGCGAGAAGGCGCACCGAGTCCGCGACCTCCTTTGCCACAGGTGCCAGGGCATCCTGCACGCCCTGCTGGCGCGCCTCGTGCATCTTGGCGTGGATCTCCTGCATGAAGGCGTGGAAATGCACCCGCCGCGCGGGGATATCGCCAAGGCTATCGACAAAGAGATCCATCAGCATGGATTTGCCGCGCCCGACCCCGCCCCAGAGGTAGAGCCCTTTGACGTCTTCCCGCACAGCCTTGCGGAAGAGGCCGCGTTTCACCGGCGGCGCCATCAGCCCCTCGGCGATACGGTCAAATTCCGGCAGAACAGCCTGCTGCGCCGGATCCGGGCGGATCTGGCCTGCTTCGCTGCGGGTCTGATAAAGCGCGCTAACCTGGGTCATGGGGAAAGGGATAGCGCGGGGCGCGGGGGATGGGAAGCTAAGGCGTTGAATAATGCCGTCGCAGGCCGGGCAGCAGTGGCCCGGCCAGTTGTGTTCGCAATGCTTCGGCGATTGGCGGTGCAGGCAGAAAACCGGAACCGCCGCACAGGTTATTCGGCTGCCCGGGCGGGATGCCATTCAAAAGGCTGGAACATCTTGTCCACCGGAGTGTGAGCCAGGTGATTGGTGTAGTTCGACATCACTTTCTGCGCATAGCCAAGAATGACCCCCAGCATGTTGCGGGTGCTGAAGCCGGCCGCAAGAAAGGCCTGCATGTCTTGTTCAGAGACATGACCGCGGTCCCGCACCAGTGTCAGGGTAAAGTCGCGCAGAGCCTCAAGGCGGGTGTTGGGCAGCGGGGTCTGGTCGCGCAGGGCGTTGCTGATGGCATCATCGACATTCATGCTCTTGGCGATGGCAGTGTGGGCCGGCACGCAGTAGCCGCAGCCGTTTTCAACGTTGATTGCCTGCCAGACAACGGTGAGCTCCTCGGCGGTGAAGCCTGAGTCCACGAATTGCGCATGCACGGCATGGTAGGATTTCAGAAGTTCCGGGGCTTCGGCCATGACGGCATAAAGACCCGGAATGGCGCCATAGGCCTTTTGGGCGTTTTTCAGAAGCTCCCGGCTGGCTTCGGGGGCGGTGGTTTCATCGTGCATTGTGAATTTGGGCATCTTGGATCCTGTGGTTGGCAAAGTTTCGTCTTGTTTGGGCAATATGTGGCATTTGAGTGATTGCTCAATGGGGAAAATTGAGTGATCGCTCAAATGTGACATGCAGGTGGTTCATTCGCGGCAAGACAAAGCGGGAAATCTGGCGTATTCATCGGGTCATGCCACGCGCGCAGCCATATGACCGTGATGCCGCACTGGACGCGGCGCTGACCCTTTTCTGGCGAAAAGGGTATTACGCTACATCGTTGAAAGACATCGAAGTAGCGCTGAACATGAAGCCGGGCAGCATCTATGCTGCCTTCAACAGCAAGGAAACGCTGTTTGGCCTGACGCTGGAGCGGTACTTCCGCAAACAGCACGCGGAGTTTGTATCTACGCTCAAAGCGGTGGAATCACCGCTGCAGGGGCTGGCGGAATATCTGCGCCGCTTTGCCCGACTGCCGCTGGATGACCCGCAGCGCAGCAGCTGCATGCTGGTCAAGACGCTTCTTGGTGCCACTGAGCAGGACGCCAAGCTGGGAGAACTTGCAGGGCAGTACATCGATCAGATGATTGCTGAAATGGCTGCAGCCTTTGAGCAGGCAAAGCAGCTTGGGGAGTTGCCCGGGAATGCGGACGCAGATCATTTGGCGCGCCGGTATCAAGCTGATCTGACGGCCCTTGGGTTTGAGGCCTCCCGGCGGATCAGCCGCGAGAAGCTGGCGGTGTCAGCCGAGGAGCTTGCGCAGAAAATCGAGGCTATGCGTGTGAGGCCGGCCTAGGTTTCCCGGTATCTTGCGGGCCGTTCGTGGCACCTCACATCAAAATTTCTTAAGGGTGTGCGCAAAAATCCTGATTTGACCGGACGGCAAATTTCCATGAAGGTTCACCGTCTTATCAGGAGAGAGCCGATGGACCGTTCCGCGCCGCTGTTTACCCCCGTCTTGATCGTGGGCTGCGTGATCATCATGGTCAGCTTTGCGGTGCGCGCCTCATTCGGGGTGTTCCAGATCCCCATCGCCGACGAGTTTGGCTGGCTGCGCACGGAATTCTCACTGGCCATTGCGATCCAGAACCTCGCCTGGGGGATCGGGCAGCCGATCTTTGGCGCCCTGGCCGAGAAGATCGGGGATCGCAAGGCGATCATCCTCGGCGCGCTGGTCTATGCCGCTGGTCTGGTGCTGAGCGCAGGGTCAACGACACCGATCGAGCATCAGGCCTATGCCTGGCTGGTGGGCTTTGGCATCGCGGGCACGGGCTTTGGCGTGGTGCTGGCGGTTGTGGGGCGGGCAAGCTCGGACGAGAACCGCTCGATGTCGCTGGCGATTGTCACGGCGGCAGGCTCGGCCGGGCAGATATTCGGCGCGCCCTGGGCGGAGTGGATGCTGACCTTCCTCACCTGGCAGACGGTGTTCCTTGTCTTTGCGGGCGTCGTTCTGGCACTGATCTTGACGCTGCCGCTGATGCGCGCGCCGGAAATGGCGAGCAAGGGAGAGCTGGAAGAAAGCATGGGGGCCATTCTGATCAAGGCTTTCAAGGACCCCTCCTATACGCTGATCTTCCTCGGGTTTTTCAGCTGCGGCTATCAGCTGGCCTTTGTGACCGCGCATTTCCCGGCCTTTGTCACCGAGATGTGCGGGCCGATCATGCCGGGCGGGGCGCTCTATAGTATCGGGATCACCTCGACCTCGGCGCTGGGCGCGGTTGCGATCTCCTTGATCGGGGCGGCCAATGTGGGGGGCACCCTCCTGGCGGGGTACTTGGGCAATCGCTATTCCAAGAAATACCTCCTGGCGGCGATCTACACCGGGCGGACCATTGCGGCGGCGGCCTTTATCATGGTGCCGATCACGCCCACGACAGTCATCATCTTTTCCATCGTCATGGGGTCGCTCTGGCTTGCGACGGTGCCGCTGACCTCGGGTCTGGTCGCGCATATCTACGGGCTGCGCTATATGGGGACGCTTTACGGGATCGTATTCTTCAGCCACCAGCTGGGCAGTTTCCTCGGCGTGTGGCTCGGCGGGCGGATGTATGACGCCTATGGCGATTACACCTTTGTGTGGTGGATCGGCGTCGCCGTCGGAGCCTTCAGCGCCATCGTCCATCTGCCGGTGCGCGAACGCCCCCTGGGCAGTGTGGCGGCGTGATCCTTGCCTGAAATCTATCAAGGCGATGTCTGCCAGGAGAGGTGCTCGCCCTGCGCCGACAGCAGAGGTCCTTGACTTGGTGTTAGTTCGGCCTTTCTTGTCCAGCATGACTGACCTTTCGACCCAATCGCTGGATGAGCTCAGCCTCAATGAGGCTGCCCGTCCCAAAGCGCCACCGGTGCCTGCGGCAACAGACATGCACCGCCGTCAGGGGCAACAACTGGCGGCCATTCACCGTCATTATCTGATGGAGATGGCGCAGATCGCTGCTGTCCTTGCCCGGATCGAAGCGGGTGATGCTGCGCCCGAACATCTGCAGCGGATCGTGCTGTCCCTCGATATGGCCGAGAATTTTCGCGCCTTCGGATCGCTGTGCGGGCGCGAATGCCAGGTGCTCAAGTTCCACCACGACATCGAAAGCGGAGACATGTTCCCCCGGATCGAGGCCGCGGGCGGGGAAAAGTTCCGCGCGATCGTGGCCAAGCTGAGGTCAGAACACGAGGTGGTTCACGAGTTGATCCTCCGCCTTGCCCGCGCAGCGGATGCTCTGGCGGACGACCCGTGCGAGCCGAATTTCAACGAGGCCGCCGCCATATTTCGAAAACTGGAAGAGGTCGTGCGCTCCCATTTCGGCTACGAGGAAACGGAACTGGCCGAGGCCATCGGGTATTACCTCGGCGCGATCTGACGGACGCCTCTTTGGGTGCGGTTCATCTGGTCAGCCCTTCGTCCGCCATTTTTCGAGGATGTGGCGGCTGGTCATCAGGTCCAGATGGGCGCCGCCGCCGTTCTTGAACAGGGTGATGGCGGCAGGGTCATAGGCGGGGAAGGCGTCCAGATCGTAGAAATCCGCCAGCACGTCGCCACGCTGGATAACGCCCTCGGCCAGCGGGATCTTGAATTCGCCGATGTGATCCAGCGTGGTGTCGAAACTGTCGCAATAGAGGCGCGCGCGCCGCAAGGCCTCGTCGTCCGCCTCGCGCATGTCGGGGCGGTAGGCACCGATGAGGTTCAGGTGCTGACCGGGTTTCAGCCAGTCTCCCTTCACCACCGGGGTCGAGGACATGGTGGAGGTCACGATGATGTCCGCCGAGCGCACGGCGGGTTCCAGATCCGAGGCGACCTCGATCTGCGGATAGCTGGCCTTCATGTCCTCGGCCTTGGACCGGGTGCGGTTCCAGACCCGGATCTGGGCGCGGGGGTAGGCGGCGCCAAAGGCCTCGACCAGCGATCCGGCGACGGTGCCCGCGCCGACGATCAGGATGTCGCGGCTTTCGGGGTTGGCGAGCCGCATTGCGCCCAAAAGGCTGTCGCCGGCGGTCTTCCACTTGGTCACCAGGTGGAAATCCACCAGCGCATCCAGGGTGCCGTCCTGATCGGAATAAAGACAGACCCCGCCATTGACCATCGGTTTGCCCGCCGCTGGGTTGCCCGGAAAGATCGTCGCCGTCTTTACCGCCAGCCCCAGCCCGTCAATCCAGGCCGAGCGGCTGAGCAGCGTGTCGGGGTCGCGGTAGAGGAAGGTATCGCCGATCTCGGCCTTGGGCAGATCATGCCCCTTGGCCAGCGCCTGCGTGAATTCGGTCCAGTCCAGAAGGGCTTCACCTTCGGCAAATCCGATGGATGGGATGGTCATGCGGCCTCCTTGGGGGTCAACAGCCCCTCTGCAACCAGGCGCTTGGCCCAGGTGTCGGGTGTGGTGAAAAGATGGGTGTGCCAGCCGCGCGCGGCGGCGGCGTCGATGTTTTCGGGGCGGCCATCGGTGAACAGCAGACGATTGGGTGCAACGCCTGTGTCGCGTTCCAGATGCGCGTAGATTTCCGGCTCTGGTTTGATGGTACGCAGATGGCCTGAAACGAAGGCTTGGTCGAACTCATTGAAGAACGGGTAGGCCTTGCGGGCGACCTCATAGGTGCCGACGCCGAAATTCGTCAGCGCAAAGACCGGTGTGCCGCGCGCTTGCAGGGCCCGCATCAGCCGCACCGAATGGGGGATCTCGGGCGAGGCCATCTTGATCCAGCTGTCGTGCCAGTGGCGGATCTCTTCGGCCCAATCCGGGTGTTGATCTGCCAGCCCGTAAACAGAGGCGCGAAAATCATGCCCCCGGTCGATGTCGAGGTTCATTTCATGCAGGTCCACCTCGGCAAACAGCGCCTTGCGCCGGTCCGGCCCGATACGGGAATCAAAAAAGCCTTCGGGATTCCATTCGATCAGCACGCGGCCAATGTCGAAAACGACGGCGTCGATGGGCATCTGGTCTTTCCCTGCTCGGTTACGTCACCCCGCCGACCGCGGGCGCGGGCGGGGGATCGGGCGGCTGCGCCGGGTTTCGCGCCAGACTGAAACAAGACCGGCGCCAATGATCAAGGCCGAACCGGCCCAGACCGGCACATCCGGCCATTCATCGAACACCAGAACGCCCCAGAGGACGGCCATCGGCATGGCGACATATTCGAATGGCGCGGCAAGGCCCGCCTCGTTCAGCCGGTAGGCCTGGCTCACCAGATAGCCGCCAAGGGATCCGGCAAGGCCAACGCCGACGAACAGCCACCAGTCCCCCTGCGCGGGCCAGACCCAGGCGCGCAGGATGAAATCGACGGCGGCACTGTCGCCGGTGGCAAAGCGGCCATCGCCCGTGAAAAGCCCCACCAGTCCGCTGACCACCAGAAAGCCCAAGGTGGGATAGAAAGACAGGGTGGAGGCTTTTTCGGCCCCGCCCGCACGGCGGGTCAGCACATGCAGCGTGGCATAGCCGCAGGCGCCCAAAAAGGGCAGGAGGGCGGCAGCCTGAAAACTTCCGGGACCGGGACGCATGATGATCAGAACGCCAAGGAAACCTGCCGCCACCGCGCCCCAGCGCCAGGGGCCGACGCGTTCTTTCAGCACCACGACCGACAGGGCAGTGACGATCAGGGGCGTGGCAAAGGCGATGGCGACCGCCTCGGCGATGGGCATGATCGCAAGGCCGGTGAAAAAGCACAGATTGGCAAAGAGCACCGCGCAGCAGCGCATCAGGTGCAGTTTCGGCTGCCGGGTGCGCAGGATGTGAAAGCCGCCCTCCAAGGGGATGATCACTGCCGCCAGTACGATCAGAGCCACCACCGAACGCACCATGACCACCTGATACAGCGGGTAGTCACCGGAGAGGAACTTGAAGATCACGTCGATTACGGAAAAACAGATGGC
Source organism: Phycobacter sedimenti (assembly GCF_038148855.1). Taxonomy (NCBI): domain Bacteria; kingdom Pseudomonadati; phylum Pseudomonadota; class Alphaproteobacteria; order Rhodobacterales; family Roseobacteraceae; genus Phycobacter; species Phycobacter sedimenti. The sequence goes on along the minus strand of NZ_JBBVGR010000006.1, from coordinate 236,167 downwards.
CGACCCCGATGCGGCCATCAGCCCCAGAACGCTGACTTTGATTTCCTGGCTCATGGCCTGCCTCCTACACTCGTGCGATCAGTGACGCAGATGGGCGACCTTAACAAGTCTCGATTTGAGAGTATCCGAGATCGGCAGTGAAGGAAAAACTAGGCTCGTTTGGCCGCGCGCAGTTCCCGTTCCAGACTGTCCAGAAACCGCGAGCGGTCCGCCTTGGTGAAGCCTTTGCCGCTGCCGCCCGCGCCCAGGGGGTTGGCGGCGCGCAGGTCGGCCATCAGGTCGCGCATGGCAAGTTGCTGGCCGATATTGGCTTCGGTGAAGCGTTCGCCATTGTGGCGCAGCACGCGGGCGCCTGCCTCGATGCATTTGGCGGCCAGCGGGATGTCGCCCGTCACGACCACATCACCCGGCCCGCAGCGGTCTGCGATCCACATATCGGCCACATCCGCCCCTTCGGCGACGATCACGGTTTCCACCAAAGGATTGGCCGAGGGGCGCAGGCCCCCGTTAGAGACCACGAACATCTTGATGCCGTGCCGGGTGGCGACCCGCTCGGCCTCGGCCTTGACCGGGCAAGCATCGGCGTCGATGTAGAGTGCGCTCACGTCTTTGCCTTTTTAGGCTCTGATTTCCCGGATTTCTTCTCCCGGTGCTTCACCTTGAACTCCTCCGGGATCGGCATCCGGTTGAAGGCATCCAGACCGGCGATCTTGTAGGCTTCGGCCAGGGTCGGATAGTTGAAGGTGTTCTGGACGAAGTATTCCACCGTGCCTTTGAGGTTCAGCACCGCCTGGGCGATGTGGATCAGTTCGGTCGCGCCTTCGCCGACGATCTGCACGCCCAGCACCCGGCGGGTCTTGAGGCTGAACAGCATCTTCAGCATCCCGTGTTCCAGACCCATGATATGCCCGCGCGAGGTTTCGCGGAAGCGCGCGATGCCGACCTCGTACGGCACGCCACGCTCCTGCAGTTCCTCTTCGGACATGCCGCAGGTTGAGATTTCCGGAACCGAGTAGATGCCATAGGGGAACCAGGGGCTTTCGGGCACGGTCGGGGTTTCCAGCGCATGGCAGGCGGCGACCCGCCCCTGCTGGAGCGAGGTTGAGGCCAGCGAGGGATGCCCGATCACATCGCCAGTGGCATAGACATGCGGAACCGCCGTCTGGTAGGTCTTGCGTTCGACGCTGATGCGGCCGCGGTGGTCGGTCTCCAGCCCCACGGCCTTGAGGTTCAGACTGTCGGTATTGCCCATGCGCCCGGCGGCGAACAGCAGCATTTCGCCCCGCACGTGGCGACCGTTGGCCATGCTGACCTCGACATGGGTGCCTTCGTCTTCGATCTTTTCGATAGCCGAGCCAAGCCGCAGATCGACGCCGTTTTCGCGGATCTGATGGGTGAAATCCTGAATGATGGTGCGGTCGATGAAATCGAGGAAGCTGTCGCGCGGCTCGATCAGGGTGACGCGCACATCCAGCGCCGAGAACATGGTGGCATATTCAACGCCGATGACGCCGGCGCCGACCACGATCAGGGAGCGGGGGATCTCTTCCATCTCGAGAAACTCATCGCCATCGACAATTGTCTTGCCGTTGAAGGGGACATCATCGGGACGATAGGTGCGGGTACCGGTGGCGATCAGGAACTTTTCGCCGGTCACGCGCGTCGTATCGCCGGCCTCGGTCGCGACCTCCACCTCGTTCGGGCCGGTGAAGCGCGCCAGCCCTGCCAGCCATTCCACATGGTTTCGGTTGAACTGATGCTCCAGCACATCGACCTCGTGATCGAGCGTCATATGCAGGCGCGCCTTCAGATCTTCGGCGTCAATCTGGTCCTTCACCCGGTAGGCGCGGCCATAAAAACTGCGCTCGCGCCAGCCGGTGAGGTTCAGCACCGTTTCCCGCAGGGTCTTCGACGGCACGGTCCCGGTATGGACCGAAACGCCGCCCAGCCGGTCCTTGCGGTCGATCACCAGCACGCGCCGCTTGAGCTTGCCGGCCTGAATGGCGGCGGTCCGCCCCGAGGGGCCGGATCCGATGATGACGAGATCGTAATCGTACTGGCTCATGGTCTGTCGTCCTTTCGCGGGATCAGTCGCGGTAGAGCGCCTCGGCGTGGAAGGCGACGTGATCCTCCATGAAGGTGGAGATGAAGAAATAGCTGTGGTCGTATCCCGGCTGCAGGCGCAGGGTGGCCTGTTGGCGACGTTCGTTCACGGCCTGTGCCAGCGCCTCGGGGCGCAGAAGGTCGATGAACTGGTCCGAGGTGCCGGTGTCCACCAGGATGGGGCCGTCAAAGCCCTTTTCGCGCATCATCAGGGTGGCGTCATGCTTGGCCCAGGTGGACTCATCCGCGCCCAGGTAGGCGGTCAGCTGCTTGCGGCCCCAGTCGCTGGCCGTGGGGTTGCAGATCGGCGCAAAGGCCGACACGGAGCGGAACCGCCCCGGCAGGTTCATTGCCAGCGTCAGCGCGCCATGCCCGCCCATGGAGTGACCGCAGATCGCCTGCCGCTCCAGATCGACGGCGAAATTCTCCCCCAGAAAGGCGGGCAGCTCTTCGGCGATATAGTCCCACATCTGATAGTGAGGCGCCCAAGGCGCCTGGGTGGCGTTCACGTAGAACCCTGCGCCCTTGCCCAGGTCGTAGTTTTCATCGTCGGCCACATCGTCGCCGCGCGGTGAGGTGTCGGGAAAGACGATGGCGATGCCTTGCTCGGCGCACCAAGCCTGGGCACCGGCCTTGGTCATGGCGTTTTCATGAGTGCAGGTCAGGCCCGACAGGAACCACAAAAGCGGCACCGGGCCGTCCTTGGCCTCTTCGGGCAGGAACAGACCAAAGGTCATCTCGCATTTGGTTGCGCTGCTCTTGTGCCGGTAGACGCCCTGCACGCCGCCAAAGCATGTGTTTTCCGAAACGGTTTCCATGGTGAGGCTCCCTTTTGTGGTTGGCCTATCAGCTACCCTTCGGCAGGGGCGGGGTCCAGTGTTGCGGCGCCCTGTCGCAGCCTTTTTGCGCCAGAAGGTTTGAGAAATGGCAAATACGGGCGCGATGCGAGCGATCTTTGAGGCCGCGCTGCGCTGTGACGGGGGGCGGGGGTAGACTTGGCCTGCGAAACGGGGGACAGGTTGCACCACGACATGCAGCGAAGGACACCCGATGAACACGTTCCAAAGACTGACCCCCGAGGCCGCCGAAGCCGAGATCGAACGCCCCGACCCGGCAAAGGTCATCGCGGGCGATCCCGTCTTTACCACCTGGAACGCCGAAGAGGTGGATGGCCTCTACTGCGGGATCTGGCAGTCGACGCCGGGCAAGTGGCGGATTTCCTACGACGAATGGGAATACTGCCGGATATTGGAGGGGCGCTCGGTGATCACATCGGACGATGGCACGGAATATCCGCTTGCGGCGGGCGACAGCTTTATCCTGCGGCCCGGCTTTTCCGGCACCTGGGAGGTGATCGAGACCACCCGCAAGGACTATGTGATCCGGCTTTAGGTGGGTTTTCAGGCGGTCGTGCGGGTCAGGAAACCCAGGCGATGGCCAGCGGCACCGTCAGGATCGAGACCGCGGTGGAGATCAGGATCGCGGCCGAGGCGCGTTGCGGGGCGATACCGTAATGCTGGGCGAGCATATAGACGTTGCCCGCCACCGGAAGGGAGGCCGCCGCAATCGCGACCGAGGCCGGGAAGCTGGCGACCGGTACCAGCCACAGCACGCCAATGGCGACAAACACCGGGTGCAGCACCAGCTTGGCAAAGCTGAGCCAGGCGGCCACCTCGACGCGTTCGGCGGATTTGGAGGCCAGCGACGCTCCGATGGCAAAAAGCGCACCGGGTGTTGCCGCGCCGCCGAGGATCGACAGAAAGTCATTGACCGGCGCCGGGATCGGCTGGGTCGAGGCTGACCAGGCAAGCCCCGCCACGATGGCCACGATCATCGGGTTGCGCAGCAGGCCGAGCGCCACCAGTTTCAGAGTTTGCAATCCCAGCCCCGAGCCACGCCCCGCATTGATCAGGATAACGATGAGCGAGGAAAAGACCACAAGGTCAACGCTCAGCACCACCATCATCGGCCCGATCGAGGCTTCTCCGAACAGGATCGCCATCATTGGCAGGCCGAGGAAGCCCACGTTGCCGATGGCGGCGCATTGCGCCTCGACGGCTGCGGTGGGCATGTCCAGACCTCTGAGCGCCGCGACCGCCGTGGCCACAAGGTAGACCGCGAGAGTGCCCGCTAGGTAGCCGAGGATCAGGTCCGGGTCGAAAACCTCGGCAAAGGAGAGGTTCGCCGCAAAGCGGAAGATCATCGCCGAGAGCGGGAAGAAAAAGACGAACTTGGTGAGATAGGCCGTCGCCTCATCCGTAAAGAACCGCGTGCGCCCGGCCCAGTAGCCAAGGCCGATGATCGCAAAGAAGGGCAGGGTTCTGAAGAATATGTCAACCATTGCAGGATTGGTAACCTGATTTTACCAAAACGAAAAGCCTGTTTGGCAGGGGCTGTATGATGCAGAGGCGTGGCACTCCCGCCCGTCGCCTCTGCATCATACATGCAGGGCTCCCGTTGGGCCGGGCCGCGCTGGCGCGCGGCGGGCATTCTGGACGACGGTGGATCTTACAACAGGACCATTTCCGCACTTAGGTGAGGATGGCAGCGTGCCTGATGGAGGTCCCCTTTTGGCAAATGGCCGGAAGGGTTTTCCGCTAAAGGTCTGCAAGCATTTGAGATGCCTGTGCTTTGAGCTGCTCAACCCTTTGCTGCGCCTGATCTGCATAGCTGCCGAGGGTCAGGATTTCTGGGCGAAGAAGCGCCAAACGCTCACCGGTTGCTGTGGGGAGTTCTTCCAGAAGTTCGAAAAGCAGGTTGCTGGCGATCCGCGCTTCCTTTTTGCGGTTTTCCATTTCGCCTTCGGTGCCGACCAGCTTTATGACGGCGCTGAATGCTTCGTAGTCGCTGCCGTCTATGGGTATGTTTTCGGCTTCTGACATTGCGAACAGGGCATGGAGTGCGTCTTGTCGGCTGAGATGGCGCATGCTGTCATAAAGCGCGCGTGCCTTGGACGGACCGGCTGTCGCATATTCCCGTTGTGAGGTAATCGTTCTGGCTTGCGTCGCCTGCTGTGCCGTGAGGCTTTTGGCCGCCGCTGCGGATTGCCCGACATTCTGTTGGGGGGAAATCATCTTGGCCTGCTCCTTTCTGGTTACAGGCGCAGTGTCCCACCGAGAGGTGTGTATTGCGTAAATTCTGCTGCCCCTGAACTTTGTTGAGGATCTCATCGGCAGTCCGGTTGATAGCTTGCATTGCTGGGCGCCCGCCGCGCATCAGCGCGGCGCCACGCCCAACGGGAGGGGGTGGTTCCTTGAACCGCCGCCGACGGGCGGGAGGGCTTGCCTCGCTGCTTTGGAAGATCAGCCGCTGCCGATCAGTGCGCCGGCGCCCAGCACCAGCGCGCCGCCCAGGACCACCTGCAGCGTGGCGCGCCAGAATGGGGTTTCCATGTATTTGTTCTGGATCCAGGCAATTGCCCACAGTTCGATAAAGACGATGATGAAAGCGATCGTCGTCGCTGTCCAGAACTCCGGGATCAGGTAAGGCAGCGCATGGCCCAGCCCGCCCACCGTGGTCATCACTCCCGAAGCCACGCCGCGTTTCATCGGCGATCCGCGCCCAGAGAGTTCCCCGTCGTCCGAGGCCGCCTCGGTAAAGCCCATCGAGATTCCCGCCCCGACCGAGGCCGCCACCCCCACAAGGAAGGTGGTCCAGGTGTCCTGCGTGGCAAAGGCCGTGGCAAAGATCGGCGCCAGCGTCGACACAGAGCCGTCCATCAGCCCTGCCAGCCCCGGTTGCACCCAGGTCAGCACGAACTGGCGATGGGCGGTGCGGTCTTCCTCGGACCGGGCATCGCCCGTCAGATGTGCCTCCTCCAGTTCCGCGGCCGTGTCGTGGTGGCCGGCCTCGGCGGCGGCCAGATCACCCAGCAGCTTGCGTGTTTCGGCGTCTTCCGTGCGGGCGGCGGCGGCCAGATAGAAACGCTCTGCATCGGCCTCCATCGCCTTGGCCTCGTCGCGGATACGATCCAGGCTCAGGTTCTCCATCAGCCAGACCGGGCGGCGGTTATAGTATCCGGCCACATGTTCACGCCGGATCAGCGGGATGGCCGGACCAAATCGTTTTTCGTGCAGGGCAATCAGCCGGGCGCGGTGCTCGTCCTCCTCAGTGGCCATCCCGTCGAACATGGCGGCCGAGGCCGGAAAATCCTCCCGCAGCCGCGCCGCGTAGCCGCGATAGATGCGCGCATCATCCTCTTCCGAGGAAATTGCCAGGGCCAGGATCTCTTGACTGGTGAGGTCGGAGAACCGTTTTCGCTGGGGGAGAAAGCGCATGTGTTATCCTTTTAGAACTGTTCTAAACAGAGTATGCGTATCATCCAAAAGTGCAAGGGGGAATGCCGATACAGCTTCACGCAGGCAGGGCATGCGCGGAACACAGTTGTTGAGACGGAGGTGACTGGGCTAGAGTGGCCCGGTCGCAGGTACAGTCATCCCGCGAGCGCCATGAGGTCGGATCATGAACGAGCAAGCCAGCATTCTGAGGACAGGACGCAAGTTCGACCAGGTCCTGAAGGGTGCGCGCGAAGTGTTCATGGCCGATGGTTTCGAAGGGGCGAGTGTTGACGATATCGCCCGCGCGGCGGGGGTCTCGAAGGCGACGCTTTACAGTTACTTCCCGGACAAGCGGCTGTTGTTCATGGAGGTGGCTCGTCATGAATGCGCCCGGCAGGCGGATGCGCCGATGGACCTTTCCGGCGCCTGCTGCACGCCGCGCGATGTTCTGACCGCTGCCGGTCGGCATATCCTGTCGGTCAGCCTGTCGGAATTCGGTCTGCGCATGTTCCGCATCTGCGTGGCCGAGGCGGATCGCTTCCCGGATCTGGGCCGTCAGTTCTATGAAAGCGGACCGATGGTGGTGCGGGCCCGGCTGCGCGACTATCTGCAAGGTGCGGTCGCGCGTGGAGAGCTGCAGATCGAGGATTTCGATCTGGCTGCGGATCAGTTCGCCGAGCTGTGCCGCGCCGATCTGGTTCCGCGCCTTGTCTTCAACATCGATACGGGGTTCACGCCTGAGGAGCGCGAGCGCATCGTGACCGGCGCCGTGGATATGTTTCTTGCGCGCTACGGCAACTGAGGCTGCTCACCTTCAGGGCTTTTGGAGTTGGCCATGCAGCATCAATGCGTGACGAAATCGTTGGGTGTGTCGCGATAGGTTTCATGGCAGCTGAGGCAGGCCTGAACCATGTTCGGCACCGTACGCAGCAGACCGTTGAGCGTGTTGGCACTGATCTGCTTGGCGGCGTCCTCGGCCCGCTCGGCCCGCATTTCGAAATCTTCCCACTGCTGCCAGACCAGCGGACGCGCATGAGAGTTCGGGTCCATGCGCGGCTTTCTGAACCGCTTGCGAATGTCCCCGGTGCTCTTGATCAGGCTGCGCCGGGCGGCTTTGGCTTTGGCTGCATTGAACACCATGCGGCCGGCCATCATATCGGCCAGGGTCGTGATGGCTGCCTTCTGACCGGTCATCAGCTCAACCCGCCGTTTGACATGTTTGTCGGTGATCGGCGCGGCGGCATCCAGCTGGGCGCCCACAAGGGCCAGAATGAGGACCAAAAGCGCGGGCAGGCTGCGCAATGCGCGGCGGTGCGTCAGGACAGTGCGGTGCGAGCTCATGAGTGCGCTTCCTTCATGGGGTTCTCATCTCAGGAGAGAGGATTGACCGAATCGAATATTTGGAACAAATGTAGAACATCAGTGGTGCTGTCTGCTGGTTTCCTGAAATTTTCAAACTTTTGATCCGGATCGTGCCATGCCTCATCGCCGCATACTGTCGCTTTGGTTTCCGCGCCTTGGCGCAGAGCGGGTGATGCGGGCAGAGCAGGGCAGTCTTGCCGGACCTTTGGCCATTGTGGAGGAACTTTCCAACACACAGGTTATTTCTGCGTTAAATGCCGAGGCCGAAGAGGAGGGGCTTTTTGTCGGCCAGCCCCTGCGCGATGCCCATGCCATCTGCGGCGCCCTGCTGACCCGCAGGCGCAATGTCCCTGCTGAGGGGGCCTTCCTCGAGGCGCTGGGGCGCTGGGCCGGAAAGTTCAGCCCCTGGGTCGCGCCCGAGGGGGCTGACAGCATCAACCTCGACATGACGGGGGCGGCGCATCTCTTCGGCGGGGAAGAGGCGCTTTTGCAGCGGATCGAAGAAGATTGCGCGCGGATGGGGCTCACCGTGCGGATGGGGCTGGCCGATACATTGGGCGCGGCCTGGGCGCTGGCGCGCTATGCCGGGCAGGAGGCAGGGCTGCCGCCGGATCGCTCGGGCGATGCCATCGATCAGGAGGCCCGCGCCACCCGTGCCCGCGCGGCCCGCAACCCCGCGCGTCTCCAGCAAAAGGGCAAGGCGGGGCGCAGGCACTGGACACGGGGAGGGGCGGCGCCGCAGCCTGCCCCGGTCGCAGGAATGCCGAACAGGATTGCTCCGCCGGGGCAGGCGCGCGAGGCCTTGGCGCCCCTGCCGATTGCGGCGCTGCGGCTTGAGGCCAGCACCGTGGCACAGTTGGGCCGCCTTGGTCTGCGACAGATCGGCGACCTTCTGGATCAGCCCCGCGCCAGCCTTGCGCGGCGGTTCGGGCGGGGGCTGGTGCTGCGTCTGGATCAGGCCATGGGCAGCACGCCCGAGCCGGTCTCTCCGGCCCGCGCGGTCGAACATTTTGCGGTGCGCCTGACCCTGCCGGATCCGATCGGGCTGGTCGAGGATCTGCTGGCGGGCATCGACCGGATGCTGCCCCGCCTGTGCGCGCGGCTGCAGGAGCGTGGCAAGGGCGCACGGCTGTTGCGGCTTGAGGCGCACCGGGTGGATCAGGCGGCCCAGATCGTTACCGTGGGGTTGGCGCGGGCCAGCCGCGATGCGGAACGCATCCGCCCGCTTCTGGAGATGAAGCTGGAAGAGATCGACGCCGGTTTCGGCATCGAGATGCTGCGCCTTGAGGCGCTTCAGGTCGAGCCGATCCATGCCCGCACCCAGGCCGGTCATCTGGAAGCCACTGCCGCCGCCCGGACCCGGCAGGCGGGCGGGCACAGCGTGATCCTGGAAGACCTGATCGGGCGTATCGGGGCCCGTATCGGGCTTGAGGCGATCACCCGGTCTCATCCGGTCGACACTCATATCCCGGAAAAGACGGCAAAGGTGCTGGCGGCGGCCTGGTCCGAACCGGCGCAGGACTGGCCACCCGCGCCGCATCCGCGCCCCCTGTTGATGTGGCGGCCCGAGCTGGTGATGGCGCCGGATGTGCCCAGCGTGCCCGAGCGGTTCCGCTGGCGCGGCCGTGACTGGCAGCTGGCCGAGGCCGAAGGCCCCGAGCGGATCGCCCCGGAATGGTGGCTGGAGGATCCGAACTGGCGCAGCGGGGTACGCGATTACTGGGTGGTGGTCACCGCCTGCGGCGCGCGGCTGTGGCTGTTCTTTGCCCATGGCGCGGCCCTGTCGCGGGGCTGGTTCTGCCACGGCAGTTTTGCCTGAGCGGGCTTCTGCTGCGGGGAGACACACTTCGCTCTGCGCCGAAGTCTTTGCCCTATTGGGCGCAGGTGACAGGGGCTAGTATCGGGACATGACCGTATCTCATCCGCACGGATCGCCGCGCACCCCGCGCTTTGACATCCTCGGGCAGGCCATTGGTGATGCCAGCCGCACCCGCATGCTGTGTGAGCTGATGGAGGGGCGTGCCTATACAAACAAGGAACTCGCCTCTGCCGCCGGGGTCACGCCGCAGACCGCCACCGCACATCTGCGCCTGTTGTGCGAAGCGGGACTGGTTGTGGCCGATAAACGCGGACGCTGCGTCTATCACCGGCTTGCGGGCCCCGAGGTGGCGCAGACGCTGGAGCAGCTGGCCGCGATTGCCCCTATGGACAGCCTCTATCTGGCGCAGCGCCGCAAGGCGGGCGGACTGGCCGAGGTGCGCAGCTGTTATGATCATCTGGCCGGTCCCCTGGCGGTGGCGATGGCCGAGGTCTTTGTTCAAAAAGGCATGCTGGTCGAGCGCGACGGCGGGTTCCATGCGGTTCCCTCCGGTCTGTGGCAGCCGCTGGGCGTGTGCCTGCCCGATGCAAGGACATCACCCCGGCAGCCCTTTGCCCGCCCCTGCCTGGACTGGACCGAGCGGCGCCTGCACGTGGCGGGGCCACTGGGGCGGCAGCTTCTCACCCACGCGCTGGAGCGCGGCTGGATGCAGCGCCGCCAGCACAAACGGGGCCTGATCCTGACCGCACCGGGGCGCAGGGCGCTGGAGCAGCTCCTCGGGCTGGAGATATCGCAGGTCACACAGGAGCAGAACCATGCCTGAAACATCATCCTCCCGATACACCACCCAGACCGGAACCCGGCTGCTGGTCCAGGTCCCCGAGGCCGAGGCCGACAGGGTTCTGACAGCGATCCTGTCAGTCACTTCTCTGCCCTGGGGCGATTACGACCAGGTGGCCTATTGGACAGCCCCGGGCGTGCAGCAGTTCCGCTCTTGCGCTGGCGGGCGCAACCGGGCGAGCGACACGGCGGTGGAGGTGCCTTGCGTCGAATTGCAGGTCTTTGTGGGCGCCAGCGGAGCAGATCTCGATCCCGTTTTGCGGGCGATCTATGACAGCCACCCCTATGAGGAACCGGTGATCCAGATGATCCCGGCGATCCGCAGCCTGCACATCCGGGGGGTGGACGAGGACAATCCCAATCGCTTCTGGAACCGGCCCGCTGCCGACTGGGTGCCCGACATTCATCGTGCCACCGCAGGTTCTGGCGGCAAAACCGCTTGATTCGGACGCGGTTTGGCGCGAACCTTGGCCCCATGACATTCCAGCACAGCGCGTCCTTCCCCGGCTCCGGTATCCCCGAACAGGTCTCCTTTGATCGCAAGGAACTGTCGGTGATCCTGTCCCTCTACGGCCGCATGGTGGCCGCAGGGGAATGGCGGGATTACGGGATTTCCGCGCTGCGGGATCTGGCGGTTTTCTCGGTCTTTCGCCGGACCGCCGAACATCCGCTCTACCGCATCGAAAAACACCCAAAGCTGCGCAACCGGCAGGGGCAGTATTCGGTGGTCGGCATGGACGGGCAGATCCTGAAACGCGGGCACGATCTGAAAACGGTGCTGCGGGTGCTGGAACGCAAGCTGATCCGCGCGGTAGAGTGACGCCGGGTTTCAGGAGAGCCGTTTATGCGCCGTGACCGGCCCGTCGCCCTGTGACGCTATCCGGGCAATGGCCGTTTCCAGCGGTTCGGTCGCCACCGCCATGTCATGCGCATTGGCATGGATGATGCTGCCCGGATCACGCACCAGCGCCACATGCCCTTTCCAGAACAGCAGATCGCCACGTTGATAAGAACTGCCTGCGGGCAGGGCGGTGCCAAGCTCTCGTTCCTGCGGGCCGCTGTCGCCGGGGCAGGGCAGGCCGCAGGCCAGAAGCGCCGCCTGCACCAGCCCCGAGCAATCTATGCCAAAGCGGCTGTTGCCGCCCCACAGGTAGGGCGTGCCGAGGAAGCTTTCGGCAACGGACACCGGATCGCTCAGGCGCGTATCGATGGGTGACAGATGTACCTTCGGAATGTGGCCCAGTTCGGTCTCGGCAAAGCGATCCGTCTGCGCGCGGACCCGCACCCTGCTGCCAAAGCTGAGTGCGCAAAGGTCGCGGGATTTGAAATCGGCGGCCTCATAGGCGTGGGTGGCGGGTGCAGTCACCCAATGGGTTGCCTGCAGCGGTGCGTCCAGGGCCGATGCTTCCACATGGCCGGTGTAGCCGTCCTTGGAGGCCCGGATCTCTGCCCAGTGCGAATCGTGGCTCAGAACCGTGACGGTCTCTCCATAAAGAAGCTGGCGATCCCGCAGCCCACCCCGCGCGCGCAAAAGGTCCACCACGGGGCGATTGATCCGGGCAGTCGATGTCATAGCTTGAGCAGCTTCGGCAGGGCGGCAAAGATTGCCCGGGCGCCCTGTCCCACGCCGCCCTTGGGGCGGGCCGGTGCAGCGGTGGGTGTCCAGCCGTAGATGTCGAAATGCACGTAGCGCGCCTCGCCCGCGAAGCGGCGCAGGAACAGGGCGGCGGTGATCGATCCTGCAAATCCGCCCGAGGGCGCATTGTCGAGATCGGCAATCCCGGGCTCGATCATCGCTTCATAAGGGTCGTGGAACGGCATGCGCCAGACCGGGTCGGCCATCTGCGCCGCGCCGCCAGCGATGGCAGCGGCATCCGAATCGGACCCGGCATAGAAAGGCGCCAGATCCGGACCCACCGCAACCCGCGCCGCGCCAGTGAGGGTCGCCATCGAGACCAGCAGATCCGGGTTGTCCTCTTCGGCCAGCGTCAGGGCATCGGCCAGAACCAGGCGCCCTTCGGCATCGGTATTGTTGATCTCCACCGTCAGCCCCTTGCGCGAGGTCAGGATATCGCCGGGGCGGAAGGCATTGCCGGAAACGGCGTTTTCCACCGCCGGGATCAGCACCCGCAGCTGCACCGGCAGACCCGCGGCCATGATCATGCGCGCCAGCCCCAGGACCGTGGCCGAACCGCCCATGTCCTTTTTCATCAGGGCCATGCTGCTGCCGGGTTTGAGGTTCAGCCCGCCGGTGTCGAAGCAGACACCTTTGCCGACCAGCGTCAGTTTCGGCCCCTCGTCCCCCCAGCGCATGTCGATCAGTCGGGGGCGTGCCTCGGCGGCCCGGCCCACGGCGTGGATCATGGGAAGATTCTGCGTCAGAAGGTCGTCGTCCAGCGTCACCTCGGCAGTGGCACCAAATTCCTGCGCCAGTGCTTCGGCGGCGGCCTGCAACTGGTCCGGACCCATATCGGCGGCAGGCGTGTTGATTAGATCACGCGTCAGACATTCTGCCGCAACCAGCGATTCGACCGCCGATGCATCGATCCCCTCTGGTGCGATCAGGACAGCACCTGAGCCTTTGGGCTCTTTGTAGCGATCAAATGAGTACCCGGTCATCAGCCAGCCAAAGCATTCCTGCTCCAGCATATCCCGAGGGATGGCATTGTCCTCATGTGTCTCGGCCAGCCGGTAGGTGCCTTGCGGCAGTTTGCTGGCGCCAGCGGCCAGTACAAACCGCTGGCGTGCGCGCTGGGCCGCTGTGCCGTAGCCAACAAGCGCCATAACCGGCGCTGAAGTGTCAGCGCCGAGCACCAGTAGCGTTTGTCCGATGGATCCTTTGAACCCGTTTGCCTGCACCCAGTGCACGACAGCATCCGGCTGGCGGGTCAGCCAGTCGGGACAGGAAACCTGATCAATGACATGAACAGTAATCGCTAAATCGCAAGCAGCGGCAAAAACGGGGGGCATTTAGATACTCCAGAAGAAGGGGGCGCATTTGCCGCCAGAGTATCTGCCTCCACGTCGCCTGCAAGCCCTGCTTACACACTGGAAACACTCAGATTCCGCTATAGGGGTCCGGATCAGACAGGTCAGATAGAGAGGTCCTGCTGCTCCCACACGGCCGTAAGGGAGCGTTCGCCAACGCGCAAAAGCCGGAATACGGTCGCCGCGATGGCGGGTGTATCCTGGCTGTCGATCGCACTTGTGACATCCTGAGCGATGGAAGCCATCGCCGTCATGCCAATCTGATCCGCAATCGCAATCAGTGAGCGCGCGTTCTTGCGCAGGTTTTCCATATCTCCCTGGCGCCACAATCGCTCACAATGCGACAGGCGGACCGCCAGTTCTTCTATTGCACGGCACACGACATCCTCGGCCCCGGTTTCGCCCAGCTGCGAGTACAGCTCGGACAGTTTTCCCGGATCCAGGTGCACGTTCTCCTTGTGCATGACAGTGATAATATTAGCCACCACATTCACCCCAATTCATTATGCCCCCACGGCACGATGCCCAACTTGCACCTCACAGGTTGTCAAAAGGTTTCCGCGCGGGTGTCCAAATCGCTCGAATTTAGTGACAATGCAGGCTATCAGCGTTGCCAAGCTCAATTCAGGGAATGCTCTAATGGAATATGCCAAACCACTGCCCGGGTATCTGGTGACACGCTATCATGGCTGGAAAGCGACGTCGTATAAAGAGAACCAGGGATGGTACCGGCGTCTGGCAAGCGAAGGGCAGCGTCCGCGCGCGATGGTCATTTCCTGCTGTGACAGCCGGGTGCATGTGACCTCGATCTTCGGTGCCGATCAGGGAGAGTTCTTCATTCACCGCAACATCGCCAATCTGGTGCCGCCCTACGCGCCGGACGGTGATCACCACGGCACCAGTGCCACGGTCGAATATGCGGTAACGGTTCTGAAGGTGGCGCATCTGATCGTTCTGGGGCACTCGCAATGCGGCGGGGTGCAGGGCTGTATCGACATGTGCAAGGGGCAGGCGCCGGCGCTTGAGGAGAAGAGCAGCTTTGTCGGGCGCTGGATGGATATCCTAAAGCCCAAGTTCTCATCCGTGGCCGAGATCGAAGATCCCGAGGTTCAGGCTCGCCAGTTCGAGCGTCAGGCGGTCGTAGCCTCGCTGGAGAACCTGATGACCTTTCCCTTTATCGAACATGCCGTGAAAGAGGGGGTGCTGAGCCTGCATGGCCTGTGGACCGATATCGGCGAGGGCGGGCTGGAATGCTATGATCCCAAGTCGGGCGCCTTCCAGCAGGTCTAGGTCTTCTGGACTGCGGCTGCGCTTGCGCGTTGGTGAAGATCGGCGGCCGCGCGCGTGTAGCCGCCCGATGCCCCATCGACGAAATGCACGTGATCGTCGCGCATGGCCGAAGGGACGATACAGGTGACCATGGCGGCATCCTGTTCGTGCAGGCCAAAGCGAATCTCTCCTGCCGCCTCTGCCTGTTCCAGAAGCAGAATGATCTGATCCCGGACCTTGTGGCTGCAGTCCACGGTCATCTTGAGCCCGTCGTCGAATTTGCGAAAATCCGAGTTGGCGCTGATGACTGACAGATAATGCGCGGGATCAAATCCACCCGTAGGCTTGCCCCGGCTGAACAGCATCCGGGCGATGGCAGATCCGGCAATCAGCCACAGCGCGCGCAGGGCCAGGGGAAGGCGGCCCCGTGTCAGGCGGGCTTCCACCATCAGTCCCGAAGGCGGGTATCGCAGCCGGGGGCCGGATTGCGGAACCGGATGCCCTCCGCCCTCCAGCTGCGCCGTCAGCTCCAGAAGCCGCGTTGCCAGCGCCGCAAAGCGCTGAGGATCGCTGCCTTGCGCGGGCAGGGCGACCAGAGACAGGATAAGTCCGTTGCGGGCCGGGGTGTTGTCCCAGCGGCAGGAGAGGCCCGTCAGATCCGGGGGGCCGGCTTCTTCTGCCGGTGCAACCACGTAGGCGCCCGACTTCATCTGCTGCTCTGCCCAGGAAAGCCCCCCACCCGAGAACATTGCGTAATCCGCATCCTCAGAGACTGCATAGCGGGCAACCGTCACGTCGAGACCTTCTGCGCGAATGCGCTCGATCGGCATCTGCGCCGCGCGCAGGGAGATGGCGAATTCGCGCAAAACCCATTCGCGCAGGCGGGCCAGGGTTTCCCGTGCGACCCTTGCCCATTCGGGCGGCACCGCGAATGAGGCGCCATCGCCTCCGAAACTGTAGGGAAAGGGCGCGTTCCCCAAGGCGTTCATCATGGCGGCAATGACCGAAGCGCCAACCATGTTGACGGTCTTGTAGCGGCCTGCTGCTATCAGTTCGGTCGAGGACACGATGTCGGTGCAGCAAATCACCCACCCAGACGGTAATGGAGCGAAGGAATCCGGCCGCGCGAGATCAGAGAACGCGCGCTGCTTTGGCAACTGTTGATAGAAACCGGCATGTTCTGCCATGGCAGCTGATATCCATTCTGAAATACGAATAGGTATTGAACTGTAGTGATTGTCAGATCATGCAAGCCGTGACGAAAATTTTTGTCGCGCATCTAATGTTGACGTCGCGCCGCACCGGAGGGGAGGGAACGGATGCAGGCTGGTTTGATCTTGTTGTGCCTGGCCTATGTGCTGAGCCAGTTCTTTCGCGCTTTCCTGGCCGTTCTCGCTCCCGTTCTGGCCAAGGATATCGGCGCCGGGGCCGATGATCTCGCCTTTGCTTCGGGCATGTGGTTCCTTGCTTTTGCCGCCCTGCAGCTGCCGGTGGGCTGGGCGCTGGACCGCATCGGGCCACGCCGCAGCGCGGCCGTGCTTTTGTTGTTGGGCGGCGGCGGTGGTGCCCTTGTGTTTGCCCTCGCGAGCACCCCTTTTCATATCACGATTGCCATGTTCCTGATCGGGATCGGCTGCTCGCCGGTTCTGATGGCTTCCTACTACATCTTCGCGCGCCAGTACCCGCCTGCCCGGTTTGCCACCCTTGCCGCGCTGATGCTGGGCATGGGATCGGTCGGTAATCTGGTGGCCTCCTATCCCACGGCGCTGGCGGTCGATCTGGTCGGATGGCGGGCGACCCTGGCCGGATTGGCTGCCATCTCTGCTGCGGTTGCCGCAGGGATCTGGATTACGGTGAAAGATCCGCCCCGCGTTCCGGGGCCGCAGAAAGGGTCGGTTCTGGATCTTTTGAAGATGCCGGTGCTCTGGGCAATCTTTCCAATCATGCTGGTCAGCTATGCGCCGGTTGCGGCCATTCGCGGACTGTGGATCGGCCCCTATTTGACCGATGTGTACGGGCTGGATACGGGCCAGATTGGCCTTGTGACGCTGGTCATGGGGGTCGCGATGATCATCGGCACCTTCGTCTATGGTCCGCTTGATCGTGTTCTGGGCACCCGCAAATGGCTGATCTGGGGCGGCAGCATGGCGGTGGTTGCGCTTCTGGGGGCGCTGATCCTGTGGCCGCAGGCCCCGGTCTGGGTGCCGGTCGCCATCATGGCGGGCATCGGGTTCTTTGGTGCTTCTTTTCCCGTAGTGATCGCCCATGGCCGCGCCTTTGTTCCGCCGCATCTGGTGGGGCGGGGGGTGACGCTTCTGAACTTCTTCGGCATCGGGGGCGTGGGGCTGATGCAGTTTGCCAGCGGACGCATCCATGCGCAGATGGCCGGGGCGGCAGATCCCGCTGCGCCCTATACCGCGCTTTTCGGCTTCTTTGCCGCGGCGCTTCTTCTGGGCTGCATCGTCTACCTGTTCAGCCGCGACAGTCTGGACTGACACGCCCCTGTCATACGCAGACCCTTTAAATCCTGCGTCAATCCCTATATGACACCGCAGCCGGCCACGAGGCCGGGCAAAACTGGAGAAACGATTATGGGTTATCGCGTCGTCATCGCGGGTGCCACGGGTAACGTGGGCCGCGAAATGCTGAACATTCTGGCCGAGCGCCAGTTCCCGGTGGATGAGGTTGCCGTTCTGGCCAGCCGCAAATCCCTGGGTACCGAAGTCTCTTTCGGCGACAAGACCCTCACGACCCAGGATCTGGACACATTCGATTTCACCGGCTGGGACATGGCGCTGTTTGCCATCGGCTCGGACGCGACCAAGAAATATGCGCCCAAGGCGGCCGCAGCGGGTTGCGTGGTGATCGATAACTCCTCGCTGTATCGTTACGATCCGGACATTCCGCTGATCGTGCCCGAGGTGAACCCCGAGGCGGTGCATGGCTATGCCAAGAAGAACATCATCGCCAACCCGAACTGCTCGACCGCGCAGATGGTCGTGGCGCTGAAGCCGCTGCATGACCGCGCCAAGATCAAGCGCGTGATCGTCAGCACCTATCAGTCGGTGTCGGGATCGGGCAAGGAGGCCATCGACGAGCTGTGGGATCAGACCAAGGCGGTCTACAACCCCACGCAGGATGTTCCCCCCAAGGTCTACACCAAGCAGATCGCCTTCAACGTCATTCCGCATATCGACGTCTTCATGGAAGACGGCTCGACCAAGGAAGAGTGGAAGATGGTCGCCGAGACCAAGAAGATCGTCGATCCCGCCATCAAGGTCACCGCGACCTGCGTGCGCGTGCCGGTCTTTGTCGGGCACTCGGAATCGATCAACATCGAGTTCGAAGATCATCTGGATGAAGACGAAGCCCGCGACATCCTGCGCGAGGCGCCGGGTATCATGGTGATCGACAAGCGCGAAGACGGTGGCTACGTGACGCCCGTAGAGTGCGTTGGCGACTATGCCACCTTCATCAGCCGGATCCGTCAGGACAGCACCATCGACAACGGTCTGAACCTGTGGTGCGTCAGCGACAACCTGCGCAAGGGCGCTGCGCTGAACGCTGTTCAGATCGCCGAACTCCTGGGCCGTGAGGTCTTGAAGAAAGGGTAAGTTGCCGCGCAACTTGCACCAAATACCAATAAAACTGGGGCCATTTCGCAAGAAGTGGCCCCATTTGCGTTTCTGGCGGCCCCATTCTGGTCACAAACAAGCTCATGCTTGGAGAGGTCAGAGATATCGAGGAACGCTGCCATGTACTCTCAGGATTTTGAACGCGAAACAGTGACAACCGGCGATGCGGCCATGGCCCAGACCGCCTGGTCCAGCGCCTGCGATCAAAGCAGGCTGGATACGGAGATGGTCATCCAGCTGCGCATTTCGCTGAGTCCGGTCTTCGAGAGCGCGACCAGCTGGTCGGATCTGCGCAGCGCGCTGCAGACCAAGGGATTCTACATGAAGCGCTCCAAGGGCCACATGCATCTTTACGACGGTCACAGCCACGTTCAGATCTGCACCTGCAGCTTCCTCGGCTATCCGTCCGAAGATCTGGACAAGCGGTTCAAAGAATCGGCGCCGACCCGCAAGGTGCGAAAGCTACCGGTCAGGAACTGAATCTGGGCGGCTTCGTGCGGCCTATCCTTTCGGAGAGGGTAACGCGGAAAAGAGCGCCATTTTGGACCCTTCGGTCAGATAGGCACAGCACAGTCCAAGGGGTATGTTGAAGTTACTCCAACGGGGTCCACGGACCCTATCCTGTCTGAGAAGCCGCTGACCACTTGGCCAGCTTCCGTCCGAACCGTCGGCTGCACCGCCCCCCGTGGCCTTGGCGGGCACATCCCTACCCTGACCCGGTGGTTGGCGGCTTCGAAGACCCGGATCTCAATTTTGCCTTTTCGAACAGGGTGCCGTTCTCTCGCGGCGCCCTGTTGTTATTTTGGGGTAAAGCCAGCTGAGCGATTTGCGTCTGGCGCGCCTGATGACACTCTGGCGGATCATTCACCCCGTTTCGTTTGCTACTGAGGCTTCGAAATCAGGATGGGGGCAGTTTCGTATGCTGGTGGTGCCGGGCTTGGGTCCCGGTCAGGGCAGCAAGCGATGGCCTGCCGATGCGGGGGTGATCGTTTCCCTTGCAACCACTGCGTGATAGCCTGACCTTCACCCTTGGTTTGCCCATTTCAACACAAGAGATACAGATGAAGCTCATATCCGCGGCATGTGCCATCCTGGCTGCTTCTGCAGCAATGGCCGAAGAGTTCACCCTGTCTTCAAGAATCACCGATGTGACGGTCTACCCGCAAGTGGCCGAGCTGACCCGCAAGGCTGAGGTTCAGATACCCGCAGGGCGTCATCAGTTGATCGTGCAGGATATTCCGAACCGGGCGGTGCTGGATACCCTTCAGGTGGAGGTTTCTGGCGCGGCTTTGATCGCAACCCGGTATCGCACCGAGGATGTGCCGCCGCGTGACAGCAGCAGTCCTGCGATCCGCGCCGCCGAATCAAAGATCGCCGAGATCGAAATACGCATCCAGACTGTGAGGGACGCGGCCGAGCGTGTGCGCCAGCAAGAGCGTGCGGCGCAGAATGCCATCGGCTTTCTGCGGGACTTGGGCGACAATGACGGCCTGGCGCAGATCGGCACCGATGGCTTGCGTGACATTGTCCGCATGATCGAGGAAGAAACGGCGCGGGCGGGCACCGTGGCGCTTGAGGCCGAGATCGAAGCGCGCGGTATCGAAGTCGCCCTGGAGGATCTCGAGGAAGAGCTGAGAGCGGCGCGGCAGGCGCTGGCGGCGATCCGGCTGGAGGATGAGGATCGGCTCTATCTTGTTCTTGATGTCGCAGCCGAAGCCGCCGGAGCGGTGTCTGTCGATCTGTCCTACGTCAGCGAAGCGGGCTGGCAGCCCGGCTACGAGGTCCATCTGGTTACGGGGGCCGCGCCTCGGTTGACCTTGAAGCGTTCGGTCATGCTCTATCAGGACACGGGAGAGGCCTGGAAGGACGTTGCACTTACCCTGTCCTCCCTGACGCCATCCGAGCGCGGCAGCCCATCGCAGATCTATCCGCAGCAGCTGCGGATCATGGAGCCCGCACCTGTCCCCCAGATGAAAAGCTCGTCAGAAGCGGCGATGGACAGTCTGGCCGAGCCAGTCTCGGTTGAGCCGGTTGTGGTGGAGCAGTTCCGGGCACCCTGGGATGCAGACGTGGATGGACCGGGGGTGACCTATCATTTTGACCATCCGGTCTCGGTTGCGCCGGGCGGAGAGGGCCTGCGCCTTCAAATGGATCAACTGACCACGCAGGCAGAGCTGTTTGCAATGGCTGTCCCCTTGCGGGATGACACGGCGTATCGCGCTGCGCGTTTCTCCAACACCTTTGGAGAGGATTTGCTGCGGGCGGATACGGCGCTCTATTTTGTGGATGACAAACTGGTCACCGCTGCGCCCTTTTCGGCGCTTGCGGCAGGCGAGGAGTCAGAGGTCGGTTTTGGCCCCATTCGCGGGTTGCAGATAACCCGCAATGTGCTGTCTCGCCGCGAAGGAGAGCGCGGCATGATCTCGCGCAGCAACCAGCAAATGCAACGGGTTGAGATCGAGGTGCAGAATCTCACGGGGCAATCCTGGCCTCTGCGTCTTGTCGATCGTGTGCCGTATTCAGAGCAGGATGATCTGGTGGTTTCCTGGAAGGCTTCACCGGCAGTATCCGAGGAGAATGTCGAAAAACAGCGCGGTATTCTCGCTTGGGAGTTTGAGGTTGGGGCTGGAGAGGAGCGCAACGTAAGCCTCGAAACAACGTTTGAGTGGCCCGAGGGCATGGTTCTGCGTTGAGGTCGGGGCGTGGGGCTCCCGCCCAAAGCAGCCGGATCAAAGATCCGTCCTCTTTAGTTGGGCGTGGCGCCGCTATGCGGCGTGAGGTTTCGCTGAGAGGCATCTTGAGGGGCATACTTGCCCCTCAAGATGCCAGATCCATTGTTGGTTTGTTTCGTGTAAAGGGCAAGCCGCACCAAAGGTGCGGCGGCTGCGCCGCCCTTGACACGGGGTATCCATGAAAGGGAGGGACTGCGCCGCGTCAGCGGCGCCGGGCCCAAGGCTGCTCTGGGCGTTGTGGCGCAGCCACGGCACCCGGCGGGTGCGGGAGGGCATACCTCTTCTTGAAGAACTGCCCTATCCGCTGTTGCGCAGGCGGCCGACAATCCCGGTCGGGAAGAAATAGACGCTGAGGATGAACAGGACGCCCAGCCACAATAGCCAGCGGTCGGCATTGAGCAGCTCCGGGACGAGCGGCAGCGCGCTGGTCAGCTCGGATGCGGCGCCCATCAGGTTTTGCAGGTAATTCTGCGCCAGCACGAAGAGTGTCGCGCCGATCACCGCGCCATACATGGTGCCCATGCCGCCGATCACTACCATCAAGAGGATGTCGATCATGATCTCCATCGACAGCGAGGTGTCGGGACCGACATAGCGCAGCCAGACCGCATAAAGCGATCCTGCCAGCGCGGCGACAGCGGCCGACAGGCAGGTGGCCGCAACGCGGTAATAGACCACGCGGTAACCGATTGCCTCGGCCCGGAAATCGTTCTCGCGGATCGCCTGGAGCACACGGCCAAAGGGCGAATTCACCACCCGCAACAGGCCGAGGAACAGCACCAGTGCACCGATGAAGATGAAATAATAGGCCAGCAGCTTTCCGTTCAGTTTCACGCCGAACAGCTCGCCGTCGAAGGTCCCCTTGCCAAACTTGAAGGCTGGCCCCAATTCACGCGGAGTCTTGAAGGTCAGCCCGTCCTCGCCGCCGGTCAGACCCGACAGCTGGCTGACCAGAACAGCCACGGCCGAGGCGACGGCGAGTGTGATCATGGCAAAGAAGATCGCCCGCACCCTGAGCGAGAAGAGGCCGATCACCAGGGCCAGCACGGCGGCCAGCAGCGCGCCAGCGCCAGCGCCAACCGCGATGGCATCGAACCCGCGCCCCATGTGGGTGGATGCGAGCGCCACGCCGTATGCGCCGATTCCAAAGAACATCGTATGGGCAAAGCTGACGATGCCGCCATAGCCCAGGAGCAAATCATAACTCGCCACCAGCACGATGAAGACGCAGATCCGCGCGGCCGTATCCACCGTGCGCACGCCGGGGAACAGGAAGGGCGCCAGTGCAAGACAGACCAGGATCACACCGAGGATCAGCGCCAGCGGAAGGGAGCGGGGCGTATCGCCCGAAAGAATAGAGCGGATCATTTTGCTTTTACCACCGGGATCATGCCCATCGGGCGCCACATCAGGATGGCCACCATCAGGGCGATGTTGGAAATCAGCGCAGCTTTCGGTTCAATGAAGGCGATGTAATTCTGCAAGAGGCCGACCAGCAGGGCGCCGATGAAACAGCCTTCGACCGAGCCGAGCCCGCCAATGATCACCACGATAAAGATCAGGATCATCGCGTGATTGCCCATATGGGCGGTGATCACCTCCTGATAAAGACCCCACATAACCCCGCCGAGGCCGGCCAAGGCAGAGCCTGCGATAAAGACGCCGACGAAGACCAGCCGCAGTCGGTAGCCAAGCGCCTGAACCATCTCGCCATTCTCGACACCCGCGCGCACGATCAGGCCGATCTTGGTGCGCCGCAGCACCCAGCGCATTGCAAGGAAGACCACAAGACCCACGCCAACGGCCACCAGACGGTATTTCTCGATGGCTGCCCCTGCAAAGGTGATGGCGCCTTTCAGCGCCTCGGGGCGCAGGATGTAGATCTCCTCTGGCCCCCAGAGGACGATGATCAGCTGCTCGACCACAATGAGCCCGCCCATGGTGACAAGGATCTGTTTCAGGTGATGGCCATAGACAGGTTCCACGATCACCTTCTCAAAGGCCCAGCCCATCAGACCAGTGGCCAGCATAGCGCCGATCACGGCGAGCAGGATGGCGCCGAGGTTCAGCATCAAGGAGGGCGCCTCGGTCATATGGCCCAGCAGCATCAGCACCGAGATGCCGACAAAGGCCCCGACCGAGACAAAGGCCCCATGACCAAAGTTGATCACATCCATCAGGCCAAAGACCAGCGTCAGGCCAGAGGCCATGATGAAGATCATCATTCCCATGGCAAGGCCGGACACCGTCAGCGTCAGCCAGCTTGAGGGGTTCTGGATCGCGATGAAGCCGACAATGGCAATGAGCGGAACCAGCAGCACCGGCATATGCGGCGCGATACGGTCGCGCAAGCTGGCCTCTGCCATCTTGGGGGCGTGTTCAGGTGCGGCGGTCATATCGGGCCTCACGAAGTGCGGTTGCGGGAAGCGTGGCGAAACGAGCAGTCATCAATGCGCCTCCAGGCTAAGGCCCATCAGGCGTTCCTGCAGGGCACCATCCGTTGCCAGCTCCTGCATCTGGCCGGACCAGATCATGCGCCCGTCGTCCATCACATTGGCGCTGTCCCCCAGCGCCTTGGCGACGGCGAAATTCTGCTCCACCAAGAGCACCGAGGCGCCCTGATCCTTCAGATCCTTCAGGGCGCGGGCCATGGTGGAGATGATCGCCGGGGCCAGCCCCTTGGTCGGCTCATCGATGAGGTAGAGCTTGCGCTCCTCGACCATGGCGCGGGCGATGGAGAGCATCTGTTTCTGCCCGCCCGAGAGGGTTCCGGCATCGGACTTCCAGAAAGTCTTCAGCGGCGGAAAGGCGGCAAAGATCCAGTCGAGCCGGGCCGGGTTGATCGGCCCCGAGGCTGCGGCCAGAACCATGTTTTCCTCGACCGTGAGATCGGCAAAGATGCCCATATCCTCGGGCACGAACCCAAGGCCCATGCGGGCAATCGCCGGGGTGGGCATCTTTGTGATGTCCTCGCCATCAAAGAGGATACGCCCCTGATGGGCGCGCCAGTGGCCGATCACGGTGCGCAGGGTCGTGGTCTTGCCCACGCCGTTGCGCCCCAGAAGCATGGTCACGGCGCCGCGCGGCACCTCCAGATCCACCCCTTGCAGGATGTGGTACTGGGCAATGTTGGTATAGACGCCTTCGAGTTTCAGGATTGCATCAGACATCGGCAAGCACCCCTTCCAGGCCACGGCCCATATAGGCCTCTTGCACCACGTCCGAGGCCATGACTTCGGCAGGCGGTCCGTCGGCGGCGAGCGCGCCGTTGTGCAGCACGATGATGCGGTCGGCGAGGGTGCGGATCACGTCCATCTTGTGTTCCACCAAAAGGATCGTCCGGTCGCGTTGGTCTTTCAGTTCTTCAATCAGGTCGAGCACCACGGGAGCCTCATCGACGCTCATGCCTGCGGTGGGTTCGTCAAACATGTAGACGGCGGGATCCAGCGCGATCAGCAGGGCGACCTCCAGCTTGCGCTGGTTGCCGTGGGACAGCTCGGACACCACCTGATGCCGCTGCTCCAGCAGGCGCACGCGGCGCAGAATCGCCTCGGACTTATCGGTCAGATCCTGATGGCGCGTGACCATGGACCAGAGGTTGAAGCTGCGCCCCGACTTGGCCTGCACCACAAGGCGCACGTTCTCCAGCACCGAAAGGTTGGGGAAAAGGTTCGTCAGCTGAAAGGCACGGCCAATCCCGGCGCGGGTGCGGGCAGAAACTGACAGGCTGCCGATGTCGCGCCCCTTCAGAAAGACGCGCCCGGCGCTGGCTGGGATCTGGCCCGAAATGAGGTTGAAATAGGTCGTCTTGCCCGCGCCATTGGGGCCGACGATGGCGGTAAGCTGACCGGCGTGAAAATCGCAGGTCACCGCATCGACCGCCACATGGCCGCCGAACCGGACCGTCAGGTCCTTGGTGCTGAGTATGGGAGAGGTGGTCATGTCAGTCTCTGCTTTGTCCGCGTGACGGGTAAGCCCCGATACCGCGGAAATGGGCCATCTCGGGATGGCCAGCCGAACAGGAGCGGCCCGAGGCATAACCCTGGGCCGCCCTTTATCGTCAGGGGTTTAGTTGCGCACCGGGATCGGCAGATCTTCGATCTTCAGCTCGCGCACCAGTTCCGGGATCGCCCAGTCGACACCGTCCTCGACCTTGATGCGGAAGTGGTACATGGGCTGCAGCGCCTGGTGGTCTTCGGCGCGGAACATCATGGTGCCCTTGGGGCTTTCCCAAGACATGCCCTCCATCGCCGCGATCAGCTCTTCGGTGTCGGTGGAGCCTGCCTTCTTGATCGCCTCGACCGCCGCGATACCGGCTGTCATGCCGCCCGCGGTGAAGAAATCCGGCGGGGTGCCAAAGCGGGCCTGGTGTTCCTTCACCAGCCAGTCGTTCACCGGGTTCTGCGGGATCTCATAGTAGTAATAGGTGGCGCCTTCCATGCCGGGGAATTCCTTGTAGCCCTTCATGGCTGCCAGGATGTTGCCGCCGGTTGCCAGTTCGATGCCGAAACGGCTGGGATCCATGGCGTTGATCTTGCTCATCGGGTTGCCGCCGCCGGCCCAGATCACAAAGAGCTTCTTCTCCCCGTCCAGATCCTTCATCGCGTTGAAGATCCGCTCGGCCGCAGCAGTGAAATCGGTGGTGTCGGTGGGCACGTATTCCTCGTGCGCAACGCCGCTGCCGACGCTTTCAAGGGCTTCCTTGAAGGCGGCGATCCCGTCCCGGCCAAAGGCATAATCCTGCGCGAGCGTTGCGATATGGACGTTTTCACCGGCGAGCGCGATGGCGTTCGATACCGCGTCCTGGGACGAGTTGCGCGACGTGCGGAAGACATAGCGGTTCCAGTTGGAGCCGGTGATGCTGTCGGCCACGGCAGGCTCGACGATCAGGAGCTTTTCATATTCCTCGGCCACCGGCAGCATCGCCAGTGCCACGCCCGAGCTGACCGGGCCGATCGCCAGATCCACCTCGTCATCGCCGTAAGCCTCTTCCAACAAGGCCTTGCCGTTCTCCGGCTTCAGCTGGGTGTCCTTTTCGATCACGACGATCTTTTCGCCGTTGATCTCCATGGTGCCGCCGGTGGCGTATTCTAGCCCCAGCATCAGCCCGTCATGGGACTGTTTGGCATAGGCCTCGAAGGGGCCGGTTTTGCCGTAGATATGGGCGATCTTGATGTCTGCCGCTGCGGCCGAAGCCAAGGCGAGCGCCGACACCATACCCGCAAGAATTGCGCGTTTCATAGCTGTCCTCCCTGATGCCGCGCGGGCCTGCCCTGAGATGTCCAAGGGCCTCGTGCGCGGTCATTCTCCTGTGCGCTCAGGCTAGCGGGGCAGGGGGAAACCGGTCAATTGCAGGGAAATACGTATCGCCCCGCGCCGCCGGTGTGGTGGCAGCGCAGGGCGATGCCGTTGCAGCCTAGCGCGTCTTCCAGTCGGCGGCCAGCTTGCGGGCATTCTGGGCCAGGATCAGCACGTCCAGCCCCACGGCAAGGAACTGCGCACCCATGTCGAAATAGGCCTGCGTCGCCTCTTCGGTGACGCCCAGGATGCCGGGCGCCTTGCCTGCTGCGCGGATATGCTGCAGCGCGCCTTGGATCACGGCGCGTACCTCGGGGTGGGCGGCATTGCCCTGATGGCCCATGTCGGTGGACAGATCCGCCGGGCCGATGAAGACTCCGTCGATGCCTTCGACCTTTAGGATGTCATCCAGCGCCGCGATCCCGGCGCGGTTCTCGACCTGAACCAGCAGGCAGATCTCCCGATCCGCTGTCTGGATGTAGTCGCTGACCGATCCAAAGCTGCTCGCTCGTGCCCCTGCCGCACCCACGCCGCGGGTGCCGTGAGGCGGGTATTTGCAGGCCCGCACCAGTTCTTCGGCCTGTTCGGCGCTTTCGACGATGGGCACCAGAACGGTCTGGGCGCCCGCATCCAGCACCTGCTTGATGATCCAAGTCTCACCGATGGGCACGCGCACGACGGGGTGGCTGTCCGAGGCTTCGAGCGCCATCAGCTGATCCCGGATCGAGCGGATGTCATTGGGCGCGTGTTCGCCATCCACCACCAGCCAGTCAAAGCCGCAGGTGCCCATGATCTCGGCCACGGAAGGTTCGGCAAAGCTCATCCAGCAACCGATCTGGCGTTTGCCGTCAGCGAGGGCCTGTTTGAAGTGGTTCTTGGGTGCGGGCATTGAAAACCTCTTTGGTCAGGTATGGGCGGTCAGGCAAATGAAATGGCGACATGGCCGAAGGGGCCGAAATCGGCGGTGATCTCGCTGCCCGGGGGGCATTCGATGGGGCGTATGAACGAGCCCGAGAGGACGATATCCCCGGCTTCGATCTGTTGTCCATATTCCGCCATCCGCCGAGCCAGCCACAGGACCGATGTGACAGGATCATTCAGCACCCCGGCGCCCAGACCTGTCTCCTCGACCGTGCTGTCGCGGGCGACGATGGCACCCACCCAGCGCAGATCATGCGCGTCGATGCCGTGACGCTGGTTGCCCAGTACGACGCCTGCATTGGCGGCATTGTCGCTGATGGTGTCGGTGATGATGCGGGCCTGCCCGGTGGCGGGATCGGCGCGCAGGATGCGAGTGTCGAGGATTTCCAGCGAGGGCGCCACATAGTCCGTTGCGGCAATCACCTCCTCGCGGGTGCAGTCGGCGCCTGCAAGGGGCGCTTTCATCACAAAGGCGATCTCGGCCTCGACGCGGGGCTGGATGAATCGTTCGGCGGGCACGGTGCTGCCGGTGTCGAATGCCATGTCATCGAGCAACACGCCGCTGTCGGGCGTGGTGATGTTCAGCGCCTGCTGCATGGCGCGGCTGGTGAGGCCGATCTTCCAGCCGATCTTCCTGCGCCCCTGCGCCAGTTTCTGGGCGACCAATGCCTTTTGCACGCCGTAGGCATCCTCCAGCGTCATGCCGGGATAGGCGAGGGACAAGAGCCCGCATTGCTGGCCGGTCTCCTCGGCCTTCAGCAGGGTTGCTGCGGCCTCTGCGTGCTGATCGGGGGTCATGCCTCGTCCTCTACGCTGTTGGTCAACTTGCCGATACCTTCGGCCTCGACCTCGATCACGTCGCCGGGTTTCAGGAAGCGGGGCGGATCAAAGCGCGCGCCCGCGCCGGTGGGGGTGCCGGTCACGATCACATCGCCCGGCACCAGTGTGGTGAAGGTCGAGATGTATTCGATCTGGCGACGGATCGGGAAAAGCATCCGGCTGGTGCGGTCGTCCTGGCGCAATTCGCCGTTTACATGGGTGGTGAGGCGCACGTCATCCAGCTGCGCAGCGGATGTGAACGGCACCAGCCATGGCCCCATGGCGCCGGAACTGTCCCAGTTCTTTCCTTGCGTCACGTTGAACTTCGCATGGCGCACCCAGTCGCGCAGGGTGCCTTCGTTGCATAGGGTCACGGCGGCGATGTGGTCATAGGCGTTCTCGGCCTTGATGCGGCGTCCGCCCTTGCCGATGACGATGGCGATCTCGCCCTCATAGTCCAGTTGCGGCGTTTCCGGCGGGCGGATCAGCGGCTGCCCCTGCCCGGTGAACGAGCGCGGAAAGCGGATGAACAGCGACATGTTCGGCGGCGCTTCCTGCCCGTCCTTGTACTCGGCATTGCGGTCGGGGAAGTTGACGCCGACGCAGATGATCTTTTCCGGGTTCGGCACCGGGATCTGATAGGCAAAGGTGCCATTGGGGTGCGTCACCGGATGGTTCTTGGCCGCCACCGCCAGATCGTGCAGGCCGTCTGCAGCAATCACATCCCGCAAGGTCGGCCAATGGGCAAAGCCGGGTGACAGAGCGGCCATGCCTTCGTCGGTGACAGCGCCATAGTAGGTTTCACCATTGGCGGTGTAAGTGGCAAAGCGCATCAGTCGGCTCCTCTCATCAGGTTGGCGGCGATTTCAGTGATGACATCATGGGCCATCATCACGTCGGCCTCGGTGGTTTCGAATTGCCCCGCCTGGAAGCGGATCACCAGATCGCCATCGACGCGGGTTTGCGTCAGGTAAATCCGTCCGTCGTCGTTGATCGCATTCACCAGTGCGAGGTTCAGCGAATCCAGATCCTTGGCCCCTGCGGGCGCATAGCGGAAGGTCCAGAGCGACCACATGGGTGGGGTGACGATCTCGAAATCCGGGGTCGCGGCCAGTTTGTCATGGAGCTGGTTTGACCAGTTCACATGGTTGCGCAGCCTCTCCCGAAGCCCCTCAAGGCCATAGGTGCGGATCAGGAACCAGATCTTAAGTGCGCGGAAACGGCGGCCCAGCGGCACCGACCATTCCGAGTAGTTGATGATCCCGTCCTTGCCGTGGGTCTTCAGATACTCCGGGCTGATCGCCAGCGTCTGCACCAGATCATCGGGGTTCTTCAGGAAATGGGCCGAGCAGTCGAACTGCGCGCCCAGCCATTTGTGCGGGTTGAAAACGATACTGTCGGCGCGGTCAATGCCGGGCCAATAGTGGCGGTATTCGGGGCAGATCATCGCCGATCCGGCCCAGGCCGCATCCACATGGGTATATAGGCCGTATTTCTCGGCCACATCCATCACCTTGTCCACGGGATCAGTTGCGCCGGTGCCGGTACCACCCACGCAAAGGATCACGCCTGCGGGCTGCAATCCTGCCTCTAAGTCGGCCTTGATCGCAGCCTCAAGGGCTTCGGGGTCCATGCCGCGCCAGTCGCCCTTGATGGGGATGCGCACGAGGTTCTGCTGGCCGATGCCCGCGACCCAGATGGCGCGATCAATCGAGGTGTGCACCTCGGAGGAGCAATAGACGCGCAGCGGTTTCTGGTTGAACAGGCCATCCTGATTGCCTTTCCAGTTCAGCGCCTTTTCCCGCATGGTCAGCACGGCGGCCAAAGTGGCGGAAGAGGCGCTGTCCTGAATCACGCCCTGAAAAGGCTCGGGCAGGTCCAGCGCCTGACGCAGCCAGTCCATCATCCGGGTTTCCATCTCGGTCGCCGCCGGGGAGGTCTGCCAGAGCATGCATTGCGGCGCGATGGCGGACACCAGGAATTCCGCCAGCACCGAGGGCGCTGCGGCGTTGGAGGTGAAATAGGCAAAGAAACGCGGGTGCTGCCAATGGGTGATCCCCGGCATCACGACGTTCTCGAAGTCGGCAAAGATTTCCTCCATGCCAACCCCAGCCTCGGGCGGAGCGCTCGGCAGGGCGTTCAGCACCTCGCCCGGTTCGGTGCGGGCGCGCACGGGGCGTTCACCCACGGTCAGGTGATAGTCCTGTGCCCAGTCGGCGACCTTGCGGCCCCAGTCCGAGAATTCATCCCATTTCATGTCTCAATCCTTCATTTGTGCCCTTGGCACGGACAGCGCTCGCAGAAACCACTCGGTCCTCGGCTGTTCTTATGTCGTCTCAGGGGGCGATGATCGGCTGTGCGGTCAGGGCGCTGGGTTGTGGCTCCACCCCTTCGAAACTCGATCCTTCCTCGAACCAGCTGCGCGGCGCAGGGGCCCCCCACAGGGTCTGACGCTGCGGATCGGTCAGCGACCATTTGATCGGCTCAAGGTCGGGATCGCAGGTCTGGTAATCCGAGCAGTAGATCTCGATCCGGTGGCCGTCCGGGTCCCGCACATAAAGGAAAAACGCGTTGGAGATCCCGTGGCGACCGGGGCCGCGCTCGATATTCTCCACATAACCGGTGGTGGCCATCAGATCGAGCAGGTCGATGATCGCCATCGGGGTCGGCACCCAAAAGGCGGTGTGATGCAGGCGCGGGCCCAGCCCGTTGGTAAAGGCCACATCATGCACGCCGCCCTTGCGGTGCATCCAGGCGGCCCAGACTTTGGCGCTGTCGTCATCCTCGGTGTATTCGGTGACGCGGAACCCGATCTCGTTGTAGAAGGCGACGCTGGCATCCACATCGGCCGAGAACATGTTGAAATGGTCGATGCGGAGCGGTTTTACCCCGTTATAGAGCCTGTATTTCTGGTGGATCGGCTCCAGCCGGTCCATCTTGACGTAGAACTCCAGCGGGATGCCCCAGGGATCGCGGGTGCGCAATGTGCGGCCCATGTGCGGGCGCTCGACCCACTCCACCGGCAGGCCCTTGGCGGCAAAGAAATCGGCGGCCTTATCCAGATCCGGTTCGTCGAACAGTTTGAACCCCAGAACCGCCACCGACGGCGCGTCCGCCTGCACCAGAACGATGCAGTGATGGCCGCGTTCCTCCATTGCGCGCAGGTAGATGCGGCTCTCGTCCTCATCCGTCACCTGCAGGCCCAGCGTGTCCACGTAAAAGGCGCGGCTGGCGGCAAGGTCCGTCACCGCGTACTCCACGTGGCTGAGGCGGAGGATGTTGAAAGGCGGGTAGAGTACGGGGGCGGGAACGGGCATTGGTGCCTCCTTGTTTGGACCGGTGCTCAGACCGGGAAAATCACATTTGTCTGGCCGGTGCCGGAGCTGGGGAAATAGGGCGTCACCACCTCGCATTTGCCATCATAGTCATCCCATCCCAGCGCGCCATAGAGCATCGCCGTGTCGTGCATCGACCCTTCGCCGCAGCAGAACTGGGCGTATTCGCCAAGCATTTTCAGGAAGGTCGCGTGATCGCCGTTTTTCCACATCTCCAGCACATGCAGGTCCATCTGGCGATTGAACTCGGAACTGATGGTGAAGGTGCCATTGTTGGCGGCGTAATCCTTGTTGGCCCAGATCTTGTGCGAGAGTGAGCCAGAGGCGACCAGCAGCACCTTGCTGTTTGAGTCCTCCACGGCGGCGCGGATCGCCTGACCTACAATGCGGCTTTCGTCGTGGCCATGCACCGTGGCCCAGGCCGCGACAGAGACGACCTTCATGTCGTGCTCGCGGCTCATGAAACGCATCGGCACAAGGGTTCCATACTCCAGTTCCAGACTGTCCAGATGATGCGCCAGCGTATAGGCACCCCGGTCCGAGGCTTCCTTGGCAATCGCATCACCCAGCCCGGGGTTGCCGTCATAGGCATAAGGCAGGTTCTGGATAAACTGCGGGAACTCGTTCGAGGTGAACAGCCCCTCGAAACGTTTGTTGGCGTTGATGTGAAAGCCCGCGTTGATCACCCAATGGGTGTCGCAGATCACCACGGTATCGGCACCAAGCGCCTTGGCGCGGCGGGCGATCTCATAGTGTCCGTCGATCGCGGGCTGGCGGGTGCCCTTGATGGGACCCTCCTGCTCGGACATGAGCATGGTGGGCACGTGGGTCATCTTGGCGGCGAGAACGATCTCTCCCATGGGTCTCTCCTCCCGAAAGGTTGTGCGCGTTTCCGAAAGGGCGATCAGGCGCCGAGGCGCGTGATCTTGTGCTGGCCGGTGGCGAAACCGATGTGTTTCTGCTCCATATAGAACTCGAAGCTCCAGTCGCCGCCGTCGCGGCCAATGCCGGAAGCCTTGACCCCGCCAAAGGGGGTGGGCAGGTGGCGCACGTTTTCGCTGTTCACCCAGATCATCCCCGCCTCCAGCCGGTCGGTAAAGCGCAGCGCGCGGGTCAGATCATTGGTCCAGACATAGCCGGTCAGCCCGTATTGGGTGTCATTGGCGATCTCCAGCGCTTCGTCCTCGGTCGTGAACGGGATCGAGGTCAGCACCGGGCCAAAGATTTCCTCCCGTGCGATGCGCATCTGGTTGTCCGCGCCGGTGAACAGGGTGGGTCGGATGAAATAGCCCTCATCCCCGATGGCCTCACCACCGGCCGCGATGGTGGCGCCATCTTCGCGGGCGATGTCGAAGTACGAGGTCACCTTGTCATAGTGTGTTTTACTGATCAGCGGACCGATCTCGCTGGCGGGATCCAGCGGGTGACCGACCTTGATCCGGTTCACGCGCTCGACCAGCCTGGCCTCGAACTCTTCGCGAATGCTGTCCTGCACCAAAAGGCGCGAGGAGGACGTGCAGCGTTCGCCATTGATCGAATAGATCATGAAGATCACCGCATCCAGTGCGCGGTCCAGATCGGCGTCGTCAAAGACGATCACCGGGTTCTTGCCGCCCAGCTCCAGATGCACCCGTTTCAGCGTGTCTGCGCCCTGTTTGGTGATGAGAGACCCGGTGCGGCTTTCTCCGACAAAGGCGATGGCCCTGATGTCGGGATGTTCGGTCAGGCGTTTTCCTGCGTCTTCGCCGTAGCCGTTGACGGTGTTGAGGACCCCCGGCGGAAGGCCCGCCTCTTCGGCGATCTCGACCAGCAGGCGCGCGGTCAGCGGCGAATCCTCGGCCGGTTTGTGCACCACGGTGCAACCCGCCGCCAGCGCAGGCGCAATCTTCCAGGTGGACAGCATGAAGGGTGTGTTCCAGGGCGTGATCACCCCCACCGGGCCAATCGGCACGCGGGTGGTGATGTTCATCAGGGTTGGCGATTTCAGGTGCTGGCCATCGCGGGCCTGAACCACCTGATCGGCGAAATAGCGAAAGTTCTCCGCCCCGCGCAGGGCCGCCTTGGACATGAAACGCAGGGTCTGGCCGGTGTCCCAGCATTCGCACAGGGCGATTTCTTCGGCGCGCGCCTCGATCGCATCGGCAATACGCAGCAGGATCTTGCGCCGTTCGGTGGCGGGCATGTCGCGCCATGCGGGGAAAGCAGCCTTGGCAGCGGCGGCGGCCTGGTCCACGTCGCTTTCGGTGCTGCGGGCCACGTCGCAGATCACGCTCTTGTCCACCGGAGAGGTCGACTGGAACACCCCGCCTGCGCCAGCCGTGTCCTGCCCGGCGATGCGGTTCTGGATACCGGTGTCCTTGAAGCGCGCCAGATAGCTGCTGAGTTTTTCGATATTGCTGGCCAGATCGCTCATCACTGCTCTGCCTTCTTCATGTGGTCGCGGATGGTGCCGCATTTGGGGGAAAGGTCGGGGTCGATGTCGCGCATCTCGAACGACAGCGCGAGGGAATGGCTCTGCATCGCGGGCTCCAGATATCTGCGCGCAGCCTCGAAAATCTCTGCCGTGGCGCGTTTGCGTGTCTCAAGGTCACGCCCGCCGCGCAGGCGCACGGCGATATCCACGTAGCCATGCTTTGGATCGCCATCGGCAATCGACACATGGGAAGCCGCAAAGGCCCGCACCCGGATGCCCGCCAAAGGCAGTGCGCCGGTCCTGGCGGCGGCCAGTCGCAGAGCATCGCACAATCCCGCGATATCGGCATAGCCTTCGACATTCCGTGAATAGTCGACCGTGATATGGGGCATCGGATGCGCTCCTTCAATTAATTAACATGTGTAACAAATGGAGGGGGCAGCGTCAACCCGCGTGCGCAAGGCGCGCAATGCAATTGCACTCAACGGGTGTTTAAGGTGATAAACATCCATGACCAGAACTTTGCCATCGACCAACCGCTCTCTGCCGATCGCCCTTCTGCGGGCGCGCGAACGGGTTATGGGGCCGATCCGGGCGCTCCTGAGCGACTCAAATCTGACCGAACAGCAATGGCGTGTCTTGCGCGTCGTGCAGGAAAGCGGGCCAACCGACCCGACCCAGATCTCGGAAGAGGCCTGCCTGCTTTTGCCGAGCCTCACGCGTATTCTTCAAAAGCTGGAAGAGAAAGAGCTGATCAGCCGGAGCCGCGATTCGGTTGATCGCCGTCGCCAGGTTGTGACGATCACGGCTGCCGGTGAACAAATCATCGACGACAATATCGAGGCCAGCATGGCTCTGGTCGAGCGAACCCGCCAGAAGATGGGCGAAGAGCGCTACGAGGCGCTCCTTGATCTTTTGAACGATCTGGACCGGATCGATCTTTAATCCGGTTTGCGCAAAAAGACCTGAACGTCTGCCACATTGGTGCCGGTGCCCCCGGTCATGACCAGGGCATCGGCGGCCTCAAGGGCGGCGTAGCTGTCGTTATTGGCCAAAAGAGCCTCGGGATCCTGACCTGCATCGTAAATGGCCTGCCAAGTGTCTGGCCCGACGATACCGCCGGCGGCATCGGTGGGGCCGTCACGCCCGTCGGTTCCGCCAGACAGGAAGATCCAGTCGCCGCCGAGCCGCTTGGCGCCCAGCCGCGCCACCCGCAGGGCCAGTTCCTGATTGCGTCCGCCAAGGCCCGTTCCATTCAGGCGCACTGTGGTTTCCCCGCCAAAGATCAGCGCAACTGGCTTGTCACTTGGGGCGTTGCTGGCAGCATCCAGAACGGTTTGCGCGGCCTCGGCCACGTCGCCGGTCAGGTGGTCGCTGACAATCTGCGCCTCCCATCCGCTTGCTGCGTCCTTCATTGCGGACAGGCTGTGGCGGTTCGATCCGATCAGGATGTTTTCTGCTTCTGGCAGCGCGATATCATCCTCGGGCAGGGACAGGTGCGCCCTGACCGCTTCGGGTGCGTCTGCCCAGATCGCCGCGCGCTCCATCACCGCGCGGGCCTCGGCCTTTGTGCCGATGGGCGACACTGTTGGCCCGGATGCGATGGCGCGCAGATCGTCGCCGATCACGTCGGACAGGATGTATGCGGTGACCGGGGCAGGCGCCGCGTGGCGCAAGAGCCCGCCGCCCTTGAGGTCCGAAAGCTGCTGACGGATCAGGTTCATCTCGTTGATCTCAAGTCCCGAGGCCAGCAGCAGGCGGCCGACCTCGGATTTGTCCGCCAATGTCAGCCCCGGCGCGGGGGCGACCATCAGGGCCGACCCCCCGCCCGAGATCAGCGCGATGACCCGGTCCTGTGGCGCCGCCTGTGAAAGGAAATCCATCACAGCGCGCCCAGCGGTTGCGCTGGCTTCATCCGGCACGGGATGGCTGCCCGCCATGACCTTGGCGCCGGGCAGGTTGCAGAGGTTTTCCGGGTTTGTCACCACAAGGGCCGCGCGCGGTTCGGGGATATGCTCCAGCGCCTCGCGCATCATCGGGATGGCCGCCTTGCCCACCGCGAGGACCAGGGTGCGACCGCCTTGCGGCAAGGGCGGCAGAGGTGCCGCGACCAACTGCTGGCGCAGCGCTCGGGCCGGATCGGCGCGGTCGACGGCGGCGGAAAACAGCGCAAGCGCGGTCTTTCGAAGGTCACTCATGGTTCATGTCCCCGTCTGGCGCTGCGCTGTGCGGCGCGCTCGTTCATGTTATCGCTAAACTTGCGGGGTCTTCTGCCCGAAACCCAAGGGCTGCGTCAACCTTTGAGCTGGGCCATGGGGCGGGGGCGCGCGAACTTGCGTGGGCCCTCTGTCGTGATCTGATCAAGTGACAGTGTGTGGTCGGCGTTCCTCATTCGGTGGCGCAGCATTGTGCGGGTGAGGCGGGCAAGGTCTGCCTGCATGGCGGGGTCCTTTGCCACATTCTCCATCTCGCCCTCGCCGTGGTGATCGAACAGGAGGGGCGGCAGATCGGCGGCGAACTCCACCAGTGTGAAACGGTCGTCCCGCAGAATGGCAAGGGAGGAATTCGACAGATCCAGACCCGGCAAGGCATCGGCTTCTTCCGGCTGGGCAAAGTCCAGTTCCGAATAGGAATAGCCGCGCCAGCCCGCAGGACGATCTCCGCGCAGAAGAGGCAAGAGCGAGGCGCCATCCATCGCGTTGGGGATCTCTTGCCCAACCCATTCCAGAATGGTTGGGGTCAGGTCGATGGATTCGGTGATGTCCGTCACCCGGCTGCCCGCGCGGGCCTCATTGCCGGGCAGGCGGATCATCAGGGGTGTCTTGTAAGCCGCATCATAGACCGAGAATTTGCCCCAGCTGTGCCGGTCGCCCAGCATCTCGCCATGGTCGGCGCTGATGATCACGAGGGTGTCTTCCTCCTGACCGCTGTCCTTCAGAAACTTCAGCACGCGCCCGATATGGGTGTCCACCTCGCTGGCAAGTCCAAGGTAGAGTGCGCGCAGGGTCTGAACCGCTTCGTCGCTGGCCTCCAGCTCAGGAAAGCCCAGAACGGTCGAGGCCGGTGTGATCGCGTCCATCATCGGCCCAAAGAAGGGATGCATCGCGCGTTCGGCCTGCGCATCTGCCAGCCGTGTGGGCAGGGGCAGCGCGGCGGGGTCATACATGGCATTGTAGGGGGCCGGGGCCACCAGCGGCGGATGCGGGCGAATGTAGGTGAGATGCGCGAACCAGCTTTGGTCGCCGTAGGCGGGCATCGTGGCAAGGAAACGATCTGTCAGAAAGGCGGTGTCGCTGTCTTCGGCCCGGTAGGGCGCGGGATCATTGAGGCGCGGCGTGCCGCCCGTGGATGAGACGGGTTTGTAAAGATCCCAGTAGTCGTCGAACCTGTAGCCCCTGTTCAGCAGATGAGACCTCCACGGATAGGACATCTCAAGCCGCATCTCCAGCATCTCGTGAAAATCCGCCATGTGGTATTCATATGTCTGGACCGCCGGATCATTCGGGTGATGCACGCGCGGATCACGGGAGGTGTCGGTATAGCCGAACAGCATCGGCAGGTAGCCGCTTTTGCGCATCTCACCCGCCAGCGTCGGGGCGTCATGGCGCAGGGGCGTTCCATTGCGGACCGAGCGGTGGTTCATCGCATATTGTCCGGTCAGGATCGAGGCGCGCGATGGCCCGCAGGGGTTCACCACGGTGTAGTTCCGCTCGAAGGTGACGGCGGTGTCCATAAAGGTGTGCAGATTGGGAAGGTCCACGTGGGCAGCCAACGCCCCGCTCAGGCAATCGGCCCGCAGCTGGTCGATAAGAATGAACAGAACATTCTTGCGCTCTGCGGTCATGGCGTTTGTCTCCTCCGCCTCTCTTCGGTGCCAGATAAGCCTGCCGCGTCAGCCTTGGGAAGCGTTTTCTTGACAACAGAATTCTGTGACGAGTGACCGTTTTGTGTGAATGTGAGTGGCAATCTGTGGGAAAATCGGTCATGTTAGTGCTAACTTTTGTGTCTGGCCTCTGGATGTGACTGACGATTTCGTGTCCTCTTCTTCCACAAACCTCTCCCGCCGCGAGGAAGAACTCGTCGATGCGCTGCGTCGTCTTGGCGGCTCTGGACGCAGCGGCGAACTGGCGCAGGTGCTGAACGTGTCCGAGGAAACCGTGCGGCGCACGATCAAGGCGCTGGCCAAGGGCGGTCTGGTGGAGCGTGTCCACGGCGGCGCACATCTGGCGGGCGGGGCCTCGGGCACCAGTTTCTTTCGCCGGATCACGAAAAACGCGCCGGAGAAACAGCGCATTGCCGAGGTCGCTGCGGGCAGGGTGCCGGATGGCGCGACGGTCTTTCTGGATGTCGGTTCGACAACCGCATTCGTGGCCGAAGCCCTGAGGCAGAGGCGCGATCTGACGGTGGTCACAAACTCCATCGGCGTCGCCCAGACGCTGGCGAGCCACAATGGCAACCGCGTGCATCTGCTCGGCGGAGAGATGCAAAGCGACGAGCGCGGCACCTTTGGGCCGGTGGCCGAACAACAGGCGCAGCAGTTCGCCTTTGATGTCGCGATTCTGTCGGCGGATGCCTTTTCGGCCAAGCATGGGGTTCTGTTTCAGAATGCCCCCGAAGCCCAGCTTGCGCAGGTGATCGCCGATGCGGCCGAAACCGTGATGCTGGTGCTGGACCACGGCAAGTTTGGCAAGACCGCACCACACCGGGGACCAGAACCGCATCAACTGGACGTTCTCGTGAGCGATCAGCTGCCGGGCAAGAAACTGGCCAAGGCGCTGGGGGACTGGGACATCGCTGCCGCGATCGCAGACCTTCCGGCTGACCAAGACCAATAATCGGAGACGTAGATGGCAATTCTGACCTTCCTGACCAGCCTGATGGGCGCAACAATGCTGCTGCTGTTTGCGGTGCGGATGGTGCGCACCGGGATCGAGCGCAGCTATGGCGCCTCGTTTCAGCGGCTGCTGACGGGGGCAGACAGCCAGTTTCAGGGTGCAACCGCGGGCATCGGTCTGGCGCTGGTGCTGCAAAGTTCGGCAGCCGTCGCCTTGTTGGTGACGGGATTCGCCGCGAGCGGTTATCTGACCTTTCCCATGGGCCTTGCCATTGTCCTGGGCGGAGACCTTGGTTCGGCGCTGATCGTTCAGGCGTTGTCCTTTCGGTTGGACTGGCTGGTGCCGATGCTATTGGCCGTTGGCGGCTACCTGTTTGTCAAAACCGAGGCCAAGAAGCCGCGCCAATTGGGGCGCATTATCCTTGGTATTGCCTTTATCCTCATCTCCCTGCGGTTCCTGCGCGAGGCGATGGATCCCATCCGTGACAGTGCCTTTCTGCCTGCGATCGCGGGCTATCTGGCGCGGGACTATATCACGGCCTTTCTTGTGGGCGGGGCGCTGGCCTTTGTGATGCACTCGTCCGTGGCGGCGATCCTGATGTGCGTGACCCTGGTGCAGATCGATGCATTGCCATTCGCGGCGGGGCTGTCGCTGGTGCTGGGCGCGAACTTTGGCTCGGGATTCATCCCCGTCTGGCTTAGCCGGGGCATGGCGATCCGCGCCCGCCGCATCCCATTCGCCAATCTTGGCCTGCGCGGCGCTTGGGCAATCCTCTGCCTTTTCGGGGCGAACTTTGCCCTCCGGCAGGGGCTCATTGGGGATCCGCAAGGCGGGCAGATGCTGGTCTATGCCCATCTGGCCTTCAATACCTCCCTGTTGCTGGTGGCCCTGCCATTGTGCCGTCCGGTGCAGGCGCTGATGGTCCGTTTGCTGCCGGAAACCGGTGCAGGGGAGGCTCAGGTGCCAACACGCCCGGCCTCTGCGCTGGTGCCCGGCGACTATGCCTCGCCGACCCTTGCGATCTCCAACCTCAAGCGCGAGCTGTTGCGCATGATCGACCTGATCGACACCATGTTCCGGCCTGTTCCGGATCTGTATCGCGGCGGGAATACAGGCCAGATCAAGGCGGTTCAGGCGCTTGATCATGAGGTCAACGCCTGCCTTTCCGGCATACGCGCCTATGTGGCGGGCATCCCCGAGGGTGCCTTCAGCAAGGGCGAGCTGAGAACCGCGCGCGACATGGTGGAATACGCGATCCGTCTGGAAACTGCAGGCGATGTGGCCGCAGCGCGTCTGGCCGCGCTTGCGGGCGAGAAAAACAAGAAGGGTCTGAAATTCTCGAAGGATGGCTGGGGGGAAATCACGCGCATGCATGAGGCGATCATGGCCAATCTGCGGCTGGCATCGAACGTGCTGATTTCGGACGATCTGGAAAGCGCGCGCCTGCTCAACCTGGAAAAGACCGAGGTGAAACGGATGGAGCGCGAAAGCCGCAAACGCCACCTCAAACGCCTGCAGGGCGGTGTATCGGAGAGTTTTGAGTCCTCTGATATCCATCTGGAAACCCTGCGTGCCTTGCGGGAGTTCAACAGCCATATCGCGGCGGTGTCCTATCCGGTTCTGTATCAAAACGGGCAGTTGCTGGAGACCCGGCTGATTCAGGAAATGCCGCCCGAGGCTGTGAATTGACCGTGCGGCTGGTGGGAAGGGTTTCCATTCAGAAAGGCGCAGAGCGACTGTGAGTACCTTCGTTATCCTGATCGTTCTGTCCGCAGCCATGCTGCATGCGGTGTGGAACGCCATCGTCAAAACGGCGGCGGATCGCACCACCATGCTTGGGCTGGTGGCGCTGGGCCATGTCATTCCGGGCATTGCAATGGTGCTGCTGCTGCCGCTGCCCGCGCCCGAGAGCCTGCCTTATGTGTTCTCATCGACCCTCGTGCATTTTGGATACTTCTACATGCTGGGGCGCGCCTATGAGCACGGAGACCTAAGCCTCGTCTACCCCATCGCGCGCGGCATCGTCCCGGCGCTTGTGGCGATCTGGGCTCTGCTCTTTGTCGGGGAGGTTCTGCCGCTGCAGGCCTGGGGCGGTATTGCCCTGATCGCATGCGGCATCCAGCTCAGCAGTTGGCAGGCCCTGCGCGCAGGCTTTGGATCCGGGGCCAATCCGGGCGCGGGGCGTGCGGCGCTGGGCTATGCCGTAGGGACGGGCTTTTGCATTTCCGCCTATTCGCTGATTGATGGTCTTGGCGTGCGTCTGTCGGGCAATACACTCAGCTACTGGGCCTGGGGGGCCTTTCTGCATGTCTTTGTGATGCTCTTTATCGGGATGCGCAAAAGGAAAAGCCTCGGCGCGCTGCGGCCCCGAACCTGGATGATCGGCATCGGCGGCGGGTTGGTGTCGATGGCTGCCTACGGTCTGGTTCTATACGCCAAGAATTTCGCCCCCCTCGGTGCGGTCTCTGCCCTGCGGGAGACCTCGGTCATTTTTGCAGCACTCATCGGATTCGTTTTCCTGAAAGAGGGTAACTGGATGCGCCGCCTTGGCGCGGCGGTGCTGATGGCAGGGGGTGTTGCCCTGATCGGAACGTCTTTGTGATGGCTATCATCGCGTCATCGGTGCCCAATCTGCGGGCAGCAGCGTTGACGCAGGCCAGAGCGGGGCGCAAACTGCGTGTCGTCACGGCTGTGCTGTGGCGCATTAAGATCAAGGCAAACCTGAGCTTTCAGGCGCTTCTGGACCGATCCGGCCGCCATGGTGCGACATTCTGGCCTTATCAATTTTTGAAACTGTCACTGTCGGCTGAGGCGGAGCGCCCGCAAGCTTTTGTTACGTAAGACAACGAAAATAAAAAAAACGATCAATAGTCCTATAGGGAGACACCAAACCATGACTGCAAAACACAACCTGACCCGGCGCTCTGTGCTGAAGTCGGCCGGCGCGGCGGCGCTGGCGGCTCCGCTCTATTCCAAAAGCGCGCTGGCCTCCTCGGGTGAAGTCAACATCCTGATGTGGTCGGATTACCTGCCGCCCTCTTTCCTGGAGGCTTTTGAAGCCGAAACCGGCATCAAGGTGAATTACACCGGGATCGGCTCGAACGAGGAAATCATCAACAAGATGAAAGCGACCAAGGGTCAGGGCTTTGACATCGTCTCCCCGACCAACAACCGCTCGCTGCAGTGGGGGCCGCTGGAGCTCTTGCAGCCCTTCGACATGAACAAGGTCAACATCGATGCGGTAAACCCGGCGATGGCCAAGATCGGTACGGATGCCTGGAACTTTGACAGCAAGGGATCGCACTGGCTGCCGCATATCTGGGGCACCGAAGGCATTGCCTACCGCACCGACAAATGGCTGCCCGCTGGGGACGCGCCCTCTTATGGTGATGTCTGGAGCGAAGAAAATGCCGGCAAGACCATGGGCCGTGCCCATTCGATGATGCTGGGCGCGGGCCTTTACATGGAAGCCTCGGGCGAGATGGAGCCCGGGTCTGTCTGGGCCGCCTATGAAGACGAAGAGACCATGCGCAAGGTCTGGGGCCAGATCACCGACTGGTGCGTGGCGCGCAAGGACCGGATCAAGCTGATCTGGAACGATGCGGACACTCAGAAGAACGGTCTTCTGAACGAAGGCGTCGTGGTCGGTCAGACCTGGGACGGCCCGCCGCTGGCGCTGAAATCCGCAGGCGAGCCGGTGCACTATCAGGCACCCGTCGAAGGTGCGATGGCCTGGGTCGACGGCATGTCCATGCCGGTCGGTGCGCAGAACATCGAGCAGGTCTATGCCTTTATCGAGTTCGCTTACCGCAAGGAGCCAGCAGGCGTTGCCATCGACAGCCATGGCTACAACTCGCCGGTTCTGGGCGCCGATGCCTTCTCGGGCGACACCTACAAAAAGAACTTCGCCGAAGCCTATCCCGGCGACAGCCTGGCCAATCTGAACCCCTGGCCGGCCGAGGCGCCCTGGTACGCCGACGTGCGCACCGAGTTCGTCAACAAGTTCAAGAGCGCCTGATCCGCGCCTGACACCAAACTGGCTTCCCGGTGCATCCGGGGGGCCAGCCACGCGCCATGGGGCGCAAGACGCAAACATCAATTGAACGGGTGCGGCGGGCACCGGCTGGCATCGTGTCACCGGGCTGGTGGGTTGCATCTCGGGGAGAGGCCATATGACTGCTGGGGTCGGCGTAGATCTGGAGAAACTCTGGATCCGATTTGGGGATTTCGTCGCCGTGCGCGACGCGAACGTGACGATCAACGGGGGCGATTTCTTCTCTTTCCTCGGCCCCTCGGGATGTGGCAAGACCACGATCCTTCGGGCGGTCTCGGGGTTTCTCGAACCCAGCGAGGGCCGCGTGCTGATCGGCGGCAACGACATGAAGGGCATTGGCCCCAACAAACGCCCCACTGCGCTGATCTTTCAGAACCTCGCGCTGTTCCCGCTGATGAAGGTCTGGGAGAACATCACATTCTCGATGGAGATCAAGGGCGCCTCGGCCAGGGAACGCCGCAAGCGCGCCGATGAACTGCTTGATATGATCGCGCTGCCGGGACAGGGGGACAAGCTGCCGTCGGAACTGTCCGGTGGTCA
The DNA here is from genome assembly GCF_038148855.1 of Phycobacter sedimenti. NCBI lineage: Bacteria > Pseudomonadati > Pseudomonadota > Alphaproteobacteria > Rhodobacterales > Roseobacteraceae > Phycobacter > Phycobacter sedimenti. The sequence continues at coordinate 192,927 of NZ_JBBVGR010000006.1, read as the reverse complement.
GCGCCAGCGCGTCGCCATCGCCCGTGCCCTCTGCGCCGAGCCGGATGTTCTGCTGCTTGATGAACCTCTGTCGGCGCTGGACCTCAAGCTGCGCCAACACATGCGCACCGAACTGCGCGAGATCCAGCAGCGGGTCGGCATCACCTTTATCTACATCACCCACGATCAGGGCGAGGCGCTGACCATGTCCGACAATATCGCGGTGATGCGGGCAGGCGTCATTGATCAGATCGGCGATGGCAAGACCGTCTACAATGACCCCTCTACCGCCTTTGCGGCCTCTTTCGTCGGGGAGAACAACGTTTTTCGCGGCAAGGTCAAGCAGGTCTCGGGGGACAGGGCGCTGATTTCCACCAACCGCTCCGGTGACCTGCTGGCGCGGATTTCCACAGCCAATCAGGGCAAGATGCAGCCCGGAGATGACGCCATGCTGTTCATCCGCCCCGAAGCCTTTGCCCTCGCGCCGGCGGGCGCCACCGGCGATCACTTTGTCACCGCGACCGTCACCAACGAAGAGTTCGAAGGCAATGCCTTCAACATCTTTATGGAAGGTGATGGCGGCAAGGAGCTGAAGGTTTCCCTGCCCAACCTTGGCCAGTCGTTCGATAGCCACAAGGGCGAGGCGATGACCCTGCAATATGATGTCCAGAACGCCGTGGCCCTGCCCGCGGGCGAACTGGCCACAGAATAGGAGGCGATCATCATGCCTCGTTTCTTGAGGGAATTCTTCAATCGCAACGGCGTCGGCATTGGGTCTTTGATGCTGGGTCTGGTCCTCTTTTGGACCATCGGCCTCATCATCCTGCCGCAGCTGTCTATGCTCGACTTCTCGTTTAGGCCCAACCTGCCCCCGCCGGAGATTGGCGGGCCCAAGGATGTCTACACGGTCGAGAACTACAAATACCTGATCTTTGGCCCCGAAGGCGGAAGTCAGGAGTATAACGCCGTCGATCTACGGGTGTTCTACCGAACCCTGATCGCAGCCGTGTTCGTGACGCTGTTCAACCTGATCCTGTGCTATCCGATCGCCTATTACCTGGCGCAGACGAAGGGCAACCACATCCGCATCTTTGCACTGATGCTGATCATCCCCTACTGGATCAACGAGATCCTGCGCGCCTTTGCCCTGCGGATCATCTTTGGCGAAACTGGAGTTCTGAACACTGCGCTGGTGGGCCTCGGGATTTTTGACACGCCCTTTGACTTCATCCGCAACGACATCGCGCTCTATGCGGGGCTTGGCTATGCTTATATCCTGTTGATGATCTTCCCGATCTACAACGTGATCGAAAGCCTTGATCGCAACCAGATCGAGGCGGCGCGCGATATGGGCGCAAGCTGGCCGATGATCCACCGCCGGGTGGTGATCCCCTATGCCAAACCCGGCATTTCCTCGGGCTGCACCATGGTTTTCATGCTGTCCGCCGGTGCGCTGGCGGCGCCGCAGATCCTGGGCGGTCCGTCGTCCTTGTGGTTCACGCAGCTGATCTATCAGCAGTTCAATGACAACAGCGACTGGCCACAGGGCGCGGCTTACGCGGTGGTGCTGCTGGTGACCTGTATCCTGCTGGTTCTGGCAGTGATGCGTCTGTTCAAGGTCAACATGGGGGATATCGGCAAATGAAGTCTTTCTCCTTCATGCGCGTCAGCATCTGGGTCTATCTGGCGATCTTCTTTGCCTATCTCCTAGGCCCTCTGGTGATCATGTCGATCACCGCCTTCAACAGCCCCGAGTTCCCCCGCGCGACCCCCTGGGAGTGCCTCACGTTCGAGTGGTTCGCGGCACTGTTCCAGGACGAGCGGATCCTCAACGGGATCAAGAACTCGATCCTGGTCGGGGCGGGCACCGTGGTGCTGTCGGTCGCCATGGGTCTGGCGGGGGCGCTGATGCTGACCCAGATCTGGCCGAAACTGCGCGCGACCTACTATACGATCATAATCGCGCCGATCCTGATCCCCGGTGTGGTCATCGGTATCTCGACGCTGGTGTTCTGGGATCGGATCAACCGGATGGTGGGCCTTGGCGCCGATAGCTTCCTGTCAAACGGGCTGTTCCTGACGGTGATCGGCCAGTCCACCTTCATTGCCAGCTACTGCATGCTGGTTCTGGTGGCGCGTCTGCAACGTTATGACACCGCCCTGACCGAGGCGGCGCTGGACCTTGGCGCCACCCACGCGCAGGCGTTCCGCAAGGTGCTGCTGCCCTTCATGAAGCCGGCGATTGCCTCGGCCGCCGTGCTGGCCTTCCTTGCGAGTTTCGAGAACTACAACACCACCACCTTTACCTTTGGCGAATACCCGACGCTGACGATCGAACTGGCGCAAAAGGTCCGCTATGGCATCACGCCCGCGATCTCGGCGCTGGCGTTCATCATCGTGGTGTTGACGGTCTTTGCCGCGCTGTTCAACGAGGCCAATATCCGCCGCAAGGATCTGGTCGCGGCGGCCCGCAAGGATGCCACGGTCGAGGAACTCGAAAGCGGCAAACTGCGCGTTCCGGGTTTCCTCAGCTCCAACTGGGCGGCGGTTGCCTTGGTCGTGATGGCCTGCGCCACGGTTGTCGTGGTGGGCACCGCCACGGTCTACAGCCCCGCGCAGTGTATCGCCGACGTACAGGAGCAAAAGCGCATCGAGACCGAGCTGCGCATCCAGGAGCTGCGCCAGCGCCGCGCCGAGGAAGCCGCCCGCAAGGCGGCAGAAGAGGCCGAAACAGCTCCGAAACCACAGGCAGCGCCTTCGGGCAACAACTCCGGCTTTGGCGGGGTGTTCAGCCCCAACGCCCTGACCGGCGGCGGAGAAGAGGAAGAGAGCAAGGCGCCCGAGGCGGAGGACAACAGCAACTCCGGCTTTGGTAACGTCTTTGCCCCGAGTACGTTGAGTGGTGATTGACCTCGGCTAGACGAAATTGAAAAGGCGGCCCTTGGCGGGGCCGCCTTTTCGGATATGTCTTCTGTTCATGCTCGTCGGCTTTGCGGACAAATCTGCCCTTCGATATGATTGAAACAACGACTGCTTTTGGTTCAACCTACGCCACCGTCTGCCATACCGTTCCCCTTGCTTCGGGCGATCTCTTTGGCATCGTAACCGGCACCCGGAGTATGCGGCCCGTGTGCCTTTGGTGGCTGATTCTTCCGACGCTTTCTAGAACCTAGAACGAGACCGACGACCAGAAGGCAGACCAACATTGAAACAATTATTAGGGCTATCTGGTTGGCTGTCAAATCAAACTCCTAAGCACGATATGGTGCTCGCGATGTATAGCATCCATTCGTGTGAAGTGCAGCATCCGTCACCAAGGGCTCAAAGCGGAGCAATATGAAACTCCGAGATATCTTGAGACAGACACTTGCCCAACCCTTCTGAGGCCAATACCACCCGGGACCGTGACCGTCTGACCAGTTTGGACACTTCGCGGCGGGCATCTGGCCCGCCGTTTGCGTTCACGCGCATTGAACACCGCGTGCCAGGTTCGAAGTGTTGGGCCATGTCATCACCGACCGCCTGCCGGAGGGTCTGGACTGGTCAGACGGTCACGCTTTCTTGCGGCGCCGCATCCAGGTCAATGCTCCGAGGCCGGTCGCAAGCAATGCAAGGCCAGCCGGCAGCGGCACCGGCGCAGGGGCCTTGATGCCGTAATAGTGTGTGATGCTGTCCGTGCTCCACGTATAGTTGACAGTGGCAGGCGCCAAGAGACCCAAGGTCGCAAGACTTGCCCCGACGGTGGTCGACCCGCCGCTGATCGCAGCATTGTTCACATACCCAGACGCCGTGTAGACCGCACCCCCACGGGACAAGCTGGACGTATTGCCATAGCCAAATACGTCTCCGTAATAACTCGTATGACCGACGGCAGAAGAAGAGCTGGACAGCACTGTTGAACTGGCACCGCCAGTCACGGACACAGCGGCGTCAAAGTGCCCTTGGTAGTTGTTCATGTTAAAATAGAAATTGCGGTTAGGTAGGAACTGGCGGCTGTTCACCTTCGTCAATCCCTGAGCAAATGACAGGCCTGACAGGTCCAGGGATCCTGAGTATTCGGTCTTGAGATCGCCGCCGTCTTCCCACGTATAAGCAATCACAGCGCTTTGAGAAGCAGAGGCCAGCGCCGCCAAAAGCCCCGAAAGAACAAGTGTTTTCATCAGAATTCCCTTTGTGAATTTCGCTTCACGCCACTAGGTCGCGTTGTTAACACTTTGTCAACCTTTTCGGCGAAACCCTGATGTCAGCTGCGTGAACACGGGCATCGGTGCCAGGCACGGCATCGGTCCTGCTCAAAGCGGACCAACATGCATTGCAGTGATACTCCGGGTGATGCTCATTGAACCGAAGGCTCACCCAGCCCGGCTCAGCCCAATGTCACCCGGCACCGTCACCGGCGGGCCGGACCAGTCCAGTCCCTCGGGCAGGCGGTCGGTGATGAAATGGTCCATCGCATCGAACCCCGCAACACGGTGGGCGGCGGTGCGGCCCCATTTGCTGTGATCGGCCACCAGTAGCATCTGCCGGGCGCTGGCACGGATGGCGTTGCTGACCTCGGCGTCGAACTGTTTGAAATCCAGGATGCCAAACGCGGGGTCCAGCGCGCCCGCGCCGATCACGCCGAAATCCGCCACAAAGCGGCGGTAGCCCTCCAGCACCTGCGCCCCCACCAGATCCCGGTCCTCGGGGCGCAGTTGGCCGGCCACCACATGCACATCGCAGGAGGGCGCGTTGCACATCAGGCGCGCCACCTCGAGGTTGTTGGTGACGATGGTGATATCCGGCGTCTGAACCAGCGCCTCGGCCACGTACTGCACCGTGGTGCCGATACCCAATAACACGGTTGACCCTTCCGGGATCATCGCTGCCGCCGCCGCGGCGATGGCGCGCTTGCGGTCCTCGTTGAGGGTCGATCGGACATGGAAGTTGAGGTTCAGCGGGTTCGAGGGCGGCGCCACACCGCCATGGACGCGCCGCGCAAGCCCCTGATCGCAGAGGTCATTGATGTCGCGGCGAATGGTCTGTGTGGCGACGCCGAAATCGCTGGCCAATTCGTTGATGGACTGCTGGCCCGAGGCGCGCAGCTGCTCCATGATCTGGCGTTGGCGGTCGTTGAGGTCGCTCATTTGGCCTTCCGTTCCTGCTGTCGCCGCCTGTTCTTTCCCGTTCGGATCAGATCGACGGCGCGATCCAGTCCGGGGCAATTCCGCTGCGCGCGATGAACTCTGAAACATCGTGACCGGCGAACAACCCGTGCGCTGTGATGAGAGCGGTGTTCCAGCCCTGCGCCTGCGCCCCTAACACATCCGTGTGCAGCGTGTCGCCAACCATGGTGATCCTCTGCGGCGCTATGCCGCCAAGGCGTGCCTGCGCCGCCGCATAAACCGAGGGAAAGGGCTTGCCATGAAACACCGGGGTAATGCCAAGGCGGTCCTGCAGGGCGTGCGCGTAGTATCCCGGCTCCAGCGTCAGCCCGGTTTCGCGCGGCGCGACCAGATCGGGGTTGGCGACCACCACCGGGCGGATGCGGCGTTCCAGGCTTTCTTCGAGAAGCGACTGCCGCGCAGCCGTCCAGTCGGCGGTGCTGAGCAGCAGGAAGGCATCGGCGCTGTCATAGATTTCTGCGTCATCCCCAAGCGCCATTGCCTGAACCGGCAGCTCTGCGGGATCGAAATCCGGCGGGGCCATCACGCCCCAGGAGCCTGTCGGGGCAATATCGGTCAGGCAGGTCTCGCAGACTTCCCGGCTTGAGATGATCTCATCCGCCGCGAAATCAAAGCCGAGGCGGGCGAATTTTTCCGTGGTCTGGGCGCGGTTGAAGCTGGCGGCATTGGTGAGCACCATGAGCGCCTTGCCCGCGGCGCGCAGCTCGGCAACGCGGTCATGGGCACCCGGGATCGGGCGGTCGCCAACGTTCAGAACCCCGTATGCGTCAAATACGAAGGCCTCAGAATGGTCCATCAGCTGATGAAGGCCTTCGACCGGCTCGGCCAGCCCCTTGTGACAGCTGGCGGGCAGGCGGGCGCGGATTTGCTCGTATCGGACAAAGGCCGCTTCGGGGGTCATTACGCTGTGACCTCCGCGCCAAAGATCTCTTGCCGCAGCCGTATGGCCATGGCGGGATCGTCGGTGATCACCCCGTCGACATCTGCGGCAAGGCCCTTGCGAATGGCCTCGTCCCCGCGCAGGGTCCAGACCATGACCTTCAGGCCAAGGTCGCGTGCCAGCGCGCGTTGATCCGCCGTCATTTCCCAGAAGAGGGGGCTCCAGACGGTGGCGCCAATTGCGGCCAGATCGCGCAGCATGGTTTCGGGGTCTGCGCTGGCACCATCGAGCCAGGGCGAGCCGTCGTAGAGGTTGCCGCTGGGATGGATGGTCTTGCTCATCGTCAGGTGCGAGCGGCGAAACTCGGGGGCGAGCTTGCGGGCTGCGGTCAGGATCTGCCAGTTGAAGGAGTGGATCAGGCAGGCGCCCTGCGTCCCGGTGGCAGCAATCACTTCTGCGGTGGCGCGCAGGAAATCCTCGGGGTGCGGTTCGGCGCTGTCCTCGGGATCGTGCTTCAGCTCGACCAGCACGTCGATGGGCCGATCCGCCTTGGCCACCAGGTCCAGCACCTCGGACAGCCGCGGAATGCGGGCGTCGGCCAGCTCCTGCTGCTGGGGATGTTTCTTGGCATAGTCCGATCCGGGGCGGATGCCGCCGACATCAAAGGCGCAAAGCTCCGCATAGGTGAGGTTGCGCACGTCGGGACCTTCCGCGGTCAGGAAAGCCCCGCTTGCATCGCGGGTTGTATCCGCGAGAAGGCGGTGATTGTGGGTGACGACAGGTACACCGTCGCGGGTCAGCAGAACGTCCAGCTCGATCCCGTCTGCGCCAGAGGCAATCGTGTGCTCAAAGCCCTGCAACGAGTTCTCGGGGAGCACATCGGGCGCGCCGCGGTGGCCAAATATCTTGGGCGGTTGCATCGCGCGTTCCTAGTTCAGACGTTGCCCGGAGGACAGATCGAAAAGGTGCAGCTGATCGGCTGCGCATCCAAGTTCAAGCATTTCACCGCTGCCATGCTGCTGCACGCCGGACAGGCGCACCGCCAGCGGCACCGAGGTGCCCGAGACAGTGCCGTGCACAACGGTGTCGGCGCCCAGCTGTTCGACGAAATCGACCTCCAGATGGAACTGTGCCGCGCCCGAGGCGTCCATGGACAGGTGTTCGGGGCGGATGCCCATGGCGATCTGAGCGCCTGCGCTTGCAGGGATTTCACCGGCAAAGCGGATGTCCCGGCTGCCATCGACCAGCAGTCCACGGCGATCCTCGGTCACGGTGCCCTCGACCACGTTCATCGCGGGGCTGCCGATGAAGTCGGCGACGAACCGGCTGGCGGGGCGCAGGTAAAGATCCATGGGCGTGCCGATCTGCTCGACCCGGCCGGCGTTCATGATGATGATCCGGTCGGCAAGGCTCATGGCTTCGACCTGATCATGGGTCACGTAGATGAAGGTGGCGCCAAGACGCTGGTGCAGGGCCTTCAGTTCGGCGCGCAGCTGGGTGCGCAGCTTGGCGTCGAGGTTGGAGAGGGGTTCGTCAAACAGGAACACCTTGGGGTCGCGCACGATGGCGCGGCCCATGGCGACCCGCTGGCGTTGACCACCCGACAGCTGTGCGGGCTTGCGGTCAAGATAGTCCTCAAGGCGCAGGGTGCGGGCGGCCTCGGTGATGCGTTCGGCGATCTGGTCCTTGGGCAGGCCCTCGTTCTTGAGGCCATACTCCATGTTGCCGCGCACGGACATATGCGGGTAAAGCGCGTAGTTCTGGAACACCATGGCAATGTCGCGATCGCCCGGCTCCAGGTTGTTCACGCGGCGCTCTCCGATGTGCAGATCGCCGGTGGTGATGCCTTCGAGGCCCGCGATCATCCGCAGGATGGTGGACTTGCCGCAGCCCGAGGGACCGACCAGCACGATGAACTCTCCATCCGCGATATCCACGTTCACGTCGGACACGGCGGTGACGCCGCCCGGATAGGTCTTGCCCAGGGATTTGATGTTGAGAGTAGCCATTTATTTCTCGCTTTCGACCAGCCCTTTGACAAAGAGCTTTTGCATTAGAACGACGACCAGAACCGGAGGGATCATGGCAAGGACGGCGGTGCCCATGATGTAGTGCCAGACCGGCAGCGCCTCGCCCGAGTTGACCATGCGCTGGATGCCCATGACGACGGTGTAGAGGCTTTCGTCGGTGGTGATCAGGAGCGGCCAGAGATACTGGTTCCAGCCGTAGATGAAGAGGATGATGAACAGCGCCGCGATATTGGTCCGCGACAGCGGCAGCAGGATGTCCTTGAAGAAGCGGACCGGCCCTGCGCGGTCGATACGCGCGGCCTCGACCAGCTCATCGGGGATGGTGAGGAAGAACTGGCGGAACAGGAAGGTTGCCGTGGCCGATGCGATCAGCGGCACGGTGAGGCCCGCATAGGTGTTCAGAAGGCCCATTTTCACCACCACATCGAATGTGGGCAGGATCCGCACTTCGACGGGCAGCATCAGGGTGACGAAGATCATCCAGAAAAAGCCCATGCGGAAGGGGAAGCGGAAATAGACGATGGCGTAGGCAGACAGGATCGAGATGACGATTTTGCCGAAGGTGATGACCAGCGCCATGATCGCGCTGTTGAACATCATCATGCCGATGGGCACGCCGCCTGCCTCTGGAAGGCCACCGGACAGCAGCTGGGTGTAGTTCTCCCAGGCCTGATCGCCGAACCACAAGGGGATGGGCGATTGCGACAGCGCGCCGGGGCCGTGGGTTGAGGCGACGAGCGCCATCCAGACCGGGAAGCACAGGAACAACACACCAACGATCAGGATCGCATGGGTGAGGAACGTCAGAATGGGGCGATTTTCGACCATCAGTATTGCACCTTGCGCTCGACGTAACGGAATTGGATGAAGGTCATCAGGATCACCATGCCCATCAGGATCACCGACTGAGCGGCGGAGGATCCGTAGTCCTGCCCGATAAAGCCGGTGTTATAGACGCGGAACACCAGGATCGAGGTGGCATCCGCCGGGCCGCCCTCGGTGGTGGCGTGGATCAGGGCGAAGGTGTCAAAGAAGGCGTAGACGAGGTTCACGACCAGAAGGAAGAAGGTGGTCGGCGTCAACAGAGGGAATGTGATCGACCAGAAGCGGCGGATGGGGCCTGCGCGGTCAATGGCGGCGGCCTCGATCAGGGATTTCGGGATCGATTGCAGACCGGCCAGGAAGAACAGGAAATTGTAGCTCACCTGTTTCCAGGCGGCGGCCACGACAACCAGCAAAAGCGCCTGATCGCCGTTCACATAGTGGTTCCATTCCACCCCGATGCCCTTCAACCAGTAGGCGACGATGCCGAGCGAGGGGTTCATCAGGAAGTACCAGATCACACCGGCCAGCGCAGGGGCGACCGCATAGGGCCAGATCAGAAGCGTGCGATAGCTGGTAGCGGCCTTGATCGCCCGGTTGGCGGCCACCGCCAGCAACAGCGAAATCGCCATGGCCAGGAAGGCCACCGAAAAGCCAAAGACCAGCGTGGTGCGGAAGGACTTCAGATAGCCCGGATCGCGGAACAGCTCATAGTAGTTTTCCAGCCAGACCCATTCACGCGAGAACCCGAAAGCGTCCTCAATGAAGAACGAGCTTTCAAGCGCCTGATAGGAGGGCCAGAAGAAGAAGGCGACGGTGATCGCGATTTGCGGCAGCACCAACATGTAGGGCAGCAGCTTTGAGCGGAAGACGACACGCTTTTGCACGGGCAGGAACCTTTGGGGTGGACGTGGTCAAAAAGGGGAGGCCCCGACGGGGACCTCCCAATAAAGCCAACAGGTGGGGATGATCAGTCGTTGGCTTTTTCGAACTTGCGCAGCAGGGCGTTGCCGCGCTCGACAGCGGCGTCAAGGGCGGTCTTGGCGTCTTTGTCGCCTGCCCAGACGGCTTCCAGCTCTTCGTTGATGATGTCGCGGATCTGCACGAAGTTACCGAAACGCAGACCTTTGGAGGCCGGGGTCGGTGCGTTCATCGACAGCTGCTTGATCGCGGTGTCGGTCATCGGATCGGTGTTGTAGAAACCCTGCTCCTTGGACAGATCGTAAGCCGCGTTGGTGATCGGAACGTAGCCGGTGCTCTGGTGCCAGGCGGCCTGCTGTTCAGGCGAGGACACGAACTGGAAGAATTCGGCAACACACTTGTATTCCGGCGCTTCGTGACCGTTCAGAACCCAGAGGGTCGCACCGCCGATGATCGAGTTCTGCGGCTTGTCCGTGACTGCGGTGTCAACCGGCAGCATGGTCTGGCCGAATTCGAAGTCCTTGATGTCGTTCTTGAAGCCGCCGTAATAGGCCGAGGAGTTGATCCACAGCGCGGTTTCGCCGTTCACAAACTGGCCACGGCTGTCACCGCGACGACCGCCATAGGCGAACAGGCCTTCCTTGCCCATGTCTGCGATGCGCTGGATGTGGTTCACGACCGCGTCGTTGTTGAAGGTGAACTCGGTCTTGAGCGAGGCAAAACCGTTTTCCTCAGTGCCCATGGGCAGGTTGTGCCAGGCCGAATAGTTCTCGATGTTGGACCAGGACTGCCAGCCAAAGGAGAAGGGCTTCTCAACGCCGTTGGCCTTCAGGGCGCGGGCGGCTTCCTCAACTTCGTCCCAGGTGGTCGGAACGGCAACACCGGCGGCGTCCAGAGCGGTCTTGTTGTACCACAGAACCGGGGTGGAGGAGTTGAACGGCAGCGACAAGAGGTTGTTGTCGGTGTCGGTGTAGTAGGAAATCACGGCCGGCAGATAGGCAGAGGCGTCAAAATCCACGCCTGCATCTTCCATCAGCTTGTAGACCGGGTAGATCGCACCCTTGTCACCGGCGGCCATCATGGTGGCGGTGCCGACCTCAAAGACCTGCACGACGTGAGGCTGCTCACCGGCGCGGAAGGCGGCGATGGCTGCGGTCATGTTCTCGGTGTAGTTGCCTTTGTAGACGGCATTGATCTGGCAGCTATTGGAGCCAGCGTTGAAGTCGGCAGCCATCTGATTGACGGTCTCACCGAGCTGACCGCCCATGGCGTGCCAGAACTGGACTTCGGCCTTTTCGGCGAATGCGGCGGTGCCGACCATGGCAAAAGCGGTGGTCGCCGACAGAATGGATTTGAGTTTCATGTTCATCTCCTATCGCTGCGGATTGTTAATCGCGGCCGCAGCAGGTCCCCGTTTTGTTTCTCTATGAGTTCAATCACTCATATGAGGCGCTTTATTCTCTGATTGTAACGCTCATATGAATTCACTTTGCGTTCAGATGAACATTTCGTCAAGCGCGTACATAACCTGCTCAAAATTTAGCCTTTCCCTGTCATGAGCGTATTCGTGCCCTCCACATGCTTGAATTTGCGAGAGTTTTGATATGCGCGCCTGGGTTTCAGATGGAGGTAGTCAAATGCAAAAAATTTCCGGTTCCGTGGATCTCTGATGCATGTCGAAAAACCCGGCCCCGCGAGCATCCGCGGCCGGGTATGTCGATTCTGTCAGTCGCAGAGATACCTTCGCGTTGGCTGTCAGCCTGCTTCGAAAGTGGACTTGAACTGATCCCGCAGGATGTTCTTTTGGACCTTGCCCATGGTGTTGCGGGGCAGCTCATCCAGAACCACCAGCTTGCGTGGGTGCTTGAAGCGGGCCAGCACATCGCGAACCGCGTCCATGATGGAATCGGGATCCGGGCTTGCGCCGGGCTCTGGCACGATCACGCCCAGTACGGTCTCCCCGAAATCCGGATGCGGCACGCCGATGACCGCGCTTTCCAGCACGCCGGGCTGCTCGTCCAGAACCAGCTCGATTTCCTTGGGGTAGATGTTGTAGCCGCCCGAGATGATCAGATCCTTGTTGCGCCCGACGATCTGCACGTAGCCATCCTTGTCGATCAGACCGAGGTCCCCTGTGATGAAGAACCCGTCGCTGCGCAGCTCGGCGGCTGTTTTTTCCGGCATCTGCCAGTAGCCCTTGAACACATTCGGCCCGCGCACTTCGATCTGCCCGATTTCCCCATCCGGCAGAGTTTCACCCGTCTTGGGATCGGTGATTTTCAGCTCAACCCCCGGCAGGGGAAAACCGACGGTGCCTGCGCGCCGCTCTCCTTCATAAGGGTTCGAGGTGTTCATATTGGTTTCCGTCATGCCGTAACGTTCCAGGATACGGTGGCCGGTGCGTTCTTCGAACTGCACATGGGTTTCCGCCAGAAGCGGCGCCGACCCCGAGATGAACAGCCGCATATGCGCCGCCAGATCGCGGGTGAAGCGCGGATCCCCCAAGAGCCGCGTGTAGAATGTCGGCACCCCCATCATCGTGGTCGCCTTTGGCAGATGTGCGATGATGGCATCCAGATCGAACTTCGGCAGGAAGATCATCGACCCGCCCGCCGCCAGAGTCACGTTGCTGGCAACGAACAGCCCATGGGTGTGGAAGATCGGCAAGGCATGGAGCAGCACATCGTCGCTCGTGAACCGCCATTCGCTGACCAGGGTACGCGCGTTGGACAGAAGGTTGTCCTGCGTCAGCATCGCCCCTTTTGAGCGGCCTGTAGTGCCCGAGGTGTAAAGGAAGGCCGCCAGGTCATCACCGCTGCGCGCGACCGTGGGGTAGACTTTGTTCTTTCCGGCGGCGGCGTCCATCAGGCTGCCGCTTCCATTGGCGCTTAGGGTCATGATCTGCGCGCCAAGATCCGTTGCCACCGGGGTCAACGCCTCAAGGCTGGCGCCATCGCAGACGATCATCCGCGCGCCGCTGTTCTCGATGAAATAGGTCAGCTCCTCCACCGTGTAGGCGGTGTTGAGCGGCAGGAAGACCAGACCGGCCTGCGCGCAGGCGGCAAAAAGCGCCAGTGCCTCGGGGGATTTCTCGACCTGAACCGCCACCCGGTCGCCTGCCGCAAGGCCCTTGCCGGTCAAGACATGTGCGATTTGTGCGGCAGTTTCGAGAAACGCCTGATGGGTGATCACCCGTCCGTCCGCGAGATGCAGAAAGGGGGTGGGTTTTCCGGCATGGGCTCCGAACAGCCCGTCATAAAGGGGATTTGCCATGGGCTAACTACTTTCTGTTCTGTGCAGCGTCGAGGCGGCAGCGAGGGCGCGCACCTCGGCCGTTGCGGTCACTTTCTGTGTGGTGACGAATTGCTCGTGGTTCTGGGCGACCTTCTTGAGGTCGTAAAGGTAGTTGACCATCGCCCCGCCCGATTGTGCGCGCCCCTTGTCCGAGGTGTCCGCATCGGCGTGGACGGCGTGAACGATGGCGCCATTACCAAGGTGGAACCGCGCCACGGGGTCAAAGGGCAAACCGCCGCGTCCCTTTGCATTCAATAAGTAGTAAGCTGCGTCTGCTTTTGCCCTGTCGGGATCGCTCGGGTCCCATTCGACGCCATCCTTTTCGATCCACGCAGCCAGCCCCGGAATTGGGGACAGCGTCACGAAGGTCTTCAGCCCTGCCAGTTCAGCGGCCAGATCGGCGGCCACCTGTTTGATCAGCGAGTTGCCGAATGAGATGCTGGCCAGCCCCGCCTGACAGTTCGAGATCGAATAGAACACCGCCGTATCCGCTTCATCCGCCATCATCGGCATCCGGTCCTCGGCCAAAAGCGCCTGAACAGAGCCTGGAATTCCCTTTGTCAGAGCCACTTCGACAAAGATCAGCGGCTCATCCGGCATGGCGGGGTGGAAGAAGGCAAAGCAGCGCCGGTCCGCCGGTTGCAGCCTGCGGCGCAGGTCGTCCCAGCTGTCGATGGCATGGACGGCCTCATAGGCAATGATCTTTTCCAGGATATTCGCGGGGCTTTGCCAGTTGATCGGCCGCAGCACCAGAAAGCCGCGATTGAACCAGGAGGCAAAGAGGTGTCGAAAGTCCTGATCCAGCGCCTCCAGTTCGGGAATGCCGCGCCCCAGCCGCAACAGATCCGCCCGCATCCGCACCAATGCGCCGGTTGCGCCGGGCACGCGGTTGAGGCGGCGGATCAGTTCCTGCCTGCGTGGCTCTACCGCTGCCATGAAGGCGCGGTAGCTCTCTTTTGAAGGCGCCTTTTCATAGGCATCCAGACCGTTTCGCACCGCTTCGGAGTCGATGTTCAACTTGGTTGCGATATGGGCGAAGAAGGCAAGCTTTTCTGCATCCTCCAGACCTTTGAACCCTGAAATCATCGCCTGTGCCAGCATCAATTCCGAGGTTTCCCCGGCAGAGCCGACCAGTTCCTCGGCCAGATCCGCGATGGGGCGGGTATCCTGCCGACCGCCACCGGGCCAGCGGTAGCGCCGCTCGAACACGGTGGACAGAAGATCAGCGAGCAGGGTCACACGGCACCTCCCATCACCGCGTTTGGCAGCCAGGTGGCAAGGCCGGGGAAGAGGCACAGAAGGATGATCGCCAGCACCATGCAGGCCACGAAGGGCAGCGATCCCGTGAGAATGGTTTTCAGCGAGATGTCTGGCGCGATGCCGTTGATGACGTAAAGGTTCAGCCCCACCGGCGGCGAGATCAGACCGATCTCCATGTTGATGGTCAGCACCACGGCAAACCAGATCGGATCAAAGCCCGCCGTGGTGATGATCGGCAAAAGGATCGGCGCCGCCATCAGGATCACGGCGACGGGCGGCAGGAAGAAGCCCGCGATCAAGAGGAAGACATTGACCGCCCCCATCAGCACCCAGCGGTTCACATCCAGCGTGCCGATCCATTCGGCGATCGACTGGGTGATGAACAGCGAGCTGAGCATGTAGGAAAACACGCCGGCGGCGGCGATGATGAAGAGGATCATCACCGACTCCTTGGTGCTGTCGCGCAGCACCACCCACAGATCGGCTGGGTTCCACAGCTTGTAGATCACCATCGCGATGACAAGGCACAGAAGGGCACCCACCGCAGCGGTTTCCGAAGGCGTCGCGACACCGCCGTACATCGCGTAAAGAACGCCAAGGATGATCAGCAGGAAGGGCACCACGCGGGGCAGGATTTCAAACCGCTCGGCCCAGGTGTAGCTGCCCGACCCAAGCCGCTGCGTGTCGCCCGAACGCCAGGTCGAGTACAGCGACCAGGCCATGAACAGCCCCACCAGCATCAGCCCCGGAATGACGCCCGCCAGAAACAGACGCCCGATCGAGGTTTCGGTGGCGATGCCATAGACGATCATGGTGACCGAGGGCGGGATCAGGATGCCGAGCGTGCCACCGGCGGCGATCGAACCTGCCGCCACCCCGTCCGGATAGCCGCGCTTGCGCATCTCGGGGATGCCCATCTTTCCGATTGCCGCGCAGGTGGCGGGGGAGGAGCCCGACATCGCCGCGAACAGCGCGCAGGCGCCAAGGTTCGAAATCACGAGCCCGCCGGGCACCCGCGTCAACCAGCGCTCCAGCGCCTCATAGAGGTCGGCGCCGGCACGGGTCGAAGCGATGGAGGATCCCATGATGATGAACATCGGGATCGACAACAGGGCAAAATTATCAAGCTTTCCGAACAGGATCTCGGGCATCAGTTCAAGGCTGCGCATCCCGTCGAAGGCGATGAGGAATCCGGCCGATACGATCAGCAGACCCAGCGCGACCGAGACGCCGGAAAACAGCACGAGGATAGTGGCAAGGGCGACAAGCCCGCCTAGGATAAGAGGGTCCATGGCTCAGATCTCCAGTCCGAAGGGTTTGTCGATGCCAATCAGAAGGGCCACGAGGTCGGCAATCAGCTGCAGCAGGAACAGGGCAAAGCCGACGGGAATTGCAAGGTAGGGGATCCAGAGGCGCACGCCCCAGACGGTGTCGGACCGCCAGCCGCGCTCCCATGCGAAATGCCAGTATTCGAACCCGTACCACAGCATGACCGCCATGATGCCGATGGACAGAAGCGAGGTCAGAACGGCGAGGAAGAACCGCGCGCGCGGCGGCAGCGAGATCGGGATCAGATCCACGTTCACATGCCCGCGCAGGCGCTGCACATAAGGCAGCCCCACAAGGGTCGCTGCGATCACCAGATAAATCACCGCCTCGGTCTGCCAGACGGTGGAGCCATTCAGCACGAAGCGTACCACGATCATCTGGCACGTGATGGCCACGGCGGCCACGATCATGGCGGCCGCGCACCAGCCTGCAAGGGTCGACAGGGCCGCAACGGCCCGCAGGAACGGATTGTTCCCGGTGTTTGCGATCCTGGCCGAGCTTTGTCCTGCCATTCCCGCCTCCTGACTTTACTTGGTATTTTGAGGGATGCGGAGCGGACCTCTGCCCGCCCCGCGCGTTCACATCATTGGACCGCGAGCGCCAGATCGAGCAGGGCCTGCCCGTCCGGAACCTCATCCACGAATTTCTTGTAGGAGGTTTCCATCGCAAGCTTGCGCCAGGCTTCAAAGTCATCCGCGCTCATCTGGGCGATTTCCACGCCTGCGTCGGAGAACACCTTGGCCGAGGCGGCATCCTGTTTCTTGGCCTCTTCAAGGTAATAGGCTTCCGCCTTTTCCGCTGCCGCGAGCAGGGCGTTCTGCTGCGCTTCGCTGAGGCCCTCGAATGTGGATTTGTTCATCAGCATCGGCTGATACATGAACCACAGCGCCACATCGCCCGCCGGGGTGTAGCAGCTGACCTGCTCGTAGATCCGGTAGGAAACAAAGGACGAGGACGAAGTGTTCGCGGCCTGCAGCACACCGGTCTGCATGGCGTTGTAGATCTCGGACGACGCCATCGAGGCAATCGAGGCCCCGGCGCCCGCCAGCATCTGCTCGAACGACTTGCCCGCCGCGCGGGTCTGCAGGCCTTCGATGTCGGACGGCTTGGTGATGCACTTGTCCTTGCCGGCAAAACCGCCTGCCAGGTAGCCGTGTACCAGCACCATCACATCGTCTTCGGCCATCTTGGCTTCAAGCGCGTCCATGAAGGGCGAGTTGCTGAGCCGCGCAGCATGGTCGTGGTTCTTCACGAGGCCGGGCATCAGCGTCAGGTTATAGGCGGGCTGCTGGCCGCCGGCATAGCTGAGCGGCAGAACGGTCATGTCCAGCTGGCCGCGGCTGAGCGGTTTGTACTGTTCACGCGGTTTGAACAGGGATTTGGAGCCGAAGATCTTGATCTCCAGATCCACTCCGGCGGCGGCGACCTCATCCGCGACGATCTGAGCGACCTGGTGGCGGATGTCCTTGTTCGACCACTGGTGCGACAGGCGCAGCTCGGTGGCATTGGCCAGAGCGGCCGACGACAGAAGCGCCGCGGCGGCGACCGCGGCTTTCAGCATGGTTTTCATGTTTTTCCTCCCAGAACGTCCGGTCTTTTGCGACCGGAGATGCCCAAGGGTAAGCATCCGATGTTTTTCAAGTCAATATTTTTGTATACAAGAATGCAAATCTTGAATTTGATCAGGCGGGGTGCTACTGCAAAAGAATGGGACAGCGGCGTGCAGACACCATTGCGGAAGAGCTGGAAGAGCGGATCTTTGACGGTACGTTCTCGGATGGCGATCGGCTGGACGAAGTGCGCCTTGCGCAGCAGTTCGGTGTTTCCCGTACCCCGCTTCGTGAGGCGTTTCAGCGGCTTGCTCTATCTGGCCTGGTGGAGCTGATCCCGCGCCGGGGTGCCTTCGTGCGTCAGCCGGGACCGGTGGAACTGATGGAAATGTTCGAGGTCATGGCCGAACTTGAGGCGGTCTGCGGACGGCTCGCGGGAAAGCGGATCTCGGATCGTGCCCTGGCCGAGTTGAACGATGCCAATGCCAAATGTCACGCTGCACTGGAAGCGCAGGACAGCGATGCCTATTACGTCGAAAACGAGCGTTTCCACCACATCCTCTACCGCGAATCCGGCAACAGTTTTCTGCAGCAGGAAGCCTGCAAGCTGCACAAGCGGCTGAAGCCGTTCCGCCGCCAGCAACTCCGGTTCCGTGGGCGGCTGGCGCAGTCCATGGCCGAACATGAGGCGGTCGTTGCGGCCTTGACCAATGGCGACGGCGAGGCGGCAGCAGCGGTGCTGCGCGAACACGTGGCCGTGCAGGGTGAGAAGTTCCACACCCTGATGGCCAGTCTCAGAAGCGCGGCGGAATAACTGCCAGCGCTAGTCGCGGTGATGCAGGATACGCCCGATGGTGTTCATCAACAGCTGCGCTGCAAGGATTGAGGTGCAGCCTGTCGTGTCGTAATCCGGCGCCACCTCCACCAGATCAAGGCCAACGATATCGCCGTGCTGGGCAAGCGCGTCGATGATTTCCAGCACCTCGTAATAGAGAAACCCGCCGTGGCTGGGCGTGCCGGTGCCCGGCGCGATCGAGGGGTCGAAGGCATCGATATCGATGGTGAGGTAATAGCGCTCCCCTTGCGGGATGCGGGCAATCAGCGCCTCGGTCCCCATCTTGCGCACATGACGGACCGACTGGATGTCCGATCCCATGGCACGGGCGGCGTCATAGCCATCCTTTGCGGTTGAGGAGACATTGCGGATGCCGATCTGGGTCAGACCGGTGACATAGGGCTTTTCGGCGGCGCGGCGCATCGGGTTGCCATGGCCATAGCGCACCCCGTGGCGTTCATCCACGAAGTCGAGGTGAGCGTCGATCTGCACCACATGGATCGGCTCCTGATCGTCAAAGGCATTGATGCAGGGAATATTGACCGAATGATCACCGCCCAGGACCACCGGCAGGGCACCGGCCTCAAGAATCTTGCGCACACCGTATTCGATATTGGCGTGGCTCTGCATCGTGTCGGTATGGATGATGTCGGCGTCCCCCAGATCCACGATGCTGACCTTTTCGGGGTCCAGGTAGGTGATGTCATCCTCGAAATCATAGGCGCCCGCATGACCAAAGCTGAACAGGGTCGAGGCCTCGCGGATGGCGCGCGGCCCCATGCGTGCGCCGGATCGCCACTGGGCACCAAAATCGAAGGGCGCACCAAGGATCGCAGCATCCGCATCAATGGCGTTCCAGTCGTCCACATAAGGGTATTTGCCAAAGGTGCAGATGCCGACGAAGGGCAGGTTCAGCCGCCCGCTGTCATAGCCATGTTTGCTCATGCCGCGCTCCCCATTGTCTTTGCAGCCAGTAAGGGGAAGCGGCGGGGTCCGGTCAAGCGCCGGGTTGCACCGCGTCCGGGTGGGCGGCGGCAAAGGCGGGATGCTGGGCGCAGGCTTCCTCGACTGCCAATAGCCGTGGCATGTCGGAAATATCTGCCTCCCAGCGGCGCGCGTTGTAGATCTGCGGCATCAGGCAGATATCGGCCAGACCGGGGGTAGAGCCGGTGCAATAGGGGTTTTGGTCGAACCTTGCCAGAAGGGTTTCAAACGCCTGCAGGCCGGGGCGGATGAAATGCTGCATCCAGGCCTTGGGCATATCCTCGCGACCGCCGCTGAGCTGCGTTGCGTGGCGGGCCACGGCGAGGTTGCAGACCGGGTGGATATCCACGGCGATGGATTGGGCCAGCGCCTGTGCCTTTGCGCGCTCGGCCGGGTCTTGCGGGAGAAGGTTCAGGTTCCGTGTCTGGTCCAGATAATCGAGGATTGCCAGCGATTGCGTCAGCCGCAGCCCGTCGATCTCCAGTACCGGGACAAAGCCTTGCGGATTGCGCGACAGATGTTCGGGGGAACGCTGCTCTCCCTTCACCAGATCCACGGGGATGGATTGATAGTCGATCCCGGCAAGGTTCAGCGCAATGCGCAGCCGGTAGCTGGCCGACGAGCGCCAGTAATCAAAAAGAACCACATCCGTCATGTCGCGTCTCCCATATAGAAATCCGCACCCGAGCGGGCCGGGTGCGGTTTGTCTTTTTGTGCCCGAGGATCAGACGTCACTCAACTCTTTTGCGTGCAGCCAGTCGGCGTGTTTGGGGGCCTTCTTGGTCTTGGACCATTCCTCCAGCATCTCCCATTTGACCGCGTCGAGCTTCTCGAGCAGCGCGTCTTCTTCGGGGTCGGGGCAGGCCAGTTCCACCCGGTGCCCGTTCGGGTCGAAGAAATAGATCGAGTGGAAGATCGAATGGTCGGTCACACCCAGCACCTCGACGCCGTTGGCTTCCAGATGCTCCTTGAACTCGATCAGGGTCGCGCGGTCCTTCACCTTGAAGGCGATGTGCTGTACCCATTCCGGCGTGTTCAGATCGCGGCCCATCTCGGGCTTGGTGGGCAGTTCGAAGAAGGCCAGGACATTGCCGTCGCCCGCATCCATGAAGACATGCATGTAAGGGTCGGGTTCATGGGTGGACGGGACGTGGTCCTCGGCGATGGCCAGGACAAAGTCCATCTTCAGCATCTTGTTGTACCACTCCACCGTTTCCTTGGCGTCCTTGCAGCGGTAGGCGACGTGGTGGATTTTCTCGATTTTCACTTGCTCTCCTCCGAGGGCTGAAGCGCGGCAGCGGCCAGCGCCTGTTTCAGGATTGCGCGTTTCCCGATGTGGTTGGACAGGACCAGAACCAGCCGCGCGTTGAACGCATCGCTTTGTTCCTTGGTGAGGCCTTCATGGGCGGCCAGAAGGTCGGCGTAGAAATCGTCCGCGCCGTCGATGTTCGGGGTCAGGATCAGATTGTCGGACATCCGTGTTACTCCTTGCCCACGGCGCGGCGGATGGCGGCGCGGAACTGGTTGTCGTCATAAGATGAGCGGCGCGCGGCCACGTGCTGATCCGGGCGGATCAGGTAGACGCCGCTGTCATTGTCGCCAAGGTAACGCTCCTTCAGCGCCATGGTCTTGTCGTCCTTGATGGACAGCGCCAGGCGCGTGACTTCGATACCGTCTTCCTCGATCAGATCGGGGGCTTCGGCGTCGATGGTCAGCAGGGTGAACTTGTCCGCCAGTTTCGGCAGCAGGAATTCATCGCCAAGCGGCGCATCGGGGCAGGGCGATCCGGGGCGGGTGCGCTCCGGCCCATTGGGCAGGGCATCGGCTGAATTCAAGGTGGAGCCATCATAGGTGCAGGGCACCGACAGGCGCCCCGAGTTCACCAGGGGACGGGCAAATTCGTGATGCTCGCTGAGGTCCAGCACCGCATCGCGCAGCACGCGGGACATTTCCGATTTCGGCGTGATGAAATCGGTGGAGCGGCTGGAATTGAGGATGTTCTCATCCGCGCCATGAATGCGTTCCTGGTCATAGCTGTCGAGCAGGCTTTCGGGCGCCTTGCCCTCCATCACCAGTTTCAGTTTCCAGCACAGGTTGTCGGTGTCCTGAAGGCCCGAGTTCGCACCGCGCGCGCCAAAGGGAGAGACCTGATGCGCAGCATCGCCCGCAAAGATCACCCGGCCATGGCGGAATTTCTCCATGCGGCGGCACTGGAAGGTGTAGATCGACACCCATTCCAGTTCGAATTTCACGTCTTCGCCCAGCATTTCTTTCAGGCGCGGGATGACGTTTTCGGGACGTTTTTCGCGCTCCTTGTCGATGTCCCAGCCCAGTTGCAGGTCGATGCGCCAGACGCCATCGGGCTGCTTGTGCAGAAGGGCGGACTGGCCCTTGTTGAAGGGAGGATCGAACCAGAACCAGCGTTCGGTCGGGAAATCGGCGTCCATGATCACATCGGCGATCAGGAAGTTGTCCTCGAACACACGACCCACGAAATCGAGCCCCAGCATGGTGCGGGTCGGAGAGCCGGCGCCATCACAGGCGATCAGCCAGTCGGCCTCAAGGTTGTACGACCCTTCGGGGGTGTCGATCTCAAGCGTCACGTGATCGGGATGGGTGCCGATGGCGGAGACCTTGTTGCGGCCGCGGATCTCGATCGGGGCGCCCTCGGCCTGTAGCTCCTTGACCCTGTTCACCAGGTATTCTTCGAAATAATACTGTTGCAGGTTGATGAAGGCCGGGCGCTGGTGGCCCTCTTCGGGCAGCAGGTTGAAGTCATAGACCTGGCGGTCATCGAAGAAGACCTTGCCGAGGTTCCACTGCACCCCCTTGTCCACCATCGGCTGGCCGCAGCCCAGACGGTCGAGGATTTCCAGCGGACGCTTGGCGAAACAGATCGCGCGAGAGCCGAAGCTGACCTTGTCGTTGTCATCCAGCACCACGGCCTCAATCCCCTGCTGAGCAAGGTCGATTGCGGCGGCCAGACCAACGGGGCCTGCGCCAATGATCACCACCTTGCGCCGCACCGGCGCCGGGGCGTCCTGATCCGCATGGCGTTCATACGGGTACAGGGGCACTTCAAAGATCTTGTTCATCTGGTGTCCTCCCAAATGGTGCCAATTGGCACGACTTCTCTGGTTCCCGGCCAGTATTCAGGCCGGGAGGCTGTTGTCATCGTCTCATGTCTTTTTGTGGGGCGGTACGATCTGGATCAAACCGGCCCACAGGCTGGATGGAGCCTGGGGCTCCGCCCGTTCGGCCCTGAAACCATCCCCCGGATGGTTTCCAAGACGGGCCTCACCCCTGCAGGGCGTCCCACATTTCCAGATCGCGCTGGGCGGTCCAGATGCGGGGGGTGTCGATGCCGCGGGCCTCGTCATAGGCGCGGGCGACGTTGAAGGGCAAGCAGTGTTCGTAGATCGCGTAGTCCTTGAACTTGGGGTCGCATTCCTCGCGCACCGCGTCCCAGGCCTCTTTCAGGGTGCCGTTGCGGGCGGCCACGCGGGCGGCGGGGCGGTAGGTGCTTTCGACGAAATCGCGGGTGTTTTCGATGGCGGCATTGACCATTTCCTTGCCGACCAGCGCGTCGCCACGACCGGGAGCAATCGCGTCCACGTCGAAGGACTTGATGGCATCAAGGGTATCGCCCCAGTCGCTGAAGTGACCGTCGCCGCAATAGCAGGCCGAGTGGTATTCCACGATGTCGCCGGTGAACATGACGTTCTGATCCGGCACGTGGATCACGATGTCGCCTGCGGTGTGGGCGCGGCCCAGGTGCATCAGGTCAACGCGGCGGTTGCCGAGATAGATGGTCATGTCATCGGAAAACGTGGTGGTCGGGTAGGTGAGGCCCGGAATGCTTTCGTGGCCTTCAAACAGGCGCGGGAAACGCTGGAACTCGCTGTCCCAATCTTCCTGACCGCGTTCCACGACCATGGCGCGGGCCGTATCGCCCATGATGATCTGCTGCGCGCCAAAGGCCGAGGCGCCCAGAACCCGCACCGCGTGATAGTGCGTCAGCGCCACATGGGTGATCGGCTTGTCGGTCACCGAGCGGACGCATTCGATCACCTTGTTCGCCAGACGCGGGGTGGCCTGCGCCTCGACGATCATCACCGAGTCATCGCCGATGATCACGCCCGAGTTCGGATCGCCCTCGGCGGTGAAGGCGTAAAGCCCCTCACCCACCTCGGTGAAGCTGATCTTCTTTTCCGTCATGTCGCCTTGCGACGCGAATGCCTTTGCCATGTGTTCAGTCCTTTTGCGGTGGGCCGAAGAACGCGCGTCAGGGGCGGTCTTCGGTGCCTGTGTTGTTTGAGGGGGCGCTTAGCGCTTGTAAGGGTCGTCCAGCGCGGGCAGCACCTTGCCCACACAGTCGCCAAAGCCGATCATGTAGCCGTCGCCTTTGGCCGCGCCCTTGAGTGTCAGCGTGTCGCCATCGGCGATGAAGGAACGCTCCTCGCCCGTCTCCAGCGTCAGCGGTTCCTTACCGCCCCAGCTGAGTTCCAGAAGCGAGCCGCGGCTTTCCTTGGTCTCGCCCGAGATGGTGCCAGAGCCCAGGAGGTCACCGGCATTCATCGGGCAGCCCGAGGTGGTGTGATGCGCCAGCTGCTGCGCAGCGGAGTAGTACATTTCCTTGTAGTTGGTGCGCGCGATGGTGGTGGCCGGTTTGCCTTCCGGCGCCATCGTGACCTCAAGATCGATGTCATAGAGCATCGGCCCGCAGTCCTTGATGTGGTCCAGCAGCTCAACCTCGCGTTCTGGCGTGTCGCAGCGGAAGGGTTCCAGCGCGGCCTTGGTCACGATCCAGGGGCTGATGGTGGTGGCGGTTGCCTTGGCCTGGAACGGGCCAAGCGGCTGGTATTCCCAGGCCTGGATATCACGCGCGGACCAGTCATTCAGCAGAACATAGCCAAAGATATTGGCGTCGGCCTCGGCCACGGTGATCGGCCCTTCGGAAGGGGTGCCGACGATGGCGCCCATTTCCAGCTCGATGTCGAAACGCGCGCAGGGGGCCCAGCGGGGGGCGTCGTCATTCGGACCCTTCAGCTGGCCCCAGGGGCGGCGCACATCGGTGCCGGACACCACAACGGACGACGCGCGGCCATTGTAGCCGATCGGGATGTGCAACCAGTTCGGCGGCAGCGCGTTTTCCGCGCCGCGGAACATGGTGCCGACGTTCACGGCATGGTTCTTGCCTGCATAGAAGTCAGTGTATTCGCTGACCATCATCGGCATGTGCAGCTCGGCGTCCTTCATCGGCACCAGGAGCGGTTCCACCTTGGCCTGTTCGGCAGCACCTTCGGACAGAAGCGCCGTCAGGCGTTCGCGCAGGGCGGCCCATACGGCGGGGCCTTCCTCCATCAGGTCGTTCCAGAAGGGCACTTCGAACAGGGCGTATTCGGTCAGGTCAATGAGGCCTGCCTCTTCGGCGGCCTGCATATCGAGGATCATATCGCCAATGGCGACGCCGCAGCGGGGATCTTCCTCACCGACGGAGAAGACGCCGTAGGGCAGGTTGTTCAGCGGAAAGGGCGTGTCGGCGGAGTTGGCCGAGGCGACCCAGGATTTCAAAAGGGGCATGGTGTCTCCCAAAACGTTATGTGCGGGCGCCGGGAATGCCCCGGCGCTGAAAACGGCTATGGCTACAGGCTTACTTCAGGCCCGGCGTGCCGTCGAATTTCTTTTCGATGTCGGACCAGCAGTCGATGTAATCGTCCTGCAGCGGCGCTTCCTTGGCAGCGAATTCGGTCAGGTGCTGCGGGAAGCGGGTTTCGAACATGAAGGACATGGTGTTTTCCAGCTTCTCCGGCCCGAGGTTCGAGTTCGACGCGCCTTCAAAGGCGTTCTTGTCCGGCCCGTGCGGCAACATCATGTTGTGCAGTGACATGCCGCCGGGGATGAAGCCCTGGGGCTTGGCATCATACTGGCCGTAGATGTTGCCCATCAGCTCGGACATGATGTTCTTGTGATACCAGGGCGGACGGAAGGTGTTTTCCGCCACCATCCAGCGCTCGCGGAACAGCACGAAGTCGATGTTTGCGGTGCCCGGCTGGCCCGAGGGCGCGGTCAGCACGGTGAAGATCGACGGATCCGGGTGGTCGAATAGGATCGCGCCGACCGGGCAATAGGTACGCAGGTCGTATTTCACCGGCGCGTAGTTGCCGTGCCAGGCGACCACGTCGAGCGGCGAATGGCCGATCTTGGTCTCGTGGAACTGCCCGCACCATTTGATGGTCACGGTCGAGGGCACTTCGCGGTCTTCAAACGCCGCCACCGGCGCCTTGAAGTCGCGCGGGTTGGCCATGCAGTTGGCGCCGATGGGGCCACGGCCCGGCAGTTCGAACTTCTGACCGTAGTTTTCGCAGACGAAACCGCGGGCGGGGCCTTCCAGAACCTCGACGCGGTACAAAAGGCCACGCGGCAGGATTGCGATTTCTTTCGGCTCCAGATCGATGATGCCAAGTTCGGTGCAGAACCGCAGGCGGCCCTCCTGGGGGACGACCAGAAGTTCACTGTCAGCCGAGAAGAAATAGCTGTCTTTCATCGACTCGGTGACCAGATAGACATGGCTTGCCATGCCGACCTGGGTGTTCACGTCCCCGGCGGTGGTCATGGTGCGCATACCGGTGAGCCAGGTCAGCGGCTCGCCCCCGTGCGGCACCGGATCCCAGCG
The DNA here is from genome assembly GCF_038148855.1 of Phycobacter sedimenti. Taxonomy (NCBI): domain Bacteria; kingdom Pseudomonadati; phylum Pseudomonadota; class Alphaproteobacteria; order Rhodobacterales; family Roseobacteraceae; genus Phycobacter; species Phycobacter sedimenti. Next base: position 167,202 of record NZ_JBBVGR010000006.1, on the reverse strand, counting down.
GTACTGACCAAGCGAGGTCACATCGGGATCGACGCAGGGCGCGGATTTCCAATAGGGCAGGTCGATCTTTTCATAGCGGTGGGAATGCTTCACCGAGGGGCGAATGCGGTAGCACCAGGTGCGCTCGGGGCGCTCGGCGGTAAAGGCGGTGCCGCTCAGCTGTTCGCCATAAAGACCGTAATTGCATTTCTGCGGGCTGTTCATGCCCTGAGGCAGAGCGCCGGGCAGGGCCTCGGTTTCATAGTCATTGCCAAAGCCGGGCATATAGCCCTCATGCGCCCCGGCAAGCGACGGGGCCTGGATCATTTCGTGCGGATGTACAGGACGATTCATGGCGCGTTCCTCCTTTTCTGCTTGCCGGGGTAATAGTTGTTTTTGTAACTAACAAGGGCAAGGAGACCTAAATGCCGGAAAAAGATGATTTCGTTTTGCAGGATTTCCTGCCCTTCCTGCTGAACCGCGCGGCCGAGGAAAGCTCGCTCGCCTTCCAGTCTTATTACAAGAACCGCTATGGGATGCTGCGCAACGAATGGCGGGTTCTGTTCCACCTTGGGACCTATGGCACAATGACGGCCAAGGACATCGGCCAGCGCGCCAAGATCCACAAGACCAAGATCAGCCGCGCCGTCGCAAAGCTGACCGAGCGGCGGTTCATCACTCGCAGCCGGGACGAAAGCGACCGTCGGTCCGAGCATCTGCAGCTGACCCCGGCGGGCGAGGCGGCCTATCGGGACTTGCGCGGCCAGGCGGCAAGCTATGACAAGCAGCTGGCAGGCCGGTTCACGGCCGATGAAGAAAAGGCCCTGCGGCGCATGCTGCGCCAATTGGCGGGGATCGAGCCATAGACATTTGCCTGCGGGGCGCTCAAATGACAGCCACAGGCGCCTCTGCGCACAACCCAAGGAATGCCCGATGCAACAGCCAGACCCACGCGCCTATGCCCTGATCAACTGGCTGGCTGAGAACGGGTTGCGCGGTCGGGATCGCGAGGTCTTTTTGGAGGCCTTTTGTGAGGAAATTGTTGCGGCGGGCCTGCCGCTGATGCGGTTGCATCTGGCCCAGCGAGCCTTTCACCCTCAATTTGGGGGTATCGGATTCAGTTGGACGCGCGGTGACGGGATTTCGAAAGAGCACTACGAGCACAGAGAAACCCCGCGTGATATCTGGCTCCAAAGCCCGCTCTTTCACCTTCTGGCCCTGGATCTGGAGGAGTTCCGGTCGGACCTGGATCAGCAGGACAGGGAGAGGTTCCCGATGCTTCAGGACCTGTTTGAACGTGGTGCGACCGACTATTATGCACTCGGCCTCCGCTTTACCGAGGTGGAAGGCCCGATGGATCCTCATCATCCGTCCGAGGGCGTGCTGATCTCCTGGACGGCGGATTGCCCGGATGGGTTCAGTGACGAAGATGTGCAGCTTCTGCGTAAGGTGTCATCTCACATGGGGCTCGCGCTGAAATCCATGTCTAATCAGCAGATGGCACGCGATCTGCTGCAGGTCTATCTGGGGCGGGACGCGGGCCGCCGGGTGCTGTCGGGAGAGATCCAGCGCGGGTCATCCGACAAGATCAACGCGGTGATCTGCCTTTTCGATCTCAAGGGGTTTACCAGCCTTGCCGAACATATGCCGGGGCCGGAGGTGATCGACATGCTAAACGATTACTTCGGCATCGCCGTTGGCGTGATCCAGTCCCATGGTGGCAATATCCTCAAGTTCATGGGCGATGGCATGCTGACGATGTTCAACCTCGGCTCGCTTGAAACGGACGCCAAGGCGGCCCTTGATGCGGCCAGCGAGCTGCGCCGCAAAATGCGTATCAGAAACCAAGAGCGGACGGACGCAGGAATGCCCGCACCGGATTTCACCCTGGCGCTGCATGCAGGTGACATCCTTTATGGCAATATTGGCGCGGCCAACCGGCTGGACTTTACCGTGATCGGCCCGACGGTGAACCAGACCTCCCGGATTTCAGGGCTGCACAATTCCGTAGGGCAAAGCGTGATCCTGTCCGAAGACGTGAGGCGCGCTGCGGCAAAGACGGGGCATGATCTGGTGTCTCTGGGTCGCTACATGCTGCGCAGCGTGCCCGAGCCGATCGAGCTGTTCACAATCTACGAGCCGGTCGAGACACCGAGCTGAGGCTCAGATATTGACCTCGACACCCGGCAGATTCAGCTCTTTCATCATGTCGCGCAGCTCCTGCCGGGCGGCAATGTTCGAGATGTTGAGCTGTTTGACGCCGACATCCTTGAGATCCAGCAAGGTCAGCCCGCGCGGGAACAATTCGCGGAAGATCACCCGCTCGGAAAAACCGGGCGCGATGCGGAAACCGATGCGTTTGGACAGCATCTTGATGGCGCGTTCCATCTTTTCCTTGTTGACCATGCGCTGGGTGCCGACGCGGTTGCGGATCACGATCCAGTCGATGGGTTTGAGGCCGGCCTGCGCACGCAGCTGGCGGGCGTTCCACACCATCTCGGAATAGACTGACGGCCCGGTGATCTTTTCGCCTTTTTCATCGGTATGGGCCAGAAGATCGAAATCCACGAAACTGTCATTCAGCGGCGTGATCAGCGTATCGGCCAGAGAATGTGCCACCTGACTGAGCCGCGTGTGCGAACCGGGACAGTCGATCAGGATAAAATCCATGTCCGGCTCCAGGCTGGCCACGGCGGCAGACAGGCGGTGATCATAGATGTTTTCACCCGGTTGCAGCCTGTCAGGACTGATCTCGGGCAGTTCGTGTAGCTCGACGATCGGCAGATCCAGGCCTTCCTGCTGCATGAAGGCCTTGCGGTTTTCCAGGTACCGCCCCATCGAACGTTGCCGCAGGTCCAGATCCAGCGCGGCCACCTTGTGGCCCATCCGGGCCAGGGCAGTTGCCACATGCATGGAAACGGTGGATTTGCCCGCACCGCCCTTTTCGTTGCCGACGACAATGATATGCGCCATTCACTGATCCCTTTAGCTTCCCGCGCCATGGGCGCGATTTTTGGCGGACTATAGACAGAGCCCGAATCAATGAAAAGCGCAGAACGGCCCGAAATAGAGCCTGTTCAGGATCTGCCCGGTGGGATGGGATCACGCGCATCGGACAGGTGTGCGAGCTTGGCGATCAGTTCGTCGGATTGCCTTTTGCAAGACACCTCTCCGGTTGGGGCGGCGTCATCCTGCAGACACAAGCCGCCGTGACCGATCAGAGGCCCATCCTTCATGTTTCTTCCCAGGGCTTGGCGCCGGGCTTAAAGGCCGAGTTGGGCCAGTTTGTCGAAGGTCGGGGCGAGGTTGTGCTCATAGGGCAGCCAGTCCGGTGTCGATCGATGGTAGATCGGTTTGCGGGCCTGCTGCGATGATGCGGTTTGAATGGCGTCCTTGCGGTTTTCCGGGTGCAGGCAGTCGTCAGACCATTCCAGATCGCAGAAATCCACCAATGCTCGGATGTGCTTTTCCGGCTCCTTGGTCAGTTGATCGTAATCGACACGATGGATCCGATCCGGAAACAGGTCCATCCAGTGCCCCATCAGGTCCTGTATCAGGGCCTGGTATTGCGCGATGTCATCCGTGTCATAGATGAACCCGTTGCCACTGCCGCGCAGGCACACCTTGTACAGCGACCAGGCCATGTCACGGGCAGGGCGTGTGGTGTAGACGATCCGCGCTTCCGGGAAGGCCGCCAGAAGGCCGCCGACCCAGCGGAAATTCAAGGGCATCTTGTCAACGACAACAGGTGCGCCGCCGGTATGACCCTGCATCGCCTGTCCCAGGGCGTCCCGAAGGGCCTGTGCATGGGCCCGTGTGAACTCCGTCTGCCCTTCGGTCTGCATCTGCTTGAGCAGATTGGACATGGCGGTCGTTGCATATTGCAGCTCTCCTGCGCCAGCCACACCCGGGGCACCGCAGAGGATGCGCTCCGTCACGGTTGAGCCTGAGCGCGGCAGTCCGACGATGAAGATCGGCCGGAAGGGGATATCCGAGGCTGCGGCCGGGGCCGGACGGTCAAATATCTGCTTCAGATGCTCGAACAGGTCTCCCTCGCTCTTGATCGAATATCCGATCATCTGCTTCTTGAGGCTGTTGCCATGTTCCAGATGTTCAAACGCGGCCTCGTATTGCTTTGCGTCATGCAGGGCCTTGTGCAGGGCAAAACGCAATTCAATCTCTGCAGCGGTGCTGAGGCTTGCCTGCTCCAGCAAGAGCAGCATGGACTTCAGATGGGGGTGCTCGGCATCATAGGTGATCAAGTTGGACAGGGCGCGGTGTGCGGGCGTCAGGTTGGGCGCCATCTCGACGGCTTTTTGCAGATGCTGCTGCGCGGCCTCTTTTTTGCCTTCGGCAGATGCAATAAGTCCAAGCCGGTATTGCGCCTCCGCGCCGGCCGCCGAGGTGCTTGAGACCGCCTCGTGGCAGGCTTTGGCCTCCTCGAGGCGATCCAGATTGCGCAAGGATTGGCCAAGTGTATTGAGCAGCTCATCCGTCACCTGACCGCGTTCAACCAGGGAGGAGAGAGCCTGAACAGCCTCCAGATGGTGCCCCTGTGCGTCCAAGGACATCGCAAGGGTCTGCACCATCCGCGCGTTGTTCGGATCAAGCGTGACCGCCTGGCTCAGATGCTTGGTTGCCTCCTCCAGGTGATAAAGCTGAAAAAGCGCAGCGCCGACATTGAAATGCCCGATGGCGGTATCGCCTCCAACTTCAAGGCTGCGCTTGAAAAAGCCAAGGGCCTTGGGCTGATCGCCCAGCGCCTGCAGGCAGGCCCCCTGCAGGTCCAGCAACGGCACAAGATCCGGTGCGCGGCGGGCAAGACGCTGCGCTGCCTCCAGCGCGGCGGCGTTTTTCCCGCTTTGGTACAAGGCAACAACCGCGTTCACCTCCGCCTGGCTGACAGGTGCGGACGCTCCGCCCCGGCGATGCTTTTTCGTGGCGGCACGTGAGGCTCTGCGGCGGCTGGAGGAGGACAAGGTACAAGGTTCCTGAGCAAAAGTTTACGCAATTTCGTCCCAATTATGATGAAAATACCCTACCAAAAGGCAAATACTGCTTGTGGCGCAGTTGGGCGGCTCGTCCGGGTGCCACGCTGAAACAAAAAAAGCCGCCCCCGAAGGAGCGGCTTTGCGAAGCGAAAGAAGGGAGGCTTAGAAACCCAGACCTTCGTATTTCTTCTTGAACTTGGAGACGCGGCCACCGGCGTCCATCAGACGGGTCGAACCGCCGGTCCATGCGGGGTGCACGGAGGGGTCGATGTCCAGCGACAGCTGGTCGCCTTCCTTGCCCCAGGTGGAACGCATCTTGATGATGGTGCCATCGGTCATCTTGACGTCGATGAAGTGGTAATCGGGATGGGTGTCGGCTTTCATGATACCACTCCTTACGCTTTGGTTTTGTAGTTTGCGTCTTCGGCGATACGGGCGGATTTGCCGCGGCGCGAACGCAGGTAGTACAGCTTGGAACGACGCACGCGGCCACGGCGCACGACGGTGATGCTGTCGATATTGGTCGAATGCAGCGGGAACACACGCTCCACGCCTTCGCCAAAGGAAATCTTGCGGACGGTGAAGGAACCGGCGATGCCCGAACCGTTCTTGCGGCTGATGCAGACGCCTTCGTAGTTCTGAACACGGCTGCGCGAGCCTTCAGTCACTTTGTAGCCGACGCGGATGGTGTCACCGGCTTTGAAATCGGGGATCTCTTTCCCCAGGGCGGCGATCTGTTCCGCCTCCAGCTGTGCGATCAGGTCCATCTGATCTTCTCCTATTCTGCTCGTGGTTTTTCCACGAAGTTGTGCGCGGATATGAGAGCTCTTGGTCTTCACCGGGTCCCGCAGATGCAGCCCGCCAGAGATCACACCGATCGTTCCTTTGGTTTCGCCGCCCGCGCTTCTGGGGGTAGGTCGAAGAAGACCCGCCAGATACGTTGCGCAAACAGACAAAAAGCCCGGAGCCGCAAAAGCGAATCCAGACCGGCGCTGTGTATGCCGGGATGGCCTGTGAAGCAAGGGTAATCCTGCTGAGCAGACGAATTCCAGAAGACAGGCGGAGCGGCAGTCAGATCGATGAAAAAGCCGCAGACCAGTTCTCGAACTGGTTGTGCCCATATCTGCGGCCCGACAGTAGGCCGCAGATGGCAAGGCGTATTGGGATAGCGCGTACGATCAGGCGGTCTGATCATCCACTGCCGCGTCAGGCGCGTTCTTCTTCACCGACTCGATGCCGTTGTCGCGGCCCGAGGCGCTGGTGTAGCTCTGCGAGGTGCCGATCACCTGACCGTTGGTGGCCTTGAGGTTGAACATGAACTTGCCCGCAGAGGTTTCCTTGCGCTCATACCGCGCGTCCTCGCTTGCGTTCTTCTTCACAGACTCGATCCCGTTCACGGCGCTGGCCTTCTGCTTGTAGCCTTCGCTGGCCAGGATGTTTTCGCCGTTGCCTGCCTTCAGGCGAAAGCGGAATTCGCCAGCCTTGTCTTCGTAAAGTTCAAATTTTCCAGCCACCGTATGACCTCCTGTCATCATAAAAACTCAAGGAAGAGATAAGCACGGCTTTGCCATCACGGCAACGGCTTCCACGGGGAAAAGCCGGGCCGCGGCATCATGAACGATGACCAAAGGTCAGCTTTCATCCTTGTCGCGGCTGTAGGTTTCCCACAGATCGGGTCGACGCGCCCTGGTGATTTCCTCGCTCATCTGATGCCGCCATTCGGCGATCTTGCCGTGATGGCCGGACATCAGGATCTCGGGGATCTCGCGGCCCTTCCATTCTGCGGGGCGGGTGTATTGCGGATGCTCCAAAAGGCCCGAGGAAAAGCTCTCTTCCTCGGTCGAGGCCTGGTTGCCCAACACGCCCGGGATCAGTCGCACGGTGGCATCGATCAGCGCCTGGGCGGCGATCTCTCCGCCGGTCATGACGAAATCGCCGAGGCTGACCTCTTGGATGCCGTAATGCTCCAGCACCCGTTCATCCACGCCCTCGAACCTGCCACACAAAAGGGTCATGCCGTCGCAGCGGGCCAGGTTCTGCATCATCTTCTGGTCCATGCGACGCCCGCGCGGGGACAGGTAGATCAGTGGCCAGTTGCCGCTGACCCCTTCCATCGCGTGCTCAATCGCGTTGCCCAGCACATCGGGTCGCAGCACCATGCCCGCGCCGCCGCCAGCGGGTGTGTCATCCACGTTGCGATGCTTACCGACGCCGAACTGGCGCAGGTCGATCGTCTCCAGCTGCCACAGCCCTTCCTGCAGGGCCTTGCCGGTCAGGCTTTCCCCCAGAACACCGGGAAAGGCGGTGGGAAACAGCGTCAGGATCTTGGCCTTCCACACGCCCGCCAGATCCGGCGTTGGCGTCATCAGCTCTCGGGGTTTCAGCGTCGGGCGGATCGCCTTGCGCCCATGGGACTTTGCCGGGGCGGGTTTGGAAGGGGTGTCGCTCATTGCGGATCGGCCATCTGTAAAAGGAGTGTGCAGGTGCTATAGCGCCCACTCCCGTTTTTGAAAACCGGCGCGGGCGGTCCTTGAAAAAGGGAAGCGGTTAGAACAGGCCTTCGGGCGGATCTGCGATAATGCGGCCCTGTTCAAGGTCCACCGTAGGCACAACGGCCAGGGTAAAGGGCAAAAGAACCGTGGTTTTCATGCCGGGGCCGTGCAGCTCCAGCAGGTCTGCGGCGCCGTGGTTCTGCACTGCCTTCACCCGTCCCAGTAGCGCTCCACCTGTGTCATAGACTTCAAGCCCGATCAGATCGGCATGATAGTACTCGTCATCCGGCAGGCTGGGCAGGCGGTCGCGCGGCGCGAACAGGCGCAGGCCTTTCAGGTCGTCCGCCTCTTCCTTGGTCTCTATGCCACCCAGCCGCGCGGCAAAGCCGTTCTTGATCGCCGAGGTGAGCGTGACCGAATAGGTCCTGCTGCCATCCTCGGTGCTGAGGGGGCCATAGGCCTCGATGTCTTCTGGAATGGCGCAAAAGCTTTTCAGGCGCACCTCTCCGCGCACCCCAAAGGCACCGGCCACTGCGCCGACGCAGATCAGATCGCTCATGGCTTAATCCTGTATGGCTGTTGATTGCTGGCCGAATTCATTCCACACTATCTGGGACATTGGGTCATCCATGACAAGATCTAGTTTCAGGCTGTCGGCTTTGGGAGGCGGCAGCGGCCGGAAACTGCCTTTTGGTTGGCTTCGATGACGGATACCCCCGATACTGCCGCTCCCGCCAAGCAAGAGGTTGACGATGCAGGTTGCCGTTTCGCTGCTGCCCCATCTTGATCTGGCGTACATCCAGTATCGCGGCCGCTTTGCGGTTGCCGACCTGCCGCGTGTGGCCGAAGGCCTGAACGGTATCGACGGCTATTCCGACCTGGGGGCGACCTTCGATGACATGAGCCTGGTTACTGACATGGACATCGGCTTTGCGGATCTCAGCAACGTGGCCCGCCTGACCTCTGCCCGTCTTGGCGAGCAGGGGCGCATCCTGCGGTCCGCGATCTGGGCACCCACGGATCTGAGTTTTGGCCTGGCTCGGATGTACCAGATGGCCTCGGCCATGAGGGGCAATCTGGAGGTGGAGGTCAGTGCGGATCAGGCCACCTGCCTTGCGTGGCTGGGTGTGCAGGCCACGTCCATCGATGAGCTGCTGAGTGGATCCAGGGTGGTTGTCCTGCCAGAGCAGGCTTAGCGGGTCTCGATCTGCAGGGCTTCGGCGCGGCGCTCCCAGCCTTTCTGTTCCAGTTCCGGCGTGTCGTCCTCGGTGACTTCCGGGTGGCCGATGCAGAAATATCCGATCAGCTGCCAGCCTTCAGGGGCGTTCAGGTCGCGGTTCAGCTGTTCGGGATCAATGACCGAAACCCAGCCGAGGCCCAAACCTTCGGCCCGCAGGGCAAGCCAGAACAGCGTGATTGCGGCGACAACGGAATAGCGGCGCATTTCCGGCATGGTGCCCGCGCCCAGCCCGCTGCCCTTGGGGGTCGTGTCATCGCAATAGACCGCGAGTTGCACCGGTGCTTCGCGCATGCCCGAGAGTTTCAACCCCGCATAGCGTTCGGCCTGCGGGCCTGAATAGCCATTCAGAGCCTCGGCATTGGCCGCTTCAAAGTTTCTGAGGGCGGCGGTTCGGGCGGTATCGCTTGTGATGCGAAAGATGCGCCAGGGCTCGCTCAGGCCCACCGAAGGGGCCATCGAGAAAGCAGAAAGGCAGCGCGCAAGCACTGCCTCATCCACTGGGTCAGTGCGAAAGCGGCGCACATCGCGCCTGAGCCGCATCAACCGGTCCAATTCGCTGCGGAACCCTTCGGGGAATGCTCCCTCGGTGACGGTATCCCGCAGCGTCATGGTCTTATTCCGCGTCTGCGGGCGCTTCTGCTTCTTCAGCAGCTTCGGCAGCCTTGGCGGCTTTTTCTTCAGCGCGCTCCTGGGCTTTCTTGCCGGGGACAGCTTTCTGCGGGTTGTTGCGCTCTTTCTTGGTCAGAACGCCAGCCGCTTCGAGCATGCGTGCAACGCGGTCGGTGGGCAGGGCGCCCTTGTCGAGCCATGCCTTGATCGCGTCCACGTCCATTTTCACGCGCTCTTCGCTGTCTTTGGGCAGCAGCGGGTTGTAGGTGCCGAGCTTTTCGATGAAGCGGCCGTCACGGGGCATGCGGCTGTCAGCTGCCACGATGCGGTAGAAGGGACGCTTTTTCGAGCCGCCGCGGGCCAGACGGATTTTCATTGCCATGGGTTCAGTCTCCTTTGATGGCGTTGACCGGGAAGGACCCGGTTATTTCGTTCAGTCTCATGTGCTCCAGGGGATCGGGGAGGATCATTCCTGGTGTTTCTTGTGGTGGCGGATGACCTCATCGATGATGAAGTTCAAGAACGCCTTGGCGAATTCAGGGTCCAGATCGGCCTGTTGCGCCAGGTCTTCGAGCCGTGCGATCTGCTTTGCCTCGCGGGCCGGATCGGACGGGGGAAGGTCGTGTTCGGCTTTCAGCTTGCCCACCGCCTGGGTGTGCTTGAAGCGTTCGCCAAGGGTGTAGACAAGGATCGCGTCCAGCCGGTCGATGCTTTCGCGGTGCCCTTTCAGGATCTCGGCTGCGCGGGCCACAGGATCATTGGTCGTATCAGTCAATGGCCCATCCTTTCGGTTTGAACAGCGGGTCGGCATAGTGGCTGATTTCCATCTCGATCCCATGCGCCAGCTGGCTACCCTTCAGAGCGGCGGGCGAGGGATGACGATAGACCGCGTCGCTGCCGTCGATGGTTTCGGCGTCATTGTCCTTCTTGGCACCCAAGCGTTCGGCCAGGCGGATGGAATCGAGGTTTTTGGGATCGATGTAACTGACCGCCCCGTCCCAGCCCAATTCGTTATAGTAGTAGTTGCGCGCGGCGCTGGTGGCTTCCAGCGCGTAGCCCTTGCCGGCCTTGTCGGGCCAGATGATCCAGGCGATTTCACGCTCGGGCCATCCTGCGGGCTTCCAGCCGCCGGCCATGCCGTAGGTCTCATCGGTTATCTTGTCGTGGATCATCCACATGCCAAAACCGCGGATCTGCCAATGCCCCATTTCGGCGGCATAAAGCATCCAGGCCTCATAGGTGTTCAGCGGTCCGCCCATGAAGCGCGCGCGATAGGACGAAAAGGTCGCCTTGAAATTCGGGTAATCCTCTGGCTCGGGGCCGCGCAGGATCAGACGCTTGGTTTCGATGGTTGGTATGGAGGAGGCAGGCATTACGCGTAGGCCTCCATACCGCCGTCAGCCACTTCAGCCGGAGACAGGTGACGCCAGAGTTCCAGCGTGCCAAAGCGCGGGTGGGTGTAATCGCCGTCACGGCGCGCTCCCAGACGTTTTGCCACCGCGCGGGAGGCGTGGTTTTCCGGGTTCACCAGGCTGATCGCGGTCTCCCAGCCTAGAACGTCATAGGCATAGGAGCGCGCGGCGGTTGCCGCCTCGGTCGCATAGCCCTTGCCGCCGAAGCCTTCGAACAGGTCCCAGCCGATTTCCGGCTCGGGCCAGCCATGGGGGTTCCAGAGGCCGATATTGCCCGCCAGCTTGCCAGAAGATTTCTCGTCAACGCTCCAGCGGCCATAGCCCAGCATCTGCCAATGGCCGATCTCGCAGGCCAGGTGCCGCCAGACCTGCTCCGGCTTCATCTGCCCGCCCACGTAGGTCGCGCGATCGGACGCGTAGAAGGCGCACATGGTGTCGAAATCCGACAGGGCAGGTGCGCGCAGGATCAGGCGTTCGGTCTCGATGGTGGGGACGGTCACGGTCATTGGGCGTTACTTCTTCTTGCCAAACCCTGACAGGCCACCGGGAAGGCCGCCTATGCCGCCAAGACCCGGCAAGCCGCCGGGCAGACCGCCCTTGCCGCCAAGCGCCTTGGCTGCGGCCTCCATTGCCTTGGGGTCAAGTTGGCTGGGGTCCATGCCGCCGGGCAGACCGCCCGCCATATCGGGCATGCCGCCGCCCTTGCCGAACATGCCCTTCATGGCCTGTTTCAGCATCTTGCCTTTGCCCATCTTGCCCATCTTCTTCATCACATCCGCCATCTGGCGGTGCATCTTCAGAAGCTTGTTGAGGTCAGAAACCTCCATGCCAGAGCCCGCCGCGATGCGTTTCTTGCGCGAGGCCTGCAGCAATGCGGGGTTGGCACGTTCCTTCTTGGTCATGGACTGGATCATGGCGATCTGGCGCTTCAGCACCTTGTCGTCCATACCGGAATCTTCGACCTGTTTCGCCATCTTGGCCATGCCGGGCATCATCTGCATCATGCCCTGCATGCCGCCCATCTGGAGCATCTGTTCAAGCTGCATTTTCAGGTCGTTCATGTTGAACTGACCCTTCATCATGCGCTTCATCATCTTCTCGGCCTGTTCGGCCTCGATGGTTTCCTGGGCCTTCTCGACCAGGGCCACGATGTCGCCCATGCCCAGGATGCGGCCCGCGATCCGGTCCGGCTCGAAGGTCTCGATGGCGTCCATCTTCTCGCCGAGGCCGACAAAGCGGATCGGCTTGCCGGTCACGGCACGCATCGACAGCGCCGCACCACCGCGCCCGTCGCCGTCCATCCGCGTCAGGACCACGCCCGAGATGCCGATCTTGGCGTCGAACTCCTCGGCGACCTCGACCGCGACCTGACCGGTCAGACCGTCGACCACCAGCAGGGTTTCGCGCGGCGAGACCACATCGCGCACGTCTTCGACTTCCTGCATGAGGACTTCGTCGATCTGCAACCGGCCGGCGGTGTCGAGCATGTAGACGTCATAACCACCCAAGGCCGCTTGCTGCTTGGCGCGTTTGGCGATGTCGACGGGTTTCTGACCCTTGACGATGGGCAGGGTGTCAACACCGATCTGGGTGCCCAGAACGGCCAGCTGATCCATCGCCGCGGGGCGATAGACGTCGAGCGAGGCCATAAGGACCTTTTTGCCTTCTTTTTCTTTCAGGCGTTTGGCCAGCTTACCGGTGGTGGTGGTCTTACCCGAGCCCTGAAGGCCGACCATCAGGATCGGCGCGGGCGGGTTGTCGATCTTGAGTTCCCCCGGATCGCCTTCACCGCGCAGGGTGTCGACCAGGGCATCATGCACGATCTTGACGACCTGCTGGCCCGGCGTCACCGATTTGGTCACGGCCTGGCCGGTGGCCTGGTCCTGCACCTTTTTCACAAAGTCACGCGCCACAGGCAGCGACACGTCGGCCTCAAGCAGGGCGACGCGCACCTCGCGCAGGGCGGTCTTGACGTCTTCTTCGGACAGGGCGCCCTGTTTGGTCAGCCGGTCAAATACACCGGAAAGGCGTTCGGATAGATTTTCAAACATGCCTTGCGGCCTCCTTTGAGCCGGTTTCGGTTTCCTGCCCCCGTATGTAGGGACCATGACGCCCATGCACAAATGCCCCCACGGGCGTAACACGCTGGTGGAGGGCGATCCCCGGCATGGTGCGGGGACCGGAAGACTTGGGAATCTTCCGGGAAGTTGAGCAGTCCCTACGCCGGATCGGTTGGGGAGTCAACTCTGCAGGGGGCAAGAGGGGGGCGGGGGCGGTGAGGGGCCGCATTGTACCCCCGGCGTTTTTGCGGCAAAGAGTGACGACAACACATTGCCAATTGCGGACCGACAGCCACATGACGACAAGCGCCGTGGATACTTCGACCATGCCCATCTCGTCGGATGCTTTGTTGGCGCGCCTCGATGGTTGGGGGCTGCCCTATAAGCTTCATGAACACATCCCCCTGCGCACCGTCGAGGACGCCAAGACGGTCGAGGATCAGATCATCGAGCCGGGCGTGGCTACGCTTCGGATCAAGAACCTCTATCTGCGGGACCGCAAGAAGCGCAATCTCCTGGTCTCGGTCGAGCAGGACCGCGAGATGGACCTCAAGGCGCTGGGCCGCGAGATCGGCGCGCCGGGTCTCAGCTTTGGTTCGGCGGATCGGCTGATGGAACATCTGGGGATCTTTCCCGGCGCCGTCAGCCCGCTGGCGATGATCACCGGCGTCGAAAAAGGCGTGATCTTCCATTTTGACCGGGCAGCGCAGGACGCGGATGTGATCTGCATGCACCCCCTTGTGAATGACCGCACCGTGGTGATGGCCCGCGCCGATGTGCTGAGCTTTTTCGACCGGATTGGGGTCGATGTGAACTGGATCTGAGAGCGGAGCCTTTCGCGCGCCGCACCATCTACAAAGGAATGACATCCTCATGACCGACACCAAACGTATCGTGCTGTCCAGCGATCATGCCGCCATCGACATGCGGCAGGCCATCGCGAAACATATCGCCGAAAAAGGCTGGGAGGTGGTCGATATCGGCCCCACCACCCCCGAAAGCACCCATTACCCCAAGCACGGCGAAGCCGCGGCGCAAAAGGTCGCCTCGGGCGATTGCGTGCTGGGCATCATCCTGTGCGGCACGGGGCAGGGCATCATGATGGCCGCGAACAAGGTCAAGGGCATCCGCTGCGGTGTCTGCTCTGACACGTTTTCGGCGCGGATGATCCGCCAGCACAACGATGCCAATATCCTGTCGATCGGCGCGCGCGTAGTGGGTGAGGGGCTGGCTCTTGATATCGTGGACGCTTTCCTTGATGCCGAGTTCGAAGGCGGCCGTCACGGCACCCGTGTCGACATGATCAAGGAGATCGAAGCCTGATTGGCCGAAATCCAATCCTTCCTGCAAAGCAAAGAGCCCCCGGTCTGGGGGCTCTTTTCGTCTGTGAGTGAGGTGTCTTGGAGTGGGGGGCAGATCAGGCCGCCAGGGCCTCGATCTGGGATTTTGCCTTGGCGAGGGCTGCGCCTTCGTCGATGGCAAGGGTGTCGGCGGCGACGATCTCGACCTCGGTGATGCCCATGAAGCCCAGCATGTGGCGCAGGTAGCCGGTGGCAAAGTCGATGGCAGAACCGGCTTCGGTGCCGCCCGAGGCAACGGCGATGATGGCGCGTTTGCCTTTCAGCAGACCGGCCGGGCCTTCCTCGCTATAGGCAAAGGTCAGGCCAACGCGGGCAACCAGGTCGATCCAGGCTTTCAGACCGGCCGGCACCGAGAAGTTGTAGATCGGCGCACCGATCACCAGGGTGTCGGCCGCTTTCAGTTCTTCCACCAGCGCGTCGGACTGCGCCAGCAGCTGTTTCTGCTCGTCGCTGCGCTGATCGGCAGGGGTGAAGTTGGCCCCGATCCAGGCCTCGTCCAGCAGCGGCAGCGGCGTTGCCAGGTCACGGCGGATCACCTCGTCAGCGCCGAGGCGCGCGACGATCTGAGCGGTGAGGTCACGGGAGACGGACCCCTCGCGGCGGGCGGAAGAGTCGATGTGCAATACGGTCTTGGTCATTGTCTTTTGTCCTGTTCTGCGGTGAAGCTTTGAGGATTGAAATGCGTTATTGCAAATCCGAACGCAATTGTCGAAATTTCACAGGGCATGCGCAATTATGCACAGGGTTGCTGCAGTAGGTGACGGGACAACGGAGGCATGAATGGAAAACTGGGATGAGGTGCGCACCGCGTATCAGGTGGCCCGCATGGGAACTGTCAGCGGCGCGGCCGAGGTTCTTGGCGTTCACCACGCCACGGTGATCCGCCACATCGACGCGATCGAGGCACGGCTTGGCGTCAAGCTGTTCCAGCGTCATGCCCGCGGCTATACCCCGACCGAGGCGGGGCAGGATCTCCTGCGCGTGGCTCAGACCACGGATGACCAGTTCAGCCAGCTTGCCGGACGTCTGAAAGGGCAGGGGGATGAGGTCACCGGTGAGCTGGTTGTCACCTCGCTGTCGTCGATGTCTCACCTTTTGGTGCCCGTGCTGACCGAGTTCCAGCAGATGCACCCCGGTCTGATCATTCGCTACCTCACCGGAGAGCGCCTGTTCCGCCTTGAATACGGCGAGGCGCATGTGGCGCTGAGGGCCGGCAATGCACCGGATCAGCCCGACAACGTGGTGCAGCCCTTTCTAAGTCAGCGGATCGGCATGTTTGCCACCAGGGATTACGTGGAAAAACACGGAATGCTGAAGGGCGTGGAAGATCTGGCCAATCATCGCTTTGTTGGCAACGATAATGAAAACAGCCGTGCGCCGTTCTATCGCTGGCTGCGCGAGCATACCACGCCAGAGACGATCATGTTCCGCTGCACCGACGGGATCGCCATGCAGGAGGCGGTGCTGGCCGGGGCGGGGATCGGTTTCCTGTCCCTCTGGGAGGCTGCGCGCCACGATAACCTGGTGCAGATGATGGAGCCTTTGAAGGAATGGGAGGGCAGCCTGTGGCTGGTGACCCATGTGGATCTCCACCGCACCAACAAGGTGCAGAGCTTCCTGAAGTTCCTGAAGGAAAGGTCCAAGGAATGGGTGGCCTGACACCTGCCCTCAGGGGGCATCTGGCCATGCTCTTGTTCTCGGCGCTGGTGGCGGGCTCTTTCTCGCTGGGCGTGATGGTGGCCAATGAAATCGCGCCCGCTGCGCTCAACACGGCGCGGTTTGCCTTGGCTGCGGTGATCATCGGCGCCGTTGCGCTGGCTACGCGGAAGTTTCGTGCCAGCCATTTTCGGGCACCCTGGCGGTTTCTGGTGCTGGGCGGGCTGTTTGCGGCCTATTTCGTGCTGATGTTCTATGGGCTGCAGACCGCCGATCCGGTCAGCGCCTCGGCTGTTTTCACCCTGACCCCGGTGATGAGCGGGGTCTTTGGTTGGATCCTCTTGCGGCAGGTGACCACTCCGCGCATGGCCCTGGCGCTGGCGATCGGAGCCACGGGCGCGCTTTGGGTGATCTTTCGCGCCGACTGGTCCGCCTTTGTGGCCTTCGAGATCGGGCAGGGGGAGATGATCTATTTCCTTGGCTGCATTTCGCATGCCATCTACACGCCAATGGTACGCAGGCTGAACCGCGGAGAGCCTGCGGTGGTATTCACCTTCGGGATGCTGATTGCCGGAGGTGTGATTCTTGCGGTTTTCGGCTGGAATGACATCCGCGCGACGGATTGGTTGAATCTTCCCGGGATCGTCTGGATCGGACTGTTCTATCTGGCGATCTTCGCCAGCGCGACCACCTTTGTGTTGCTCCAGTATGCGACCCTGCACCTGCCCTCGGCCAAGGTGATGGCCTATACCTACCTGACACCCAGCTGGGTGATTGTTTGGGAGGTGGCGCTGGGGCGCCCGGTGCCTTCTGGGCTGCTGCTGGTTGGGATCGCACTGACGGTCATCGCGCTGGTGTTGCTGTTGGAGGATGATGCAAAACCGGCCCGCGCGCCGACCTGAAGGCGCCTATTCCTGCACCTCTGCTTCTTCGCCGCCCAGTTCGGAGGCGAGGAAGCGTTCAAAGGCATCCAGGTTCACCGGTTCGAACTGGCCAAACCCCTGCATCCAGACCGAGGCGCCGCGCAGCGCGTCCGGTTGCAGTTTGCACCATTTCACGCGGCCCCGCTTCTCCTGCGCAATCAGCCCGGCGCGGGTCAGGATGGTCAGGTGCTTGGAAATCGCCGCCAGCGACATCTCGAAAGGTTCGGCCACGTCAGTGACCGCCATGTCATCCTCCAGGAGCATGGTCAGAATTGCACGCCGCGTGGGATCGGCAAGCGCAGCAAAGACGGTATCAAGATCGCTAGACATCGACCCGCACAGTATTGCGCAGGCGGGGCAAAGGGAAGCGCGGATGACGCGGTCACAGGCTTTGCACAACGATGGCCGCACCAGAGATCAGGAGCAGCAGCAATACTGCCTTGCGAAAACCCTTATCGCTGACGCCCTTGAAGGCCCGGACACCGACGAATGCTCCGATCAGGGTGAAGGGAACCGAGACCGCTGCAAAGATCAGCAGCTCTTTGTCCAGCTTCCCGATCAGCAGCATGGCACCTGCCGCAAAGGCCAGGACCAGCAGGTTGAACGGCTGATAACGTTCCCTTTGCGCGCTGGCGGAAAAACCCCTGAGCTGCAGCCAGACCAGAGGCGCAACGCCCGACAGTCCGGCAAAGCCTCCCATCACACCACCGGCAAGGCCAATCAAACGATCCCCCATGCCTTCGCCGCTGGGGGCAGGGCGCGGTTTGGGCCAGCCTGCAAACTGCAGAAAGGCGTAGGCGATCAGAAAACCTCCGACCATGGATTTGACAAGGCCCGGATCCATAAGGGCCAAAAGGCCTGCGCCAAAGGGCACGCCGACCAATCCGCCGGACAAGAGGTAGCGGCCCTTGCGCCAGTTCAGCGCAGATGACAGGCCCAGCAGCCCCACGATCTGCCCGACCAGCGCCGAGACGATGATGAGAGGCGGCACGATCTGGGGCGGCAACACGAGAAACCAAAATCCCGAGGCGACAAGCGCGGTGCCAAACCCGGCAAAGCCATTGATGAAGCCAGCGGCCAGCGCGCCAATGGCCAGGACCGCAAGACTGTGAAGTTCGATGGAGGTTCTCCCGACTGATTGCCTGCACCCTCTGCGCTGGGCATCCATATGGCAAGCCCGTTGAGAGGCGTCCTTATGGGGAGGAAGGCATGGTTGCGCAGCGTGGCATCTGGGCTGGGTTCAATACTTAACCGAAAAGTTGAATACGGAATCCGGCGCGTTTTTGACCGAGTGCCAAGCTTTCGGTGGATTTCGAAAATGGGAAGAGCGAAAAATATCCATCATTTACAGCGCCTTAATCCATGTGTCGCAGTGCCATCTGAACAATTGACTCTTTACCCCGCACCCCTTAGCACCCTCAACAGAATTCACGTGAGGATGGCGCCCGTGACAGAGGATGACCAAAAGCAGCGCATGGCGCAGCTGGAGGCCAAGCTGGCGGCGGCGCGTAAGGCGCAAGAGCCCAAGCCGCGCGTGGATGAACACTACTCTCTGGCCAATCAGGCCTGGCGGATGGTGATCGAATTGGTGGCCGGTCTCGGGATCGGCTTTGGCATCGGATACGGGCTGGACCAGCTGTTTGGAACCCTGCCCATCTTCATGGTGCTGTTCATATTGCTGGGGCTTGCCGCCGGGGTGAAGACGATGCTTCGCACGGCGCAGGAGATCCAGGACGAGAAACTGGCCGAAGAGGCCGACAAAAATGCGCAAGACCGGGACTGACCCAAAGGGGCAGCTTTCGGCGACAGGAGACACGGACAGATGGGCAAGATTTTCTTTTATGTGGCACTGGCGCTGGTCCTCGTCTCGGGGGTGTTTCTCGCGCCCGAGCATGCCGAGCTGGCGATCCACCCGATGGATCAGTTCAAGGTTTCTCCGCTGTTCGGGGATCACATCGCTTGGTACACGCCGACCAACGTGACCCTGTGGATGGGCCTGGCCATCGTCGCGGTCTTTGCCCTGCTGGTTCTCGGCTCTTCCCGCCGCGCCATCGTGCCGAGCCGCGCACAGTCGGTTGCGGAACTCGCCTATGGCTTCATCTACAAGATGGTTGAAGACGTTGCTGGCAAGGACGGTGTGAAGTTCTTCCCCTATATCATGACCCTGTTCATGTTCATCGTGATGGCGAACTTCCTGGGCCTGATCCCCGGTTCCTTCACCACCACCTCGCACATTGCCGTGACCGCCGTTCTGGCCGCGCTGGTCTTCTTCACCGTGACCATCGTCGGCTTCGTCAAGAACGGCGCCGGTTTCCTCGGTCTGTTCTGGGTGTCGAGCGCGCCGCTGGCGCTGCGCCCCATCCTGGCCATCATCGAGCTTATTTCCTACTTCGTGCGCCCCGTCAGCCACAGCATTCGTCTTGCTGGTAACGTCATGGCTGGCCACGCGGTTCTGAAGGTGTTCGCAGGTTTTGCCGCCGCTCTGGGCGCATTCAGCTTCCTGCCGATCTTTGCCATCACCGCAGTCTACGCGCTAGAAGTTCTCGTGGCCTTCATCCAGGCCTATGTGTTCACCATCCTGACCTGCGTGTACCTCAAGGACGCACTGCACCCGAGCCACTAAGGCAGGATAGACCCCTCATCCGGGGCGGGCCAGGTGGCCCTCCCGCGACCTCAAATCACCAATTCCATCGTAAGGAGAGAAATCATGGAAGGCGATATCGCACAACTCGGTCAGTTCATCGGCGCAGGCCTGGCAGCAATCGGTTCCGGCGCAGCCGCAATCGGTGTGGGCCACGTTGCCGGCAACTTCCTGGCAGGCGCTCTGCGCAACCCGTCGGCAGCCGCCGGCCAGACAGCTACCCTCTTCATCGGCATCGCGTTTGCAGAAGCCCTGGGCATCTTCTCGTTCCTGGTCGCTCTGCTGCTGATGTTCGCTGTCTAAGACCTCAGGAACCTCAATCCTTACGGCCGGGCGGCGCGGATCCTCGCGCTGCCCGGTGTAACGGCAAGTTCCCAAGGAGAACGACATGGCATCAAACACGCAAGAGGCAGCACACGGCGCAGCGGATGCCGCGCACGGCTCTGCACCGGGCATGCCGCAACTGGATTTCTCGACCTTCGGAAACCAGATCTTCTGGCTCGCCGTTGCTCTGGTCGTGATCTACCTCATCCTGTCGCGCGTAGCCCTGCCCCGCATTGCGGCGGTACTGGCCGAACGCCAGGGAACGATCACCAATGACCTCGCCGCGGCTGAAGATCTGAAAGCCAAGGCGGTCGAGGCCGAAAACGCATATAACAAGGCCCTGGCCGACGCTCGCGCCGAGGCGCAGCGCATCGCTGCCGAGGCCCGCGCTGAAATTCAGGGCGATCTGAACGACGCAATCGCCAAAGCGGACGCGCAGATCTCCGCCAAGGCCGCCGAGTCCGAAAAGGCTATTGCCGAAATCAAGGCCGGTGCTCTGGAAAGCGTAAAAGTCGTGGCCAACGATACCGCAGAGGCGCTGGTCACAGCTCTGGGCGGCAAGGTCGACGCCAAGGCCGTAGCGGCTGCGGTCGACGAACGGATGAAAGGATAAGGACATGCGCACAGTTCTGGCAATTGCCCTGACCCTTGGTGTCTCGTCACCTGCTTTCGCTGCCGGTGGTGGCATGGACCTGTCCAACACCAATCTGGTTGTTGCGCTGGCTTTCATCCTGTTCATCGGCATCCTGCTGTTCGCCAAGGTTCCGACCCTGATCGGCGGTCAGCTGGACGCCCGCGCCGAGGGCATCCAGAAAGAGCTGGACGAAGCCCGTGCCCTGCGCGAAGAGGCTCAGACCATCCTGGCATCCTACGAGCGCAAGCAGCAGGAAGTTCAGGCTCAGGCGGACCGCATCGTGGCAGCCGCCCGCGAAGACGCTGAAAAGGCTGCTGCCGAAGCCAAGGTCGATCTGGAGAAGTCGATTGCGCGCCGTCTGGCCGCAGCCGAAGAGCAGATTGCTTCTGCCGAAGCCTCCGCCGTGAAGGAAGTTCGTGATCAGGCGATCTCGATTGCTGTCGCAGCCGCCGATCAGGTGATTGCAAAGCAGATGACCGCCACCGAAGCGAACAAGCTGATCGACGCGGCTATCGCGGATGTTGAGTCCAAACTGCACTAAACAGCAGTAACGTGACCGTTCACAAGAACCCGGCCCAAGCGGCCGGGTTTTTTCGTAGCTTCGGGGATGGCCACACTTCTTATGCTTTTGGATAGGCACGCTCTCCAAATGTTCGGTGCATCAGGGCTTTTGGGCAACTGCATGGTCAGCCAGATTGACCTATGCTTGTAGGGGAGTAATCATCAAGGAGGCCCTGTATGACCCAAAAAGGACAAAGCGAAGCCTGTGCTATCAATGGTCCGATGGGATCAGCATTTCAGCGACTCAGGATCCAGAGGTCCGCCGGAGCGTCCGAAGCAGGACGTGTGATTGCAACCTATTGCATCGGGAAACTGACCGGTGGCCGGGACGGAAAGCGCGGTACGGCAATGCCCGACTGCCCATTCCTGCCCGATTTCGCGCACCCCTGAACAAAGACAGATTGCCCAGTTCTGTCGTAACTCGGTTTTCACCCTGTCCGATTAGACTTTTGCTGATGTGAATTTTTGCAAGTACGGGTGTGAGTATGGAGGGGCTGGAGAGGCAGATCAAAGAAGCGATGGGCGCACATGGCTGCTGGAAACACCGGCTGCAGGAGGCTGTTTCGTTCGGTAGGCTCCGTGATAGCGCCGAGGATATCGCGCGGGATGACCGCTGTCGCTTTGGAAAGTGGCTGCGTGACCTGCAAGACGATCCGGAAATCCGCACGTCCCCCGAATATACTGCCGTCGTCGCTGCTCATGCCCGGTTTCACGAGGCGGCGGGACATGTGGCCAAGTGTTTGGAGAATGATAGGAGGGATGCGGCCTCGGTACTCCTGAACGGGGCCGATTTTCAGAAGATATCGGCGGCTTTGGGCAAGGCGATGATCGAGTGGCGCAACAGCCTGCAATAGACGGTCGCGGGCGGCGCTGCTCAGGATTTGCTCTTTTCATGCTCCAGCCGCTGGCGGGCCACGTCGGCATTTCGCTCGGCCCGCTGATGGTCCATAAGTGCCTGTTTCACATAGTCCAGATGCCGCTCCACCGCCTCGCGGGCCGCAGCCGGGTCGCGGGCCTGAAGCGCGGTATTGATGGCGCGGTGCTGCTCGAGGATCGCCTCGTATGACGTGTACTGCTGAAACATGACCTTGCGGTTGTAGAACACGCCTTCTCGCAGCAGATCGATCATCGAGCGCATCATGTGCAGCATGATGACGTTGTGGCTGGCATCCATGATGGCCGAATGAAACTGCGCATCAAGCTGGGCCGCCTCTTCGGATTCCGCTGGGTTTCCTGCGGCTTCCATCTTGTCGAAAATGGTCTGGATCACCTTGAGATCATCATCTGACCCAAGCCGAGCCGCCCGTTCTGCCGCCAGCCCTTCCATGTCGCGCCTGAATGACAGGTAATCAAAGACCGCCTCATCGTGGCTCGAAAAGAGCTGCACCAACGCAGGGGAAAAGGCCGAGCCGAGCACATCCCCCACAAAGACCCCGGACCCCGCCTTGGAGGTCAGAAGACCCCGGTCCTGCAGTTCCGCAATCGCTTCGCGCAGGGAGGGACGCGACACGCCAAGGCGCTCGGCAAGCTCCCGTTCTGCCGGAAGGCGTTCTCCGGGGGACAGAATGCCCCGCAGGATCAGCTGCTCGATCTGCCGCACAACCGAGGTTGAGAGTTTTTCGGGCTGAACTTTTTGAAACGGCATCTCGGTTTCTGGCCTTGCGTCAGTGGTGCTATGGGGTCCGCAATTGGTCAAATCATATGACCACGGTCCGTGCAACCCCGCAAGCGCCCGGCAATATCCGCAAAGACCTGATCACTCTTCTGTAATAATAGGTCAGTTTTGTTGACTTAATGGTGCGGGATCGTACCCTGATCACTGACTCGCATCTGGGAGACCGCCATGTCGTTGAAAGAGATCTTTGCCAATCGCGTCCTGCGCATGAAGGCCTCGGAAATCCGCGAACTGCTCAAACTGCTGGACCAGCCGGGCATTCTGTCTTTTGCAGGCGGCATCCCGGATCCGGCGCTTTTCCCGGCAAGCGCCTTCGCCACGGCCTTTGAGCAGGCGCTTTCGGGCGGCCAGCAGGCGCAATCCCTGCAGTATTCCGTCAGCGAGGGATACCTGCCGCTGAAGGAGTGGATCGTTGATCGCATGGCGCGGCTCGGGATCATCTGCACGGCAGAGAACATCCTCATCACCTCCGGCTCGCAGCAGGCCCTCGACTACCTTGGAAAACTGTTCCTGTCGCCTGGCGATACGGCCCTTGTGACGGCCCCGACCTATCTGGGCGCCCTCGCAGCCTTCAACGCTTATGAGCCGAGATACGACCAGCTCAGCCTCGAGGGCAACCGCACCGCCCAAAGTTATCAGGATGGGGCAGCGATGGAAGAAAGCGCGATCAAATTCGCCTACCTGTCCTCGGACTTTGCCAATCCCACGGGGCA
This sequence comes from Phycobacter sedimenti, assembly GCF_038148855.1. NCBI lineage: Bacteria > Pseudomonadati > Pseudomonadota > Alphaproteobacteria > Rhodobacterales > Roseobacteraceae > Phycobacter > Phycobacter sedimenti. Next base: position 143,931 of record NZ_JBBVGR010000006.1, on the reverse strand, counting down.
GACCGTGAGCGATGAGGCGCGTGCGCGCCTTCTGGACCTGGCCGAGGATCTGGACTGCGCCGTGATCGAAGACGGCGCCTATCAGGACCTGCGCTATGATGGGGCCCCCGTCGCGCCGATCCTGGCGATGGAACTGGCCCGTAGAGGATCCATCGAAGACTGCCGTACCGTCTATTGCGGCTCATTTTCCAAGACGCTCTCGCCGGGTCTGCGCGTCGGGTGGGTGGTGGCTGCCAAACCGGTCATCGCACAAATGGTGCTGATCAAACAGGCGGCCGACCTCCATTCGGCGACGGTGAACCAGATGGCCGTGAATACCGTGGCGCGGCAGATCTTTGACAGCCATGTTGAGACGGTGCGCAGTGCCTACAAGGCGCGCCGTGATGCCATGCTGGGCGCGCTCCAGAGGCATATGCCGCCCGGTGTCCAGTGGACCCGACCCGAGGGAGGCATGTTTGTCTGGGTCACCCTACCGGCAGGTGTCGACAGCACAGAGCTTTTGGCGCGCTCGCTTGAGACGGTGAAGGTGGCCTTCGTTCCAGGGCAGGCCTTCTTTACCGATGGCAGCGGCAAGAACACGCTGCGCCTCAGCTTTTCCGTTTTGGGCGCGGCAGATATCGAAGAGGGTGTCGCGCGTCTGGGGCGGTTGGTCTCGGATGGTCTGCCAGCCTCGGCGGCGACTCGGCAGCAGGCGACACAGATGGTATGATGCTGCCGTTGTCCCGGCCTTATCGACCGGGAAGATGAGGTGAGTCGACCATGCGCCCTGTGACGATTGCTGTGTGTCTTATGCTCATGGGCTGCGCGGCGCCCAGCTCTCACTTTCAGGGGATTGACCCGGTGCGGGTGACGGTGGAGGGCAGCACCTTTGACCTGCGGCAAAGGGGAACGCTGGTGGAGGCCGTCCGCGTGAACCCGCAGTATGCACCCCGCCTTGGCCCTTTGCGGCACAGAGCTCGGCGCGCCATGGCGCTCGCAAGTGGCTGTGACGTGAAATGGGTCATGGGGGATCAGGCGGTTCTCTTGGGGCGCTTGAATTGCCCATAACGCTCCAGTTGGCCCCCATTGGCCATGATTGCGGGGTTATCCACAAGATATGGTGGCTCGTGTCCGCCTTCTGGCCCGATTTGGGGGCAGCAGCGTTGACTCGGGGCCTCCGAACCTGCTGAGGTTTTGGACACGAGAATCACAAAGGGGCAGCTTTGCGCTTTTCCAAACTCAGGCTCAACGGCTTCAAAAGCTTTGTCGATCCGACCGATCTGATCATCGCGGATGGGCTTACCGGCGTTGTCGGGCCGAATGGCTGCGGCAAGTCGAACCTTTTGGAAGCGCTGCGCTGGGTGATGGGAGAGACGCGCGCCCGCGCCATGCGCGGCGGCGGCATGGAGGACGTGATCTTTGCCGGCACGTCCTCGCGGTCGGCGCGCAATTTCGCTGAAGTCAGCCTGCAGATCGACAACAGTGACCGTCTGGCGCCCTCTGGGTTCAATGACAGCGACCAGCTTGAGATCGTGCGCCGGATCACCCGCGATGTGGGCAGCGCCTACAAATCCAACGGCAAGGATGTGCGGGCGCGCGATGTGCAGATGCTGTTTGCCGATGCCTCGACCGGTGCGCATTCGCCCGCGCTGGTGCGGCAGGGGCAGATTTCCGAACTGATCAACGCCAAGCCCAAGGCCCGCCGCCGTATTCTTGAAGAGGCGGCGGGTATTTCCGGCCTTTATCAGCGTCGTCATGAGGCAGAGCTGAAGCTCAAGAACACCGAACAGAATCTTCTGCGCGTCGACGATGTGATCGAACAGCTTGCAGCGCAGCTGTCGCAACTGGCGCGGCAGGCCAAACAGGCGCAACGCTACCGCGACATCGGAGAAAAGCTGCGCCTGGCCGAGGGCATGTTGCTTTATCGCCGCTGGCGGGAAGCGGATGACGCGCGTCAGGCCGCGGAGGAAGAGCTGCGCGTCCGGATCACCCAGGCTGCCAAGGCCGAAGCGCTGAGCCGTGCGGCGGGCGAAAAGCGTGCCAAGGACGAAGAGGCCCTGCCGCCCCTGCGCGAAGAAGAGGCCATCGCGGCCGCGATCCTGCAAAGGCTTGTGGTGCAGCGCGATGCGCTGAGCGACCAGGAGGCGCAGGCACGGCAGGCGATCGAGCGGCTGACCTCTCGTATCCAGCAGCTTGGCAATGACATCGAACGCGAAGGCGGACTGAATCGCGACGCCGGAGAGACCATCGAACGTCTTGAATGGGAGCAGCGCGAACTGGCCAAGGCCAGCGAAGGGCACGACGACCGCCTGTCCGAAGCGGCCGAGCTGGCGCGCGATGCGGGGCAGATCCTTGAGGCACGCGAAGAGCACCTGTCGCAGGTGACCGAGGATGTGGCCCGCCTTGCCGCCCGTCACCAGTCGGCCCGACGCCTGGTCGAGGATTGCCAGCGGGCGCTGACCCGCGCGAGCGACGAGGGTGATAAATCCCGCGCCGCGCAGGACATGGCGCAAGAGGCGCTGGAGCAGGCGCAGGAGCGGTTTGAGGCTGCTGTTGCTGCCGAGGAAGACGCCCGCGAAGCCGCCGAGGCCGCCGAAGAGGCTCTGGCCGCCGCCGATGAGCTGCGCGCCGATACCCAAGAGCGTGAGACCGAGGCGCGCTCGCAGCGCTCCGAGGCCGAAGGAGAGCTGGGCACCCTGCGCGCCGAGGTCACCGCGCTTGCCAAACTGGTGGAGCGGGACACGGCCGAGGGCGGTCAGGTTCTGGATGAACTCAGCGTGACACCTGGTTATGAAAAGGCGCTTGGCGCGGCCCTTGCCGACGATCTGCGTGCGCCTTTGGCGGATGTGGACGGCCCGACAGGCTGGGTGACGCTGGCTGGATATGATCGTGATGCGCCGCTCCCTGATGGGGTGGAGCCCTTGGCGAAATTCGTCTCGGGTCCAGACGCTCTGGCGCGGCGGATCGGCCAGATCGGCCTTGTCGAAGGCGATGCTGCCCGCGATCTGCAGCCAATGCTGAAACCGGGACAACGGCTGGTCACGCTCGAAGGGGATCTTTGGCGTTGGGACGGATATCGCGCCTGGGCCGAGGATGCGCCCAGTGCCGCCGCTTTGCGGCTGGAGCAGCTCAACCGTCTGGAGGCGCTGAAACAGGATCTGGAGCGGGTCGGTGCCCGCGCCGATGGCGCCCGCGCCGCCCATGAGGCGCTTTTGCGCAAGCTGGAAGAAGTCTCTCAGGCGGATCAACTGGCCCGTCAGGCCCGCCGCGCCGCCGATCAGCGTGTCGCGGACGCGGCCCGCGCGCTCAGCCGGGCCGAGGCGGATCGTAATATGGCCGAGGGCAAGCTGGAAACCCTTGGCATCGCTTTGGCCCGCCACGATGAAGACGCCATGGCCGCGCGCCTGCAGTTGAGCGAAGCGGAAAAGGCTTTGTCTGAACTTGGCGATCTCGACGAGGCCCGCAGCCTTGTCGAGGACATCAAACAGCAGGTCGAAGCCGCCCGTATCACCATGCTGACCCACCGCTCCTCCCATGACGAACTGCGCCGCGAGGGCGAGGCGCGCACCAAACGCGCCCAGCAGGTCACCAAGGAACTGTCCGGCTGGCGCCACCGTCTTGAGACTGCCGAGCGTCGGATCGAGGAACTGGCCGAACGGCGTGAGGCCTCACAGGAAGAACTGGAAGACGCCCATGCGGTGCCGACAGAGATCGCCGAGAAACGCGAAGAGCTGAACGAGGCGATCGAGGAGGCCGAGGCGCGCAAGGCCGCTGCCACGGACGCGCTGGTCGCTGCCGAAGGCGTACTGCGCGAGGCGGTGCAGGCCGAGCGGGATTGCGAGCGGCTGGCCTCCGAGGCGCGCGAGGCCCGTGCCCGCTCGGAAGCACGGTTCGACGCGGCGCGCGAAACCGTCACCCATGCCGCCGAGAGGATCGCCGAGGAGCAGAATTGCGCGCCGCAGGCCCTGCTCGAACAGCTCAATACAGACCCGGATCAGATGCCCTCGGCCGAGGCGCTGGAAGCGGAAGTCTCTCGTCACAAACGGCAGCGTGACGCGCTTGGCGCGGTGAACCTGCGCGCCGAAGAGGACGCCCGCGAGATCCAGACCGAACATGATGAGCTGGTTTCGGAAAAGCAGGATCTGGAAGAGGCGGTAAAGACCCTGCGCAGCGGTATTGCCAGCCTCAACCGCGAAGGGCGTGAACGCCTGCTGACCGCATTCGAACAGGTCAACGCCAGTTTCGCCATGTTGTTCACGCATCTCTTCGGCGGCGGTGAGGCGAACCTTGTAATGGTCGAAAGCGACGATCCGCTGGATGCGGGGCTTGAGATCATGTGCCAGCCGCCGGGCAAGAAACTCTCGACCCTGTCCTTGCTGTCAGGTGGGGAGCAGACGCTGACCGCCATGGCGCTGATCTTTGCGGTCTTCCTGTCGAACCCGGCACCGATCTGTGTGCTCGACGAGGTGGATGCGCCGCTGGATGATGCCAACGTGACGCGCTTCTGCGATCTTCTGGACGAGATGTGCCGTCAGACCGACACGCGCTTTTTGATTATCACCCACCATGCCGTGACCATGGCGCGCATGGATCGGCTCTTTGGGGTTACCATGCAGGAAAAGGGCGTCAGCCAGTTGGTTTCGGTCGATCTGAAAAAGGCCGAAGCCCTGGTCGCATAGCGGTCTGCGGCTTTGCCGGTTCTGGATTGAGCCAGAGCACCGGAAACTCCCCGTAACGTCTTTTGGGAAATTCTTGTGTGGGGACCGCCAGCGGCTTAGGGTCTTGCAAAAGACCACAGGAGAGACCCTATGCATCTAGCCAGATCCCTTGCCGCCGTTACCTTTGCCTTGTGCCCCTTGGCTGCAATGGCCGATAACCTCTATGCAACGGATGCTGGTAGCCTTGCACGCTTCTTTGAAGATGAGGGCGCTGAGGTCGAAACGACGGCCGACAATGTGGGTGATCCCAAGCTGCGCGTGAATTATTACGGGAACGAGTTTTCCGTTTATTACTTCGGTTGCGATAACAATGTGAACTGCAATGCGGTGCAGTTCTTTTCCGGTTATGCGACCAACGGGTCCGTACGGCTTGCCTCGATCAACGAATGGAACATGCAGAACCGGTTCCTCCGCAGCTATGTGGCCGAAGAAGGGTCAACCCGGATCGAGATGGACATCTTCATGGGGCGCGACGGCATCAGTGCCGATGACTTTGCCCGCCAGGTGTCGATGTGGTCGCAGGGCATGAGGGAATTCGAGGAGTTCATCGGCTGGTAGGCCGACGCCCATCAGGTAAGATATGCAGGGCAGGGCGGTGTCACCAGATCGTGACGCCGCCCTGCTGCGTATCCGGGGTAGGATACGCGCATGAGACATATTCTTTCTGCATCACTCTTTTTACTCTGTCCGGTAGTTGGTCTGGCTGAGGCTTGGGGCTTGCGCCAGACGGATCGGCCTTTTGACGCGGCTGAACTTGCAGCCCTGCCAGGCCAGTCGTTTGTCTTTTTTGACGATGGCGAGGCGGCTTTTGGTGCCAACGGGGCCTATTCCTACACCTATTCTGCAGGGAACGGCGGTGGCACCAGCTGGGGCAGCTACCGCCTCGCCCCTGATGGGAGTGTGTGTGTCGACTTTCTAAATGGCTTCTCCCGCTGTGATCTTTATGTTCACAGCGGCAATCGTGTGGTGGTGATCACCGAAACAGGAGAGCGATATCCCGTACGTTAGAGCCGGTTCAATAGCGCGGGCGTCGGCCAGGCATCGGCCGGGAGGCCTAGCCGTTTCTGTTCGGCCTGAACGGCGCTCCGCGTCTTGGCGCCAAGGATGCCATCGATGTCTCCGACGTCATACCCCATGGCCTGCAGCTTGGTCTGGAGCTGCTTCATCTGCGCACCGCTGAGACCCTGATCGGGCTTTCCGGCGTCATAGACGGCCGCGCCTTCCAGCCGTGTGGCAAAGTAGGCGGCGGTCATTACGTAGGTAAAACTCTGGTTCCATTCGAAATAGACGTCGAAATTAGGGTAGGCGAGAAAGGCCGGCCCCTTGTGTCCCTGCGGCAGGATCAGGGAGGCAGGCATCGCGGGGTCGGGCAGCCGCCCTTCGCGCGGGGCAACGCCCATACGGGACCAGTCGGCCACGGGCAGCTTTTGCGCCGGGCCGGTGAGCGACAGGTCGATGCTGTCGGGCAGGCGTACCTCCTGGATCCACGGTTCGTTCCCGCGCCAGCCAAGGTGGGACAGCATCTTGGCCCCGGACATCAGCGCATCGGGGGCCGAGGTCTTGAGCGTCACATGGCCGTCGCCATCCGCATCGACGCCGTTTTCCAGAATGTCGCGGGGCAACATCTGCACCATGCCGATTTCTCCGGCCCAGGCACCCGTGGTGGTGGCCGGGTCGAAGTCGCCATGAGAAAACAGCTCCAGCGCGGCAAAGATCTGTGGCCGGAACAGTTCGGGACGGCGGCAGTCATGGGCTAGCGTCACCAGCGCGTTGCGGGTGTTGAAATCCCCCTGAACGGCGCCGTAGTCGGTCTCAAAGGCCCAGAAGGCCAGAAGGACACCGCGGTTGATGCCATAGGTGCTTTCGATCCGCCGGAAAACACTGTCGTATTTCTCGGACATGGACCGGCCGCGGTTGATCCGGTTCTGGGAAATCAGGCGGCGGGAAAACTCGATGAAGGGTTTTTGAAACACCCCCTGCGCCCGGTCCGCGCGCAGCACCTTTGGGTCCTGCTGTGTACCCTTGAAGAAGGCATTGACCGTGGAGGGCTGAAAGCCTGCGGTCACGGCCTCCTGTTTCAGTCCTTGCACGAAATCGGAAAAACGGCCGCCGCATTGAGCCATGGCGCTTGCGGGAAGCAGCGCGGCAGCTGCGAGGGAAAGGGCCAGTGTGCGCATGCGTTCGGTGTCCTTTCTAGACAACAGGAGGTGGCCTTTGGGGCGTTGCCTTCTTCTGTGCTAGAAGATCGCCGCGATGGCAACCGTCAGCGCAAGTCCAAGCCCCCATGTCTTCCAGAGCATTTCGGTACAGCGGCGGATTGCGTGGGCATCCGCGCTTTTGGCGCCTGTCTCGTTTACCCATGGAAAATCGCGCATTGTCCCGTCGTAAGAGCGCGGTCCGGCCAATGCGACCTGCAGCGCACGGGCCATGGCGGCCTCGGGCCAGCCTGCGTTGGGGGATCGGTGCTGGCGTGCGTCTGCGGCAATCGATGGCCAGTCGCGCAGAACGCCTCCGGCAAGGGCCATCAGGATGGCTGTCAGACGCGCGGGGATCAGGTTCAGAAGATCGTCAAGCCGCGCCGCGGCCCAGCCGAATTCCTCGTACTGCGGGGTGCGGTAACCGATCATGCTGTCGGCGGTATTGATCATCTTGTAGACGATCAGCCCCGGCAGCCCGCCCAAAAGAAACCAGAAGGCCGGGGCGATGACCCCGTCAGACATGTTCTCGGCGCCGCTTTCGATGGCGGATCGCGCCACTTGCGGCCCAGTCATATCCGCGGTGTCGCGGCTCACGATCATCGCCACCGCATCGCGCCCACCCTGCAATCCGCCTCGCAGACCATGAACCACCGCCATGAGATGATCGACGAGAGAACGTTGTGCGATGAGGATCGCGGCCACCAATATTTCGACGGCAGGCCCAAAGAGCGACAACACCCAGCCAAGGACGAGACCGGCCGCCACCAGAACCAGCACCGCCATAACGCCCTTGGAACGGCGTCCGGCACCGGCGTTCAGCCGCTCGTCGAGTTCTTTCACCAGTCGGCCCATCAGAACCGCAGGATGCGGCACGCGATCCCAGAGCCAGCGCGGCTCTCCGAATACGGCATCGAGGATCAGGGCGAGGCCCAGAATGGCGGCAGTACTCACAGGGCGGCCTCCAGACGCTGCCAGCCTTGGGCCGGCGGCAGGCCAAGGCGCAGGTAGTTGGCGGAATAGGGGAAGATGCGGCTCCAGACATGGGCGCGGGCCAGCCGGTCCTGCCAGGCGGCGGCATCTTCAACATGATAGAGCCGGAACAGATCTGTTCCCCCAGCCAGCTTGGCGCCTTTTGGCAAGACCAGCCCGTCGAGGCGCTGCGCGTCCTGTGCCAGTCTCTTGCGGGTCTCAGCTGCCCAGGCCGTATCCGACAGCGCCTTGATCCCGGTTTTCAGGGCCGGACCCGAGACCGCCCAGGGGCCTTGCAGATCCGAGAGTTGAGAGATCAAGGCGGGATCGCCAATGGCAAAGCCAAGCCGCAGCCCCGCCAACCCCCAGAACTTGCCAAAGCTTTTCAGCACCAGTGTTCCAGGCTTGTCAGCCAGATGAATGAGGCTTCGCTCGGGGCAGACATCGCAAAAGCTCTCGTCGATGATGCGAAACGGAGCGGTCAGCTCGCGCGCTTGCCACAGGCGCCCATCGGGGTTGTTGGGGTGCACGGCGACACAGGCTTCCGCAGGTTCACACTCAGCCAGGCGCCAGCCCTGGGCTTTGAACGCCGCCGCGTGCTCGTTGTAGGTGGGTGTCTCGATCCGAACCCACCGGGCATCGGCGAGGGACGGGGCCAGGGCAATCAGGGCAGAGGCCCCGGGTGCACTGAGGACGGACGCGCCGTCCGGCACTTTCCAGAACCTGCGGGCTGCGGCGTGCAAATCCTCAGCGGCGGTGGTGTCTGGCAGGGCGGACCAATCGTCTGGTGCAAACTCCGGCAGGGGATAGGGCGCAGGATTGATGCCGGTCGAAAGATCGATCCAGTCAGAGCGAACGCCGCCGTAACGCGCCATCGCAGCCGACAGGTTCCCACCGTGATCCCGCGCTGCGGCCTTAGAATTCAGATCGCCGGTTGCCGTATTGATCGCCGCCATTTGAGGCCCTGACTCAAGGAAGGCACCAATCGGCTGGTGCCGGACTTGAGCCGTATGAAACAGGTCAGGTGATAAAGCAACCAGTCGGCGCAATCAGGGCGGGAAACTTTGGCCAAAAAGGCATACAAAGTAGGGAATTCCTTAGCTTCGCCCGTGCGGGGCCTCCCAGTCGATCACCGGGTTGATCGGCAGGATGCGGCTCGGGTTGATGGTGTCGTGGCTATAGTGATAGTGGCGCACGATGTGATCCATGCCCACGGTCTCCCTGACACCGGGCCATTGGTACAGCTCGCGCGTATAGGCCCAGAGGTTCGGATAATCGATCAGCCGCTTGCGATTGCATTTGAAATGCAGGTGGTAGACCGGGTCGAACCGCAGGAGGGTGGTGAAAAGGCGCCAGTCTGCTTCGGTGACGCGGGTGCCCAGCAGGTAGCGGTGTTCGGACAGCAGGTCTTCGAGCCAGTCGAGCGTGTCGAACAGGGGCGCGATCGCCGCGTCATAAGCCTCTTGAGTGGTGGCAAAGCCGCAGCGATAGACCCCGTTGTTGAGCGTGTCATATATGCGCGCGTTCACCGCTTCGATCGGCTCGCGCAGCTCTTCCGGCCAGTAGTCGTCGTGATTGCCGGTAAGATCGTCAAAGGCCGAATTGAGCATGCGGATGATTTCCGAGCTTTCGTTCGAGACGATGGTTTCGCGCTGTTTGTCCCAGAGGATCGGCACCGTGACACGGCCTGAATAGGTGGGATCCGCGCGTGTGTAGATCTGATAGGCGTAGTCATGGCCAAAGAGAGTGTCCCCCGTGGCGCCGTGATCGTCCTTTTGAAAGGTCCAGCCACGATCCAGCATGTCCGGGTGCACCACCGAGACCGAGATATGATCGGTCAGGCCTTTCAACCGGCGAAAGATCAGCGTCCGGTGCGCCCAGGGGCAGGCAAGCGAGACATAGAGATGATAGCGCCCGCTTTCGGCGGTAAAGCCGGAATCGCCCGAAGGGCCAGCGCTTCCGTCCGGCGTGATCCAGTTGCGGAACTGCGACACCGAGCGTTCGAAGGCACCGCCCGTGGATTTTGTATCGTACCATTTGTCATGCCATTTTCCGTCAACCAAAAGGCCCATCGATCTCGCTCCTATCCGTTCCAGCCCTGGAAAATAGGCAGACTCTGACTTTCAGCCCACGCCAATAGGCGCGCAGCCACCCTGCGGATCTGCACACTCCTGTTTCTGATGGCCTCACGGCTGCGGCAACAGGCGCCGGATTTTGAGAAAAGTTCACTTGATTTTAGGTGATTGTGAGTCATCTTGGGACTCGTTGCAGATCAGAAGATCCACATCAGGAAGGCATGCGTCATGACCACCTATGTTCCGAGGGCCGTTCAGGAAGCGCTGGATGCCGCACGTATTCAGGGTATGAAAAAGAAAAGCCGCCTGCGCGTTCAGGTTGGCGAGTCCCAATTCCCGGTCTTGCGGATGTGGAAAGATGGGTTTTCCGTGGAGGAGGCCAACGCGCCGCAACTGCGCGGCCTGGTGGACCTTTACGATGGCGCCCGCCATCTGTCGCAGTGTCTGATCGTTGCCTCCGAGGCGGAAGGCGGAGAGATGCGGTATGATTTCAAGCGCTCGACGGCTGCTGCCGATCAGGCTCCGCTTGACTTCTATCGCGCACCGGATGCGCCCGTGGGCCTGATCTCCTATGACGGGCTGCACGGCGAGGCGTAATCTCTCGCTGCAGAAAGCCCGCTTCACTTATTAGGGCAGTCGGTTGATTGCATCTGTGGACGCAGCCCAAATGCCGCGTCCATTTTGTTTTGATTACTGGAGATCCGAGAAGGCCTCGGTCAGACGCGCGCAGGCTTCTTCGATGCGGGATCGCTGGGTGCCAAGGTTGAAGCGCAGGAAATTCTCGCCGCCGGTGCCAAAGGTGGTGCCGTGGTTGGCGGCGATCTTTGCGCCCTGTTCGACCCTCGTGGTGAATTCCTCGCGGCTCATGCCGGTGCCAGAGAAATCGACCCAGGACAGGTAAGTCGCGGCCAAGGGCATCGAGGACAGCCCGGGGATCTTTTCGATCGCGGCGTCAAAGACCTTTCGGTTGCCATCCAGATAAGCAACCAGTTCGTCGGCCCATGCGGCGCCCTCGGGCGAATAGGCTGCGGCGGTGGCGTATTGCCCGGCCGAGTTCGGCGCCAGTGCAAGCGCCAGCATCCGGCGCTGGAACTGCTCGCGCAGGTGTGGATCGGGGATGATAACCTGACCCGTGTGCAGCCCGGCAAAGTTGAAGGTTTTCGACGGGGCTGTCAGCATCAGGAGCCGCTCGGTCGCTTCGGGCACGGCGTTCTGCATCGGTATATGGGTATGGCCGGGGTAGACAAGATCGTGGTGGATCTCATCGGACAGGAGGATCAGATCGTGGCGTTTTGCGAAATCCGCAACCGCCTGTAGTTCGGCCTGGCTCCAGACACGACCACCGGGGTTATGCGGTGAGCAGAGGATGACCATCTTTTCCTTGCCGGTCATCTGGGCGTCATAGGCGTCGAAATCCATCTCGTAGCGGCCATCAGTGTTGGTCATCAGGCATTCGACCACCTCTCGGCCCGCGTTGCGGATCACCTTGGCAAAGGCATGATAGACAGGCGTGAACAGAACGATGCCGTCACCCGGCTTGGTGAAGGTATCAAGGCACATGCCCACACCGTTGACGAGACCGGTGGTGGTGAAGATCGCATCGGCCTCCACCTCCCAGCCATGGCGGTTCTGCATCCACCAGCGGATCGCATCCTTGTAGGGCTTTTCGCAGTTCACATAGCCATAGACACCGTGATCGGCCATCTCGCGCATCTTGTCGGTGACAACGGACGGCACGGCAAAATCCATGTCCGCCACCCACATCGCCAGACCATCATCGGGCGAGACGCCATAAAGGCTCTCCATCATGTCCCATTTGGCGCAATGGGTGCCGCGGCGGTCGATGAGGGTGTCAAAATCCATGGCTTTAATCTCCGTTTGTCTGACAGCGAAGCTACGCACAATGGCGCTGCGCGCAAGGGGGGCGTTGCAGGGCCGGGTGCAATCGCCTAAATCATGCCCATGAAACGTCCGATCCTGATCCATCCCGACCCCCGCCTGAAGAAGGTCTGCGTGCCCGTGCCCGATATTTCGGACGAGCTGCGCGTGCTGGCCGACGACATGCTGGAAACCATGTATGCCGCGCCGGGTATCGGTCTGGCCGCGCCGCAGGTGGGTATCCTGCAGCGGGTGATCGCGATGGACTGCATCAAGGAAGGCGAGGGCGATGCGCGCCCGCTGGTAATGTTCAACCCCGAGATCGTCGCGTCCTCTGATGAGACCAACGTTTACGAGGAAGGCTGCCTGTCCATCCCCGACCAATACGCCGAAGTCACCCGTCCCAAGGAGGTGCAGGTGAAATGGATGGACCGCGACGGGCGCGAGCAGAGCGAGACCTTTGATGGCCTCTGGGCGACCTGCGTGCAGCATGAGATCGACCACCTGAACGGCAAGCTGTTCATCGATTACCTGAAACCGCTGAAGCGACAGATGATCACCCGCAAGATGCAAAAGCTGAAACGCGAGCGCGCGCGGGACTGAAACACCCCGCCTTTCTGAGCATGAGGGTCTGACCATGGCCGTTCTCCCGATCCTTAAATGGCCCGATCCACGGCTGACGCAGCACTGTGCGCCGGTGGAGCAGGAACATCTCGACGATCTGATCGCCGATATGTTCGACACCATGTACGCCGCCAATGGCCGGGGCCTGGCGGCGCCGCAGGTGGGGGTGATGAAGCGGCTTTTCGTGATGGACTGCACCTGGAAAGAGGGCAAGCGCTCTCCGATGGTGATGATCAACCCCTCCATCATGGCGGTTGAACGCGTCCCGGTGACCATGGAAGAAGGCTGCCTGTCGATCCCTGGCGTCATGGTGCCGGTTGAACGCCCCGTGGCCGTCACCGTGCAATGGACCGCCGCCGAGGGGGACATTCACATGGCCGATTTCGATGGGTTCGAGGCCCGCTGCATCCAGCATGAATTCGACCATCTGAACGGCACCCTGACCTTCGATCACCTGACGCCCGAGGCCCGCGCGGCAGTTGAGGCTGAATACACCGCCCTGAAAGGGAACACCGAATGACCGTCCGCCCCTGCCTGCCCTGGCCCGACAAACGCCTGCGTACCCGCGCCGAAGAAGTCACCGAGATTACCGACGAGATCCGCCAGATCTGGCAGGACATGATCGACACGATGGAGGCAATGCCCGGCGTGGGCCTCGGTGCCAACCAGATCGGGGTCATGCTGCGCCTGGCCGTCGTGGATGGCTCGACCGAGCGCGGCAAGGCGGTGCGTATGGCCAACCCCGAAATTCTGCACGCCTCGACCCAGCTGCGCGAACACGAGGAAGCCTCGCCCAACCTTCCGGGGGTGTCGGCCAAGGTGAAACGCCCCCGCGCTGTCACCGTGCGCTACATGGACGAACACGGAGAGATCACCGAGCGGGATTTTGTGGGCATCGAAGCGACATCGGTCCAGCATCAGATCGACCATCTGAACGGCAAGCTTTACATCGACCGTCTCAGCAAGGTGAAGCGCGACATGCTGATCCGCAAATCCAAGAAACTGACCGGCTGAGGGGGGGCAGGGCCATGCGCGTCGTCTTTATGGGAACGCCCGAGTTTTCCGTCCCGGTGCTGGATGCCCTGGTCGAGGCTGGGCATGAGATCGCTGCTGTCTATTGCCAGCCGCCGCGCCCGGCAGGACGTGGCAAGAAGGACCGCCCGACGCCAGTTCACGCACGTGCCGAGGCACTGGGCCTTGAGGTGCGCCATCCGGTGTCCTTGAAAGGAGCCGAAGAGCAGGCTGCGTTTGCAGCACTTGAGGCCGATATCGCTGTGGTCGTGGCCTATGGGCTGATTCTGCCGCAGGCTGTTCTTGATGCCCCGAAACAGGGCTGCCTCAATATCCACGCCAGCCTTCTGCCGCGCTGGCGCGGCGCGGCGCCGATCCACCGGGCGATCATGGCAGGCGATGCGGAAACCGGCATCTGCATCATGCAGATGGAGGCGGGGCTGGACACCGGCCCGGTCCTCTTGCGCCAATCGACCCCCATAGGGGGTGAGGAAACCACCGCTGGGTTGCACGACCGACTGTCGGAAATGGGCGCCGGGCTGATCGTCGAGGCGCTGGCAAGCCTGCCCGAGCTGACACCCGAAGTGCAGCCCCAAGAGGGCGTCACCTATGCCGCCAAGATCGACAAGGGCGAGGCGCAGGTCGATTGGAGCAAACCGGCGCAAGAAGTGGATCGCAAGATACGCGGGTTGTCGCCCTTTCCCGGTGCCTGGTGCGAGATCAACGGTCAGCGGGTGAAACTGCTGGCCTCGCGCCTTGTGAAAGGCACCGGCGCGGCGGGCGAAGTGCTGGATGATGCACTGACGGTGGCCTGCGGCAGTGGCGCGGTGGAGCTGCTGCGCTTGCAAAGGGCAGGCAAGGGCGCGCAGGATCGCGATGTCTTCCTGCGCGGCTTTCCGGTGGCAAAGGGCACGCGCCTGTAGTCTGCGATTGTTGTAGCGCGCACGCCCTTTCTTTTGTGAGGCAGGGATGCAATCCTGTCTCTGTTTCGCCGTGTTTGTGGAGAGAATGAGATGCCCATTGTCGCGCTTGTCATCATCGGGGCCGCTGCCGGGTTTCTGGCCACGCGGCTGATGCGGATCGAGGCGGATATCATCACCACGGTTGCCATCGGCATGGCGGGAGCTGTGATCGGCGGTCTGGTTCTGCGCACGCTTCTGGCGGTGATGGGTATGCTGTCGGGGTTCGTGGGTGCCGTCCTCGGTGCCCTGGCGCTGATCTGGATCTGGCAGAAGTATTTTCAGAAATAGCGGTGTCAGCCGCGCGGCGGGCGGCTTTTGTAAACTGGCAGGTGCCAGCCAAACAGGATGGATCCCGCGCGCAGTGCCCAGCACACAACTGCGCAGGCCAAAAGGGCAGGCCCCGTGTCCACTCCGGCCCAGATCGCCGTGACGGCAGTGATTGCCCCGGCCATGGCGCAGGAGATGTAGAGCTCGCCCTGTTTCAGCACCAGCGGCACCTCATTGCAGACCACGTCCCGCATCAATCCGCCCAGCGATCCGGTCGCCATGCCCATCAGCACCACGATCACCGGCGGTTTGCCCATGGCGATGGCCGCGCCGGTGCCTGCCGGAACCGCGACGGCAAGGGCGAAACTGTCGAGCCAGATCACCCATTTCATCCGGCTTTCCACCAGATGGGCCGTGACAAAGACCACTCCGGCGGCACCGGTTGCAAGGAGGATGAAATTCGGATCATCCACCCAGAACACAGGGTGGCGGTCCAAAAGGAGGTCACGCACCGTGCCGCCGCCCACCGCCGTAAGGCAGGCCACGAAGGCAAAGCCGACAATATCAAGCTGCGCCCGGCTGGCCACCAAGGCGCCGGTCAGGGCAAAGATCAGAACCGAAGCGTAGTCAAGCAGCGTCAGAACTGTCATGGGCTGCTTCTCCGGTCTTCGGCTCAGGCCGATTTGCGCTTGCCGTTCTTGAACGGGGCCATGCCCGCGCGGGCCAGCTCATCGGCGCGCTCGTTCTCGGGGTGGCCTGCGTGGCCCTTGACCCATTCCCAGGTCACATCGTGCCGGTGCTGTGCCGCATCAAGGCGTTGCCATAGTTCGGCGTTTTTCACGGGTTTCTTGGCGGCATTCTTCCAGCCGTTCTTCTTCCAGCCGAAGATCCAGCCGGTGATACCGTTCTTCACGTAGTTGCTGTCGGTGACGATGGTGATCTTGCTGGGGCGGCTCAGGCTTTCGAGCGCATTGATCGCGGCCAAAAGCTCCATCCGGTTGTTGGTGGTCTCGGGCTCGCCTCCCTGAAGTTCGCGCTCCTTGACGATCTGGTCGCCCTCAATTGCGCGCAGCAGAACGCCCCATCCGCCGGGGCCGGGATTTCCGGAGCAGGCTCCGTCGGTATATGCAAAAAGATCAGCCATGGGCGGTCATTACTACGAAGGTTTCCTCGGCGCCAGCCAGTCCTTTGCCATTCCCCTTGCGGCTGCGAAAGACGGTGAACCCGGCGTCGGCCAGCAGCTGTCTGAGTTCTTCCTCACCGTAATAGGCATAAAAGCGCCCCAGGGAATCGCGTCCCTCTCCGCTGCCCAGTTTCATGCCGATGCTGAAGGTACCGCGCGGTTTCAGGGCGCGTTTGATGCGGGCAAGTTCTGTGGGGAAATCGGCGCGCGGGACATGCAGCAGGCTGAAATTGGCCCAGATGCCATCGTATTCTGCCTCTGTCTCCAGCGCCTCGAAGGTGCCGATCATGACGTCGAGCCCATATGCCGTACGAGCATGCTCTGCCATCTGCGCCGAGGCATCCAGCGCATCCGTGTCATAACCGTCATCGCACAGCCGTGCCGCCCAGTGGCCGGGGCCGCAGCCGAGGTCCAGCACCCGTGCGCCCTTGGGCAGCCGTTCGGTGAAGGCGGCGTAGTCCTCTTCCTGATCGGTATCCTTGCTGCGGGCAAAACCCTTGGCATAGTCCGCTGCCGCGCGGGCATAGACCGCGAGTGTTTCACTATCGCTCACAGGTATACCCCGACAGAGAGGCAGAGCAGAACGATCGCCGTCAGCAGCAGCCGCAGGCGCATCCACCATGGGGGCGTCAGGTCCCACAGGAAAAAGACGTAGTCGAGCAGAAGAAGACCGGCAAAGCCGTAGATCAGGTTCTGTGCGGCCGCTTCGGGGCCGCCACCGGTCATGAAAAATGCCCAAAGCGCAGGGACGACCGACAGCCCGTAGCCAAGCGCGGCCTGCGCTCCGCAGGCCTTTGTAGCAAAGCCCCAGAGGACGCCGGACATGAAGCTGAGGATCACGGAGCCATAGAACAGCTGCACATAGGGTCCAACAAAGCGCGGCCCCAGCTCAACCGCGCCCCAGGCCTGCAAATCGGGCAGATGCGTGGTGGCCGCGCCCCAGATGAAGGGGATCAGACCGGCAAGGCCAAGTATCAGCGGGGCAAAGGGGATTCTCATCATGCGCGCTCCAGGGCCAGCCGGGCGGCCAGAGCGGCAAAGATCGCTGCAAAGCCGCGGTTGAGCCAGGTCAGAACACGCTCAGAACCGAGCATCAGATCGCGGGCCTTGGCGGCGAAAAGACCGTAGAGCACGAAGACGAGGAATGTCAGCGCCATGAAGATCGCGCCAAGCAGCGCCATCTCGGAGGTGGCGCTGGCTGGATTGCCTGAAAGGAAAGGCGGCAGCAGGGCAAGAAAAAAGACCGACAGTTTGGGATTGAGGATATTGATCAGGGCGCCGCGTCGCGCGATGCGCAGCCCCGGCTGAGAGCGGGTTTCCGATGAGATCGCGAGGGCTCCGCCGGATTTCAGCGCCTGCCATGCGAGATAAAGCAGATAGGCGACGCCTGCGAATTTGACGATCTGGAACAAAACAGCAGAGCTATGCATCACCGCCGCCAGTCCCAGCGTGGCCGCGGCAAGGTGGGGCAGGATGCCCAGAGTGCACCCAAACGCCGCCCAGACAGAGGCTCGTGCGCCCTGACCGAGGCCAAGTGCCAGCGTGTAGATCACACCCGTGCCCGGCGCGATGACAACCACTAGGGCGGTGATCAGGAATTGTAGTGAGATCATAAAGGGCCTCCAGTGTCTGTGCACAGCGCGATCCACCTTTTGGTAGCACGAGATGCCCACAGCGGGGAGTCCCCCAAGGTGGCAAGACACGATCTGTCGCGTGAAGCCTTTCGGGAGGGTAGATTTGTCCTCAGGCCGGGGTGCGCAGAACGCGTGGCACCTTGAATTCGACCCGCTCCACGGCTGTTTCTACCGTTTCGACGGTAACGTCAAAGCGATCCCGGAAGGCGTCGATCACCTCGTTCACCAGAAGCTCCGGAGCCGAGGCGCCTGCCGTGATGGCCACGCTCGTAATGCCGTCCAGCGCGCGCCAGTCGATGTTTTCGGCTCGCTGCACCAGTTGCGAATAGGCACAGCCCGCCTTTGCGCCGACTTCGACCAGGCGACGGGAATTCGAGGAATTGGGGGCGCCGACAACCAGCAAGGCATCCGCCTTGGGCGCGACAGCCTTGACCGCTTCCTGACGGTTGGTGGTGGCGTAGCAGATGTCTTCCTTGTGGGGGCCGACGATACTGGGAAAACGGGCCTCAAGGGCGGCAACGATGTCCTTGGTGTCATCCACCGAAAGGGTGGTCTGGGTGACATAAGCCAGCCGATTCGGGTCGCGTACCTCAACGGTGGCCACATCTGCCGGGGTTTCGACCAGCAGCACCTCACCTTCGGGCAGCTGTCCCATGGTGCCGATGGTTTCGGGGTGGCCCTTATGGCCGATCATGATCATCTGCAGGCCTGCCTCGGCGTGGCGCTGGGCTTCGATATGCACCTTGGAGACCAGCGGGCAGGTCGCATCCACGTAGACCATCTGACGCGCTTCGGCCGCGGCCGGGACAGATTTGGGCACCCCGTGGGCTGAAAAGATCACCGGGCGGTCCTGCGGGCATTCGTCCAGTTCTTCAACAAAGACAGCGCCTTTGGCGCGCAACCCGTCCACCACGTATTTGTTGTGCACGATCTCGTGGCGCACGTAGACCGGCGCCCCCCATTTCTCGAGCGCCATTTCGACGATCTTGATGGCCCGGTCAACGCCCGCGCAGAACCCGCGCGGTGCCGCAAGAAACAGGGTCAAAGGCGGCTTGGTGCCCTGAGCGGTGCCAGCCTGCAAATTGGTATCTCGGGTCTCGGGTGTCATCGCGCATCTCCTTGCAGGGCAGAGGTAGGGTTTTCTGCCGGTAAGGTCCAGAGGCTCCGGGGAAAGGTGACGCCCGGCCCTTGGCTGTGGTGCTGAATTCGATCCGCCCGCAGGTGTGATCCGGTGGGACGATACCGCCAAAATGACGGAAAATTAACCTGATGTCGGCATGGTTGAGCAGGATGGGCGCAAGGCTCGCTGATCCATTCTTTGTGAAGCGATCCTTTTTCGCAGAGCATCCATGGGTTTTTGGGGGCCAGAGTGGCGAACGGAAAGAACGCAGAGCGAACCAGCACCGCCCTGGAGCGTAGTGCACTGGAAGACAACATGGATCGCCGTTTCCGCACTGTGCGGAGCACGGCCTGTCTTGTCATGATCCTTGGCGCGCTGTGGGCGGTATTCGGCATTTATCTTCAGGAACCGGCGGTCTTTGGAATTGCCTTTGTGGCGGGCCTTGGGTCGGCGACTGCCTGGTACATGGTGCAGACCACTCATACTTTGATTGCGCGGATGATATGGTACACGACGGGGCTTCTGGCCGTCCTTGGGGCCGTGTTCACACTTCATCCTGCGAGCAACGCCGAGATGATGTTTGTGGCCCTGCTTGGCGGGCCTTTCATGACCTTTTCCTTGAAACGGGAAAAGCCACTGATCATGGGCCTTATCGTCGGTATCCTGTGCGCCTGGGTTGGCTATCGGTTGTTAGGGCATGACTATTGGGGCCCGGCCATTTTCGACGAAGAGTTCTCGCGCAGCTACCTGTCGGTGCCTATCATGCTGACGATTTTCGGTATCATCATGGTCGAAATGATGGCCTTCGGGCGACTGACCGATGCCTACAGCGAAGAACTGTGGAATTCCCATCAAAAGGAGCGCAAGGCGAACCGCGCCAAGAGCGAATTCCTCGCTGCCATGAGCCATGAGATCCGTACGCCAATGAATGGCGTCATCGGGATGGTCGAAATCCTCGAGAATACACAGCTTTCGACCGAGCAGAGGCGTATTCTTCATGCAATCAAGGAATCGTCTTCTGCCTTGTTGTGGATCATTGATGACATCCTCGATGTGTCCAAGATCGAAGCGGGCAAGATGGAACTGTCCAACGCTCCCATGCGTCTGTTGCCGGTCGTGGAAAGCGTAGCGGAAACTCTGCGCGCTCATGCAGATCAGAAGCGGGTCGAACTCTCCCTGTCGGTTCAGGCCAATGTGCCCGATATCATACAAGGGGATGCCGGGCGCCTACGCCAGATCCTGCTGAATCTTCTGGGCAATGCGATCAAGTTTTCGGCCCCGCAAAAGGATGAGCCCTGCGGGGTCGTGAAGCTGCGAGTGCAAATGGATGAGGCCGAGCGGATCGAATTCGTGGTCGAAGACAATGGTATCGGAATGGATGACGACGTCCAGGCCGCAATCTTCCAACCCTTCGAACGTTCGGGCGATGTGGTCAAGCGGATGATCCAGGGCAATGGGCTTGGCCTGACCATCGTCAAACAGCTCGCCGAAAAAATGGGCGGAGAAGTGATTGTGAGCAGCACCCTGGGTGAAGGGTCGGTCTTTACCCTGCGTCTGCCCGTCGTGAATGGCTCGGGTCCGCTCAAATGCCTGCGTCTTTCGGGAACGCAGATCGTCGCCATGTTGCCAAGAGGGGGCGACAGCGCCAGTTGGTCCTCCTATGCCCTGGCTGCGGATTGCGACATCAAATGGGTGTCAAACCGGGATGAATTTCTCTCGATGGCTCGCGACGCGGATCCCAACAAGATTTTCGTGCTTGCGGCGTCTACATCTCAGGATCGCACCAGCGAGTGGCTTCGCGCCCGGCTCGCCGAAGATGCCCCCGATGTTAAGCTGCTCTTGTTCAACCGGGACCGGACCCAGGTGAGCGGAATGCGAACGAAAAGCCAGTACGCCGTCCAGGACCTGCCTATCCTGCCCAGTCATTTCTGGGACGGGCTTGCCTATCTTTCGGGGCGCAGCCCAGGTCAAAGTCAGATGCCGGTGGCGGGGAAAAAACCTCGTGGAGCATCCGGCGGTGGTCGGATCCTGGTGGCGGAGGACAACGAGATCAATCAGGCCGTCCTTGAATCCCAACTGGAGCTTCTGGGCTATTCCGCTGTTGTGGTGCGGGACGGGAAAGAGTGCCTGGAGGCTTGGAAAACGGGGCAGTTCGACGCGGTCCTTACGGATTGTCAGATGCCAGTCATGGATGGTTTCGAATTGACACAGCATCTTCGGGATGTCGAGGCAGAGGAGAGGCGTCCGCACACCCCGGTGATTGCGGTCACGGCCAATGCGCTGGAGGGTGAGGCGGACCGCTGCCTGGCGGCCGGGATGGATGATTACCTGTCCAAGCCCGTCACGATTGCGGCGCTTGAAAAGGTGCTTGAGCGCTATGTTCCACTGGGGACCTCCTTGAAGAATGCCCCTCTGCGGGACGGCCTCCCTCCTGCCGCAGGCTCTGCATCTGGGTAACAGTGGCGTTGCCTGAATGCAAAAGGCACCCTTGGTAGAGGGTGCCTTTTCTGTCCATCAATCCCGCGAGCTGAACCGGTAACGTTACGATTGGGCCGCAACGGGTGAGCGTTGCTCCGCAGGATAGTCGCGCGGAGGACGTCCGATGACGTCTTTCAGCTCTTCCAGCTCGATGAAATTGTCTGCCTGGCGGCGCAGCTCGTCCGAGATCATCGGTGGCTGGCTGCGAATGGTGGAGACCACCGAGACCCTGACACCCTGGCGCTGCAGGCTCGCGATCAATGGCCGGAAATCCCCATCCCCGGAAAAGAGCACGATATGATCCACACGCGGTGCCAATTCCATGGCGTCGACGGTCAGTTCGATGTCCATGTTGCCTTTGACCTTACGGCGCCCCATGCTGTCCGTGTATTCCTTGGCTGGCTTTGTCACCATGGTGAAGCCGTTGTAGTGCAGCCAGTCCACCAGGGGGCGGATCGGTGAATACTCGTCGTTTTCCAAGAGGGCCGTGTAATAAAAGGCGCGCAACAGCTTTCCGCGGCGCATGAACTCCTGCCGCAAGAGCTTGTAATCGATGTCGAATCCCAGTGCCTTTGCGGCCGCGTACAGGTTCGAACCATCGATGAACAGCGCAAGCCGTTCGTCTTTGTAAAACATAAAAACAGTCCTTCCGATATGCCCGCATCGCCAGATGTACCGTGAGTGAATGCTAATAAAGGGCGAAACGGGTGGACATAATGTATGTTATTTGGCACCTGCTGCAAGTAAAAGGATCATCTGAAATGGCGCCAAAATGACCGAAACCCGGTCAAATGCGTATATCGCACTGGGCGGAAACCTCAAATTCTGCGACCTGCTGCCGCAGCACACGCTGGCTGCTGCGGTTGCCGACCTTGCCGGCGGACAGTGTCGGCTGCGCGCGGTTTCCCGATTCTACAGCACGCCCTGTTTCCCGGCGGGGACCGGTCCGGACTATGTGAACGCAGTGGTTCACGTTGAAACGGGCCTGTCACCTGAAGACCTGTTGCAAGAGCTGCATGGAATCGAAGCCCGGCATGCCCGCCAAAGGGAGCAGCGCTGGGGTATGCGAACTCTGGATCTGGATCTGGTCGACTACGCCGGAAGGGTTCTGCCGAACCCCGGTGAATACGATCGTTGGCGCAGCTTGCCGCTGGACGCTCAGATGCAGCGGGCGCCGGAGGAGTTGATTCTGCCGCATCCGCGCCTTCAGGATCGGGCCTTTGTTCTGGTCCCTTTGTGCGATATCGCGCCCGATTGGAGTCATCCTGTGCTGCTGAAATCGGCCAAAGACCTGCGCGATGCGCTGCCAAAAGCCGAAATCGACGCCGTAATCCCGATTTATTGACCTCAGGCGACCTTTTCTGCGCTTGTCAACAAAAACATATCGGCTTAGAAGTCTCCCTTCTGGACCCGCATAGATGATGGAGAGTCGCCCATGGCCCGCGTGACGGTTGAAGACTGTGTAGACAAGGTGCCCAACCGCTTTGAACTGGTGATGCTGGCTGCCCATCGTGCCCGTGAGATTTCGGCAGGCTCGCCGATCACTGTTGATCGCGACAACGACAAGAACCCCGTCGTGTCCCTGCGCGAGATCGC
Organism: Phycobacter sedimenti; assembly: GCF_038148855.1. NCBI lineage: Bacteria > Pseudomonadati > Pseudomonadota > Alphaproteobacteria > Rhodobacterales > Roseobacteraceae > Phycobacter > Phycobacter sedimenti. The sequence goes on along the minus strand of NZ_JBBVGR010000006.1, from coordinate 121,239 downwards.
CGAAGAAACCCAAAGTGCGGATGAGCTTCGTGAACGCCTGATCGAGAGCAACCAGACCCAGATCGAAGTCGACGAGCCCGAAGAAGACCAGATGGCACTTCTGATGGGTGCCGAGAACGACAAACCCACCGAGGACGACATGTCCGAGGAGAAACTGCTGCGTGCACTGATGGAGGCCCAGGGGCAGGGCTGAGCATCGCACATATCACTACCTGAGGCTGCGGATCGGATATGACATCTCCCGAAATTTCCGCCGGAGACCTGATTGCTCTGGTCCGCAACTACAACCCCAAGACAAACGCTGACCGCATTGCCGCAGCTTATGAGTTCGGCAGGGAAATGCACGAAGGGCAGTTCCGCCACTCGGGGGAGCCCTATTTTTCGCATCCGGTCGCGGTCGCGGCGATCCTGACAGAGCAGCGGCTGGATGATGCGACCATCATCACCGCGCTTCTGCACGACACCATTGAAGATACCAAGGCCTCCTACGAGGAGGTCGCCCGCCGGTTCGGCGATGAGGTGGCGATGCTGGTAGATGGCGTCACCAAGCTGACCAATCTGCAGCTTTCCAGCCGGGAAACAAAGCAGGCCGAGAATTTCCGCAAGCTGTTCATGGCCATGTCCAAGGACCTGCGGGTTATCCTGGTGAAGCTGGCCGACCGCTTGCACAACATGCGCACGATCAAGGCGATGCGCCCGGAAAAACAGGCTCAGAAGGCGCGTGAAACCATGGACATCTATGCACCCTTGGCGGGCCGCATGGGTATGCAGTGGATGCGCGAAGAACTGGAAGATCTGGCCTTTCGCGTGCTCAATCCCGAAGGGCGCCAGTCGATTATCCGCCGCTTTGTCACGTTGCAGCGGGAAACCGGCGATGTGATACACCGGATCACAGGCGACATGCGTGCGGAACTCGACAAGGCCGGGATCGAGGCCGAAGTCTTTGGTCGCGCCAAGAAGCCCTATTCGATCTGGCGCAAGATGCAGGCCAAGGATCAGGGATTTTCACGTCTCTCCGACATCTACGGATTTCGCGTGATCACCCAGTCCGAAGAAGACAGCTACCGGGCACTGGGCGCCATTCACCAGCGCTGGCGCGCGGTGCCTGGACGGTTCAAGGACTACATCAGCCAGCCCAAGTCCAACGGCTATCGTTCAATCCACACCACCGTTTCGGGGCGGGACGGCAAGCGCGTCGAGGTGCAGATCCGCACCCGCCAGATGCATGACGTGGCCGAAACCGGTGTTGCGGCGCATTGGTCTTACCGGGACGGGGTGCGCTCGGAAAACCCCTTTGCGGTGGATCCGGCGAAATGGATCTCTTCGCTCACGGAACAGTTCGATGCCGAGGAGGATCACGACGAATTCCTCGAAGCGGTCAAACTGGAGATGTATTCCGATCAGGTCTTCTGCTTCACACCCAAAGGCGATGTGATCAAGCTGCCCAAGGGCGCAACGCCGATCGATTTTGCCTATGCAATCCATACCCGTATCGGTCACGCCTGCGTGGGCGCCAAGGTGGACGGAATCCGGGTGCCGCTTTGGTCGCGCCTGCGCAACGGCCAGTCGGTCGAGGTGATCACCGCCGAGGGTCAGACACCGCAGGTCAGCTGGCTGGAGATCGCCACCACCGGCAAGGCCCGCACCGCCATTCGCCGCTCCCTGCGGGAGGCGGACCGGGCAAGATTCGTAAAGCTGGGGCACGAATTGGCGCGCTCGGCCTTTGAGCATGTGAACCGCAAGGCGACGGACAAGGCGCTGGAAACCGCGGCCCGGGCCTTGCGCGTCAGCTCCGTGGACGAGCTGTTGGCGCGCCTCGGCGCAGCCGAGATCGTCGCGCATGATGTCGTGCAAGCAGTCTATCCGGACCTGACCGCCCACGAGGCCGAGGAAATTTCCATGCGCCGGGCGGTGATCGGCCTGGAGCCGGGCCAAAGCTTCGAGCGTGCCCCCTGCTGTCAGCCGCTTCCCGGAGAGCGGATCATCGGGATTACCTTCCGGGGGCAGGGCGTCGTTGTTCATGCAGCCGATTGTGATCGCCTGGGGGAATATGAGGATCAGCCGGAGCGCTGGGTCGACGTTCATTGGCACAGCGGAACGCACCCTGCGGTTTACAGCACCACACTTGAGATGATCATCGGAAATGATGCAGGAGTGTTGGGGCGAATTTGCACATTGATTGGTGAAAAGAAGGCCAATATTTCGGACCTGGAATTTGTTGACAGGAAACCGGACTTTTACCGGCTTATGATCAATGTTGAACTGCGGGATGTGGAACAGCTGCATTCCCTATTGTTGACACTGGAGGCGGAAAGTCATGTCGCCGAAGTGGTGCGGTTCCGGGAACAGCCGATGAAACGCACGATTCCGGGATAGTGGTTCGGCTGGAACTGGGAAGGACGCAGACCGTTGGTATTCAGGCGCCGGGACAGACGTCCGCCCCTACGTGCGGTTGCGGATTTTTTCTGGCCGCGTGGCGGTTGGACCCGCGCCTTTCACTACGTCAAGCATCGCGTCCGCAGGTTGCCCGATTCCCCTGAACGCATTGCACGCGGTGTCTGGGCTGGCGTTTTCACTACCTTCACACCGTTTTACGGTATGCACTTCGTGGTGGCCGCGATCATCGCGCGGCTGATGAATGGCAATATTCTGGCGGCGCTCAGCTCGACCTTTTTTGGCAATCCTCTCACTTATGTGCCGATCGGAGTCGTGTCGCTTCAGACCGGGCACTGGTTGCTCGGGACCGAATTTGACCAGGAGGTGGATAAATCCCTCGTTGGCAAATTTCTTGCCGCCGGCGACGATCTCAAGGACAATCTGTTCGCTCTTTACAGTGACCAGCCAGCCGACTGGCACGGGCTGCACCTGTTTTATGACGAGGTTTTCTATCCCTACATGGTCGGTGGCCTGATTCCGGGCGCGCTGACGGCGACGGTCTGCTATTTGATCAGCCTTCCTCTGATCAGGGCCTACCAGCAAAGGCGGCGGGCCAAGATCAAGGCCAAATTTGAAGAGATCAAGCGCCGCGCCGCGTTGGAAGGCACCGATGTTCAGCAGATGCCTGTCAAAAAGGGCCTGAAGACCAGCCTCAAATCCTCTCTGGGCGCGCGTGTCAAAAGGCGGGCGGACTAGGCCAGTTGGATTTGCGCCGTGAGCGCGCGAAATCGGGGTTGCTCCTGCGGCCTGCCCGTCTAGTCTCTGGCGCAGGACAATCCTTTCAGGATCAGGGATCATGACTGTGAACAAGGCAGAAAACCGGCTGCGGCTGGGAGTGAACATTGACCACGTGGCCACTGTGCGCAACGCCCGTGGTGGCGACAATCCGGACCCGGTACGCGCCGCCCTTCTGGCACAGAACGCAGGTGCCGATGGGATCACCGCGCATCTGCGCGAAGACCGTCGTCACATTATCGACAGTGACATCGACGGCATAATGAAGGTCCTGCGTGCGCCGCTCAATTTCGAGATGGCGGCAACAGAGGAGATGCAGTCCATCGCTCTACACCACAAGCCCCACGCGGTCTGCCTTGTTCCCGAAAGGCGCGAGGAGCGCACCACCGAGGGCGGTCTTGACGTGGCCGGGAATGACAATGCCCTGGCCAAATACATTGCGCCGCTCAGCGCGGCAGGCAGTCGGGTTTCCATGTTCATTGCTGCCGACAAGGCACAGGTGGAGGCCAGCCATCGCATCGGCGCCCCTGTGATCGAACTGCACGCAGGTGCCTATGCCGATGCCTGGGCCGAAGGGCGCTGGGATGTGCGCGATGCGGAGCTTGCCAAACTCACCGAGATGGCCGCCTATGCCGATGAACTGGGTCTGGAGGTCCATGTGGGTCATGGCCTGACCTATGACAGCGTAGGCCCGATTGCCGCCTTGCCGCAGGTAAAGGAGCTGAACATCGGCCATTTCCTGATGGGAGAGGCCATGTTTGTCGGCCTGCCTGCCGCCATCGCGGAAATGCGTCGACTGATGGACGCGGCACGGCAGGTGTAGCGGAATGGGCGCACCATCTTCGCTTCTTGCCGCGCTGGGCTGTTTGGCTGTATTCGCCTCCGCCCCGGCTTCGGCTCAAAGCCTTGAACCCTGTGACTGGGTAGCGTCGGCCGCAAATCTGGTCTCGCCATGGGAACAGAACAGCCGGACATACGCCAACGGTGCAATCCGCATTGCCCTGCTGGACACGGGCGGAGAGCCGGTCTGCTGCTCCCGTCATCTCCTGATCCTTTCGCCAGACCCCGAGTACGGACAAGCCTGCAATGTCATGTCCTTTGGGCAAGGCATGGGGTACTACGAGATTTTCCTGCCAAAGACCCGGTCCAGTTATGATCCGGCGCGCGGCCTTTCTTTGGTGGTACCTGTCGGCCAGTTCGATCCCGATACCGGGAGGGTGGATCTGGACAGCCTGAGTGCTGTGGTGGTGACAATCAATCAAGCCACGGGGCAGGTCACAGTGGAATAAGGCCTAGCCCGACAGGGGCCTTTGGCGCCCCTTGCTGCGTTGAGCGGAGGCTGCCATGTCGGGATGCATGAGCTGCGATCCGAACGGAAAGGGAAGACGATGATCCTTGGCATCGGCACCGATCTTGCCAATATCGAACGGATCCAGCGCACGCTGGATCGCTTTGGCGACCGGTTTCGAAACCGGGTTTTCACCGAGGTAGAGCAGCGAAAATCGGAACGCCGCCGCGATGTGGCAGGCACCTATGCCAAACGCTGGGCCGCCAAAGAGGCCTGCTCCAAGGCGCTGGGCACCGGCCTTCGCATGGGAATCGCCTGGAAGGACATGTCGGTCAGCAATCTGCGGACGGGCCAGCCGGTGATGCATGTGACCGGCTGGGCGGCCGAACGGCTGGCGAAAATGACCCCTCCGGGTCACGAAGCCTTCATCCACGTGACCCTGACCGACGATCACCCCTGGGCGCAGGCCATGGTTCTGATCGAGGCGCGACCCATTGCCGACCGTGGCTCCGAAACCAGCGGCGAAGCTTGACTTAGGCTCTGTCGGCCCGCATGTAGCCCCCGACCCAACTCTATTACACCGGAGAGCCCGATGACGGCCAAACACCATGCCGGACATTCGATCCTTGAGACGATCAAGACCATTGTCTATGCCCTGCTGATCGCGGGCGTCTTTCGCACGCTCTTCTTTCAGCCGTTCTGGATTCCGTCCGGCTCGATGAAAGAGACGCTGCTGATTGGCGATTTCCTTTTCGTGAACAAGATGGCTTACGGCTATTCCTACGCGTCCTGCCCCAGCGTTCGGCTCGGCTTTGTGGGGATCTACATCGATGCCGGTGACATCTGCGGTTTTCTGGATGGCGACAACAGCCGTATTCTGGGCAGCGAGCCCGAGCGCGGCGATGTGGTGGTCTTCCGTCACCCGGTGACAGGCACCGACTTTATCAAGCGTCTGGTCGGGCTGCCGGGGGATCGCATCCAGGTGAAAAACGGCGTCCTGCATATCAATGGCACCGCCGTGGCCCTGAAGGATGCGGGCGAATTCGAAGAGGTAATGGAGCGTCAGGGCCCCATGGGATCCTATCCGCGCTGCGAAAATGCTCCGGTTGGACAAGGCGCGACCTGCAAGAAAACGCGCCAGATCGAAACCCTGCCGGGCGGCACCGAGCATGTCGTCCTCAATATCGCCAATCAGGGCATGGATCACACCGGCGTTTACCAGGTCCCCGACGGTCACTACTTCTTCATGGGGGACAACCGCGACAACTCGAGCGACAGCCGACTGCCGCAGTCTGCCGGTGGCGTCGGTTTCGTCCCCTATGAAAACCTCATTGGTCGCGCGGACCGTATCATGTTCTCTTCTGCTGGCCGGTCGATGCTGTTTTTCTGGACCTGGCGCAGTGATCGTTTCTTCAAGGGGATCGAGTGAAGCTGTCAAAGGATATGCGCGCCCTCGAGGCGCGGATCGGCCATACCTTCGCCCGGCCTGACCTTTTGGTGCGCGCGCTGACACATGCGTCGGTCTCTTCTGCGACCCGGCAGGACAATCAGCGGCTGGAGTTTCTGGGCGACCGGGTGCTGGGTCTTGTGATGGCGACGGCTCTTCTGGAGCATGACAAGATGGCGACCGAAGGCCAGCTTGCGCCGCGTTTCAACGCGCTTGTGCGCAAGGAAGCCTGCGCCGATGTCGCGCGGGAGATCGATCTCGGCGCGGTGCTGAAACTGGGTAGGTCCGAGATGATGTCGGGCGGTCGGCGCAAGCTGGCCCTGCTTGGAGACGCGATGGAGGCGGTGATCGCCGCTGTCTACAAGGATGCCGGGTTCGAGGCCGCGCAGGCGATGATCCTGCGGCTGTGGGGTGACCGGGTCGGCGCCGTCGAAGAGGATGCCCGCGATCCCAAGACGGCGTTGCAGGAATACGTGCAGGCTCGTCGGCAGACGCCGCCATCCTATGTACAGGTTGCCCGCGAAGGGCCGGATCATCAGCCGATTTTCACCATTGCGGTGCGGCTCGAGGATGGCACAGAAGAACAGGCCTCTGCCGGGTCCAAACGTCAGGCCGAACAGGCCGCAGCCAAGGCCCTTTTGACACGATTGGAGCAAGACAAATGACCACACGCGCCGGGTTCATTGCCCTGATCGGAGAGCCGAACGCAGGCAAATCCACCCTTCTGAACCGTATGGTGGGGGCCAAGGTCTCGATCGTCACCCACAAGGTGCAGACCACCCGCGCCCGCATTCGCGGCGTGGCGATGGAGGGCGAGAGCCAGCTTGTTTTTGTCGACACACCGGGTCTTTTCAAACCCCGTCGGCGCCTGGACCGCGCCATGGTCGCTGCCGCCTGGGGCGGGGCTGCCGATGCGGATGTGGTCGTGCTGCTGATTGAGGCGCACCGGGGCGTAACCGAAGGCGTGGAGCGGATCCTCGAAGGATTGGGCGATATCGGACAGGGCCGCAAGGTGGCTTTGGCAATCAACAAGATCGACAAGGTTCAGGCCGAGGATCTTCTTGGCCTTACCAAGAAACTGAACGACGCCTACCCGTTTGCCGAGACCTTCCTGATTTCTGCCGAGCGCGGCCACGGCGTCGAGGATTTACGCCACTGGCTGGCCGAACAGGTGCCCGAGGGGCCGTGGCTGTACCCCGAAGATCAGATCGCAGATTTGCCGATGCGCATGATCGCGGCGGAAATGACCCGCGAGAAGCTGACCCTGCGTCTGCATCAGGAGCTGCCCTATCAGCTGACCGTCGAGACCGAGAATTGGGAAGAGCGCAAGGATGGATCAGCTAAGATCGACCAGGTGATTTACGTGGTCCGCGACGGCCATAAGGGCATCGTACTGGGCAAGCGCGGCGAAACGATCAAGGCCGTCAGCCAGGCCGCCCGCGCCGAGCTGGAAGAGTTCCTGGACCGCAAGGTCCACCTGTTCCTGCAGGTGAAGGTGCGGCCCAACTGGCTGGAAGAGGCGGAGCGCTACTCGGAAATGGGGCTCGACTTCAAAGACGGAAACGCATGAGCCGCCTGACGGCCCGTTTCTGGGTCGATGCCTATCTGGCCCGACTGAGGTTTCAGGAGATCCCGGCCTTCGTGACCGCCCATGGCGACGACACTGCGGGCGCGGTTCTGGTCAAGCTGAACACGTTGGATGGTCAGGCCGAGGCCTTTCACCGCTCCTACGATCTGATGAGCGGGGACCGCAAATGGATCTCTCTGGCGGCCGGGGCAGAGATGGATGTGGACACCGCCATCACCAAGCAGCGCGGGTTCGATCCCGACCTCTGGGTAATAGAGGTCGAGGACCGGCAGGGCCGGCATTTGCTGGACGAGCCGGGGCTGGAGTAGGCGATGGACTGGCGCGATCACGGCATCTTGCTGAGCCTGCGCCGCCACGGGGAAAGCGCGGCCATTATTGATGTTTTCACCGAAAGCCATGGCCGCCACGCGGGTGTGGTGCGCGGCGGGGCCGGGCGGCGCATGGCGCCGATCCTGCAACCGGGCGCACAGCTGGATCTGACCTGGCGGGCGCGGCTGGAGGAACACCTTGGCAGCTATCAGGCCGAACCTCTGCGCAGCCGCGCGGCGGCGGCCCTGTCGGGTCGGTTGGCGCTGGCGGGCCTGAATGCGGTGACGGCGCTGTTGTCCTTTTGCCTGCCGGAACGCGCGGCCTATCCCGCTCTTTACGCGCGCACAGAACAGCTTTTGGATCTGTTGGAGCAAGAGGAGCTTTGGCCGCTCGCCTATCTCCACTGGGAGGTTGCTCTGCTTGAGGAGATGGGATTCGGTCTGGATCTGACCGCCTGCGCCGTGACGGGCACGCAAGAGGGGCTGACCTATGTTTCCCCCAAAACCGGGCGCGCGGTGTCAAAGGCTGGCGCGGGGGAATGGGCGGATCGCCTGCTGCCGCTGCCACCGGTGCTGCTGGGGCAGGGAGAGGCCGCAAACAGTGAGATCTCCCTGGCCTTGGGCACCACAGGGCATTTCCTGGAACATCACCTGGCGCCCTCGCTGGGCAATCGCCCTCTGCCAGAGGCACGCGGACGGCTTTTGGACCTGATCAGCCGTCTGCATTGAATAGCAACTCGCCACCCGCCTCGTTTCGCAGGATCAGAACATCGCCTGCGACCTCGGCTTCGGTCATGCTTTGAAGTGCTTCAAGATAGCGTGTTTCCTCCAGCAAATCGGGGCAGACCGCGCGGGTGGCGGAAAGGTTCTTGGCTTCAAACCATGGATATGGCGCTGACAGCTCGGCGCGATAGGCATTGCAGGGTCCCTGACCTGCGATTTGGCCGGGCTTGGGGAATTCAAGGGTTGCCGTAGCAACATAGGTTTTGCCATTCATCTGGCTCAGCACCCATGTCTTTCCAGCCGCGCCATAGGCGGAGAGCGTTTCATCCCCTGCACAGGCTGCAAGCGGGATCATGGCTGCAGCTGTAAGCACGCCGCGCTTGCGAAAGGCTTGAAACAGGGTCTGGAGCATTGTCGTTCAGCTTCCTTCTTGTTCGATGAGGGTTGCGATTCTTGCGCCGATGGCTGCGCTGCCCTTGATCGACGGGTGGATCCGGTCAATGGCGTGAAAAGACAGATCGCCGTGGGGTACCAGGCCGTCCAGTGACAGGAAGAACACGCCTTCGTTTTCCTCAGCGAGCAATGCAACCCGGCGATCCAGCTCTTGTCCGTCCTTTTTGCAGTGATCAATGGGAGAGCCACGGCCCGGACTGCGCAGATAGCCGGTATAGATCACGCGGGCGCCGGTGGCGCGCAGTTGCGCGATCAGATCGGGGATCGCGCCATCGCTGGCATCCTTTGCCGCCAGCCGGTCCAGTTTGCGGGTGCAGGCGATACAGCCACAGCCGAGCCACAGATCATTGCCACCGCCGTTCACCACGATCCAGTCCCAGTCTCCCGGGCGAAACTGTTTGGGTATGTTCAGACCAGCAGCGCCAGTCAGGGGCAGGGGATAGATCATCCGGGCAGCAATGACCGAGCGGTCCACGACGGGCTCTTTCAGCGCGCTTTCCATGGCGTCAGAGACGGCCTGCCCGGTGCCGCCGTTCCACGCCAGCATGGAATCCCCCATGACCAGAATGCGGGCGTCCGGTTTGCGCGCGGGCGCCTCTCCGCAGCCGACAAGGGGCAGCAGGGTGGTCAAGAGGATCAGAACCGGGCGCAACAGTACAATCATGTCAAAGGTGTACCGCCGCATAGGTTGAAGGGAAACGGGAAATTGCACCGCCTCCTCCCCAACGGCGCAGCACAGCAAAAAAGAAGCCCGGCACAAAGGCCGGGCCAGTCGGGGATGTCCCCGGGGAGTGATCGTTGTGAGGGGGCCGTCAGGCCAGCAGGCGACGTGCAATCACCTGGGCCTGAATTTCGGCGGCCCCTTCGAAGATGTTCAGGATCCGGGCATCGCAGAGCACGCGGGAGATCTTGTACTCCAGCGCAAAGCCGTTGCCGCCGTGGATCTGCAAACCGTTGTCGGCGGCAGCCCAGGCGACGCGGGCGCCCAGAAGCTTGGCCATGCCGGCCTCAAGGTCGCAGCGGTGGCCGTTGTCCTTTTCCCAGGCCGAGAAATAGGTCAGCTGGCGCGCGACCATGATCTCTACCGCCATCATCGCCAGCTTGGACGACACGCGCGGGAAGTTGATCAGCGATTTGCCGAACTGCTTGCGGTCCTGGGCATACTGCATGGCGATATCGAGCGCCGACTGCGCGACGCCAATGGCGCGGGCTGCGGTCTGGATGCGGGCAGATTCAAAGGTCTCCATCAGCTGCTTGAAGCCCTTGCCTTCTTCACCGCCCAAAAGGTTCTCGCCTTTGACCTTGAACCCGTCAAAGCCCAGCTCGTATTCCTTCATGCCGCGATAGCCCAGCACCTCGATCTCGCCGCCGGTCATGCCTTCGGTGGGGAAGGGGTTTTCGTCGGTGCCGGGGATCTTTTCGGCCAGGAACATCGACAGGCCGCGGTGATCGGTGGTGTCGGGATTGGTGCGCGCCAAGAGGGTCATCACATGGGTGCGGGCCGCATGGGTGATCCAGGTCTTGTTGCCGGTGATCTCATAATCGCCATCGGCGTTCTTCACTGCGCGGGTGCGAAGGGAACCAAGGTCGGAACCTGTGTTCGGCTCGGTAAAGACTGCGGTGGGTAGGATTTCGGCGCTGGCGATCTTGGGCAGCCAGTTCGCTTTTTGCTCATCCGTGCCGCCGGCAATGATCAGCTCCGCCGCGATTTCCGAGCGGGTGCCAAGGCTGCCGACACCGATATAGCCGCGCGACAGTTCTTCTGAGACCACGCACATCGACGCCTTGGACAGGCCAAAGCCGCCAAATTCCTCGGGGATGGTCAGGCCGAAGACGCCCATTTCGGCCAGTTCCTCGATGATCTCGATCGGGATCAGCTCATCCTTGAGGTGCCATTCGTGGGCAAAGGGTTCGACTTTTTCCAGCGCATAGCGGCGGAACTGGTCGCGGATCATCTCCAGCTCTTCATCAAGGCCAGAGGCGCCGAACATGACCGAACCGGCCTGTTCCTGCATCAGCTCGACCAGTCGGGTACGGGCGGCGTTGGAGTTGCCGTCCCGGACCAGCGTCATGACCTCGGCAGTGTTCATTGCCTCTTCGGCGCTGGCATCAAGACCCAGATCCTGCAGGCGGATGATCTCACCCTGGTTCATCTGGATGCCGCCACGGATCTGCGCCAGGTATTCTCCAAAGGCGATCTGGTGGATCAGCTGCTCCAATTCATTGAACTTGCCTTCGCCATCCATGCGGGTGGCCCAGTTCTGCATCTGGCGCAGGCTGTAGACATAGGTGGCCAGCCACGACAGCCCGTGGGCTGCGGTCTGGTGCTGTTCCACCAGCGCGCCCGATACGCGGCCTTCAGCGGTCACCAGCTCGCGTACTGCGCTTTTGGCAGCGTCCAGAAGCTGGTCAAGCGGGGCAATGGTCGCTGCGGTCAATGTCAGCAACTGGGGGAGTACAATCGGCTTCATTTGCAAGTCTTGTCCGTCATGGGCCATGAATCACATCCTTCTTCGGTCGCTTGGTGGTAATCATTTCGCAGTTGCAGCGCAATAAAAATACGCCGCGATGCGGCATTTGGACCAAATATTTCGTCTTTATTTTGCCCGTGCAGCGATATGGAGGTATCGCTATGAAGAGGTATGACAAGCCTTTTTTCCGCATTCACGCCTGAAGATCTGGCCGCCGCCTTTGCCGTTGCCCTTGTTGCCGGGACGGTCAAAGGGCTGGTCGGTTTTGCCATGCCGATGATTCTCATATCGGGCCTCAGCATGTTCATGTCGCCGGAACTGGCGCTGGCCGGGCTGATATTGCCGACGCTGGTCACCAACGGGATGCAGGCCCTGCGTCAGGGCCTTGGGGCCGCGCTGCAATCGATGAAGCGGTTCCGCCTGTTCCTGCTTGTGGGACTGGTCTTCCTCTTGACCAGCGCGCAGCTGGTGCGGGTCCTGCCACAGGATGTCATGTTGCTGATCATCGGCGTCCCGGTGTCGCTGTTCGCACTGACGCAGCTGATGGGCAGGCAACTGACCCTTTCGAAACCCACCCGCCGGTCCGAAGCGCTGGTGGGCGGCTTTGCCGGGCTCATTGGCGGAATGTCGGGGATCTGGGGGCCGCCCACGGTGGCCTATCTGACCGCGCTCGGCACCGAAAAGAGCGAGCAGATCCGCGTGCAGGGGGTGATCTACGGCATGGGGGCCGTTGCGCTGTTGTTCGGCCATATCGCTTCGGGCGTGATGCGCGCAGAAACCGCGCCGTTCTCGGTCGCACTGATCCTGCCCGCGGTTCTGGGCATGTGGATCGGCGGGCGTCTGCATGACCGTATCGATCAGGTGGCCTTTCGCCGTGTGACATTGATCGTTCTTCTGGTCGCGGGCTTGAATTTGCTGCGCCGTGCCTTGATGCTGTGACAGTCGCCCAGCGACTGGGTGAAATCGGGGCAAAGTCAGCACACAGGGACAGTATCGATATGGGTAGCCGCCTGAGTGCAGATCAACTGGCCCTTGGATCCATCGTGATTTCCTTCGTTGTTCTGGGGCTGAAGCTGGTTGCCTGGTGGCTGACGGGCTCGATTGCGCTGTTTTCAGACGCCCTGGAATCCCTCGTCAACGTTGGCGGAGCCTTTCTGGCCTGGATGGCGGTGCGCTATGCCAGCCGCCCGGCGGACGCAGGTCACCCCTTTGGCCACCACAAGGCCGAATACTTTTCGGCGGTGGCCGAGGGGATCATGATCATCATCGCGGCCTTTCTGATCCTCGAACAGGCCATCTATGCCTTGTTGAGCCCGATGGCGCCTGCAGAATGGGGTTTTGCGGGGCTGTGGGTCAATGCGATCGCCATGGTGGTGAACCTGCTGTGGGCGCGGCTTCTGATCGGGCGCGGCGGCGCGCTCAAATCTCCGGCGCTGGTGGCAGGCGGGCGGCATCTGATGAGCGATGTCTGGACCTCGGTAGGGGTGCTGGTCGGCCTTGGGCTGGCGCTATGGTCCGGGTGGAGCTGGCTCGACCCCGCTTTGGCGCTGATCGTAGCGATCAACATTCTTCGTGAGGGCTTTGGCGTTGTGACCGCCTCCGTGAACGGTCTGATGGATTCCGCCGCCCCGAGCGAAGAGCGTGAAGAGATCGAAGAGATCATTCACCGCTCGGCCGAAGGGGCGCTGCAGGTGCATGGGCTCAAGACCCGCCGGGCGGGCAAGGCTCTGTTCGTGGAGTTTCACATGGTGGTTGCGGGGATGATGACGGTGCGCGCCGCGCATGACATCTGCGACCGGGTCGAGGATGCGATCCGCGCCAAATTGCCCGAAGCGAATGTCAATATCCACGTGGAGCCAGAATACAAGCTCGAGGATACCGGCATTTCCCCGCGCTGAGGCAATTGCATTTCCCGTTTGGTTGTCCTTTAACTCGCCCTACGGGGGAGAAGCGGATGGAGAATGCTGCATGATTATGGAATGGGGAAAGTTGTTGAACCCGGGGCGTCTGTGTCGACCGGATTTCGAGGAAAAGCCGGGCCGCCCCGCCTATTTGCAGGATCATGACCGGATCCTGTTTTCCGAGCCCTTCCGCCGTCTGGCCCAGAAAACCCAGGTTCATCCGCTGCACGATCATGACCACGTGCATCACCGGATGATCCATAGCATGGAAACGGTCAGTGTTGGGCGGTCGCTGGGCGCGGGGGTTGGCGCTGCGCTTGAGGACAAGAAGAGGATATCGGATGAGCAAATCAGCAGATTATCCGGTCATATCCAAGCCGCATGTCTAATGCATGATATTGGCAACCCACCTTTCGGACATTCGGGGGAAGACACAATCGGCAGTTGGTTCTCTAAGCACTTTAAAGGTAGCGGCGGGCTATTTGAGGCAATTCCTGAAAGCCAGAGAAATGAGTTTCGCAAATTCGAGGGGAATGCCCAGGGTCTCAGGATTGTGGGCAGGTTGGAATACGGTCAGCAAGATGGTGGCCTTCGCCTAAGCTATGCCACTCTCGGTGCTTTTATGAAGTATCCCTGTACCCGTGAAATGCATGACGAGATGAAGGTGGAGGATGAGATTCCTTACGTAGGCTTGAAAAAATTCGGTGTATTTGCATCGGATGCGCCGCTGTTTGAGGAAATCGCCGACGCTTTGGGCTTGATCCGCGAAAGCCAAGGCTGGTGTCGCCGCCATCCGCTCGCCTTTCTCGTCGAGGCAGCGGACGATATCTGCTACCGCATTCTGGATACAGAAGATGCTGCAACTATGGGTGACCTTCAGGTTCTGGAGGTTGTCGAAGCTCTTGAAGGAATCGCGGGTAAGGCCAACTACATGCCAACAATTCCAGCGCGAGAGCGAATCGGTGCGCTCAGAGCGGTTGCGATAACCGGGGCAATTGCAGGTGCCGTTGAAGCCTTCATGAACAATTATGATGCTATCATGATGGGCGAGTTCAACAGCGATCTTGTTGGGGCTTCATCTAAGGCTGATGGGTTCCAGAAGCTGGAGGACTTGGCGAACACTCGGATTTTCGTTGCGCGTCGGAAAACTGAACTTGAAGTTTCCGGGCGCCAGATCCTGCATAGTATTCTCGACCACTTTTATATGTTGTTCGAGGACTTGAAAGACTGCCAGTGGAATCAGGCCAAGCTGGAAGAGGAGAATTCCCACTGGGTCAAACTGATCCGGGCCGTGGATCTGGACCTGCGCGGCGTCCAGGATGACTACACGGCGCTGCACTCGCTTGCCGATTTCGTCTCGGGCATGACAGACCGCTATGCGGTCAAGGTGCGTGACATGGTCGAAGGGCGTATTCCAGCCGGTTGAACCATACCGGATCGGATCAATGAAAAACCCCGGCACATGGCCGGGGTTTTCTGTTTCTGACGTCGCGCGCGGGTTTAGCTGATCGCTGCGGCTTTCACGTCTTCGTCGATATAGGGAAGGTACTGCTCGAAGTTGTCCGAGAACATCTTGACCAGTTTGGCGGCCTGCTTGTCATAGGCTTCCTGATCGTCCCAGGTACGGCGCGGATCCAGCAGAACCTCGGGCACGCCGGGCACATCCACCGGAACGTCAAAGCCAAAGTTGCTGTCCTTGCGGAACTCGACCTCGGCCAGCGAACCGTCCAGCGCGGCAGTCAGCAGCGCGCGGGTCGCCTTGATGGGCATGCGCGAGCCGATGCCATAGGCGCCGCCGGTCCAGCCGGTGTTGACCAGCCAGCAGGTCGCGCCGTGCTGGGCGATCTTGTCACGCAAGAGGTTGCCGTAAACCTCGGGGCGGCGCGGCATGAAAGGCGCACCAAAGCAGGTGGAGAAGGTGGGCTCGGGCTCGGTCACGCCGCGCTCGGTGCCGGCCACCTTGGAGGTGAAGCCCGACAGGAAGTGATACATCGCCTGCGCCGGGGTCAGCCGCGCGATCGGAGGCAGAACACCAAAGGCGTCGCAGGTCAGCATGATGATGTTCTTGGGGTGGCCGCCGCGCGCCGTTTCGGAGGCGTTGGAGATGTAGTTGAGCGGATAGGCGCAACGCATGTTAGCTGTCAGGCTGTCGTCATCAAAGTCGAGTTCAAAGGTCTCGGGGTCGAAGACCATGTTCTCGATCACGGTGCCGAACTTTTCGGTGGTGGCGTAGATCTCCGGTTCCGCCTCGGGGTTGAGGTTGATGGTCTTGGCGTAGCAGCCGCCTTCGAAGTTGAAGGTGCCGTTGTCGGCCCAGCCGTGCTCGTCATCGCCGATCAGCACGCGGTCGGGGTCGGCGGACAGGGTGGTCTTGCCGGTTCCCGACAGGCCAAAGAAGACGGCGGCATCCACCGGGTTGCCCTTGGCGTGGTTGGCCGAGCAGTGCATCGGCATGATGCCTTTTTCGGGCAAGAGGTAGTTCAGCAGGGTAAAGACGGATTTCTTGTTCTCGCCCGCGTATTCGGTGCCGCCGATCAGGATCACCTTCTTGTCGAAATTGAGCGCGATCACGGTTTCGGAACGGCAGTTGTGCTTGGCCGGATCTGCCTGGAAGCTGGGGCAGTTGATGATGGTGAAATCGGCCAGAAAGTCATCCAGATCCTCGCGCGCGGGGCGGCGCAGCAGGTGACGGATGAAGAGGTTGTGCCAGGCCAGTTCGGTCACCATGCGCACGTTGATGGCATGGGCCGGATCAGCGCCGCCGACCAGGTCCTGCACGAAATAGTCGCGGCCCTTCATGTGCTCCAGCATGTCGGCGTAAAGCGCATCAAAACCTTCCGGGCTCATCTCGGCGTTGTTTTCCCACCAGATGGTGTCTGCGACGCTGGCCGTCTTGACCACGTGTTTGTCCTTGGGGGAGCGGCCGGTGAATTTGCCGGTGGTGACCAGAAAGGCACCACCATTGCCGAGGGTGCCTTCTTCGCGTTTCAGGGCCGCTTCGATTAGCGCGGGCTCCATCAGGTTATAGTAGACATTGCCCAGACCCTCGATACCTTGATCCTCGAGGCGGAAATTCGGGTTCACCCGTCCTGATGCCGTGCCTGATGTCATGTGTTCTTTCTCCTGTGGCGGCCAGATGACCGCATACATTTAAAGCCGCGCCCTTGCGCAAATTCGCCGGTATCGACACCGGTAGTCGGGGTCTTAACATGACGTTTTGTGCGGTGAACAGGACGCTTTGGCGCAGTTAGCGCCATCACGGCAATGTTTAGCGCAACCATCGCTCCGACGCCGGGAGGGAGGGCAGATCTTTAGTCCGCGCTAAGACATTTTTGCCCAAATTGGGCCTCATCGCAGTCATGATTCGCCAATGGGGATTGATTCGGAGCCGTGAAACGGCGATTAAGGAATATAAAAAGCGACAAGCTGAGCAGTGATTAAGGGGCGCTTTCAATGTCAAAGATTGCTTTGGTGGACGACGACAGAAACATCCTGACCTCGGTGGCCATGACGCTCGAGGCCGAGGGGTTCGAGGTCGAGACCTACAACGATGGCCAGGCGGCGCTGGATGCTTTCAACAAGAAGCTTCCGGACATGGCTGTTCTGGACATCAAGATGCCGCGTATGGACGGCATGGATCTGTTGCAGCGTCTGCGCCAGAAAACCCAGATGCCGGTGATCTTTCTCACCTCCAAGGATGATGAGATCGACGAGGTTCTGGGCCTTCGCATGGGGGCGGATGACTACGTCAAGAAACCCTTCTCGCAGCGTCTGTTGGTGGAACGCATCCGCGCCCTGTTGCGGCGCCAGGAAGCAATCAGCGGAGATGCCGCCGAAGGTGGCGCCGTGGCCGAGACCAAAGTGATGGAACGCGGCAACCTGCGGATGGACCCCCTGCGCCATGCCGTGAGCTGGAAAGGCAAGGACGTGTCCCTGACCGTGACCGAATTCCTGCTGTTGCAGGCGCTGGCGCAACGCCCCGGCTTCGTCAAAAGCCGCGATCAGCTGATGGACGTCGCCTACGACGATCAGGTCTACGTCGACGACCGGACCATCGACAGCCATATCAAGCGCCTGCGCAAGAAGATGCGCAGCGCCGATCCGGATTTTGCGGCGATCGAGACGCTGTATGGTATCGGTTACCGGTACAACGAAGAGTAAGAGCCGATACCGGCGTTGGAAGGGCAGGCGCATATGCGCGATACCGGCAAAGCGGAACATGCGTCCGATCACGATGTAGTCCTCGGGGAAGACTGGGTCTCCCCGGAGCAGTCCGTGACCGAAGAGGTGCAGGTGCGCCGGGCCAGACGCAGCTTCTTCTCGCTCAAAGGCTCGCCGCTGACCCGCAAGATCATCACGTTCAATCTGATTGCTCTGATCATCCTGGTTGCGGGGATTCTCTACCTGAACTCGTCCCGTCAAAGCCTTGTGCGGCAAAAAGCGGGCGCCTTGGTCGCCGAGGCGTCACTGATCTCGGATGTCTTTGAGGCCGAGCTACCGAGTGCAGGTGCCGTAAGTTTTGCGACCGGAGACGGTATCGACGCGGAGCAGACGCTGTCGGGGCTGACCTTGCGTGGCGGCGTTGAGGCTATGGTGTTTGATTCCAGCGGTACGATGATCGCAAGCGTAACCGGTGTGGCCCGCTCTGACGCGCTGAATGCATTGAATGAAAGCGAATCCGGCAAGACGCTGATCAGCGATGGTCTGTCGGCCCTCTGGTCCGCAGTTGGTGGACTGTTCAAGTCCGGTGATGCGGTGCGTGCACAGGCGCCATCGCTTGAGGAACAACTGGGGGCTTTGGCCGAACGCACCCTCAGTGCCGGAGCCACGATCGATACGGCGGTAGACACACGCGGGGGCACGGTCTTCTCTGCGGCGGCCCCCATCATTCACAACGGTCAGGCAATTGGCGTTGTGGCGCTGGCCTCTCCCATCGGGGAAATCGACGCCTTGGTGCGCAGCGAACGCGAGCGCGTTCTGCAGATGTTCGTGATCGCACTTTTGGTGTCCATCGGGCTCAGCCTGGTTCTGGCCTCGACAATAGCAAACCCGCTGGCGGATCTGGCCGAAGCGGCAGAAAGCGGTCGTGACCGCGGCGGGCGCAAGGCACAGCCGGGCCGCGTGCGCATTCCTGACCTCTCTGCCCGCCCCGACGAGATTGGCCGCCTGAGCCTTGCGCTGCGCGGAATGGTAAAAGCGCTCTACAGTCGCATCGATAGTAACGAACAATTTGCAGCTGATGTGGCACATGAGATCAAGAACCCTCTCGCCAGCCTTCAGTCGGCGGTTGGGACGTTGCGCATGGTGAAGCGTGAAGATCAGCGGGAGAAGCTTATGGAAGTTATTGAGCATGACGTTCGCCGCCTTGATCGGCTGGTAAGCGATATCTCGAATGCCTCCAGGCTGGATGCCGAGCTGGTCAAGGAAGAGGAAGAGGAATTCGACCTGCTGAAGATGCTGACGAATCTCAACCAATTCCTTGGCGAAGATGCGCGCGGCCAGGGGATCGATTACATCACCGACCTGCCGGCGCAGCCTATCATTATCCACGGACTTGAGGCCCGTCTTGCACAGGTGTTCGTAAACCTGATCACCAATGCGATTTCCTTCTGCGAAGAAGGCGATGCCATCCGCGTCTGGGCCCGCCGCCGCGCCAACCGGGTTCTGGTGGTGGTCGAGGATACCGGACCGGGGATCCCTGAACAGGCGCTCTCCAACATTTTCAAACGTTTCTATTCTCAGCGCCCGGAAGAGCATTTCGGAAACAACTCCGGCCTTGGGCTCGCGATTTCGAAACAGATCGTCGAGGCCCATGGTGGTGTGATCTGGGCTGAGAATATTCGCCCGACGGAGGTGGATATCACGTCCGAACCGCTTGGCGCGCGTTTCGTGGTCGGCCTGCCGGTCTGATCCGCGCTTCTGAATGTCCGGCATCAGCGACCTCTGCCTCCATGCCACTTGCGTGGCACTGCACGGTCGGGCGCTATTGATCCGGGGGCAAGCAGGAAGCGGGAAATCCGGACTTGCCTTGCAGCTGATGGCCTTTGGGGCCGAGTTGGTGTCTGACGACAGGGTGCTGTTGCGTGAGCAAGACGGGCATCTTCATGCGCGGGCGCCTGAAGCCATCGCCGGACTGATTGAAGCGCGTGGTATCGGGGTTTTGATCGCCAAATGCGCAGATGAGACGCCGGTGTGTGCAATTGTGGATCTGGACAGGGTTGAAGTCGACCGGCTTCCGGCACAGGTATTCGAGCTGATACGAGGGATCAGACTGCCGGTCCTGCGCCGCGTGGAAGCGGCGCATTTCGCACCGGCCCTGATCCAATATCTCAAACGCGGAGCCATGGACCCGGATGCCTGACGCCACTCCTGAAACACCGCCCGTTGTCCTGGTCACGGGACCCTCTGGGGCGGGGCGCACCAGCGCGATCAACGTGCTTGAGGATCTCGGGTTCGAGGCGATAGACAACCTGCCGCTGCTGCTTTTGCCAAAACTGATCGAGGCTGCCGGAATCTCGGCTCCGATGGCGCTGGGTCTCGACAGCCGCAACCGGGATTTTTCGCCCGCCGCGTTATTGGACATGATCGACATGCTGGCAGGGCGGAGAGATGCCAAACTCTCGGTTCTTTACCTCGACGCCCGCCCGGAGGTCCTGCTGCGGCGCTATTCAGAAACCCGGCGCAGGCATCCCCTGGCACCGGCCGAGACACCGGAGGTTGGCGTTGCGCGTGAGCTGGACCTGATGGCCCAGATCAGGGAGCGGGCGGATATCCTGCTCGACACCTCGGAAATGAACGTGCACCAGCTCAAGGCCGAGATCGAGCACTGGTTTGCCCCGCATGGCCGCGCCCTGGCTGTTTCGGTGCAGAGCTTTTCCTACAAACGCGGTGTGCCGCGCAGCGTGGACCTGGTGTTCGATTGCCGGTTTCTGGCCAATCCCTATTGGCAAGAGGAGTTGCGCGCACTGAACGGGTGTGACGGTGCTGTACAGGCTTACGTGAAGGCCGACCCTTTGTTCGATGGGTTTATCTCGCGCGTGATCGACATGGTCAGTTTCCTTTTGCCAGCCGTGCGGCAGGAAGGAAAATCACACCTTTCTATCGCATTCGGCTGTACCGGCGGGCAACACCGTTCGGTGACACTGGCAGAAACCCTCGCCAAGACCCTTGCAGAAGACGGACAGCAGGTGTCAATTAGGCATCGCGAGCTGCAAAGCTAGCCACAAAACGGAGAGGCCGGGTTGATCGGGATTGTGATTGTCGCGCATGGGGGACTGGCCAGAGAGTATCTGGCGGCGGTCGAGCATGTGGTCGGTGCGCAGCCGAACTTGCGGGCGATCACCATCGCGCCTGATGATGACCGGGACGACAAGCAGCGCGAAATCTGTATTGCAGCCGATGAGGTCGACACAGGCGACGGAGTGGTGATCGTGACGGATCTGTTCGGCGGGTCTCCGTCGAATCTGAGCCTGCGCGCCTGCGCTCCGGTGGACCGACGGATTCTCTATGGCGCCAACCTTCCCATGCTGATCAAACTTGCGAAGTCCCGTCATCTGCCGGTGGCTGATGCGGTGCGTCAAGCCATGGAAGCTGGTCGCAAGTACATCAATTCGCAAAACATCAACCCCGCAGGGGAGTAACATTTTTCAATGGCTGTCAGAACACTTGAGATCGTAAATGAAAAAGGCCTGCACGCCCGCGCTTCGGCCAAACTGGTTGAGGTCGTTGAGGGGTTCGATGCAACGGCCGAAGTGTCAAAGGACGGTTTGTCCGCCTCGGGCGACAGCATCATGGGGCTTTTGATGTTGGCAGCTTCGAAAGGAACGACTATTGACGTCGAAACCTCGGGGCCTGATGCAGATGCCCTGGCTGAGGCTCTTGAAGCGTTGGTCGCCGACAAGTTCGGTGAAGGGTTCTGATCGCAGAGAGACTTGCGAAACAGGGGAAGGGCAAAGTGGCGGACACGGCGCATGACCATGACGGCGGCCTTACGCCGGAAAGCGATACGCAAACGGGCGAGGTCTACGACCGGCGCACGCTGACCTATGCCAATTCCTTTGACGACCGCTGGACCTCGATTGCGATCCGGACGATCGAATGGTTCACCGGCAAACTGACCATCCTGCGCATGGTGAAGAAGTTTGAGCGGCAAAACGCCCAGTATCGCGGTCAAAAGTTCTGGCGTGGCGCGCTCAATGTCATGGGCATCGACCTTTTGACTCCGGAAGAGCAGATCCGCAACATTCCCGCCGAGGGGCCGGTGGTGATCGTCGCCAACCACCCGCATGGCATGGTGGACGGGATGATCTTTGCGGATCTCATCGGCCGCACCCGGCTTGATTATCGCATTCTGACACGCTCGGTGCTGACGGGGCTGGATGAGGCGGCCACGTCGTTCATGATTCCGGTGCCCTTTCCGCATGACCCAGACGCACAGCGCAAGATGGTCGAGATGCGGGCAAAGGCGATGGGGCATCTGAAGGAAGGCGGTGTTGTTGCCCTGTTCCCATCAGGTGTGGTGATGTCATCGGACAGCTGGTTCGGCCCCGCCATCGAACGGGAGTGGAACGTTTTCACCGCCCAGTTGATCCGTCGTTCGGGCGCACGGGTGGTTCCGATTTTCTTCCCCGGATCGAACTCTCGCTGGTATCAGATTGCCTGCCGGATCTCACCGATCCTGCGTCAGGGGCTATTGCTGCACGAGATCGTGCGCTCCTGCAACAAGCCGCAGGCACCGGTCGTGGGCAAGCCGCTGACCGACGAGCAGATGGAGCGCCTGCACAGCGATCCGCGCGGCTTCATGGCCTGGCTGCGGGAGCATACCCTGTCGCTGGGCAACAAGAGCTGAAATTGAAGCCCGGATCCTGAGGGAATCGCAGACACCCAAGCAGCGTCTTGGCGGGCCGGGAAGCCGCTGCCTATCGGGTCGGAACGGGGGTTTCGCCCCGATAATCATAGAAACCGCGTTGTGTCTTGCGGCCAAGCCAGCCGGCCTCCACATATTTCGTGAGCAGCGGGCAGGGGCGGTATTTGGTGTCCGCAAGACCTTCGTGCAGCACGTTCATGATCGCAAGGCAGGTGTCGAGGCCAATGAAATCCGCCAGCTCCAGCGGTCCCATGGGGTGGTTGGCCCCCAGTTTCATCGATTCGTCGATGGATTTGACCGATCCTACACCTTCGTAAAGCGTGTAAACGGCCTCGTTGATCATCGGCATCAGGATCCGGTTCACGATGAAGGCGGGAAAATCCTCTGCGCTGGCGGCGGTTTTCCCAAGGCGTTCCACAACGGTCTGGCAGGCGGCAAAGGTTTCTTCATCGGTTGCGATACCGCGGATCAGTTCGACCAGTTGCATCACCGGCACCGGGTTCATGAAGTGAAAGCCCATGAACCGTTCGGGCCGGTCGGTGCGACTCGCCAGGCGGGTGATCGAGATCGAGGAGGTGTTGGAGGTAAGAATCGTATGAGGTTTCAGATGCGGCTGCAGATCTTCAAAGATGGCTTGCTTGATGGTTTCACGCTCCGTTGCCGCTTCGATCACCAGATCCGTTGCGCCGATATCGGCCAGCGACAAGCTCGGAGTGATGCGCGCCACGGCGGCCTGAACCTCGGCTTCGCTGATCTTGCCGCGGCTTGCCTGCCGGGCAAGGTTTTTCTGGATCGTCGCCAGGGCCGCATCAAGAGCGGTTTGATTTACGTCATTAATTACAACGTCATAGCCCGCAATCGCCATGACATGGGCAATGCCATTGCCCATCTGTCCTGCCCCGATTACGCCGATTTTTTTGACTTCCATGCCCATGGCTCCCTGGCTGCCTGCCGGGCGATCTTATCGGCGGTTTCGGGGGCGGCACAAGGCCGCACCGGCGCTATTTTAGCCAAATTTGAGGTTTAGGGAATTTGCAAGCTTTGGGTCTCAAAGTGACTATCGGGTGAAAATTTGGTGGGACTATGAGCTACGAGCTGAATAGCGCTAGTGCGCTTTCGGTCGGAACATGTTGCTATGCGGGGTCAAGGCTACAAGTGCGTGGGCCCGCGCGTGATTTGGACGACCCTTACATCGCATTCCTTGGCGGGACAGAAGTGTTCGGGCGGTTCGTCTCCGAGCCGTTTCCTGCCGTGACCGAATCCCTGTTGAATGTCCCTTGCGTGAACCTTGGTGGTGTGAATGCGGGGCTGGACAGTTTCCTGGGTGATACGGGCCTGATGCGCGTGGCGCAGGAGGCTGATTTTGTTGTGATGCAGGTGCTGGGGGCACAAAACCTGTCGAACAGGTACTACAAGGTCCATCCCAGGCGAAATGACCGGTTCTTGCAGGCGCGTCCGGCCCTGATATCGCTCTATCCAGAGGTGGATTTTACGGAATTTCATTTCAACAAGCATTTGCTCAGCCGCCTCAGGGATATTTGCGAAGAGCGTTTTGAGACGCTGCGGGTTCATATCCAGTCGGACTGGGTCAGCCGTATGGGGGACTTGATCAGCACTCTGAACAGGCGGCTTGTTCTGCTTTGGCTGCGTTACAATCTGGGTGGTGTGGAACTGATCAACCGCGAACCGGTGCTCGTTGATCAGGGGATGATTGACCCGCTGCGTCATCTCGTCAAAGGGGTCGTGGAAATGCCTGTTACAACTGCTGGCCTGGCCAATGACGTGGCCGGCATGGAGATGGGACCGCTCGACTTGCCGACGGCGCGTCTGATGCTCGGCCCCAAGGAACACAACAGGATCGGCTCCACCACTGCGGAATATTTGCAGACGATCGTGAATGCGGGGTAAGGTGAGGCGGCTTCAGGCCCCCGGCGGCGGATACGACTCGCGCGGTGTTTTGCGCAAAGAAAAGGCCCGCATCTGATGCGGGCCTTCTTGGTTCTTGGTCCGTCCCGGCGACAGACGCCGGGCGTGATCAGCCCAGTTTCTCGGTAAGCTCAGGCACCGCCTGGAACAGGTCAGCCACCAGGCCAAAGTCGGCGACCTGGAAGATCGGCGCTTCTTCATCCTTGTTGATGGCGACGATGATCTTGGAGTCCTTCATACCCGCGAGGTGCTGGATCGCACCGGAGATGCCGACCGCGATGTACAGCTCGGGCGCGACGACCTTGCCGGTCTGACCCACCTGCCAGTCGTTCGGTGCATAGCCCGAATCGACTGCGGCGCGCGACGCACCCACAGCGGCGCCCAGCTTGTCCGCCAGACCTTCGATCAGTTTGAAGTCCTCTTCGGAGCCGACACCGCGACCACCGGAGACAACCACGCCGGCCGAGGTCAGCTCGGGTCGGTCGGAGGCGGCAACCTTGTCTTCGATCCATTCGGACAGGCCCGGGTTTTCGGCAGCACCAGTGGTTTCCACCGAGGCAGAGCCACCTTCACCAGCGGCATCGAAGGTCGAGGTGCGGAAGGAGATGACCTTTTTGGCGTCTTTCGACTTCACGGTCTGGATCGCGTTACCGGCGTAGATCGGGCGCTCGAAGGTGTCGCCGTCGACCACTGCGGTCACGTCGGAGATCACCATCACGTCCAGCAGGGCCGCAACGCGCGGCAGCACGTTCTTGGCGTCGGTGGTGGCCGGGGCAACGATATGCTCGTAGTCGCCCGCCAGCGAGACGATCAGCGCTGCTGTCGGCTCGGCCAGGCGGTGACCCAGCGAGGGGTCCTCGGCAACCAGAACCTTGGCCACACCGTCGATCTTGGCGGCGGCGTCACCTGCGGCGGCGGCGGATGCACCGGCACACAGAACGGTCACGTCACCCAGTGCCTTGGCGGCGGAGACAGCCTTGGCGGTGGCGTCCAGCGCCAGCTCGCCGTTGTTCACTTCGGCAAGGAGAAGAACAGCCATTACACAGCCCCCGCTTCTTTGAGTTTCGCAACCAGCTCGTCGACCGAACCCACGATGATACCGGCCGAGCGCGCTTCGGGCTCTTTGGTCGAGACCACTTCGAGGCGCGGCGAGACATCGACGCCGTAGTCGGCGGCGGTTTTCTCATCCAGCGGCTTTTTCTTGGCCTTCATGATGTTCGGCAGCGAGGCATAACGCGGTTCGTTGAGGCGCAGATCCACGGTGACGATGGCAGGCATCTTCACGGAGATGGTCTGCAGGCCGCCGTCGACTTCGCGGGTGACCTTGGCGTTGTCGCCGTCGATGTCGATCTCAGAGGCAAAGGTGCCCTGCGACCAGCCCAGCAGAGCCGACAGCATCTGACCGGTGGCGTTCATGTCGTTGTCGATGGCTTGTTTACCAGCCAGAACCAGACCGGGCTGCTCTTCCTCGACGATCTTGGCGAGGATCTTGGCCACGGCCAGCGGTTCGATGTCGGTATGAACGTCATCGGCGGCAACAACCAGGATCGCGCGGTCCGCGCCCATGGCGAGGGCGGTGCGCAGGGTTTCCTGAGCTTGTTTAACACCGATCGAGACCGCAACGACCTCGTCTGCCTTGCCGGCTTCCTTCAGGCGGATGGCCTCTTCGACGGCAATCTCGTCAAAGGGGTTCATCGACATCTTGACGTTGGCGAGATCGACACCGCTGCCGTCCGCTTTGACGCGGACCTTCACGTTGTAGTCGATCACGCGTTTGACAGGCACGAGTACCTTCATTTTGCGTTCTCTCCTTAACAAATGGCCTGTCGCGTGGGCGGCGGGCCTTCATGCTCTCGCGCCGTTGATACCGGGTCAGCAATGCGGGCAACAGTGAAAAATCGTCACGTTAGCGGCCCCGGACGTCGCGTCTGTCTGTTTGGCGCATCAATTTTGCAAGAATGTTTCGTAAGGGAAAGACATCTGCCGCAACGGCAGGTTTCCTGTGCCGGGCGCGCGCCGGGGCACGGTTGCCCCGAGCGATTCGTGTGGGTTTGCGCGGCTCTAACGGTTTGCGCCGGGGACCCAGAGCACGTCCCGTGCGCCGTTGTCATTGGCCACGCGTGACGCAACGAAGAACCAGTCGGACAGGCGATTGAGGTATCGCACGGCGGCCGGGTTCACCTCTTCCTCGGTGGCAAGCTCCGTGGCCAGCCGCTCGGCGCGGCGTGCCACGGTGCGGCAGACGTGCAGATGGGCCGAGAGTTTCGAGCCACCCGGCAGAACGAAACTGCGCAAAGGCTCCAGATCCTTGTTCATGACGTCAATTTCCACCTCAAGCCGCTCGACCTGAGCGTCCGCCATCCGCAGGGGCGGGTATTCGGCTTCGGCGTCCTTGGCCATGTCGGGGCGGCACATGTCGGCGCCGAGGTCGAAGAGATCATTCTGGATGCGGGCAAGGGCCTCGTCCATGTCGCCTGTCGCCTCAAGGCGCGCGACACCCACAAAGGCGTTCAGCTCGTCCGAGGTCCCATAGGCGCTGACCCGGGCCGAATGTTTGGCCACGCGCTGCCCGTCGCCGAGGGCGGTGTCGCCCTTGTCACCGGTGCGGGTGTAGATCTTGCTCAGAACAACCATATTCCTCAGCCTCCTTGCGAGCGCAGATAGACGAAGGCCACGATCAGGACCACGGCGATGAACTGGAACAGCAGCCGCAGGCGCATCATCTTGTTGCCGTACTTGTGATTGAAGGCGCCGCCTTTGCCAAAGCCGCCCATGCCGATCACCAGCACGATCACCACTGCCGCCATGGCCACAACGGCCAGAATGAAGAGCGGATCACCCATTGCTCATGCTCCTTCGCATTTGTCTTGTCCCGGTCTATCGCCTGCCTGGGCAGATGGCGACCGCGAATCCGCTATCTAAGGCGGGCAAGGATGCGGTCAATTGACCGGGTCGACAAAATCCGGCGCAGGAACCCGGCGATATGGGTCGGCGTGGTCACATAGTACCGTGGTCGGGGGCGGCGCGATTCGCAGGCATGGATCAGTTTTGCCGTCACTGCCGAGGCGGGCAGCTCAAAGGTATCCGGCCCCTTGCTTTCGTAAAGGCGCTTGAGGAGGCTCTTTTCGTAGAGGTCCCGCAAGGGCGAGGCCTGCCAGTCCACGAAGCGTTCGAAATGCGGGATCGAATTCTCCCGGATCTTGGAGGTCACGGGGCCGGGTTCGATGAGGACAACGTGGATGTCGGTGTCTATCAGTTCGATCCGCAGCGTATCGGTCAGCCCCTCAACGGCATATTTTGTCGCCACATAGGCGCCGCGCCAGGGGAAAGAGACCATTCCCAGGATCGAGGAATTCTGCACGATGCGCCCATGGCCTTGGGCGCGCATCACAGGGATCACCTGCCGCGTCAGCTCGTGCCAGCCGAAGAAATTGCTTTCGAAAATTGTGCGCAGGGCCTCGGTCGGCAGGTCCTCGACCGCGCCGGGCAGCCCGTGGGCACCATTGTTGAACAGCACGTCCAGGGTGCCGCCGGTAGCCTCCAGCACCTCGCGCAGACCAGAGGTGATCGTTTCGGAATCGGTGTAGTCGATCAGCGGGCTGTCGAAGCCTTCGGCGCGCATCTGGTCGCAATCGCGCTGCTGGCGGCAGGAGGCAAAGACCCGCCAGCCGCGAGCCCGCATGCCGCGTGCGGCGTCCAGACCGATGCCGGACGAACAGCCTGTGATCAGGATTGTTTTCTGCATGAAGGCCCCCGCGCCAAGATCTGCCAGACTTGCGGGTCGTTATGGGGCTTTTTTGCTTACCAGTGAAGCGGCGATCCAGCCGAAGTGTTCATTGTCGGGGGTGCGCAGATGTAGCCAGTCGGCGCCATTGTCATCGATGACGATCACCTCGTCCCCGGCCAAAAGGCGCGTGATGATCGGATAGGCCGTGCCTGGACCCTCCCGCATGTTGACCCGAGAGGCTCGAATGTTGCGGATGTCCGCTTTGGCGGCAGCTGGCTGGCTGATGCCATCGTTCTCGGCCGGTGCCGGTTGCTGGTCCGCGGCGGCTGGCGCGCCATTTTCGCGCCAATCAGCTTGCAGGCCGCCGCCAAGACCCTCTTCGAGCGAGGCAAGCTGGATGCCCCCCGATCCAAGCCCTGCATTGAACAGGCTAGCGGATGCCGATCGCGTTGTGTCTGTGCCGCGTTTCTGGGTTGTAGCAATCGTTGTCGGTGTCCGCTCTTCGTCAACACGCGCGCGCACCAGTTCCTTGTGACGCATCTCGATCGTGGTGCGCGTCACCAGGGATGCAGCCGTAACGGTGATTTCATCTTGCGTGTCGCGGTTCGGTTCGCGCCCAGACGCTTGTGCGATTTCAACGACCGGGCGTTCTGGCGGGGTGAAACCTGCCCCGCCGCTGAGCTCATAAAAGCCCCAGCCGAGAAAGGCAAAAGACACCAAAACAAAGCGCGACATGGCGCATCCCCCAGATCATAACTTCAATGACAAGCCGCCTGCGGCAGCTGGCCCCGCAACCTGCGCTCCAAACCCGCGGTCGGGTATGGGGCAGGCGGTGGAACCATAGGCAGCACAGGCTTAATCCTATGTGAAAACGGGTCCGAAACACAGGGGAGAGTCGGTTTTCTTCTCCCCCAACCCGCGGACCGGTGTGCTCTTGGTACAAAGCGCCGCTTTACCGCGGCAGACGGGGGCAGTATTACCACGATATGAGCGACCTGGTAGAAGACCCCGACCTCCCCTCCGCGCCGCAGAATGGCGAAGTGCTGGAACCCCTGCGCCGCGCCATTGGCGAGCGCTACCTGACCTATGCGCTGAGCACGATCATGCATCGGGCGCTGCCCGATGCGCGCGACGGGTTGAAGCCGGTTCACCGGCGGATCCTTTACGCAATGAGCCGCCTGCGGCTGACATCGACCGGTGGTTTTCTGAAATCGGCGAAGATTTCCGGCGATACCATGGGGGATTTCCACCCGCATGGGGACGCGGCGATCTATGACGCGATGGCGCGCCTCGCGCAGGATTTCAACGTGCGCTACCCGCTGGTGGACGGTCAGGGCAATTTCGGCAATATCGACGGCGATAACCCGGCGGCCTCGCGCTATACCGAGGCGCGGATGACCTTCGTTGCCGAGGCTATGCTTGAAGGCCTCAGCGAGGATGCGGTCGATTTCCGCGACAACTACGATGGCCGCCTGACCGAACCGGCGGTTCTGCCTGCGACCTTTCCGAACATTCTGGCCAATGGCGCCAGCGGCATCGCGGTGGGCATGGCGACGAACATTCCGCCGCACAACATCGCCGAGCTGATCGACGCCTGTATCCACCTAATCAAGGCCCCCGGCGCCGATGACGACACGCTTCTGAAATACGTGCCCGGCCCTGATTTTCCCACCGGCGGCATCATCGTGGAGCCGAAGGAGAATATCGCCAAGGCCTATCGCACCGGGCGCGGATCGTTTCGGCTGCGCGCCACCCACGAGGTCGAGGATCTGGGCCGTGGCCAGTGGCAGATCGTGGTCACGGAAATCCCCTATCAGGTTCAGAAATCCAAGCTGATCGAGAAGATCGCCGAGCTGATTCAGACCAAGAAGGTGCCGATCCTCGCCGATGTGCGTGACGAGTCGGCCGATGACATCCGCATCGTGCTGGAGCCGAAATCCAAGAACGTCGATCCCGAGATCCTGATGGGGCTGATGTTCCGCAACTCTGACCTTGAGGTGCGCTTCTCGCTCAACATGAACGTGCTGATCGACGGGGTGACGCCCAAGGTCTGCTCGATGAAAGAGGTGCTGCGCGCCTTCCTTGATCATCGCCGGGACGTGCTGCAGCGCCGCTCGCGCCACCGGATGGCCAAGATCGATCACCGGCTCGAGGTGCTCGACGGTTTCATCATCGCCTTCCTGAACCTCGACCGGGTGATCGACATCATCCGCTATGACGAGGACCCCAAGGCCGCCCTGATGCGCGAGGATTGGTCCAAGGATCATCCCCGCGCCCAAGACGAGGCCGATTACGTGACGCCCGCCGCCGGGGCAGGTGAGCTGACCGAGGTGCAGGCCGAGGCGATCCTCAACATGCGCCTGCGCTCCCTGCGTAAGCTGGAAGAGATCGAACTGACCCGCGAGCGCGACGCCCTGCGCGCGGAACGCGCCGGGCTGGTCGAACTCTTGGGGTCAGAAGAGTTGCAATGGACGCGCATCACCGAACAGCTGCGCGAGACGAAAAAGACGTTTGGCAAGGAGTACGAAGGCGGTTCCCGCCGCACCCGTTTCGCCGAAGCCGGTGAGGTCGAGGATGTTCCGCTTGAGGCGATGATCGACCGCGAACCGATCACGGTGGTCTGCTCTCAGATGGGCTGGATCCGGGCGATGACCGGCCATATCGATCTCAGCCGGGAACTGAAGTTCAAGGATGGCGACGGCGCGCGTTTCATCTTCCATGCGGAAACCACGGACCGGCTGTTGGTCTTTGGCAGCAACGGGCGGTTCTATACCCTGTCTGCTGCCAACCTGCCGGGTGGTCGCGGCATGGGCGAGCCGCTGCGCCTGATGGTGGATCTGCCCAACGAGGTCGAGATCGTCGATATCCTAATCCATAACCCCGAAGGCCGACTTCTGGTGGCCTCATCCGCGGGTAACGGCTTTATCTGCGCCGAAAAGGACATCGTGGCACAGACCCGTGGCGGCAAGCAGGTGCTGAACGTCAAGGACGATGAAAAGGCCAAGGTCTGCGTTCCTGTGACTGGTGATCACGTGGCGGTGGTCTCGGAAAACGGCAAGTTCCTGGTCTTCTCTGTCGAAGAGATGCCGGAACTGTCGCGCGGCAAGGGCGTCCGCCTGCAGAAATACAACATGGCGCGGGGCAAGCAGGGTTCGCTGGAGCTGGACGGCGGTCTGAGTGACGTCACCACCTTCAACTGGGACGATGGCCTCTCTTGGGAAATGGGCGGCGGCAAAACCCGTCATGAAACCGACCTTGGCCAGTGGCTGGGCAAGCGGGCCGGTGTCGGCAAACGCCCGCCCTATGGTTTCCCGCGCAACTATAAATTCAAATGATTGCCTCTGGGGTTTACCGGCGCCGCCCGCTCTGGCTATCTGCCAGCGACCGGCACTTGGCCCGGTGCGATTGAGGGAAAAGACATGATCCGACTTCTCGCCTTTTTGGGCCTGTTCGCCCTGGTTGCGGCCTGCAGTGAAACCCAGCTCAATGAGCCGCCCGAGGATCTGGGTGCCTTCAAGGTGCGGGTGGCCCATGTCTACACCGAGAAAGCGTTGAAATGGCCGATGTCCCGCGACGCGGACCAGTCCGAATGGACAGAACCGATGAAAACCGCGCTTGAGGCGCGCCTGCGCCGCTATGAGGGCAGCCAGGAATACGATGTGGCGGTCACGCTCGAAGGCTTCATGCTGGCGCCGCCGGGCGTACCGATCCTGTTCAACCCCAAGAGCGTCGCGGTGGTGAATGTCTTTGTCTATGATGTCGCCAAACAGGAATTCCTGGCCGACAAGCACCAGATGGAGATCTTCGAGGACACCACCGGGGAAAGCGCGATCGTCGGCTCGGGCCACAGCCGTACCAAGGAAGAGCAGATCGCGGGCCTTGCGCTCAATATCGCCGATGCGGTCGAAGAATGGATGGCCGAGCAGCACAAGGAAAACGGCTGGTTCGCCCCCCGTGAAGAGGCCAGCGAAGAGGGCTAAACCTCTGAACCGGGCCCGAAACCCGGGCAATCCGGCTGAACTTGGCCAAATCCGCATCTGTCAAGCAGGAACGGGTTGATTTTTGCGCGCAAACCAAATAATCGGCGCGCGCAGAGGAAACCGGGTCGCAGATGGACCCCACATTTCAAAAGGGCGCCAAGAGAATGGCTAAGGAAAAGTTTGAGCGTAATAAACCGCACGTCAACATCGGCACCATCGGCCACGTTGACCACGGCAAGACCACGCTGACCGCAGCGATCACCAAGTACTTTGGTGACTTCAAGGCGTATGACCAGATTGACGGCGCGCCCGAAGAAAAGGCCCGCGGCATCACCATCTCGACCGCGCACGTTGAGTATGAAACCGACGCGCGTCACTACGCCCACGTCGACTGCCCCGGCCACGCCGACTACGTGAAGAACATGATCACCGGTGCGGCGCAGATGGACGGCGCGATCCTGGTTGTGAACGCAGCCGACGGCCCGATGCCCCAGACCCGGGAGCACATCCTGCTGGCGCGTCAGGTTGGCGTGCCTGCGCTGGTCGTGTTCATGAACAAGGTTGACCAGGTTGACGACGAAGAGCTGCTCGAGCTCGTCGAAATGGAAATCCGCGAACTGCTGTCGTCCTACGACTTCCCCGGCGACGATATTCCGATCGTTGCAGGCTCCGCCCTGGCGGCGATGGAAGGCCGTGACCCGGAAATCGGCGAGAACAAGATCCGCGAACTGATGGCAGCCGTGGACGAGTACATCCCGACCCCGGCACGTGCTGTCGACCAGCCGTTCCTGATGCCGATCGAAGACGTGTTCTCGATCTCCGGCCGTGGTACCGTTGTGACCGGCCGTGTCGAGCGTGGCGTGATCAACGTTGGCGACGAAATCGAAATCGTCGGCATCAAAGACACCACCAAGACCACCTGCACCGGCGTTGAAATGTTCCGCAAGCTGCTGGACCGCGGTGAAGCAGGCGACAACATCGGCGCGCTGCTGCGCGGTATCGACCGTGAGTCGGTTGAGCGTGGCCAGGTTCTGTGTAAGCCGGGCTCCGTGACCCCGCACACCAAGTTCGAAGCCGAAGCCTATATCCTGACCAAGGAAGAAGGCGGTCGTCACACCCCGTTCTTTGCGAACTACCGTCCGCAGTTCTACTTCCGCACCACCGACGTGACCGGCACCGTGACCCTGCCGGAAGGCACCGAGATGGTGATGCCGGGCGACAACCTGAAGTTCTCGGTTGAGCTGATCGCGCCGATCGCGATGGAAGACGGTCTGCGCTTCGCCATCCGCGAAGGCGGCCGCACCGTCGGCGCTGGCGTTGTGTCGAAGATCATCGAGTAATCAGCAACGCTGATTGATCAAACGGAAAGGCCGCCCTTGGGGCGGCCTTTTTGTGTGAACGCGATGACACAGAGACTCGCAGATCGAACCTGTGTGGAAGTACATCAAGTAACCACAGCTATGCTGTGATGGTTGCGACAGGGTATCCGCGCCACAGCGTGAATTTCCCGAGGGCAGCCCGGCGGAAAATCCGCAAGCACCTTTTGCGGGAAACCTTTTGCAGGCATAAGACCTTGCAGCGCAGTGGCGCCAGGACCTGCTGAACAAGCCATCTGTGATTGGGGAAGCAAAAGGGGGATTTGGTATGGGATGGTCCAAGGCGGTGCAGCTTTTTGTTGAATCAACTGGGTCGATTCACTCTAAACGGGTAAATGCAGCGTGAAAATCAAAATGGAGCATTTGTTTATGCGTTCGATTATCCTCGTCACGTTTTCTGCCATGTTAGTCGCATCTTGTGGCGCTGGTGGCTCGCCCTCGACTTCAAAGCCTTCGGCTTACGGAGTGGCCGTTTCCTGGGACAAAAACCGGAAGTCCTTCTCTGGCACCGCCGGGTCAGCCTGGACGGAAGAGGATCTTCGATCAGACAAGAATGGTGGAATTTGCGGTGCCGACCATTCATTGAGAGATCTGAACGTTTCGCGCCAAGAAAACGGCACGCTCGCCTTCACGGGAAGGTGCGTCTAAGTCCTGGACGACGAAGTCGTGCCTAGGCCCATCTTGAGGGGGTTGACGTCAGTTTGCCTTCTCTTCGGCCTCTTCTGCCCAACGACTGATACGGGCCTCATACCGCATTCAGGGAACCGCGCAGGAAAAGCCCCGCCCTTTGGTTCTGCTGGGGTAAGGTTCGGCAAATTCAGCCAAGGCTTTTAATGGCGTCCGGCGTGCGGCCTGCAGCCCGGTCTGCCTTGTCCGTGATGTCATCTAGGCAGGCCTCAAGGCTTTGGCGCAGCGCTTCGGCTTCCTCATCGGAAGGGCGTTTGGGAACCGTCTCTGTCCATTCCTGGCACATCAGTACGCCCTCGGAGAAGGGGAGCGGCAGCATCTGTTTGTCCCAGGTGGGCAGTTTCATGACCTTCTTTTCCGCAAAAGCGACGGTAAAGACCCTGCAGCCGGTCATGCGGGCCCAAACGATGGGAACGGTCGAGGAAATCCGTGCCGGGCCACGGGGGCCGTCGGCCGCTATTCCGATCGAGCAGCCTTCTTTGGTGCGGCGTACCACTTCGCGTGAGAGAGCGACATGGCGCTGATAGCTGCCCATGGGAATGGTTTCAAAGCCCAGGCGCACGAGGATCTGACCGGCCAGACGCCCGGCCCGTGCGGCTGAAGTCAGTGCGCAGATCCGCCCCAAGGATGTGTCAAAAAGGTAGGGTGCCATGATCAGCCTCTGGTGCCACAGCACAAAGATCACCGGCTCACCGCGTTTGACGCAGGCGTCCATGTCCTCAAAGCCACTGCGCTGCCAGCGCGAGGTGCGATGGGCGAATCGGACATAGGTGGCGAACATGGCTTCAATGCTCCGATTGAAGCGCGGGCTGTCTGCAATTCTTTTTCTGAGGCTCACGGCAGGGATCCTTTCACTCCCCTCTTAATCCAGCAGATCAGTGGCTGCCAGTCCGGGAAAGGGAAAGGGCGGATTGACGGGTTTTGGCGCCATTTCCCTCTTGCCTCCCGCGCGGTGGTGGCTTAGGAACTGCCGCACCGTAGGGGTATAGCTCAGTTGGTAGAGCGACGGTCTCCAAAACCGTAGGTCGCGGGTTCGAGCCCTGCTGCCCCTGCCATTTCCTCGACACTGATGAAGATCGAAGCGGTCACGCCGTATCCGCGGTGCTTTGCATTGGGCGCGGCAGGCTGTCTTCTGAACAGGTACCGTCCCGCCACAGAAGTCCTGCGGCGAAACGGGTGCTTGAGAGACAATCGAAAGAACGCTCTGACCGTGTGGGATCAAGCCGCGGCGTTCACCTTGCTGACCGATCGGGAGTTCCGCTTTTTCGTGTGGGCGGGAACATCCAGATGCGCCGGAGGAAGCCCCTGCATGTGGCGTTCAAAGATCATGTCGAATCCTCGCTCGATATTGACCGCAAACCCGGCCGTATCAAAGAGAGGAGAGGACAGCCGCCTGCGTTTCAGCTTCGCACGCAAAGAGGCCAAAGCCTCAAGATCATTGGCGAGGGCCAGAGCCTTCTCCTCGTACTCGGCTTCATCCTTGGCGATCAGTTCCGGCATGCCGACCGCGCTGACAAGGCTGGCCCCCACACGGGCAGCAAACTGACGGCCGGGCATGGTCAGAAGCGGCAGCCCCGCCCACAGCGCATCGCTCGCGGTGGTATGCGCATTGACGGTGAATGTATCGAGGAACAGATCGGCAACCCGGTGCCGCGCCAGGTGTTCGTCAGTTGCCATGCGCGGAGCGAACACGAGCCGATCGGGGTCGATACCGCGGTTCTTGGCCTCCTGACGCAGATTGGCACGGGACACGGGTCCCCCGTCGAGCAGCCACAGGACACTGTCCGGGGTCTGTTCGAGAATGCGCATCCAGATGTCGAACTCACGGGGGGTGATCTTGTAGCTGTTGTTGAAGCAGCAGAGCACCACCCCCTGGTCGGGAAGCCCGCAATCGCGGCGGGTGAACTGTTGACCGGAAATGGGACGTTCTCGGTCATTCACCTGATAGCTGTGGGGCATGCGGATGAGATATTCGTCGAAGTAGCGTTCGCTGCCGGGCGGGCAGGTCACCGAATCTCCGATCAGATAGTCAAAGGCCGTGCTTCCCATGGTCCCGGGATACCCCAGGTACGACACGTGAAGAGGAGCGAGCCTGTTTGCGAACAGCTCGAAGCGGGTATCCCCGGTATAGCCCTTCAGATCAATCGCGATATCGAGCTGATCGGATTGGGCGATTTCGGTCACCTGCGCATTGGACAGATTGGCTACATCGCGGAAGCGCGCCACATCGCGTGCGACACGGTTGCGGGCCTCATCGGCCGGTGCACTGCCGTAAGAGTAGGCCGTGACCTCAAACCTGCTCTTGTCGTGAGCGGCAAACAGCCCCCCCATCAGGTTCATCGTCGCATGATCGTGGAAGTCGGACGAAAAGTACCCGATACGCAGTTTTGCCGGACGCTGTGCCGCGCGCGCAGGCGTTCTGGCGGCAACGCTGGGCATGAGATCGTTTGCGTGTGCCTGCGTGCGAAGCCGCAACAGGTCGGGGTTGTCCTCAAGCGTCATCATGACGAAGGGCGAGCATGAGACACCCTGCAGGCCCAGGTTCCGACGATGCTCGTTGTATTCGGACACCCATCTCCAATCGTTGAGCTGCGCCATCATGTGCATCTTTTGCGCGCGGGCACGGTCATTGCCGGGATTGGTTGCCAGAACCTGTTCGAAGTTGCGAATGGCGTTTTCCTGATTGCCGGACTGGAGTTCCATCTGGCCAAGATTGAACCGGGCCTCGGTCAAATCCGGAGCAAGGTCACAGGCTTGTTGAAACAGTGTTTTCGCCTCTGCCAGTTTCCCGAGGCGGCGCAGGGCATTGGCCCAATTGTAGATCAGTCGCGGGTTGTTTGGGCACTTCTGGTTTGCCCGCTCCAACAGGTCTGCGGCTTCTGCCAGATCCCCCTGATGTGCCAGTATGTTGGCCAGGCTGTTGAGGGTCGGGATGTGATCGGGATCCAGCGAAAGGCACTTTCTGTAAAGCGCGATGGAATCGCTTGTGCGTCCCATCTTGTTGCAGACGTCGCCCATGGCTGCATAGGTGCCCGGCGCGCGGGGGTTGAGCTCGCAGGCCTTGTGCAGGCATGTCGCGGCCTCGTCCAGATTTCCGGCGTTCAGGTGGCACTGTCCGAGCAGGTCCCACAGGAAATGCGAGCGCCTGTATGAGTTCAGCATTGAGGCGCAAGAGGATGCGGTTGCTTGGAACTGACCGGCTGCAAAGCTGTCTGTCAGCTGCTTTTGCGTCTCAGCCGAGGGATTCTGTTCTGATTGCATCCGCTGCTGGAGAGAATTCAGAGCCTTGAGGGCACGGGCATTCTTTGGGAACTTTTTCAGGATGTCGCCATAAATGCGGGCGGCGTCATCCAGTTTCGCGTCACGTTCCAGGCGCTGCGCTTTGTTCAAAGAATTTGCAATGGTCATGGAGTCCTGTCTCACTTGCATGCTATGGCCGACCTCTGCACCTTCTGATGACTTACCGGGCCGTCGCGAATGACCATGGCCGAAGAGAATTAAAAATCGATTTATCGGGATTTATGGTCATTTTGTGGGATCTGCGCCGCGGTGTCGGCGCCAGTCTTGGCTGCAGCCCCGGCGTCGATTGAAAACGCCTGCCGCTCCTCTTAGGCTCCGCCTGTGGATCCCTAATCACCGGTTTCAAAATGTGCAGCGCCAAGCCGACAAACCCATATGCCGATCTGCCGCAGAAGGCTTTTTGGAAAAGCGCTGTCGCAGCGCATAACCCGCTCGAGATATCAGAACTTTGGAGGCCCGCGTTCGCAATTCTTCCCACGGACAAGGTGGTGACTGCCGGGTCCTGTTTTGCGCAGCACTTCAGCCGCGCGCTGTGCGCGCGGGGCTATCGCTGGCTGGACGCCGAGCCCGCGCCCGAGTTGTTGACCGAAGAACAGGCGCGCAGCTTCAACTACGGGATTTTCTCTGTTCGGACCGGAAACATTTATACGGCGCGTATGCTGCGCCAGTGGCTGCAGCTGGCCATGGGCGCAACAGACGCAGAGGCTCCGGAGTGGACAGAGGTATGGCAGGCCAAGGCGCGCGTTCAGGACCCGCTGCGCCCCGTGATCGAACCGGGTGGATTTGCGTCGTCGGACGAGCTGATCGCGTCTCGCAGCGCCACGCTTGCCGCACTGCGCAGGGCCGTGCGAAAGGCCGATGTCTTTGTTTTCACCATGGGATTGACCGAGAGTTGGCGAAACCGGAAGACCGGCATGGAATACGCGCTGTGTCCGGGCACCGCTGGCGGAGTGTTTGACCCGGAGGTGCATGTTTTCCACAATCAACGCTATTCGGAAATCCTCGAGGACATGAGTGCAGCGCTGGAGCTGATGCGCGCGCATAATCCGCGGCTCAAGGTCTTGCTCACGGTGTCCCCGGTGCCGCTGACCGCCACGGCTTCGGGGGAACATGTGCTGACGGCCACGTCCTACTCCAAATCCGTCTTGCGGGCGGTGGCAGGCGATCTGGCTGCCGACCATGATGATGTCGACTATTTCCCGTCCTACGAGATCATTACCCACCCTGCCTTTCGCGGCATGTTCTATGCCAGCAACCAGCGCAGTGTGATTGCCAGGGGCGTCGACCACGTGATGGAAAGCTTCTTTGCCGCCCAGCAGGCTCATTTTCCGCAAAAAACAGCTCGGACAGGGACCAAGGTGCGGTCTGTTCAGGGAGATCGTGGCGGTCGGGCCGTGAAATGCGAAGAGGAAATGCTGGATGCTTTCGCCCGATAGTCTGTCAATTTGCATTTATGGCGACAGTCATATTGCCTGTATCAAACATGCGCTGGATGAGGGCCTGGTTTCGGTGCCGCAGGGTGGACTTGAGTTCTGGGGGGCGAGCGGTCCGGCCTTTCGTGGCATTCATCTGAAAGGCGGTCGCCTGCAGCCCCAGACCCAAGAGTCGCAGGAACAGGTCAGGATGATCAGTGACACCGGGCGCGATAGTCTGGGGCCTGAGGATTTTGACGTTTTCCTTTTTGTCGGCAGCCGCCTGCGGTCTCAGTCCTATGTGGTGCCAATGCTGTGGCGGGCGCAGGACGACGCGGGATACCTCAGCAAGGCGGTGCGCGATGCGGTTCTGGACCGCTGGCTGACCGGTTGCCGATCCTACCGAGCAGCATGTGCCTTTGCCGCATTAGGCCAGGCGCGGGTGTTCTTTTCACCGGCCTCCTTCATGAATGATCAGGTGCTTGACGAAAAGGTCATCGTCCGGTCGATCAACCAGCAGGCCACGGCAGAACAACGCGCCGCTTTGTGGGAGGGCATTGCGCGGAGGATGGCACAGGATGGCGTTTCATTGATCGCGCAACCCGAAGAAACCGTCACCCGCGGATGCCTGACGCGGATGGAATTTGCCTCCAGCCGCGCGACAGAGTTGCAGGACCCCGTTCACAAGAACGGAGCCTTTGGCGCATTGCTCCTGAAAGAGCTGTTTGCGCGGCTCGCCTCGGATCCTGCCGGTGCAGGGGCCACAGCCGATGCACCGGCCTGATGTCCTTCCTGCCGTAGGGCTTGAATTTGATGCCCACAGCGGCTAAATCCCGGCGAACCCGCCTTTAGAGAGATCACGCCACATGGCCATGACCAATCCAGTTCAGTTCATCCAGCAAGTCCGCGCCGAAGTCAGCAAGGTCGTCTGGCCAACCCGCCGCGAAGTGCTGCTGACCACCGTGATGGTCTTTATCATGGCGGCCCTGACGGCGACCTTCTTTGCCCTTGTCGACCTCTTGATCCGCACCGGTCTTTCCGGACTGCTGGGGATGTTCGGCTGACACAGGCGAGGCTGGATGCAGGCAAGGGGCGGACAGGGCGTAAAAGCCGCTCAGCCTCTTGATCTCGCTCTCGCCTGAGGGTAGTTGGGCCGGTAACTCTGGCATGGGCGTGCGGCGAATCGTGTTGCGCGCCGCTTTTTGTTAGGGGCAGGGGCCCCTGGCCAAAAACCGAATTATGATGAATGCGGCGCAATGCGCCCGGCAAAACAAGGACGATCAGGCTCATGGCGAAACGGTGGTATTCGGTCAGCGTTCTTTCGAACTTCGAAAAGAAAATCGCAGAGCAGATCCGCGCCTCTGTTGCCGAACACGGGCTTGAGGACGAGATCGACGAGGTTCTGGTCCCCACCGAAGAGGTGATCGAGGTCCGCCGCGGCAAGAAAGTCACCACCGAGCGCCGTTTCATGCCCGGCTACGTGCTGGTGCATATGGAAATGTCCGACCAGGGCTACCATCTGATCAACTCGATCAACCGCGTGACCGGCTTCCTGGGTCCGCAGGGCCGCCCGATGCCGATGCGCGACGCCGAGGTTCAGGGTATCCTGGGCCGCGTTCAGGAAGGCGAAGAAGCTCCGCGCACACTCATCTCCTTTGAGATCGGCGAGAAGGTCAAGGTCAACGACGGACCCTTCGAGGATTTCGACGGCATGGTCGAGGGCGTGGACGACGACAACCAGAAGCTCAAGGTTACCGTGTCAATCTTCGGCCGCGAAACTCCGGTCGAGCTGGACTTCACCCAGGTCACCAAGCAGGGCTGATCTGCATCCATAATTGGACTTCAAGGCGCCGTGTTGCTTCATGCAGCGCGGCGTTTTTTGTTTTGCCTGACGCTCCCGCAGTGCTCAGCTTGTTGGGGGTGCGAGGAACTCCGACAGTTGGGCGGCGACGGGTGTCGGAAGATACTCAAGTAGTAGGCTCTCAACCTCCAGTCGCTCGTCGCCATCAAGTACCCATGGGGTGACAATGGTCTCACTGGTTTCGCCCGCTTCTTCAATCTTCAGAACATAAATTCCACCTTCAAAGCTGATCGACTTGATGGTGGGCCATTTGATATGTCCCGTCACGCCGTCGGCGATATGGAAAAGCCCGTCTGGCGCAAATTCAACCTCGAGTACCGCTGAGGGAGAGGATGATTTCCCGCGCAGGCGTTGCCTGAGGTCGCGTAGGATGCGGATAGTGGCGACCGAGATCATGAGTAATGAAAAGACGGACAGGAACCAGATTCCCTTGTTGGGATCCTTCACTGGCCAAGCGCTGAGAATTGGCGGCGACCAGTAGAAAAAGTTGAATGCAAAGATGGCAAGGAGCAGAATCTTGTGCGCCAGCATGCTTTGACTGCCATACGTTTGGCTGTAGCGCACAAGCGGAGTTCGCGAGGTGGCGGAAACAGTTTTAGTGGTGGAAATAGTTATTGGTTTCAATCGTTCGCTCTCATAGCAATGAGTGTTCAATCAGCCTTCGGCCCAACGGTAAACGGAAACCTGGATTTTCCATTCCTGTGATTTTCAGCCTAGGGTAGAACCGCATTTTTGGCGAGAGTAGCCAAGCGCCTCAGTTGCCAATGCTGGAGGTGCTTGCCAACCCCATCATTCCTCCGCATGCCGCCCTTGCTACACTTGCTTCAGGGCATCCACAAAGCGGTCGATCTCATTGTGGGTGTTGAAGTAATGCACCGAGGCGCGTGTGAGGGCATTCAGATTGCGAGCATCCATATCAAGGCGGGCGCAGGTCACGGGCGAGACTGAGACGTTGATCTGGCGGGCGCGCAGGGCGTCTGCGATGCCCTTGGGGTCGATCCCGTCTTTAGTGAATGTGACGATCCCGCATTTCCTGGCACCCAGATCATGCAGGGATACGCCCTCAACCGCGCCAAGCGCATCGCGCAGGTCCTGGGCCAGCGTGGTCACGCGCGCCTCGATATTGGTCAGGCCGATGCGGCGCGCATAGCGGACGGCCTCCATCAGCCCGACACGGCCTGCGACATAGCTTTCCCAGTTCTCGAACCTTTTGGCGCCTGGGGCCAGCTCGTAGCTGTCTGTCCCTGTCCATTTTGCCGACAGAAGATCGATGAACGGAGGGTCGATCTGGTCGAGGATGTTTCGGCGCACGTAGAGGAACCCCGTCCCCCGCGGTCCGCGCAGGAACTTTCGCCCGGTGCCCGACAGGATGTCGCATCCGATCTGTTCCACATCGACGTCAATCTGCCCGACCGATTGGCAGGCATCCAGCAGGTAGAGAACGCCATGCTTTTTCGCGATCGCGCCGACCTCTGCGGCTGGGTTCACCAGCCCGCCCTGGGTCGGCACATGGGTGATGGCGATCAGCCTGGTGCGGGGGGTGATCATGGCCTCCAGCCCCCCGACATCGATCTGACCGCTCTCATCCGACGGCGCTAGGTCGATTTCAAAGCCGAGCCGACGCGACTGCTGCAAAAGGGCGAGGTAGTTGGAGGCATATTCAGAGGAATGGGTGATCACCCTGTCTCCCGGCTCCAGATGCAGGCCGTAAAAGGCCATGTCCCAGGCGCGGGTGGCGTTCTCGACAAAGGCAATCTCATCAGGCTTGGCGTTCAGAAGGCCTGCGAACTCCGAATAGAAGGCTTGGATGTCCTCCTGCGCCCGCCGCTCTGCCTCGTACCCGCCGACTTCGTTTTCGTCTCGCAGAACCCGTTGCAGCGCGTCAAAGACGGGCCTCGGCATCAGCGACGAGCCTGCGTTGTTGAAATGCAGTACTTTCGCACAGCTCGGTGTGTCCGAACGGATCTGATCAATATCAATCATGAGGGAAAGTCTCTGCTGTTAAAACATCTTTGGGGCGTTCTGGTCCGAGGGGAGCCTATGCGCTTTCAACGTGTTGCTGCAACTCTGAAGACCCGTAGGTCGCCCCGGTCCTGCGCACACAGATGTTGCGGCCAAAGTTCTTGCCAACCCGCCCTTTCCCCTGTACACGCCGCCTTTATCGTCTTCGGGCGAGATTCTCTCGTGGGAGGTCTATGGGTCGCGACCCGGATACCGGACCACGCAACACAGAACCGGGTGGAACGCGTTCCACCCCTGTTGAAAGGAAAACCAAATGGCTAAGAAGCTTGTTGGTTCGATGAAGCTGCAGGTTCCTGCAGGTCAGGCAAACCCCTCTCCGCCAGTGGGTCCGGCGCTTGGTCAGCGCGGCATCAACATCATGGAATTCTGCAAGGCGTTCAACGCCAAGACCGCAGACATGGAGCCCGGCGCGCCGTGCCCGACCGTGATCACCTACTATCAGGACAAGTCCTTCACCATGGACATCAAGACGCCCCCCGCGTCTTACTACCTGAAGAAGGCCGCCAAGGTGAAATCGGGCGCCAAGACTCCCTCGCGTGAGACTGTTGGCACCGTGACCGCTGCTCAGGTGCGCGAGATCGCCGAAGCGAAGATGAAAGATCTGAGCGCCAATGACGTTGAAGCGGCGATGCAGATCATCCTGGGCTCTGCCCGCTCCATGGGCATCGAGGTGAAGTAAGATGGCAAAGCTCGGTAAACGTACCCGCGCAGCGCGCGATGCCTTCGCAGGCAAAGAGAACCTGACCGTCGAAGAAGCAGTTGCCCTGGTCAAGGCCAACGCAACCTCCAAGTTCGACGAGACCATCGAAATCGCCATGAACCTGGGCGTTGACACCCGTCACGCAGACCAGATGGTGCGCGGCGTTGTCGGTCTGCCCAACGGTACCGGCAAGGACATGCGCGTTGCGGTCTTCGCACGTGGCGCCAAGGCGGATGAAGCCAAGGCAGCCGGTGCGGACATCGTTGGTGCAGAAGACCTGATGGAAACCATCCAGGGCGGCACCATCGATTTCGATCGCTGCATCGCGACCCCGGACATGATGCCCGTCGTTGGCCGTCTGGGTAAGGTTCTTGGTCCGCGCAACCTGATGCCGAACCCCAAGGTCGGCACCGTGACCATGGACGTCAAGGCCGCTGTTGAAGCGGCCAAGGGCGGCGAAGTTCAGTTCAAGGCGGAAAAAGGCGGTGTCGTGCACGCAGGTGTCGGCAAAGCGTCCTTCGATGAAGCCAAGCTGGTTGAAAACATCCGTGCCTTTGTTTCGGCTGTTGCCAAGGCAAAGCCGTCGGGTGCAAAGGGTGCCTACATGAAGAAGATCGCGCTGTCTTCGACCATGGGTCCCGGCGTGACCGTCGATGTGGATCAGGCCGTCAGCGAGTAAGCTGCGCCTTTCGAATTCTGAGTGGCCCGTGCGAGTTTCTCGTGCGGGCCATTGCTTTGCAGGGCATGAAAACGCTCGGGAGTGTCGGTGCTGGCAAGTTTTTGCGAGACTGCGATTTACCTCTTGGAAATCGGTATCGAAGCGACTATCAACCACTTGAGGTAAAGCGTGCGATTCGTCGTGCGCTTTATTTCATTTCGTCCAAGATGGTGGGTGGCCTTTCGATCGGGCCTTAATTTCCCTCCTGAGACGGGAAAGACCAATAGATCGAGGGT
This sequence comes from Phycobacter sedimenti, assembly GCF_038148855.1. NCBI lineage: Bacteria > Pseudomonadati > Pseudomonadota > Alphaproteobacteria > Rhodobacterales > Roseobacteraceae > Phycobacter > Phycobacter sedimenti. The sequence goes on along the minus strand of NZ_JBBVGR010000006.1, from coordinate 77,078 downwards.
TTCTATACCCTCGGGCGACTTTGGCTAACCCCGTATTGCGGACTTGAACGCCGGGCCATCTGGTCTGGCACATCAAAGAGCCGGGGAGCGCAAGCCCCCCAAAACCTGGAGAGAACTGTGGATAGAGCCCAGAAAGAGAAATTGGTCGAGGAACTCGGCCAGATCTTCGAAAGCTCTGGCGTCGTGGTGGTTGCTCACTACGCCGGTCTGACAGTTGCCGAGATGCAGGATCTTCGGGCACGCGCACGCGATGCCGGAAGCGCCGTGCGTGTTGCCAAGAACAGGCTCGCCAAAATCGCCCTCGAGGGTAAGCCGTGTGAAAGCATGTCTGACCTGCTGACAGGGATGACCGTTCTTACCTACTCCGAGGACCCCGTGGCAGCTGCCAAGGTGGCCGAGGACTTCGCCAAGGATAACAAGAAGTTTGAGATCCTCGGTGGTGCAATGGGTGAGAACGCTCTGGACCGCGCAGGCGTCGAAGCCGTGTCGAAGATGCCGTCCCGCGAGGAGCTTATTGCCTCCATCGCTGGCTGCATCGGCGCACCCGCTTCCAACATCGCCGGCGCAATTGGCGCACCTGCAAGCAATATCGCAAGCATCCTTTCGACCATCGAAGAGAAGGCGGAAGCTGCATAAGCGGTTGGCACTGAATGACCGGTGTGGGGCTTATGCTCACACGCTGGAAACACACACTTTATAACGGAAAGAGCTGATAAAATGGCTGATCTGAAGAAACTGGCAGAAGAGATCGTTGGTCTGACCCTGCTTGAAGCACAAGAACTGAAAACCATCCTCAAAGATGAGTACGGCATCGAGCCCGCAGCTGGCGGCGCCGTCATGGTTGCAGCGGCTGGCGACGCCGGTGGCGCAGCTGAGGAAGAAAAGACCGAATTCGACGTCGTTCTGAAGAACGCCGGCGCGTCCAAGATCAACGTGATCAAGGAAGTTCGCGGCATCACCGGTCTGGGCCTGAAAGAAGCCAAGGAACTGGTCGAAGCCGGCGGCAAGATCAAAGAAGGCGTCTCCAAGGACGAAGCCGAAGACATCAAAGGCAAGCTGGAAGCAGCTGGCGCCGAAGTCGAGCTGGCCTAAGCCTCGCTTGCGGGACATAGAGGTGGGGGTTTCCTTGAAGCCCTGCCTCACGCTCCCTCAGAATTTGGCTGGATCCGGGGAAACCCGGGTCCAGCCGAACCTGTCTCAGAAAGGGACCTTGTCGACAGGTCTTTTTCTTAGATGCGGTTTACGTGATCGGGAGGCGGCCATTCGGGACGGCAGCCATGAATTGATCCGAGCGCTCTATCTCGTATGGGCAAGATGCCGAAGCCCGGCGGCATCCTTGTCCGGTGAGAAATTCGAAAGGTGACATCTGACATGGCTCAAACGTTCCTTGGCCAGAAACGTCTTCGCAAGTACTATGGCAAGATCCGCGAAGTGCTGGATATGCCGAACCTCATCGAGGTTCAGAAATCCTCCTACGACCTGTTCCTTCGCTCCGGGGATGCCGACGTGCCCCTTGACGGTGAAGGCATCAACGGTGTCTTTCAGTCGGTCTTTCCGATCAAGGATTTCAACGAAAACTCCGTTCTGGAGTTCGTGAAATACGCGCTGGAAAAGCCGAAATACGACGTCGAAGAATGCATGCAGCGCGACATGACCTATTCGGCGCCGCTGAAGGTGACCCTGCGTCTGATCGTCTTTGATGTGGATGAAGATACCGGCGCCCGTTCGGTCAAGGACATCAAGGAACAGGACGTCTTCATGGGCGACATGCCCCTGATGACTCCGAACGGCACCTTTGTCGTCAACGGCACCGAGCGTGTGATCGTCAGCCAGATGCACCGTTCGCCCGGTGTGTTCTTTGACCACGACAAGGGCAAGACGCATTCTTCGGGTAAACTGCTCTTTGCCTGCCGCATCATCCCGTACCGCGGCTCATGGCTGGATTTCGAATTCGACGCCAAGGACATCGTCTTTGCCCGTATCGACCGTCGCCGCAAGCTGCCTGTGACCACCCTGCTTTATGCGCTGGGGCTGGACCAGGAAGGCATCATGGATGCCTATTACAACACGGTCACCTTCAAGCTTGAGAAAAGCCGTGGCTGGGTCACCCCGTTCTTCCCGCAGCGTGTGCGCGGCACCCGTCCGACCTATGATCTGGTCGATGCCGCCACAGGTGAAATCTTTGCCGAAGCCGGCAAGAAGGTCACCCCGCGCGCGGTCAAGAAGATGATTGACGAAGGCACCATCACCGAGCTTCTGGTGCCGTTTGAACATATCGTTGGCAAATACGTTGCCAAGGATATCATCAACGAAGAAACCGGCGCCATCTACGTGGAAGCAGGCGACGAGCTGACCCTTGAATTCGACAAGGACGGCGATCTGATCGGCGGCACCGTCAAAGAGCTGATCGATGCAGGCGTGACCGAGATCCCGGTACTGGACATCGATAACGTCAACGTCGGTCCCTACATGCGCAACACCATGGCGATGGACAAGAACATGGGCCGCGATACCGCGCTCATGGACATCTACCGCGTCATGCGCCCGGGCGAGCCGCCCACCGTCGAGGCCGCTTCTGCGCTCTTCGACACCCTGTTCTTCGACAGCGAGCGCTATGACCTCTCTGCGGTTGGCCGTGTGAAGATGAACATGCGCCTGGCTCTGGACGCCGAGGACACGATGCGCACCCTGCGCAAGGAAGACATCATCGCCTGTATCAAGGCGCTGGTGGAACTGCGTGACGGCAAGGGCGACATCGACGACATCGACCACCTGGGCAACCGCCGGGTGCGTTCGGTTGGCGAGCTGATGGAAAACCAGTACCGTGTCGGCCTGCTGCGCATGGAACGTGCCATCAAGGAGCGCATGTCCAGTGTCGAGATCGACACCGTGATGCCGCAGGATCTGATCAACGCGAAACCGGCGGCCGCCGCTGTGCGTGAATTCTTCGGCTCCTCGCAGCTGTCGCAATTCATGGACCAGACCAACCCGCTGTCCGAAGTCACCCACAAACGCCGCCTCTCGGCGCTTGGGCCGGGCGGTCTGACCCGCGAGCGTGCAGGCTTTGAGGTCCGCGACGTGCACCCGACCCACTATGGCCGGATGTGCCCGATTGAAACGCCGGAAGGTCCGAACATCGGTCTGATCAACTCGCTGGCCACCTTTGCCCGCGTGAACAAGTACGGCTTCATCGAGACGCCCTACCGTGTCGTCAAGGACGCGCAGGTCACCGACGAAGTGCACTACATGTCCGCGACCGAGGAAATGCGCCACACCGTGGCCCAGGCTAACGCGGCTCTGGATGCGGACGGCAAGTTCCAGAACGATCTGGTCTCCACCCGTCAATCCGGTGATTACACCCTGGCTCCGCGCGAAAGCGTTGATCTGATTGACGTGTCGCCCAAGCAGCTGGTCTCGGTTGCGGCCTCGCTCATTCCGTTCCTGGAAAACGACGACGCCAACCGCGCTCTGATGGGTTCGAACATGCAGCGTCAGGCGGTTCCGCTCCTGCGTGCCGAGGCGCCCCTGGTCGGCACCGGTATCGAGGAAATCGTGGCCCGCGACTCGGGCGCTGCGATCATGGCGAAACGCGCCGGTATCATCGACCAGGTCGATGCCCAGCGTATCGTGATCCGGGCGACCTCGGATCTGGAACTGGGCGATGCGGGCGTGGATATCTACCGCATGCGCAAGTTCCAGCGGTCCAACCAGAACACCTGCATCAACCAGCGTCCGCTGGTGAGGGTGGGTCAGGAAGTGCGCAAGGGCGAAGTGATTGCTGACGGTCCGTCGACCGATATGGGTGAACTGGCCCTCGGCAAGAACGTCGTCGTCGCCTTCATGCCCTGGAACGGCTACAACTACGAAGACTCCATCCTGATCTCCGAGCGGATTGCCCGCGACGACGTCTTCACCTCGATCCACATCGAGGAATTCGAAGTCGCCGCCCGTGACACCAAGCTCGGCCCGGAAGAGATCACCCGCGACATCCCGAACGTGGGTGAAGAGGCGCTGCGCAACCTCGATGAGGCGGGTATCGTCTACATCGGCGCGGACGTGGAGCCGGGTGACATCCTGGTCGGCAAGATCACTCCGAAGGGCGAAAGCCCGATGACGCCGGAAGAAAAGCTTCTGCGCGCCATCTTTGGTGAGAAGGCATCGGACGTGCGCGACACCTCCCTGCGTGTGAAGCCGGGCGACTACGGCACCGTGGTCGAAGTGCGTGTCTTCAACCGCCACGGCGTTGAAAAAGACGAGCGCGCGCTGCAGATCGAGCGTGAGGAAGTCGAACGCCTCGCCCGTGACCGCGACGACGAGCTGGCGATCCTGGATCGCAACATCTACGCCCGTCTGCGCGGCATGCTGCTGGGCAAAACCGCGGTCAAAGGCCCGAAAGGCATCAAGCCGGGCTCGGAAATCACCGAAGAGCTGCTGGCATCGCTCAGCCGTGGTCAGTGGTGGATGCTCGCCCTGGAAGACGAGCAGGACGCCCAGATCCTTGAGGCCCTGAACGAGCAGTACGAAGCGCAGAAACGCGCACTGGATGCCCGTTTCGAAGACAAGGTCGAAAAGGTCCGTCGCGGCGACGATCTGCCCCCGGGTGTGATGAAGATGGTCAAGGTCTTCATCGCCGTGAAGCGCAAGCTTCAGCCGGGCGACAAGATGGCCGGCCGTCACGGCAACAAGGGTGTGATCTCGAAAGTGGTGCCGATGGAGGACATGCCGTTCCTCGCCGATGGGACTCCGGTCGATTTCTGTCTGAACCCGCTGGGCGTTCCGTCGCGTATGAACGTTGGTCAGATCCTTGAAACCCACATGGGCTGGGCCGCACGCGGTCTTGGCATCAAGGTGGACGATGCGCTGCAGGAATACCGTCGCTCCGGCGATCTCACCCCGGTGCGCGATGCGATGCATCACGCCTATGGCGAGAACGTCTATGACGAAGGGATCGCCGAGATGAGCGAGACCGATCTCCTTGAGGCGGCAGCCAATGTGACCCGCGGTGTGCCGATTGCAACGCCTGTCTTTGACGGCGCCAAAGAGGCAGACGTCAACGATGCGCTGGTGCGGGCTGGCTTTGACACCTCCGGTCAGTCGATCCTGTTCGACGGCCGCACCGGTGAGCAATTCGCGCGTCCCGTCACCGTTGGCATCAAGTACCTCTTGAAACTGCACCACCTGGTCGACGACAAGATCCACGCGCGTTCGACTGGTCCGTACTCCCTCGTCACGCAGCAGCCGCTGGGTGGTAAGGCGCAGTTCGGTGGTCAGCGTTTCGGGGAGATGGAGGTCTGGGCTCTGGAAGCTTACGGCGCCGCCTACACCCTGCAGGAGATGCTCACCGTCAAGTCGGATGACGTCGCAGGCCGGACCAAGGTCTATGAAAGCATCGTCAAGGGCGAAGACAACTTCGAAGCGGGCGTACCGGAATCGTTCAACGTTCTGGTCAAGGAAGTCCGTGGTCTCGGCCTGAATATGGAACTCCTGGATGCGGAGGTTGAGGAGTAAGGGCGCTTGCCCTTCTCCCGTCCCCCCTTCCGCAAAATTTGAGGTATCAAAATGAACCAGGAAATCACCAACAACCCGTTCAACCCGCTGACGCCGCCGAAGGTTTTCGACGAGATCAAAGTCTCGCTGGCGTCGCCGGAACGGATTCTGTCGTGGTCCTATGGCGAAATCAAAAAGCCCGAGACCATCAACTACCGGACCTTCAAGCCCGAGCGTGACGGTCTGTTCTGCGCCCGTATCTTTGGCCCGATCAAAGACTACGAATGCCTCTGCGGCAAATACAAGCGCATGAAATATCGCGGCGTTGTCTGCGAAAAATGCGGTGTGGAAGTTACCCTGCAAAAGGTCCGCCGCGAGCGTATGGGCCACATCGAACTGGCTGCGCCCGTCGCCCACATCTGGTTCCTGAAGTCGCTTCCCTCCCGCATCGGCCTGATGCTGGACATGACCCTGCGCGATCTGGAGCGGGTTCTCTACTTTGAGAACTACGTGGTGATCGAGCCGGGCCTCACCGATCTCACCTACGGTCAGATGATGACCGAAGAAGAGTTCATGGACGCGCAGGACCAGTACGGCATGGACGCCTTCACCGCCAATATCGGCGCCGAAGCGATCCGTGAAATGCTGGCTGCGATCGATCTGGAAGCCGAAGCCGAGCAGCTGCGCGCCGATCTGGCCGAAGCCACTGGTGAGTTGAAGCCCAAGAAGATCATCAAGCGTCTGAAAGTGGTCGAAAGCTTCCTCGAGTCGGGCAACCGCCCGGAATGGATGATCATGACCGTGATCCCTGTCATCCCGCCGGAACTGCGGCCGCTGGTGCCGCTGGATGGGGGCCGTTTCGCGACTTCTGACCTCAACGACCTTTACCGTCGTGTGATCAACCGGAACAACCGTCTGAAGCGCCTGATCGAGCTGCGCGCGCCCGATATCATCGTGCGCAACGAAAAGCGGATGCTGCAGGAATCCGTTGACGCCCTGTTTGACAACGGCCGCCGTGGCCGGGTCATCACCGGCGCCAACAAGCGTCCGCTGAAATCGCTTTCGGACATGCTGAAAGGGAAACAGGGCCGCTTCCGTCAGAACCTTTTGGGTAAGCGCGTCGACTTCTCGGGTCGTTCGGTCATCGTGACCGGCCCGGAACTTAAACTGCACCAGTGCGGTCTGCCGAAGAAGATGGCGCTCGAACTCTTCAAGCCCTTCATCTACTCGCGTCTGGAAGCCAAAGGTCTGTCCTCCACCGTGAAGCAGGCGAAGAAGCTGGTCGAAAAAGAGCGCCCCGAAGTGTGGGATATCCTCGATGAGGTGATCCGCGAACACCCCGTCATGCTGAACCGTGCGCCGACGCTGCACCGTCTTGGCATTCAGGCGTTTGAACCCACGCTGATCGAAGGCAAGGCGATCCAGCTGCACCCGCTGGTCTGCTCGGCCTTTAACGCCGACTTTGACGGTGACCAGATGGCCGTGCACGTGCCGCTGAGCCTTGAGGCCCAGCTGGAAGCGCGCGTCCTGATGATGTCCACCAACAACGTTCTGTCGCCCGCAAACGGCGCGCCGATCATCGTTCCCTCGCAGGATATGATCCTGGGTCTCTACTATGTGACCCTCGAACGCGAAGGCATGGTGGGTGAAGGCAAGATCTTCGGCACCATCGAGGAAGTCGAACACGCGCTGAACGCCGGTGAAGTGCACCTGCACTCCAAGATCACCGCGCGTGTTCCTCAGATCGACGAGGAAGGCAACGAGGTTCTCAAGCGTTTCGAGACCACGCCCGGCCGTGTGCGTCTGGGTGCGCTTCTGCCCAAGAACGCCAAGGCGCCGTTCGAACTGGTGAACCGTCTTCTGCGGAAGAAAGAGGTGCAGCAGGTCATCGACACCGTCTACCGTTACTGCGGTCAGAAAGAGTCGGTCATCTTCTGTGACCAGATCATGACCATGGGCTTCCGCGAGGCGTTCAAGGCGGGCATTTCGTTCGGCAAGGACGACATGGTGATCCCCGAGGGCAAGTGGCCCATCGTGGACGAAACCCGTGATCAGGTGAAAGACTTCGAACAGCAGTACATGGACGGCCTGATTACCCAGGGCGAAAAGTACAACAAGGTTGTCGATGCCTGGTCCAAGTGTAACGACCGCGTCACCGAGGCGATGATGAACACCATCTCCGCCGACAAGCGTGACGAGAATGGCGCCGTGATGGAGCCGAACTCGGTCTACATGATGGCCCACTCCGGTGCGCGTGGCTCGGTTACGCAGATGAAACAGCTGGGCGGTATGCGGGGCCTGATGGCCAAGCCGAACGGCGACATCATCGAGACCCCGATCATCTCGAACTTCAAAGAGGGTCTGACCGTTCTGGAGTACTTCAACTCCACCCACGGTGCCCGTAAGGGTCTGTCGGATACCGCTCTGAAGACGGCGAACTCTGGCTACCTGACCCGCCGTCTTGTGGACGTGGCTCAGGACTGCATCGTGCGCGAGCATGACTGTGGCACCGAGCGTGCGATCACCGCAGAGGCCGCGGTCAACGACGGTGAAGTGGTCGCCTCCATCGGCGAGCGTATCCTGGGTCGTGTGGCTGCCGAGGACATCAAGCGTCCCGGCACCGAGGAGATCCTGGTTGCCCAGGGTCAGCTCATCGACGAACGCATGTCCGATGCGGTCCAGGAAGCCGGTGTCGCCACTGCGCGTATCCGCTCGCCGCTGACCTGTGAAAGCGAAGAGGGCGTCTGCGCCATGTGCTATGGTCGTGACCTCGCACGCGGCACCATGGTCAACTCGGGTGAAGCTGTCGGCATCATCGCCGCGCAGTCGATCGGTGAACCGGGTACACAGCTGACGATGCGGACCTTCCACATCGGCGGTGTTGCCCAGGGTGGCCAGCAGTCGTTCCTCGAAGCAAGCCAGCAAGGCACCATCGTCTTCGAGAACGCGCAGACCCTGAAGAACTCCAGCGGTGAAACGCTGGTGGTCGGTCGGAACATGAAGATCATCATTCAGGACGATCAGGGCGAAGAGCGGGCCAGCCACAAGCTGGGCTACGGCTCCAAGCTGTTCGTGACCGAAGGCCAGAAAGTGGCGCGCGGCGACAAGCTGTTCGAATGGGACCCCTACACCCTGCCGATCATCGCCGAAAAGCCGGGTACCGCGAAATACGTCGACCTCGTCTCGGGTCTTGCGGTGCGCGACGAGACCGACGAAGCCACCGGCATGACCCAGAAGATCGTGATCGACTGGCGGGCGGCGCCGCGTGGCAACGACCTCAAGCCGGAAATCATCCTTGTGGATGCTGACGGTGAGCCGGTCCGCAACGATCTGGGCAACCCGGTGACCTACCCGATGTCCGTTGACGCGATCCTGTCCTGTGAAGACGGGCAGCTGATCGAGGCCGGTGACGTTGTCGCGCGTATCCCGCGTGAGGGCGCCAAGACCAAGGACATCACCGGTGGTCTGCCCCGTGTGGCCGAACTGTTTGAAGCGCGTCGTCCTAAAGACCACGCGATCATCGCGGAAATCGATGGTTACGTGCGCTTTGGCCGCGACTACAAGAACAAGCGCCGCATCTCGATCGAACCGGCAGATGAGACGCTGGAAACCGTCGAATACATGGTGCCCAAGGGCAAGCACATCCCGGTGCAGGAAGGCGACTTCGTGCAGAAGGGTGACTACATCATGGACGGGAATCCGGCGCCGCATGACATCCTCTCCATCATGGGTGTCGAGGCTCTGGCCAACTACATGATCGACGAGGTTCAGGACGTCTATCGCCTGCAGGGTGTGAAGATCAACGACAAGCACATCGAGGTGATCGTTCGCCAGATGCTGCAGAAGTGGGAGATCTCCGACTCCGGTGACACGACGCTGCTGAAAGGCGAGCACGTGGACAAGCAGGAGTTCGACCAGGCCAACGAGAAGGCGCTGGCCCGTGGCAAGCGTCCGGCTCAGGGCGAGCCGATCCTTCTGGGTATCACCAAGGCGTCCTTGCAGACCCGCTCCTTCATCTCGGCGGCCTCCTTCCAGGAGACCACCCGCGTGCTTACCGAAGCTTCGGTTCAGGGCAAGAAGGACAAGCTGGTCGGCCTCAAGGAGAACGTCATCGTGGGCCGCCTGATCCCGGCCGGCACCGGTGGGGCCACCCAGCAGATGCGTCACATCGCGCAAAGCCGCGACAACGTGGTGCTGGAAGCCCGCCGCGAAGAGGCCGAGGCCGCAGCGGCCCTGGCCGCGCCGGTCATGGACGACGATCTGTCGGGCGGCGATTTCGACAATCTGGTGGAAACCCCGGAAAGCCGCGATTGATCTGCCGATCACATGAGAAAATGAAAGACCCCCGCGCCGATGGTGCGGGGGTTTTCTTTTGGGAGATGCAAAACGCAAACCCTCTTTTCAAATTGAGACTTTGGGTGTTTTCTGCTGCTTAAGAGAGCGCTGAGGCGCATTCACCTAATCCGCAGATTTTCCAACCCAGACGGAGTGCCGGATGACCCCAAACCAGACTGGTGCCCTGTTGATGATGGGCAGCATGGCGGCCTTCACCTTTAACGACACGCTGGTGAAAACGGTGGGCGCCGACCTGCCGCTGTCGCAGATATTGGTCATTCGGGGTGGGGCTGCGACGGTGCTGATCTTCCTGTTGGCACGTTACCTAGGCAGCCTGCGGATGAACCTGCCGCGGCGGGACTGGATGCTGGTGCTGGGGCGCTGCCTGTCCGAGGCGGGGGCGACTTTTCTGTTCCTCAGCGCCCTGATGTTGATGCCGCTGGCAAATGTGACGGCGGTCTTGCAGATGTTGCCGCTGACCGTCACCCTGGGCGCTGCGCTGTTCTTTCGCGAAAGCATCGGCTGGCGGCGCATGGCGGCGATCCTTGCGGGCTTCGTGGGCATGCTGCTGATCGTGCGGCCGGGACCGGAGGGATTTGACAGTGCGTCCCTCTATGCCCTCGGCGCGGTGGGCTGCGTGACCGCGCGGGATCTGTTCACCCGAAAGATGTCAGCGGCAGTGCCGTCGATGACTGTGACGCTGATGGCATCACTGACGGTCTTTGCATTCGGGCTGGTCTACAGCACCCAGCAGGATTGGCAGCCCATGCGAGGTGACCACTGGCGGATGTTGCTGCAGGCGGCCTGTTTCATTTTCGCAGGCTATCTGTTCTCGGTCATGGCGATGCGCAACGGAGACGTGGCCGCTGTGTCCCCCTTTCGCTACACGGGTCTGCTTTGGGCGATCTTCCTTGGCTGGTACGTGTTCGATGCGCTGCCAAGCGGCCTGACCTTGATCGGCGCGGCCATCGTTGTGGCTGCGGGTCTATTCACCCTTTACCGGGAGCGGCAGCAGGCAGGGGGATGAAAACGCCCGTGCGACCGCGGCATTGTCCACGTTGAAGGTGCGCTTCAGGTGGTCGACCTCTTCGGCGGTGACCGGTGAAAGCCTGACCTTCTTGCCGCGTCCTTTAGAACGGGAGTCATTGAACCCGTTATGCCCCCGCATGTACATATCGCCATCGGGAAAGGTGAGCGTCGGGGTCTCTTTCCACAGGATGTGATGGCCCTGATGCATGATCGTCCGATCCGACCCACCCGGCACCACCACGCCAAGGGAAAGCGCCGCATAAGCCTCACGGTCTGGGGTGATCGACAGACCTTCCGGGCCAGCCCGGTAGATATAGCCCCGGTTGAAGTCGATGGTGGTCAGCGGATAGCGCTGCCAGACTGGTTTCAGATCCTGGGCGGCCTGCTTCAGTCGTGCGATGAAATTCACCGCCATGGCATCGTCGTCATCCAGGCGGAATTGTAAACAGGGCGCCCCGGCATCTTCGCGGGCGGCGTTCAGTACGCGGATCATCTGGCGGCGGTGATTGTCTGGGGGCTGCATCGAGACGGCCACGTTCGGGAGGTCTTCGGTCAGCGCAAGAAGCCGTTCCAGATAGGCCTCGGGAAAGCACTCTCCAACCACCACATGAAGCTGAAAGTCCTGATCCGTCTGAGCGATGACCGAGGGCAGGCTGATGGTTTCAAAGAGGCGGAACCGTTCTTCGAGCCGTGCGGGCGCATAAAGGAAGGCACGACGCTCGGCGAGATTTTCGTGCACGATCTTGTAGCCCCCAAGCCCGACATAGGAGAAACGGCACAATCCGATAACCTGCATGGAGTGGGGTCCTCTTCGATCTGGCGGCGGGGCAGGGGGTCAGCGGGCGCCAAAGACACTGCGGACATGGTCTTGCCGTATGGCAAAGCGGGCTTCGAATTCGCAAATCTGTGCGGGCGTCAGCGGGGTGACGCGAACGGGTTTAACGGGCTTTTGTCGAGAGTCGTTGTAGCCGTTGTGAGTGCGCACGAACATCGGCTGATCGCTGATCGTCACGGTGGGCATGAACCGCAGGATCTTTTCATGGGCAAAGTTCATGATGGTCAGGTTGCAGCCCCCCTGCACATACATCCCGAGTGAGGCCACATAGTAAGGCCGGTGGATTTCCGTCGCCGCGATCCCGTCCTCGCCCAGTTCGGCCACATAGCCCTGATTGAAATCCACCGCGACGGTCTTGTTCCTCTGGATCAGGCCGGGGCAGTCCTGAACCGTCTGCCGCAGCCGCTCGACAAAATCGACAGATACGGCATCGTCATCGTCATGGCGGAACTGCAGGCAGGGCGCGGCGGGATCGCGGCGCGCCTTGTTCAGGATCTCTTTCATCACCTGCCGCTGTTTGCGCGGTGGCTCGCTGTGGATGCGCACCTGGGGCATGCCCGCAGTGATGTCGTGGAGCCGGTCGCGATGATGCTTGGGCAGGCTATCCCCGATAACGATGATCAGCTCGAAATCCTGATCGGTCTGCGCGCGCAGGCAGGGCAGGGCGACGGTCTCCATCAATTGGAACCGTTCTTCCAGGCGCTGGTCGGCGTACAGATAGGCGATCCGTTCTTCCAGGCTATCGTGCTCGACCTGAAAACCACCGATTGCGGGGTAGGAAAAACGACATAGGCCGATGACTTGCATGAGGGAGCCGTCCTGATTATCCACTGCGCGACTGGACTATGCATGGCGCCCGGCCGACGGGCAAGGAAAGCGTTCGCTGGGCGCGCTTGCGGGAGTTCATCGCCAGTTCCCGGCAGATCCCGGCGCAGGGCGGTGCGAAAGGGCCTGCTGCGGTTGACAACTCCGCCGACTCCCCATATACGCGCGCCTATCCGGCATCCGGGGGCCGCCCCTAAAGCCGATATCACTATTGTAGTGGCACAAGGTTCGGGCACTTTTATCACCCGGATCCTCTGTAAACCCACCGCGTCGTTCACCTCGGAATGGGAACGAATGCGGTTTTTGCGCTTGCGGACGCGTAAGTGCCGGAAATATGAGCCGCACGCTTTATCGCGTGCATGACATGACAGTTGCGAAACGGGGAATAGACCGGAATGCCAACGATTCAACAGCTGATCCGCAAGCCGCGGCAGCCGAAAGTAAAACGCTCCAAGTCCATGCATCTGGAGCAGTGCCCCCAAAAGCGCGGCGTATGTACCCGCGTTTACACCACCACACCGAAGAAACCGAACTCCGCTATGCGGAAAGTGGCCAAGGTTCGCCTGACCAACGGTTTCGAAGTGATCTCCTACATCCCGGGTGAAAGCCACAACCTTCAGGAACACTCTGTGGTTCTGATCCGCGGCGGTCGTGTAAAAGACCTTCCCGGTGTGCGTTACCACATCCTTCGCGGTGTTCTGGATACCCAGGGCGTCAAAGACCGTAAGCAGCGCCGCTCCAAGTATGGCGCGAAGCGTCCTAAGTAAGAAGAAGGATAAGCAAAGATGTCACGCCGTCACGCTGCTGAAAAACGCGAAGTTCTGCCCGACGCCAAATATGGCGACCGCGTTCTGACCAAATTCATGAACAACCTGATGATCGATGGTAAGAAATCGGTCGCAGAAAAAATCGTCTACAACGCATTCGACCGCGTTGAAGCCAAGATCAAGCGCGCGCCCGTGGAAGTGTTCCACGAAGCCCTCGACAACGTGAAGCCCTCGGTTGAGGTTCGCTCGCGTCGTGTGGGTGGTGCCACCTACCAGGTTCCGGTTGAAGTGCGCCCCGAGCGCCGCGAGGCCCTGGCCATCCGCTGGCTGATCACCGCTGCCCGCGGCCGCAACGAGAACACAATGGAAGAACGCCTCGCCGGTGAGCTGCTGGACGCTGTACAGTCCCGCGGTACCGCCGTTAAGAAGCGCGAAGACACCCACAAGATGGCAGAGGCCAACAAGGCCTTCTCGCACTATCGCTGGTAAACCCTTCAGAGGCTACACACCATGGCACGCGAATATCCGCTCGAACTATACCGTAACTTCGGTATCATGGCGCACATCGACGCAGGTAAGACCACCTGCTCTGAGCGTATCCTGTATTACACCGGCAAATCCCACAACATCGGTGAGGTGCACGATGGTGCAGCCACCATGGACTGGATGGAGCAGGAGCAGGAACGCGGGATCACCATCACCTCGGCTGCGACCACCACCTTCTGGGAACGCACCGAAGACGGTCAGACCGCTGATACCCCCAAGCACCGCCTGAACATCATCGACACTCCCGGCCACGTTGACTTCACCATCGAAGTTGAGCGTTCGCTGGCGGTTCTCGACGGTGCAGTCTGTGTTCTGGACGCCAACGCCGGCGTTGAACCCCAGACCGAAACCGTGTGGCGTCAGGCTGACCGCTACAAGGTTCCGCGTATGGTGTTCGTCAACAAGATGGACAAGATCGGCGCTGACTTCTTCAACTGCGTCCGCATGATCGAGGACCGCACCGGTGCCCGCGCGGTTCCGGTTGGTGTTCCGATCGGCGCAGAAAACGAACTCGAAGGCCTGATCGACCTGGTCACCATGGAAGAATGGCTGTGGCAGGGCGAAGACCTGGGCGCAAGCTGGGTCAAGGCTCCGATCCGCGACAGCCTGAAGGACATGGCCGATGAATGGCGCGGCAAGATGGTCGAAGCGGCCGTCGAGCAAGACGACGACGCCATGATGGAATACCTGGAAGGCAACGAGCCCGACGTTCCGACCCTGCGCAAACTGCTGCGCAAGGGTACCCTGGCGCTGGACTTCGTTCCGGTTCTGGGTGGCTCGGCGTTCAAGAACAAAGGTGTTCAGCCGCTGCTCAACGCTGTGATCGACTACCTGCCCAGCCCGCTGGACGTTGTCGATTACATGGGCTTCAAGCCGGGTGACGAAGAAGAAGTTCGTAACATCGCCCGCCGCGCGGACGACGACATGGCTTTCTCTGGCCTGGCGTTCAAGATCATGAACGACCCCTTCGTTGGCTCCCTGACTTTCACCCGGATCTATTCCGGCGTGATCAACAAGGGTGACAGCATCCTGAACTCGACCAAGGGCAAGAAAGAGCGCGTCGGTCGTATGATGATGATGCACTCCAACAACCGGGAAGAGATCGAAGAAGCCTTTGCGGGCGACATCATCGCGCTGGCGGGTCTGAAAGACACCACCACCGGTGACACCCTCTGCGATGCGAAGGAACCGGTGGTTCTGGAAACCATGACCTTCCCCGATCCGGTGATCGAGATCGCGGTCGAGCCCAAAACCAAGGGCGACCAGGAGAAAATGTCCCAGGGTCTGGCCCGTCTGGCCGCTGAAGATCCGTCCTTCCGTGTTGAGACCGACCTCGAGTCCGGTCAGACCATCATGAAGGGCATGGGCGAACTTCACCTGGACATCCTGGTGGATCGTCTCAAGCGTGAATTCAAAGTGGAAGCCAACATCGGTGCCCCGCAGGTGGCCTACCGCGAGACCATCGGTCACGAGGTCGAGCACACCTACACCCACAAGAAACAGTCGGGTGGTTCGGGTCAGTT
Organism: Phycobacter sedimenti; assembly: GCF_038148855.1. NCBI lineage: Bacteria > Pseudomonadati > Pseudomonadota > Alphaproteobacteria > Rhodobacterales > Roseobacteraceae > Phycobacter > Phycobacter sedimenti. The sequence continues at coordinate 61,731 of NZ_JBBVGR010000006.1, read as the reverse complement.
CGCCGAGGTGAAGCTGATCATCTCGCCGACCGAAGCCGGCGAAGGCTACTCCTTCGAATCCCGCATCGTTGGCGGTGCTGTTCCGAAGGAATACATCCCCGGTGTTGAAAAAGGCATCCAGTCCGTCATGGACAGCGGCCCGCTGGCCGGCTTCCCCGTGATCGACTTCAAGGTTGCCCTGATCGACGGTAAGTTCCACGACGTTGACTCCAGCGTTCTGGCCTTCGAAATCGCAGCCCGTATGGCCATGCGTGAAGGTATGAAGAAAGCTGGCGCCAAACTACTGGAACCGATCATGAAAGTCGAAGTGATCACCCCGGAAGAATACACCGGTGGTATCATCGGCGACCTCACCTCCCGTCGTGGTCAGGTGTCGGGCCAGGAGAACCGCGGTAACGCGATCGCGATCAACGCCTTCGTGCCGCTGGCGAACATGTTCGGTTACATCAACACTCTGCGTTCGATGTCCTCGGGCCGCGCCCAGTTCACCATGCTGTTCGATCACTACGATCCGGTTCCGAACAATATCTCCGAAGAGATCCAGGCGAAATACGCGTAAGCGTCATGACATTGGAAGGTTCGCGGCCCGCGCGGACCTTCTTCCAACCAAAAGGAGGCCACCATGGCTAAGGAAAAGTTTGAGCGTAATAAACCGCACGTCAACATCGGCACCATCGGCCACGTTGACCACGGCAAGACCACGCTGACCGCAGCGATCACCAAGTACTTTGGTGACTTCAAGGCGTATGACCAGATTGACGGCGCGCCCGAAGAAAAGGCCCGCGGCATCACCATCTCGACCGCGCACGTTGAGTATGAAACCGACGCGCGTCACTACGCCCACGTCGACTGCCCCGGCCACGCCGACTACGTGAAGAACATGATCACCGGTGCGGCGCAGATGGACGGCGCGATCCTGGTTGTGAACGCAGCCGACGGCCCGATGCCCCAGACCCGGGAGCACATCCTGCTGGCGCGTCAGGTTGGCGTGCCTGCGCTGGTCGTGTTCATGAACAAGGTTGACCAGGTTGACGACGAAGAGCTGCTCGAGCTCGTCGAAATGGAAATCCGCGAACTGCTGTCGTCCTACGACTTCCCCGGCGACGATATTCCGATCGTTGCAGGCTCCGCCCTGGCGGCGATGGAAGGCCGTGACCCGGAAATCGGCGAGAACAAGATCCGCGAACTGATGGCAGCCGTGGACGAGTACATCCCGACCCCGGCACGTGCTGTCGACCAGCCGTTCCTGATGCCGATCGAAGACGTGTTCTCGATCTCCGGCCGTGGTACCGTTGTGACCGGCCGTGTCGAGCGTGGCGTGATCAACGTTGGCGACGAAATCGAAATCGTCGGCATCAAAGACACCACCAAGACCACCTGCACCGGCGTTGAAATGTTCCGCAAGCTGCTGGACCGCGGTGAAGCAGGCGACAACATCGGCGCGCTGCTGCGCGGTATCGACCGTGAGTCGGTTGAGCGTGGCCAGGTTCTGTGTAAGCCGGGCTCCGTGACCCCGCACACCAAGTTCGAAGCCGAAGCCTATATCCTGACCAAGGAAGAAGGCGGTCGTCACACCCCGTTCTTTGCGAACTACCGTCCGCAGTTCTACTTCCGCACCACCGACGTGACCGGCACCGTGACCCTGCCGGAAGGCACCGAGATGGTGATGCCGGGCGACAACCTGAAGTTCTCGGTTGAGCTGATCGCGCCGATCGCGATGGAAGACGGTCTGCGCTTCGCCATCCGCGAAGGCGGCCGCACCGTCGGCGCTGGCGTCGTTTCCAAAATCATTGAATAATGATTTTGGGAACAGTGGGTGACAGGCGATTTTCCATCGGAAAATCTGCCGAGAACCCACAGCGTTCCAAATAGAAAGGGCCTCCCTCGGGAGGCCCTTTTTTTGTTCATAGAATGAGATATCCTAGCTACAGAGGAAGTTGGAAGGTCATTTCATGTTGGTCAACGTGCCAAGTGCGGAAGGGCTGAATGAAGCTGCACTAAGAAGCTACTTTGACGTTTGGATGCGGACGGTAGAGATCTACACTGATTTCGCGGAAAGCCACGACTTGAACGTCGGAGACCTTCAAGCCGAACATGCCCATAAAGAACTTTGGGATGAGTACTCGAATGACGCTCAACAAGAAATTAGCCATCTAATTTCAATGCTATTGCAAGCAATTGAGCTCCGCCTAAAGTCTCTTGTAGCACAGGTCAGTCCCTATCTTCTGTTGCTGAATGGTTCTTTTCAGTTTTCCCGAAAGGAAGCGCAGATAGACTTTGCAAGTTTGAAAACTCTGGACGCTATAGATCTACCTCGCGCAGTTATCGCTCTTACTGATTACGAATTGCCTCAGTCCTTTGAGCCAAGGTTTGATGAATTGAGGAGGATTAGAAATAGGATGATGCATCTCGGCGTACATGAAGCAGCTTTTGAACCTAGCGAACTGATTGCAACATTGGTGGAAGTTTATGCTATCCTATGGAGAGAGGGAGAATGGCTCACCAATAGAGTAAAATATGACGGCAAAAGCGCACGGCGTTTTTTTCATGACTACGAATGGTCGTCGCCTGTGTCAGACGCAATGGCTGATTTGCGACACTTGCAAGCATTAATGAGCAATGAAATGTTCAAGATGTGCATAGGCGCAAAGAAGTCAAGCATTCAGATTTTCTGCCCCCACTGCCTCGAAAGTGCGGCCAGCGAACTTCGACGCGAACTAGGGTGCGCAACTGCCATTCAGACGGGTCACGATAGCGCGAAGTGTTTGATGTGCCAGGCTGACTTAACAATTGCGCTGGCAAGCGAGCCTTGCTCAGATTGTGGGAGCGTGCACTTTGTTACGATTCCTCAAGACGAATGTGCTCTCGTCTGTTGTAAACAATGCGGATGCTACTGATCCTATTTCCTGTTTGCAGTGTCGCTACCATTCTTCGTTGCCCTTGTTTCGTAGACCTAAATACATCCCAAACCCACCGTCCGCCCCACCCGCAACCGTTTCGCGCGCGAAACATCTTGCTCCCCCGGTCCAACGGGTGTAACAGGCCCCATCCCGCATGTCGGGAACAGGGCGGGGTGATTCCCGCCCTTTGGGTTCGATGAGGGCGCGCGGTGGTCGTGGGCCCTCCTCTCAACTCCAACGCCTACAAAAGGCTGACGAAATGCAAAGTCAAAACATTCGCATTCGGCTGAAGGCTTTTGATTACCGTGTACTGGATGCCAGCACACAGGAAATCGTGAACACTGCAAAGCGCACCGGCGCGCAGGTTCGTGGCCCGATCCCGCTTCCGAACAAGATCGAGAAATTCACCGTTCTGCGTGGTCCCCACGTGGACAAGAAATCCCGTGACCAGTTCGAAATCCGCACGCACAAGCGCCTGCTGGATATCGTTGATCCGACTCCCCAGACCGTGGACGCGCTGATGAAGCTCGACCTCGCCGCTGGTGTGGACGTCGAGATCAAGCTGCAGTCGTAAGATCGGAGGGTAATGAATATGCGCTCTGGTATTATCGCAAAGAAAGTCGGCATGACCCGGCTGTTCATGGAAGACGGCAAGCAGATCCCTGTCACCGTTCTTCACCTGGACGGTCTGCAGGTCGTTGCTCAGCGTACCGAAGACAAAGACGGCTACACCGCCGTTCAGCTGGGTGCAGGTTCGGCCAAGGTAAAGCGCGTCTCCAAGGCGATGCGTGGTCACTTTGCCGCTGCAAAGGTTGAGCCCAAGCGGAAGCTGGTCGAATTCCGCGTTCCCGCCGATGCCCTGATCGAAGTTGGCGCCGAAATCTCGGCTGAGCACTTCCTGACAGGTCAGAAAGTGGACGTGACCGGCACCTCGATCGGTAAAGGTTTCGCAGGCGCCATGAAGCGCTGGAACTTTGGTGGTCTGCGCGCCTCGCACGGTGTTTCGATCTCCCACCGTTCGCACGGCTCCACCGGCCAGTGTCAGGATCCCGGCAAGGTCTTCAAAGGCAAGAAAATGGCCGGCCACATGGGTGCTGCCCGCGTGACCACCCAGAACCTCGAAGTCGTGAAAACCGACGCCGAGCGTGGCCTGGTGTTCATCAAAGGCGCCGTGCCCGGTCCGAAATCCGGTTGGGTAACCGTCAAGGATGCCGTCAAGAAGAAAGCGCCCGAAGGTCTGCCCTTCCCGGCAGGTCTGAAGGCCGCAGCAACCGAAGCACCGGCGGAATCTCCCGCGGAAGGTGGTGAAGCATGAAACTTGATGTGATCAAACTCGACGGCGGCAAGGCAGGCGACATCGAACTGTCCGAAGACCTGTTCGGTCTGGAGCCGCGTGCGGACATCCTGCACCGTGTGGTCCGCTGGCAGCGCAACAACGCGCAGGCCGGTACCCACAAGGTCAAGACCCGCTCGGAGACCTCCTACTCGACCAAGAAGATCTACCGCCAGAAGGGCACCGGTGGCGCACGCCATGGTGACCGCAACGCGCCGATCTTCCGCAAGGGTGGTATCTACAAGGGTCCGACCCCGCGCAGCCACGGCCACGAGCTGACCAAGAAGTTCCGCAAGCTGGGCCTGCGCCACGCGCTGTCCGCCAAGGCAAAAGCGGGTGAACTGGTCGTGATCGAGGACGCAACCGCGGAAGGCAAGACCGCTGCTCTGGCCAAACAGGTGAAAAACCTGGGCTGGAAGCGCGCGCTGGTCATCGACGGTGCCTCGGTGAACGAGGGTTTCCTCAAAGCATCGCGCAACATCGAAGGTCTGGATATCCTGCCGACGATGGGTGCAAACGTCTATGACATCCTCAAGCGTGACACCCTGGTGATCACCAAGGCGGGTGTCGAAGCACTGGAGGCTCGACTGAAATGAGCGCGAAGGCAGAACACTACGACGTGATCCGCAAGCCGATCATCACCGAGAAATCCACCATGGCGTCTGAAGCCGGTGCAGTGGTTTTCGAAGTGGCGATCGACAGCAACAAGCCCCAGATCAAGGAGGCCGTCGAGGCGCTCTTTGGTGTGAAGGTCAAAGCGGTCAACACCACCATCACCAAGGGTAAGGTCAAACGTTTCCGCGGCCAGATCGGCCGTCGCAAGGACGTCAAGAAAGCCTATGTGACCCTGGAAGAAGGCAACACCATCGACGTGTCCACCGGACTCTGAGATCTGTTCCCTTTGCAAAGATCGAAGGCCCTCGCGAAAGCGGGGGCCTTTTTCGTTGTGCTAATTCATAAAGCTTCATATGTTCACCTTGAGGTTGATTTCTTGCAGTTCGAGCTGTTTGGGGTGAAGGTGCCATCTAGGACTGAATTTGATCGAAGGGTTGAGAAGTGGATTTCGGGAAATCCGAATTGGCTTCAGAGACTTGCTGCAAGTTGCGCGTTTGTTAGGTACAATAGACTGCCAGCAGGTTTCCGCCTTTCGGGCTTGCTGCATTGGGTCTCAAAGTTCGGCCCCATGGCTGCAGTGCCGGGCCTGTCTCATTTTGTGTATGGCACAATAACACTTTTTCAGGCCGGAACGGCCACAGCGGTGTTATTCGTCGTCTACTTGGTGACAAGCGTTTTCGATGCTCGCTCTGCGACCAGAGCCAAGGCCGTTAGTCTTGCTTCAGCGGAGGCATGGATCCGGTTTGGGGATCTTGTGAACTCAGTTAAGTCAGAGGCCACCCCGTTGGAAAATAAGGACATAAGCATCACTTCTGCGCTTGGCGTAATTGAAGCATATGCTCGTCAGGTGACAAGATCCCTAAAGGGTGAAGTCTCGGTCAGTCTGGCTCTCTATACGGGCGAAGCAAAGGATCAAATGTTGATCCGACATCGCAATACAGGCAACGAGAGACCTGTAAATCGCTCTCTTAAGAAGTTGGAAAGAGTTTTGGGGCATATTGCTTGCACTTATGGTCCACAGCCACGAGTTGTGCCGGATCTAAAAAAGTTCGGGAAAGAGGCTTACTTTAGTCCTACGCAATCCTCGTGCAACTACCGTTCAATTGTCCTGATACCTGTTGAGGCCAAGTCTACTAGGCAGATAATCGGGTTCATATCGGTGGATTGTGCAAGGCCGCACGCGTTTCATGGCGCCATAGCAGAAAAATTGGTGGTGACAACTGAGCCACTAGTGGCGCATATTGAGGAACAACACTAGGAGGATCGTATGGGTTGGGTCGTTTTACGTTCGCCGCAAGGCGTTGCGAATTCTTCGGCAGGGTCTAATTCTGTTCGCGCCAACAAACTATACAAACTCAAGCAAGCGGCCAAGAAGATCCGCGAGGATCATGCGGCTGGCAAGATCTCCGCTGACGAAGCCGCGAGGCAAATATCTGAGTTGTACTCGATGAACTCTGCGGGTGAGAAATTGTCAGGGCCGTCACTGTTAAGTGCGTAGGTCGATGACGTTGGGCATAGGCTGTCTCACGGGAGTGACGCGGAAAGCAGCCGTTTTGAGCTGTAGCCCATTGCCACCCCCGCCAACCTCTGCTACATCGCACCAATCCTGAAGGCCTCGGATTCGTCCGGGGCTGTCTCTTTTGTCGGGATGCTGAATAACCTGGGACCTTCGGGGCCCTTTAGATCGGTCACCTGACCCGCCGCATGCGGCACATCAGGGGGCTTTAACATAGCGGGTCCAAAGACAAGAACCTAAGGGCCTGCACGCTAAACGGAAGACAGAAAGCATGGCACTTAAGTCGTATAAACCGACGACGCCGGGCCAGCGTGGGCTGGTTCTGATCGACCGTTCGGAGCTTTGGAAAGGGCGTCCGGTCAAGTCTCTCACTGAGGGTCTGACCAAATCGGGCGGCCGGAACAACACCGGACGGATCACTTCTCGCCGCCGTGGTGGTGGCGCAAAGCGTCTTTACCGGATCGTTGACTTCAAACGGAACAAATTTGATGTCGCCGCAACCGTCGAGCGCATTGAATATGACCCCAACCGGACTGCCTTCATCGCATTGGTGAAGTATGAGGACGGCGAGCAGGCCTATATCCTGGCCCCTCAGCGTCTGGCAGTTGGTGACAAGGTCATTGCCTCCGCAAAGGCAGACATCAAGCCGGGCAACGCGATGCCGTTCTCGGGCATGCCGATCGGTACCATCATCCACAACATCGAAATGAAGCCCGGCAAAGGCGGCCAGATCGCCCGTGCAGCCGGTACTTATGCTCAGTTCGTTGGCCGTGACGGTGGTTACGCACAGATCCGCCTGTCCTCGGGCGAGCTGCGCATGGTCCGTCAGGAATGCATGGCAACCGTTGGTGCGGTTTCCAACCCCGACAACAGCAACCAGAACTTCGGCAAAGCCGGCCGTATGCGCCACAAGGGCAAGCGTCCTTCGGTGCGTGGTGTGGTCATGAACCCGATCGATCACCCGCACGGTGGTGGTGAAGGTCGTACCTCTGGTGGTCGTCACCCGGTGACCCCGTGGGGCAAGCCGACCAAGGGTAAGCGTACCCGCAACAAAAACAAAGCGTCGCAGAAGCTCATCATCCGCTCGCGTCACGCCAAGAAGAAGGGGCGTTAACATATGTCTCGCTCTGTATGGAAAGGTCCTTTCGTTGACAGCTATGTGCTTAAGAAAGCCGAAGCTGCACGTGAATCGGGCCGCAATGAAGTGATCAAGATCTGGTCGCGTCGCAGCACCATTCTGCCCCAGTTCGTGGGTCTGACCTTTGGTGTCTACAACGGCCAGAAACACATCCCTGTCAACGTCTCGGAAGACATGATCGGTCAGAAGTTTGGTGAGTATTCGCCGACCCGGACCTATTATGGTCATGCTGCGGACAAGAAAGCGAAGCGGAAGTAAGTCATGGGCAAGGTAAAAAATCCCCGCCGCGTGGCCGACAACGAAGCAATGGCGAAAACCCGCATGCTTCGCACCAGCCCGCAGAAACTTAACCTGGTGGCTCAGATGATCCGTGGCAAGAAAGTGGACAAGGCCCTGACGGACCTGACTTTCTCCAACAAGCGGATCGCGCAGGACGTGAAGAAATGCCTTCAGTCCGCCATCGCGAACGCCGAGAACAACCACAACCTGGACGTCGATGAACTGATCGTCGCCGAGGCATGGGTTGGCAAGAACATGACCATGAAGCGCGGTCGCCCGCGTGCCCGTGGCCGTTTCGGCAAGATCCTGAAGCCGTTCGCTGAGATCACCATCAAGGTGCGTCAAGTTGAGGAGCAAGCCTAATGGGACATAAAGTCAATCCGGTCGGCATGCGCCTTCAGGTCAACCGCACCTGGGACAGCCGTTGGTACGCCGACACCAAGGACTACGGTGATCTTCTGCTGGAAGATCTCAAGATCCGTGAGTTCATCAAGGACGAGTGCAAGCAGGCAGGCGTTGCCCGCGTGATCATCGAGCGCCCCCACAAGAAGTGCCGTGTGACCATTCACACCGCGCGTCCGGGCGTGATCATCGGCAAGAAAGGCGCCGACATCGAAGTGCTGCGCAAGAAGCTCGCCGCGATGACCGACTCGGAACTGCACCTCAACATCGTTGAAGTACGCAAGCCCGAGCTCGACGCTCAGCTGGTTGGTGAGTCCATCGCTCAGCAGCTGGAGCGCCGCGTGTCCTTCCGTCGCGCGATGAAACGTGCCGTTCAGAACGCAATGCGCATGGGCGCCCTGGGTATCCGGGTGAACGTCGCTGGTCGTCTGGGTGGTGCAGAAATCGCCCGTACCGAATGGTACCGTGAAGGCCGTGTGCCGCTGCACACCCTGCGCGCCGACATCGATTACGCTCACTCCGAAGCCATGACCCCCTATGGGATCATCGGGATCAAGGTCTGGATCTTCAAAGGCGAGATCATGGAGCATGACCCGCAGGCGCGTGATCGTAAGTCTCAGGAAATCCAGGACGGCCCTGCACCCCGTGGTGCTGGTGGCGGTCGTCGCTAAGGAGGGTATGAGATGCTTCAACCCAAGCGTACGAAATTCCGCAAGATGCACAAAGGCCGGATCTCCGGCCAGGCAAAAGGCGGTTCGGATCTGAACTTCGGCACCTACGGTCTCAAGGCTCTCGAGCCCGAGCGCGTGACTGCACGTCAGATCGAAGCCGCACGTCGTGCCATGACGCGTCACATGAAGCGTCAGGGCCGCGTCTGGATCCGTATCTTCCCGGATACCCCCGTGACCTCCAAGCCCGTCGAAGTTCGTATGGGTAAAGGTAAGGGCTCCGTGGACTACTGGGCCTGCAAGGTGAAGCCCGGTCGCGTGATGTTCGAAATCGATGGCGTCAATGACGACATCGCCCGTGAGGCCCTTCGCCTTGCCGCGATGAAGCTGCCGATCAAGACCCGCGTTGTTGTCCGCGAAGACTGGTAAGTCCGGTTTTATCGCAACAATAGAACCCCCCGCCGAGCGATCGGCGGGGGTTTTTCTTTGCCCTGCAGGCTAGGTCTGTCGCCCTGAAAAGAGCGTGATGCACTCGATGCTGTTGGGCATGGGGGGGGAGGACTGCCATTACATTGTGACGGCAGGGCTCTGTTGTCGTGCACGATAGGGTGGGAGTGGGCGAGCTCGGTCGGCGGATTGCAGGGACCACGAAAACGGCCCGCAGGAAAACCTGCGGGCCGCCATGTCAACTGTCGTGCAGCTTGGGCCTTATGCGGCCCAGCTATCCTTGCTGACCGCTGATCCTGCTGTACCGCCCTTGGAATCTTTCAGACGGAAGCCCGAGATCGCAGTCAACAGGTTGTCCGCCTCCTGACGCAGCAACTGACCGGCAGCGGCCGTTTCTTCCAGCATGGCCGCGCCCTTCTGGGTGTCACTGTCCAGCGCCTCAACGGCGACGTTAACTTCGGAGAGGCCGTTGGACTGATCCACGGTGTTCTCGGCGATGACATTCGCCTTTTCAACGACCAGTTGGATCGCCTGGACGATGGCTTCCAGCGCGGTGCCTGTTTCATCGACCAGATCAACGCCAGAGGTGACTTCGGCGGTACTGGTGGCGATAAGGCTGTTGATTTCACGGGCGGCATCGGAGGACCTTTGTGCAAGGGCGCGCACTTCGGAGGCGACCACAGCAAATCCGCGGCCTGCTTCGCCGGCGCGCGCGGCTTCCACCCCGGCGTTCAGCGCCAGAAGGTTGGTCTGGAAAGCCACATCGTCGATCATGCCGGTGATCTTGGAGATCGCGTCCGAGGATTCCTTGATCCGGTGCATGGCTGCGACCGTGTCCTTCGCAACATCGCGGGTTTGTTCTGCTTTGGACTGGGCAGAATTCACAATCTCCCGCGTTTCCTGTGCGCTTTTTGCGGTGCCGCGCACCGTGTCGCTCACGGTTTGCAGGGCTGCGGCGGTTTCTTCGAGCGATGCGGCCGTGGTCTCCCCGCGGCGCGATGCATCATCCACAGCGGCAGAGATTTCGGCCGCCGTGTTGTGCAGCATGCTGCTGCTGGAGGTGAGCTGCGCCATCATCCCGCTCAGCGAGTCGGTAAGGTGATCGATGTCATTGGCGATGTCGTGGAAGATGCCCTTGTGCCCAGCGGGCATGGCTTGGGTCAGATCGCCCTTGGACAGGGCCGCCAGTACTTTCTGAACATCGCCGAGCCCTTTTTCGGCCACTTCTCCGATCGTGTTCATGCCCTTGCCGAGTTCGGCAAAGGTTCCGCCATCCTTCGCAACCGTGACGCGCTTTGAAAAGTCACCTTCGGCGCAGGCCGAGATCACGGTCGCGATCTCCTGGGTCAGCTGGTGTTTGGTCTCTTCGGCGGTGCGGAAGTTCCCTACGGCGGTGCTGATGGCCGAGAGTTCGTGAATGCGCGAGTTCGGGATCTTCGGGCTGAAATCGGCCTTGATCATCTGTTTGAGAACAAGGTCGATCTGCTTGAGCGGACGGGAGATGCCACGGGCCAGCAGGAGGGCGACGAGAACAAAGACCACGCCCCCGGCAATTCCAGCCTGAAGGGAGGTGCGCTGTGCTTTCTGGCTGAGAACAGTGGACTCTGCCAGGGTTTCCTCCAGAACGACGCGCACGTCCGCATGCACCTGTTCCAGTACCGGTTCGGCTTCGGCGTAGTGGGCGGAGACCTCACCGCGCAACCCGTCTTCGCGCAGGGTTTCATCCACAAAGGCGGCAAAGGACTGCTGATAGGTCGCAAGAAGTGCCTTGATCGCCGCTTCCTGATCCGCGTTTCCATAGTAGTTCGACGGGAAAGTGAGGAATTCGTCGACACGGGCATTCAGGCGGTCGAGATACTTCGAGGTTTTGCGCATGATGAAGTCTTTTTCGTGGCGACGCATCATCAGCATTTTGACCTGCATTTCAGGCTGATTGAGGGTCTCCAACTCGCCTTCGACATTGCGGACAGCCTCACGCAACTGTCCCTCAAGCCCCGAGTTCTCATCAAGACCCAGGCTGAGGTTGCTGTCGACGAGGCGTGCAAAAGCGGCGGTGTACCCGTCAATGGAGGTCGCGATCTGTTCCAGCGCAGCGCGCTTTCCCCTCAACTCGGGATGTGTTTCCATCAATTTCCCGGCGCGTTCGATATGAGATTGCATCGCGGCAATGGTCGCCGCGTGTTTCTCAACGTAGCGTTCATCACGCCGCAGCAGGAAATCCTTTTCCGAGCGGCGCGCCATCAGGAAGTCGATGCGGATTTCGTCGAGCGTTAGATATAGCTCTTCGATGGTCGCGACCTCTTTCTGGATGTCGTCGCGCACTTGGTGGGTGAAAAGGGAGGTTCCTGCCAGTGCGATCATGATCGCCCCACCCAAGGCAATAATGGACAGGATGGCGAGGTTTATCGAAACCTTGAAATTCATTTGGGGGTACTCGTTTCTTAGGGATGCATGCGTCACGGCATCCTTCGAGCTTACGTTGCGGAAATTAACATACTGTTGAATGACCCATGCAGCAAAGTGAGTTCTGTCATGCCTGCGTCACACATCGGAGGTTCCGGAGGCGTGCCCAAGCTGCCCTTTGAAGGCAGGACTCGCAATGGCGCCCGGTCCGCGCTAAGAGGCGGCATGGCTCAGATCGACTCTCTCTTCGTAACCCGTCTTTACCGCGCGTCCCTTTCTGAACACGGACCCAAGATCGACGCGGGCGAACTTGAAAACTCCTGCCTCGTCATTGCGACCGATGACGAGGCCGGCCAGGACTGGTGCGAGGAGAACGGCTATCCCGGCTATACCTCCTATGCCTCGCTGACCGATCTGCCCTGGCGGTTCCCGATCTTTGCTGATCTGGTGAAATCGCTCGATGCCCATGTGGCGGCCTTTGCCGAGGATCTGGAACTGGATCTTGATGACCGCAAACTGGTCCTGGAGGATCTCTGGATCAACATCCTGCCCGAGGGCGGCACCCACGCCAGTCACATTCACCCGCATTCGGTGATCTCGGGCACCACCTATGTGTCGATGCCCGAAGGCGCCAGCGCGCTGAAGCTGGAAGATCCGCGCCATGCGATGATGATGGCCCACCCCCCGCGCCGCAAGGATTGCCGCCAGGAGCTGAAGACATTCGTCTACCAGTCGCCCAAGGTTGGCGATGTCCTTCTGTGGGAAAGCTTCATCCGCCACGAGGTGCCTCTGAACCTGGCCGAGGACGAGCGGATTTCGGTGAGCTTTAACTACAAGTGGGAATGAGCGTCGTTCGGTCCTGCTCAGATCAAGCCTGAAGAGCTCGTATCTGGAGGTCTTTGGTGGGGCGGGGACGGGTGAGCTTGGTCCAATTTTAAGTAAGCGGATTGCCGAAGCGCCCCCATCCTTCATCGCTTTTTTACGCGCGACTGAAAGGTTCGGCAGAAACCTCGAACCCTCAGGTGCGTAATGTTGAGATTCCCCGATCACGCCGCTGCCAAACCGGCTATTCCAAAACATGTAATGGTCAAATGGCTCCTGGAGACTTTTCAGCGCCCTTACTTTTTCGTGCATATCCCCAAATGCGGCGGCACTTCTGTTGTCGATGCTCTGCAAGACTTCTACCTGCATGGGAAGGCATCGGTGTGGCGGAAACAGATCGGCACGAAACGGTGGGACAAACAGCAGACATTTGCTTTGGTGCGCCGCCCTTATGAGCGCATCTGTTCGCTTTACCGATACGCTTCGGAGATCGGAGCAAATGAAGCGGACTTTGCCGACCTGCCGCTCAACGAGTGGATTGAACGCTCCCTCGATGGCCGTGATCCGCAGCATCTTGCCGATACGCCAATGACACTGCACCCTTGCTTGCCCTGGGTCGTGGATGCAAATGGCGCGCCGCTGGTAAAGCTCATTATCCGTCTCGAGGAGGTCAACCAGGACTGGCCGCTGATCCAGCGTTTCATCGGCCGCGACATAGAATTGGCGGTCAAGAACAAGACCAAACATATGCCCGGAACAGGCGTTGCGGATCTGTCGGACCGGAGCATTGAGTTGATCGAATCCTACTATGCGGTGGATTTTGACAATTTTGGCTATGAGCGCCTTGGTGCTGAGAGGAAGCTGAAGCCGCGAGAAGAGGCACCCCTGGTCGGCATTACCTCTGGCGTCCGCTGCTGAGCGGACCGCTGCCCATGTTCTTTGCGCCGTTCACTGGTGCGCCCGCAGCAAGCTACCCCGGTGGGCAGGGGCAAGCGAATGCCTCTCTTCCGATACCCTGAAGAAGCATTCCGTCCAGGCCGCGGCGGGCATCTCAAACTGAAGCCCAGCCGTGCAGCCGTTTGCCAGCTATTGTGGCAAGGCTGCAGATCGCGGCAGTCACCGGATGCTTTTGACGGCGCCCTCCACCCGCAAATCTTTCCCTTGCCCCCATCTGCCATCTCTCCTATATGGACCCATCACCGCGCTCAGTGATGAGTCGCGGTGATCCATTTTTCGTGCCCGGAACACTTCGGACACGGGCGACATAACCCACCAGACCCAAGGGTGACCCGTCAAAAGGGGCCCTCTGGTGCCAAGGAAAAGGAACAAAGGCGATGAACGCCAATGATCTGCGCGAAAAGACCGTGGACGAGCTCCGCGATCTGCTTGCATCCATGAAAAAAGAGAGCTTCAACCTGCGCTTTCAGCAGGCAACCGGTCAGCTGGAAAACACCGCTGCAGTGCGCAACGCGCGCCGTAACGCAGCCAAGGTGAAAACCATCCTGAACGAAAAAGCTGCCGCAGCGGCTGAATAAGGAGCTACTCAGATGCCCAAACGTATCCTGCAAGGCGTCGTGACCTCCGACGCAAACGCACAGACCGTGACTGTCTCCGTAGAGCGCCGCTTTACGCATCCGGTTCTGAAGAAAACCATCCGTAAGTCCAAGAAATACCGGGCTCACGATGAAAAGAACGCTTTCAAGGTCGGCGACACCGTACGCATCATCGAATGCGCGCCGCGCTCGAAAACGAAACGTTGGGAAGTTCTGGAAGCCTAAGAGCCTGTAACAAGGCTCCTGGCGACTAGGCTTTTCAGCACAGTCGAAACCCTGGGGGATTCCGCCACGCATCGGCGCCCCAAAGGTCGGGAGAAACCACATGATCCAGATGCAAACCAATCTGGATGTTGCTGACAACTCCGGCGCACGCCGAGTTCAGTGCATCAAGGTTCTGGGTGGTTCCAAGCGTAAATACGCATCCGTTGGCGACATCATCGTCGTCTCGGTCAAGGAAGCCATCCCGCGCGGCCGCGTGAAGAAAGGTGACGTCCGTAAGGCCGTCGTCGTGCGCACCGCCAAAGAAGTCCGCCGCGAAGACGGTACCGCGATCCGCTTCGATCGCAACGCCGCCGTCATCCTGAACAACAACAACGAGCCGGTGGGTACCCGTATCTTTGGCCCGGTTGTTCGTGAGCTGCGCGCGAAGAACTTCATGAAAATCATCTCGCTTGCTCCGGAGGTGCTGTAATCATGGCTGCTAAACTCCGCAAAGGCGACAAGGTCGTCGTGCTGGCCGGTAAGGACAAGGGCAAGGAAGGGACTATCACTTCCGTTGACCCGAAGGCCGGTAAAGCTGTCGTCGATGGCGTGAACATGGCGATCCGCCACACCCGCGCGAGCCAGACAAGCCAAGGCGGCCGCCTGCCCAAGGCTCTGCCGATCGACCTGTCGAACCTGGCACTGCTGGATGCAAACGGCAAAGCAACCCGCGTTGGCTTCCGCATGGAAGGCGACAAGAAAGTGCGTTTTGCCAAGACCACGGGGGACGTGATCGATGCTTGATACCGCAAACTACACCCCGCGTCTGAAAGACCTCTACAAGGACACCATCCGTGGCGCCCTCAAAGAGGAATTCAGCTACAAGAACGAGATGATGATCCCCAAGCTGGACAAGATCGTTCTGAACATCGGCTGTGGCCGTGCTGCCGTCAAAGACAGCAAGAAAGCCAAGTCCGCTCAGGCCGACCTGACCGCAATCGCGGGCCAGAAGGCACTGACCACCATGGCCAAGAATTCCATCGCCGGCTTCCGCGTTCGCGAAGGCATGCCGATGGGTGCCAAGGTGACCCTGCGTGGCGACCGGATGTACGAATTCCTGGATCGTCTGATCACCATCGCAATGCCCCGTATCCGCGACTTCCGCGGTGTTTCGGGCAATTCGTTCGATGGTCGTGGCAACTACGCCATGGGCCTGAAAGAACACATGGTGTTCCCCGAGATCGACTTCGACAAGATCGACGAACCCTGGGGCATGGACATTGTGATTGCCACCACCGCGAACACCGACGCGGAAGCAAAGGCGCTGTTGAAAGCTTTCAACATGCCCTTCAACAGCTAAGCGCGGGAAGGAAGAGACATGGCTAAGAAAAGCATGATCGAACGCGAGAAGAAGCGCGAGCGCCTGGTGGCTCAGTATGCCGCAAAGCGCGCCGAGCTGAAAGAAATCGCAAATGACGAAAGCCGCCCGATGGAAGAGCGTTTCAAAGCGCGTCTGAAACTGGCGAAATTGCCGCGCAACTCGTCGGCAACCCGTCTTCACAATCGCTGCCAGCTGACCGGCCGTCCGCACGCTTACTATCGTAAGCTGAAGATCAGCCGTATCGCTCTGCGGGAACTGGGCTCGAATGGCCAGATCCCCGGCATGGTGAAATCGAGCTGGTAAGGGAGAGACTGATATGAACGATCCTATCGGCGATATGCTCACCCGTATCCGTAACTCTCAGATGCGCGGCAAATCCACCGTCATGACCCCGGCTTCCAAGCTGCGGGCATGGGTTCTGGATGTGCTGGCGGACGAGGGCTACATCCGCGGCTATGAGAAGACCACTGGTGAAAATGGCCACCCGGCTATTGAAATCAGCCTCAAATATTTCGATGGCGAACCTGTCATTCGCGAACTGAAGCGGGTCTCCAAACCCGGTCGTCGCGTTTACATGGGCGTCGATGACATCCCGTCGGTCCGTCAGGGCCTGGGCGTGTCGATTGTCTCCACCTCCAAAGGTGTGATGTCGGACGCAAACGCACGCGCAGCCAACGTCGGCGGCGAAGTGCTCTGCACCGTCTTCTAAGGAGGCTTATTGATGTCCCGTATTGGTAAGAAACCGGTCGAACTGCCCAGCGGTGTCTCCGCGAGCGTTTCCGGCCAGACCGTCGAAGTGAAAGGCCCGAAAGGGACCCGCAGCTTCACCGCCACCGACGACGTGACCCTGTCCGTTGAGGACAACATTGTGAAGATCGAGCCGCGCGGCAAGTCCAAGCGTGCCCGTCAGCAATGGGGTATGTCCCGTACCATGGTCGCGAACCTCGTGACCGGCGTGACCACCGGCTTCAAGAAAGAGCTGGAGATCCAGGGTGTGGGTTACCGGGCTCAGGTGCAGGGCAACACCCTGAAGCTGAACCTGGGCTACAGCCACGATGTCGACTTCGTTGCTCCGGAAGGTGTCACCATCACCGCGCCGAAGCAGACCGAAATCGTTGTGGAAGGTAACGACCAGCAGCAGGTTGGCGAAGTCGCGGCGAAAATCCGCGAATGGCGCCGCCCCGAGCCGTACAAAGGCAAGGGTATCCGCTACAAGGGCGAGTTTATCTTCCGCAAGGAAGGCAAGAAGAAGTAAGGACAAGCAAAATGGCAAACAGCAAACGTACCCTGTTTCTGAAGCGTCGCCTGCGCGTCCGGAACAAGCTTCGCAAGGTCAACGCAGGTCGTCTGCGTCTTTCCGTGCATCGCTCGAACAAGAACATCTCTGTTCAGCTGATCGACGATGTTGCGGGCAAGACTCTGGCAGCGGCATCGACCCTGGAAAAAGATCTCGGCTTTGTTGGCAAGAACAACATCGAAGCCGCCACCAAAGTGGGCTCGGTCATCGCCGAGCGTGCAAAGGCGGCCGGCGTCTCCGAGGCCTATTTCGATCGTGGTGGCTTCCTGTTCCACGGCAAGGTGAAGGCTCTGGCCGACGCCGCGCGTGAAGGCGGTCTGAAGATCTAAAGTAATGTGGGCGGCGCGCTGTGCCGCCCCGATGATCCGGGGGCAGGGCAGGTCTCTGCCTTGCTCACCAGGATTGGCAAAACCGGCGCCTGCTTTTGTGACGCGCCAGTCAGAAAGGAATGCCTGATGGCAGAACGTGAAAACCGCCGTGGCCGTGGCCGCCGCGAAGAGGAAACACCGGAATTCGCAGATCGCCTGGTCGCGATCAACCGCGTTTCGAAGACCGTTAAAGGCGGTAAGCGCTTTGGCTTTGCCGCGCTCGTCGTTGTCGGCGATCAGAAAGGCCGCGTCGGCTTTGGCAAGGGTAAGGCGAAAGAAGTGCCCGAGGCCATCCGCAAGGCAACCGAGCAGGCCAAGCGTCAGATGATCCGTGTGCCTCTGAAAGAGGGCCGCACCCTGCACCACGACATGAACGGTCGTCACGGTGCCGGCAAAGTCGTCATGCGCACCGCGCCTGAAGGTACCGGTATCATCGCCGGTGGTCCGATGCGTGCCGTATTCGAGATGCTCGGCATCAAGGATGTTGTGTCCAAGTCGATCGGCTCGCAGAACCCCTACAACATGATCCGCGCAACCATCAACGGCCTGACCAAAGAGCAGAGCCCGCGTTCGGTTGCACAGCGTCGTGGCAAAAAGGTCGCCGACATCCTGCCTAAGCGGGACGAAGCACCGGCTGCCGAAGCCGCTGAAGCGTAAGGAGACGGACACATGGCCAAGACCATCGTTGTAAAGCAGATCGGTTCTCCGATCCGCCGCCCCGCCAAACAGCGCCAGACGCTGATCGGCCTGGGCCTGAACAAGATGCACAAGACCCGCGAGCTGGAAGACACCCCGGCCGTGCGTGGGATGATCAACAAGATCCCCCACATGGTCGAGATCGTCGAAGAAAAAGACTAAGCCCTTTGGGATTGTCTCGAAAACGCCTCCGCATCGCGGGGGCGTTTTTGCATGAGAAGGCGGGAGTGCGGGGGGCTGCTGTACCAGGGCAGAATGTTCTGGCTCAGGCCGGAAGATCCGGCCAGAGACTGGTATCTAGGGCCGCGAGGAATTCGCCAAGGTCGCCTGAATGGTTCCGCCAGGTTCCGACAGACCGTTGGTGGACGGGTTGTCGGATTTGCGATGCACTGGCCGTCAGGGTCGGCGCATCGCTGTCCTGCGGGGCGGCCATTTCGGGTGCCCAGGTCAGCCCGCAGAAGTCCGCGATGGATTTGCTTGCGCCAACCGGATCAGACACGAGGTCCTCGTAGGCGAGCGTAATGATCTGATCGGGAAAGACCTTGGTCCAGTGATCCATCAACCGCGCGTAAAGCCCGAAGCGATGCGCCATTGCGGCCTGATCATAGGTGTAGGCCAAGGCACGACCCGAAAAGAACGATTTCCACATCGACAGCGCGACATCGCGTGGATCGCGCCTCACATGGACGATCCTGCACTGAGGGTAGGCTGTACACAGGAAACCGATGTAGCGGTAGTTCTCAGGCATCTTGTCTACATAGGCGAGGGTATCCGGACCAAGCTCCGGGAGCATGGCTCTATCCTGCCTGACGAAAGCCTCGGCGGCTTGCGCATCGAACGGAAGATCGTTGGCCAGGCTGTCCTGAACCAGCACGCCTGTGGCTGCGCGCTCGCCCAGTGTGGCGACATTCGCAAGTCGGCTCAGCATGGCTTCGACCAGGGATGTTCCGGATCGGGGCAGGCCGAGGACGTATATCGGGAAGGGGCCCTGGGGGTGCTCGACCAAGGCTGCCGTGGCCGTGGGAAACCGCGCCAGGATGCGACCGGTCTCTTCGGTGTCCTGCTGGGCATCATATGGGAACAGCTTTGCGAGGATCCCATTTGCCAGGTGCCGGGACTTGGCGGCCGCGCTTTTGTTTCCGCCAGCCTCCTGAATCCGTGACAGGGCGAAGTGCAATTCGGCAGCGCCGCTTGAGCCCGCGCGCTCATTTTTCAGGGCTTTCGTCACCGGCGCCTCGAGCGAGGTGAGCTCCTCGCGGTCAAGAAGCCGTGTCAGTTGATGAAAGGCTTGAGGATGGGAAGGGTCAAGCCGCAGGATGGCGAGAAATTGTTCTTTGGCCCGCCGGTAGTCCCCCGCTTCGACAAACGAGGTGCCGAGCCGCAATCGTGCTCCAATATGGGACGGAGCAAGTTGGACGGCTCGTTCAACCATCTGATGTCCGTCCTTGTGGCGGTTTTGCCTCGCCAGTGGCAGGCTGATGTTCACAAGGGTTTCCACATTGTCGGGATCCACCGCCAACGCTGCCTCAAAAGCAGAAATCGCCTCGATTTCGCGCCCCTGACTGTTAAGGATGAGCCCGCGCAGGTTCAGCGCGGGCGCAAAGGCGGGATTCAGAACCAGCGCCTGATCGATTGCTGCCTCCGCATCCACCAAGGCGCCGATCTGGAACTGGGCCTGCGCCAGAAAGAAACAGGCCTTCGAATCGGTGTCGCGCAAGGGGGAGGCGAGCTTGATGGCCAGTTCGAAACGCCCTGCCAAAATCAGTGTCTGCGCAAGGTTGTGACGCGCGTCGATAAAACCCGGATCGATCTTCAAGGCGCGCTGAAACTGGACAATCGCCTCGGGAAGCTTGGTCATTGCCGACAGGCAGATACCGGCGATGTTCAATGGAATCGGGTCGCGGGGGTATGCCTTTTGCAGGCGTTTTGCCAATTTCAAAGCCGATTTATAGGCCCCGGAGTTGAGGTGTGAAGTTACCGCGCTCAGGTCTCGTGTCGGTATCATCCAGAAATCGCCTTATCACTATGCCGTTACACTGCGATGTGTACGTTCGCGTGGGCAGATTCAATGTGAATTCCTTCTCAAACCAGCCGCAGACCGGCATTTTTTTTGTGGGAGCTGCGTGAGAGTTCTTCGCGAAGCCAAAATGCCGCTCAATTCATAACCATTCCCAAAACGCATAACAGCAAGTCACCGGTGTTGGTTGTTGATGTAGAACGCGCATCCTATGTCGGCGTTTCCTGAAAATGACACTTGTTTACCGGGCATGGGGTCCGCGTGAATGAAGAGAGAACGATCACGATGGCATATACAACACTGACAGCCGACCGCGGCCCAACACCGGTGGCACGCCTGCGCCAGATTGCGCAGTCCCTTCGCGCCGCATTGAAGCAGCGTTCCGAATATCGCCGCACGTATCGGGCGTTGCAGAACCTTACCGATCGCGAACTTGCAGACATCGGCCTGCATCGCTGCGACATAGTAGACGTAGCCCGTTGCAACGTCTTTGGCCGTTGAACGCATCGGGCGTTTACTTTCCCGACGCAGGATTTGTGAAGGTCGGTGCGGCAGGCATGTGACGCGCCTTGGCTGACCCGCGCTTTTTGACGCGCTGCTTGCTCCGTTTAAGGCGGTGTGATACCATTTCAACGGGCAGTGGGCTCCATCGTTTGAGAGCGGCCATGTGGTACCGAGTAGATGCGCAGAACGTGTTGAGAGAGGTCAGCCCGGATTGGGATGACTACGCAGTCGAGGCCAGAGCGTCAGGCGCCTCTGAGTACACAGTTCTAAACAGACCGTTGTGGGGCTTTGTCGCCGACATTGACACCCAGGCGTTTCTGAATGCTCTGTTCTTTCATGTAAGACAAACCGACGCAGCGATTGCTCTGCGATATCGATGCGATGGTCCGAATATTCGGCGCTGGTTTCAAATGAGAATTGAGCCAACGCGCGGTCAAGGCATTTTTGTTAGCCATGAATTACAGAAATCCGAGGCTGGATCATCGGTCGTAAAAATCCCACTGCTGGACGTAACGTGTCAGTGCACTCAGTGCCTGCGCTATCATGCCAACCAGCAGTGGATTGAAGGAACACTCAGCGATCCCGGACCGGATACGCTAATTGCCCGCCGGGTGTGCCCCGAATGCCGAGCCCGCGCGATTGCCGCTATTTCCGAGCAACCCAGTGTGAGCGCGCTTTACGCTTGACCCACCGCTCGGGACCTTGTTGCTGTGGGGTTGAAACAATCACGCCTGGGGGCTATACGCCCCCGGTGTCCTCCAGTGGCACAGAATCAAAATCAAGAAACGCCGTGTCTGTCCCATCACGCTTCGCGGGGCACGTCCGGCTTTAGGAGAAGCGATATGAAACTCAATGAACTGCGCGACAATCCAGGCGCCACCAAGAAACGCACCCGTGTTGGCCGTGGCCCCGGCTCCGGCAAGGGCAAGATGGGTGGCCGCGGTATCAAAGGTCAGAAATCCCGTTCGGGTGTGGCCATCAATGGCTACGAAGGCGGCCAGATGCCGCTCTATCAGCGTCTGCCCAAGCGTGGCTTCAACAAGCCGAACCGCAAGGCATTTGCCGTTGTGAACCTCGGCCTGATCCAGAAATTCATCGACGCTGGCAAGCTGGACGCTGCAACCATCACCGAAGATTCGCTGGTCGAATCCGGTCTGGTGCGGCGCAAGAAGGACGGGATCCGGATCCTCGCCAAGGGTGAGTTCTCGGCCAAGTCCAACATCACTGTCACCGGCGCTTCCAAAGCGGCCGTTGAGGCAGTTGAAAAAGCGGGCGGCACCGTGACCGTGGCAACTGCAGCCGCTGCTGAGTAACGCCTTGTGAGCGGCGTCGATGCCGCTTACATAGGTCATCAGTTTTCCCATACGCCGTCCGAGCCGGAAAACGGTCCGGGCGGCGTTTTCGCAAAAAGAGACCCATTTCATGGTATCAGCAGCAGAACAAATGGCGGCGAACACCAGCTGGTCCGCACTTGGCAAGGCGACGGATCTGCGCAATCGCATCCTGTTCACCCTCGGCCTTTTGATCGTCTACCGCCTTGGCACCTTCATCCCGGTCCCCGGAATTGACGCCGGCGCGCTTCGCGAGTTCATGGAGTCGGCCGGGCAGGGCATTGGCGGCATGGTGTCGATGTTCACCGGTGGTGCGCTTGGTCGGATGGGGATCTTTGCCCTCGGGATCATGCCCTACATCTCCGCCTCGATCATTGTTCAGCTTCTGACCTCGATGGTTCCGGCATTGGAGCAGCTCAAGAAAGAAGGCGAGCAGGGCCGCAAGAAGATCAACCAGTACACCCGCTATGGCACCGTTGCTCTGGCAACTGCGCAGGCCTATGGTCTTGCGGTTTCGCTGGAGGCGGGCAATCTGGCCCATGATCCCGGCATGTACTTCCGTATGGCCTGTCTGATCACCCTGGTGGGCGGCACCATGTTCCTGATGTGGCTCGGTGAGCAGATCACCCAGCGCGGCATCGGCAACGGCATTTCGCTGATTATCTTCGTCGGCATTATCGCCGAGGTCCCGGCAGCCATCGCCCAGTTCTTTGCCTCTGGCCGGTCTGGCGCCATCAGCCCCGCCGTTCTGATCGGTGTGATCGTGATGGTGGTTGCTGTCATCATGTTCGTGGTCTTCATGGAGCGCGCACTGCGCAAGATCCATATCCAGTATCCCCGCCGCCAGGTCGGCATGAAGGTCTATGACGGCGGCTCGTCTCACCTGCCGGTGAAAGTGAACCCGGCCAGCGTCATTCCGGCGATCTTTGCCAGCTCGCTGTTGCTGTTGCCGGTGACCATCTCGACCTTCTCGACCGACTCGAGCACGGGGCCGGTGATGTCCTGGCTGCTGGCGAACTTTGGCCCCGGTCAGCCGCTTTACCTGTTGTTCTTTGTCGCGATGATCGTGTTCTTTGCCTACTTCTACACGTTCAACGTTGCCTTCAAGCCTGAGGAAGTTGCGACCAACCTCAAGAACCAGAACGGATTCGTTCCGGGCATTCGCCCGGGCAAGAAAACCGCCGAATATATCGAGTATGTCGTCAACCGGATCCTGGTGCTGGGCTCGGCTTATCTGGCAGCGGTCTGTATCCTGCCTGAAATCCTGCGCGGCCAGTTTGCGATCCCGGTCTATTTCGGCGGCACCTCGGTTCTGATCGTGGTCTCGGTGACCATGGATACGATCCAGCAGGCGCAAAGCCATCTTCTGGCCCATCAGTATGAGGGTCTGATCGAGAAGAGCCAGCTGCGGGGCCGCAACAAGAAACGCACGAAACGGGGGCCTGCTCGCCGATGAACATCATTCTCTTGGGCCCGCCGGGCGCCGGTAAGGGCACCCAGGCCCGTCATCTTGTCGAAACCCGTGGAATGGTGCAGCTCAGCACCGGTGACATGCTGCGCGAGGCACAGGCCAGCGGCAGCGAGATGGGCAAGAAAGTTGCCGAGGTCATCGCCCGCGGTGAGCTGGTCACCGATGAGATCGTGATCGGCCTGATCCGGGAAAAGATCGCCGAAGGCGCAGATGGTGGCTTCATCTTTGATGGCTTCCCGCGCACCTTGGCCCAGGCCGACGCGCTGACCGTCCTGCTGTCAGACATGGGGCAAAGCCTCGATGCGGTTGTGGAGATGTCGGTGGATGATGCTGCGCTTGTCGCGCGTATCACCGGCCGGTCCACCTGCGGCGACTGCGGTGAAGTCTATCACGACGAGACCAAACCATGGCCAGCCGATGGCAAATGCTCCAATTGTGGCGGCACCAACATCAAGCGCCGCGCGGACGACAACGAGGACAGCCTCAAGACTCGTCTGATGGAGTATTACAAGAAGACCTCGCCGCTGATCGGATACTACTATGCCAAGGGCAAACTGAAGAAGGTCGACGGCTTGGCATCGATCGGGGATGTTCAGGCCGCGATTGCAAAGATCCTTGGCTGAGCCGATTTGACGCGAAACCTTGAATGAGCCGGGTATGCCCCGGCTCTTTTCATGTCAGGGATTTGAGACTGGAAAACCTGACAAAACCGGAAACCTGCATGTTTCTTTTGTGCCCGGGTTGACGTGATTGGCAAATCCACATAGGGAAGCCCATCCCTATTGGGAATCAACCCAGGCGGCGGGACTATTTCTGCCGTTTGACTACCTCGAGACAAGCTTGACGATCCGGCGGACCTGCCATTGTTGAGCGTTGTGAAAAAAGGTTCTGGAGCTACGGAACCGCAACGAAAGGAAAGTGACACGTGGCACGTATTGCCGGCGTAAACATCCCGACTGCCAAACGGGTCCCCATCGCCCTCACCTATATCACCGGTATCGGTACAACCTCCGCTCAGGCCATCTGCGAAGCAGTGGGCATCGACGCAAGCCGTCGTGTGAACGAGCTGTCCGACTCCGAAGTTCTGGCCATCCGCGAGCACATCGATGCGAACTACACCGTTGAAGGTGACTTGCGTCGTGAAGTGCAGATGAACATCAAGCGTCTGATGGATCTGGGCTGCTACCGTGGCCTGCGCCACCGCCGCAACCTGCCGGTTCGCGGTCAGCGGACCCACACCAACGCACGCACCCGCAAAGGCCCCGCAAAGGCAATTGCCGGTAAGAAGAAATAAGGGAGGATCCGGAACATGGCACGCGATAAATCCCGCATTAAGCGCAAAGAGCGCAAGAACATCGCCACAGGTGTTGCGCATGTGAACTCTTCGTTCAACAACACCAAGATCCTGATCTCCGACGTTCAGGGCAATGCGATCTCCTGGTCCTCCGCCGGCACCATGGGCTTCAAGGGCTCCCGTAAGTCCACGCCCTATGCCGCGCAGATGGCTGCCGAGGACGCAGGCAAGAAAGCTCAGGAACACGGCGTAAAGACCCTTGAGGTCGAAGTTCAGGGTCCCGGTTCGGGCCGTGAATCCGCGCTGCGCGCCTTGGCTGCAATCGGTTTCAACATCACCTCGATCCGTGATGTGACCCCGATCGCCCACAACGGCTGCCGCCCGCCGAAGCGCCGCCGCGTCTAATATTTCAGACTATTGCTGGGGCCCCGCCGGATGTGTCGGGCCCCAGTCCGTCATTTTGAACCTCGGGCGTCCGCACCTTTGGACATGGGGCGTGGACAGGAATGGAGGGATTGCATGATCCATAAAAATTGGGCCGAATTGATCAAGCCGACGCAGCTTGAAGTGAAGCCGGGAAATGATCCTGCGCGTCAGGCAACCGTTGTTGCCGAACCGCTGGAGCGTGGCTTTGGTCTGACCCTCGGCAACGCGCTGCGCCGCGTTCTGATGAGCTCGCTGCAAGGCGCCGCCATCACCAGCGTCCAGATCGACAACGTTCTGCACGAGTTCTCCAGCGTGGCTGGCGTACGTGAGGACGTGACCGACATCATCCTGAACCTCAAGGGCGTGTCCCTGCGCATGGAAGTCGAAGGCCCCAAGCGCCTGTCGATCAACGCCAAGGGTCCGGCAATCGTGACCGCCGGTGACATCTCCGAAAGCGCCGGGATCGAGGTTCTGAACCGCGATCACGTGATCTGCCACCTGGACGATGGCGCGGATCTGTTCATGGAGCTGACCGTCAACACCGGTAAAGGCTATGTCTCTGCCGAGAAGAACAAGCCGGAAGATGCACCCATCGGTCTGATCCCGATCGATGCGATCTACTCGCCGGTCAAGAAGGTCTCCTATGACGTTCAGCCGACCCGTGAAGGCCAGGTTCTGGACTACGACAAGCTGACCATGAAAGTGGAAACCGATGGCTCTGTCACGCCGGATGATGCTGTGGCCTACGCTGCGCGCATTCTGCAGGATCAGCTGTCGATCTTCGTGAACTTCGAAGAACCCGAGTCTGCTGGCCGTCAGGACGAAGACGACGGTCTCGAGTTCAACCCGCTTCTCTTGAAGAAAGTGGACGAGTTGGAACTGTCGGTGCGGTCTGCAAACTGCCTGAAGAACGACAACATCGTCTACATCGGCGATCTGATCCAGAAAACCGAAGCAGAGATGCTGCGCACCCCGAACTTTGGCCGCAAGTCCCTGAACGAGATCAAGGAAGTGCTGTCGGGCATGGGCCTGCACCTTGGCATGGACGTCGAGGACTGGCCGCCGGACAACATCGAAGATCTGGCCAAGAAGTTCGAAGATTCGTTCTAAGAATATGGGGGAGGGCTTCGGCCCTCCCCAGCCTCAAATGCCCACAGTGGTGGGGACGACCCGGGCACACCCGCCCCAAGGAGAGCGGCTGACACGCATCGGCCGCCAGACAAAGCAAAACCTTTAGAAGGAACTAGAAAATGCGTCACGCACGTGGATACCGCCGCCTGAACCGCACCCATGAGCACCGCAAGGCTCTGTTTGCAAACATGGCTGGCTCGCTCATCGAGCATGAGCAGATCAAAACCACTCTGCCCAAGGCAAAAGAACTGCGCCCGATCGTTGAAAAACTGATCACCCTGGCGAAAAAAGGCGACCTGCATTCGCGCCGCAACGCTGCGTCGCGTCTGAAGGAAGACCAGTATGTCACCAAACTGTTCGACATCCTGGGCCCCCGCTACAAGGACCGTCAGGGCGGCTACGTTCGCATCCTGAAGGCCGGTTTCCGGTATGGCGACATGGCTCCGATGGCGATCATCGAATTCGTTGATCGTGACGTGAACGCCAAGGGCGCAGCCGACAAGGCACGCCTTGCCGAAGCCGAAGCGGCAGCTGACGAAGAATAAGAACGCGGTCCATTTGGACTGACATTCTGACCCTCCCAGCCTGTCTGGGAGGGTTTTTTCGTGTCCGGGCGTGCAGCATCAAATCCGCCGATCCCTTTTGGAGGTGGTTGCATTCCCCAACGGCGCTCCGCATATCCTGAGGGAACAAGGCGAATAGGGCGATGAGGGTGAAATGATCCGCGCAGTATTGATTGCAGTAACGCTGCTCTTTGGCATGCAGGCCGCAGCAGAGACGCGAGTGCCGCAGTCACAGGCCGAAATCTCTCTGGGGTTCGCGCCCCTTGTGAAAGAGGCCGCCCCGGCGGTGGTGAATATCTACGCCAAGATCGTCACGCAGACGCGGCAACGCTCGCCCTTTGCCGGTGATCCCTTCTTTGATGACTTTTTCCGCAACTTTGCCAATCCACGCCCGCGGGTGCAGAACTCGCTCGGTTCGGGAGTGATCCTGTCCGAGGATGGCATCGTCGTATCGAACTATCACGTGGTCGGCATGGCCACCGAAATCCGGGTCGTGACCACGGATCGTAGGGAATATGGCGCCGAAGTCATCCTGGCGGATCAGGCCAGCGATTTGGCGATCCTGCGGCTGGAGGGGGCAGAGGACCTCCCGTTCCTTCGACTTCGGGACAGTGACCGGGTCGAGGTGGGCGAGTTGGCGCTGGCCATTGGCAACCCCTTTGGTGTAGGACAGACGGTCAGCAGCGGCATCATCTCTGGGCTTGCCCGCACCGGGACAGGCACCGGGGAAGGCTTTGGCTACTACATTCAGACCGATGCGCCGATCAATCCGGGCAACTCGGGCGGTGCTCTCATTGACGTGAACGGCGATCTGATCGGGATCAACACCCGGATCCTCAGCCGCTCGGGCGGCTCCAACGGAATCGGCTTTGCGATTCCTTCGAATCTGGTGCGGGAGTTCCTGCATCAGGCCCGCAGCGGTGTCGAATCCTTTGAACGCCCCTGGGCGGGCATGACAGGGCAGCCGGTGGATGCGGATCTGGCGGCCTCTTTCGGTATGGATCTGCCCGAGGGAATGGTGATCTCGGAATTGCACCCGGAAAGCCCCTTTGCCAAGGCTGGCTTTGAAGTGGGTGATATAGTCACCTCGGTTGATGGAGAGCCGGTGAACTCCCCTTCGGAAATGGTGTTTCGCATGACCATCGCGGGTCTTGGCGGGACATCGGAGGTTGAGCGCCTGCGCGGCGGAACGCGCGAGGTGGTGGCGGTTGCGATGTATACTGCGCCGGATGAACCAAAGGCGGCTCTTGTCGAACTGGGGGAGCGCAGCGTTCTGCCGGGGCTCAAGGTTGCGGGTGTGAACCCGCGGGTCATCGTCGATCTGCAGTTGCCCTTGTCAGCCAAAGGCGTCGTTGTGGTCGATCCCGGCCCCTATGGCGCCCGGGCAGGACTGCAGCGGGGTGATTTGCTTTTGGGCATCAACCGCGAAGAAGTCACAAGTCCCGGGGAGGTTGCGGATGCCCTTGCCGAGACCGGGCGCTGGCTGTCGATGGACCTGTTGCGCCGGGGCCAGCGCGTCAGTCTGCGCATGCGGCTTTGAGCAATGTCGGATCTCTTTGATAGCGAGCCGGGCACTGCACCGGATGGGCCAGAGCCAAACCGCCCTCTGGCGGACCGGTTGCGCCCCAAGTCCCTGTCGGAGGTGATCGGTCAGAGCCAAGTTCTTGGCCCCGAGGCGCCTTTGGGGGTCATGCTGGCATCGCGGTCGCTGTCTTCACTGATTTTCTGGGGCCCGCCGGGCGTGGGCAAGACCACCATCGCGCGGCTTCTGGCCAAGGAAACCGATCTGCATTTTGTGCAAATCTCGGCCATCTTTACAGGCGTGCCGGACCTCAAAAAGGTGTTCGAAGCGGCCAAACACAGGCGCGCCAACGGGCAGGGAACGCTCCTCTTCGTTGATGAGATCCACCGTTTCAACAAGGCACAGCAGGACGGCTTTCTGCCACATATGGAGGATGGCACCATCCTTCTGGTCGGCGCCACCACCGAGAACCCCAGTTTCGAGCTCAATGCAGCGCTTTTGTCCCGCGCGCAGGTCCTGGTGCTGGAGCGCCTGCCGCTCACTGAGCTAGAGTTGCTGACGCAGCGCGCCGAGAAAGAACTCGGGCGGGCGCTGCCGCTGACCGGAGATGCGCGCGATGCCCTGCAGGAGATGGCCGATGGCGATGGGCGGGCGCTCCTTAATCTGATTGAGCAGGTCGCGGCCTGGCGGGTCGAGGCACCCCTGGGCCGCGAGGCATTGGCAACGCGACTGATGCGGCGGGCCGCGAAATACGACAAGTCCGGTGATGAACACTACAACCTCATTTCGGCCCTGCATAAATCCGTGCGCGGCTCGGACCCGGATGCCGCGCTTTACTGGTTCGCACGCATGCTGGAGGGCGGAGAAGATCCCCGCTATCTGGCCCGGCGCCTGACGCGTATGGCGGTCGAGGATATCGCGCTCGCTGACCCGCAGGCGCAGGCGGTCTGCCTCCAGGCCTGGGAAACCTACGAGCGGATCGGCAGTCCAGAGGGAGAGCTGGCGCTGGCGCAGGCGGTGATCTATCTGGCGCTCGCGCCCAAGACCAACGCGGGCTATATGGCCTACAAGGCGGCGCGGCGTCTGGCCAAGGAAACCGGCAGCGCACCGCCGCCCAAACATATCCTCAATGCCCCGACCAAGTTGATGTCGGAGCAGGGCTATGGCGAGGGCTATGCATATGACCACGATGCCGAAGACGGGTTTTCAGGGCAGAACTACTTTCCCGAGGGCGTGAAACGCCCGGTCCTCTATCAGCCGGTCGAACGCGGGTTCGAGCGTGAGCTGAAACGCCGGACCGAGTTCTTTGCCAAGCTACGGCTGCAGCGGGGCAGCTGACCGGTTACGCCGTTACCTCGATCCAGGTGCCCATGCCGGCCGCGTGATGGGACAGCATGTGGCAATGCAGCAGCCATTTGCCGGGATTATGGGCGTTGAAAGCAATTGTGCGCGTCTCGCCCCGCATCATCAGCAGCGTGTCGCGCAAGGGGCCAAGGCCGCCGTCCGGCAAGACTTCGGCAAAATGCATCCCGTGCAGGTGCATGGCATGGGGAAAGGCGGTGTCGTTGGCCATGGTGATCTGGACGCTCTCACCAAGCGCGGCGCGCACAAGCGGTGTATCTGGCCTGCCAACAACCCCGTTGAAGGCCCAGAACTGCCCGGCCTGCGCGAGGGATCGCATGTCTTGTTCCTTTCCCTGCCAGTTTGCCGATTGCATCCCGCCCATGGCGCCGCCCTCCATGCGCAGGCTCGCTGCGCGTGCACTTTCCAGATCAATCGGATGGTCGGGGTTTGGCGGCAGCGGCGCGGACGTGCCACGCGTGGCTGAGGTTCCGGCAGAGATCGGGAAGATGGCCTGCGCATAGCCGCCATCGCGCTCGAACTGGATGAGGAAAGCGTCTTCTCCCGCATTGGCGGTCACATCGACGATCAGATCGATCCGCTGTGCAGGGGCCAACAGCATCCGGTCTGGGATGGCCTCTGGTGTGGTGAGCGGCATGCCGTCATAGGCCATGATCCGGCCGGTCAATCCCTGCAGGCCCAGCGCAAAGATGCGGGCATTTGCGCTGTTGATCAGCCGCAGCCGCAGCCGCTCACCCTGCGCCACCGGAAAGCTTGCCTCCATTTGGCCATTGGTCAGCATCACGTTGCCCAACCTTCCGGCGTGGGAGCGGTCATGGGGATGGGCGAATTGCGGATCGACTGAGGCATCGCTGGCCAGGCGGATGTCATCCAGCATCAGCACAAGATCCTGATCCACATCGGGTGCCTCGTCTTCCGCGATGATCAGCGGCCCTTGCAGCCCGCGCTCCACCTGTTCGACGGATTGCGCGTGGGAGTGGTACCAATAGGTGCCCGCATCGGGCAGGGCAAAATCGTAGGTGAACGTGCCACCCGGAGCGATCGGATCCTGCGTCAGGCCAGGTACACCGTCCATCGCATTCTCGATCCGAATGCCGTGCCAGTGCATCGAGGTGGCCTGAGGCAGGGCATTGTCGATTTCCACCCGCATCCGTTCCCCTCGGCGCGCCCGTAACGCCGGGCCGGGAACGCTGCCGTTGACACCCCAGAGATCCGTTTTGCCATACTGGGCAGGCGCGACTTGCAAGAGCGTCGGCGCCAGCCGCAGCCGATGCGCAGGTGCAGAGGCAAGGCTCATCCGAGGCAAGAGTGGCAGGCTGGCAAGCCCGGCAAGCAGGGATCTACGGGTCGGCATGGCGTCTCCTTTGGCTGTCTTGCCATTCAACGTAGACAAGGCATGCCCCTTGGCAAGATTTCTACCTACTGGAAGGTTGCCATGTTTCTTGTGCAGTGCGGCTTTGCGGCGGGAAGGGCGTGGAAAACTTGACATCCCGCGCCAGCCGCGCGACAGACCGCGCATGTATCCAACCGTTCTATATGTCGCCCTGGGCGGGGCTATTGGCGCTGCGCTGCGTTATCTTGCCGGGCTGGGCGTGGTGCGCCTGATTGGTCATTCAGAGTTTCCGCTCGCGATCATCACCGTCAACGTGATCGGCTCTTTCCTGATGGGCGCCTTTGTGGTTGCCGCCGCGCACAAGGGGCTGACCCATCTCGGCCCCTTCGTGATGACAGGTGTCCTTGGCGGGTTCACCACCTTCTCGGCGTTTTCGCTGGAGACGGCGAACCTGATCGAACGGGGTGCAATGGGGCAGGCGGCCCTTTATATTGCGCTGTCTGTGGGGCTGTCCGTCGGCAGTCTGTTTCTTGGCCTGATGGCCGCCAGAGGAGTATTCGCATGAGCGGCGTTCAGACCATTACCGTCACCGAAGAGGACGCAGGCCAGCGCGTGGACCGCTGGCTGCGGCGTCTGTTCCCGCATGTGAGCCAGGGGCGGATCGAAAAGATGTGCCGCAAGGGCGAGCTGCGCATCGATGGCGGGCGCGTCAAGGCCAGCACGCGGGTCGAGGCGGGCCAATCGGTGCGGGTGCCTCCACTGCCCTCGGCGGATCATCAGCCCATGACGCCGGAAAAGCGGCGCATATCTGATGCCGATGCCAAGATGATCCGCGACTGCGTGATCTACAAGGACGACGATGTGATTGTTCTGAACAAGCCGCACGGTCTGGCCGTGCAGGGGGGCAGCGGCACCACGAAACACGTGGATGGCCTGGCCGAGGCGCTGTGCTTTGACTACGAGGAAAAGCCGCGGCTGGTGCACAGGCTGGACAAGGATACCTCGGGCGTTCTCGTGCTGGCGCGCACCCGCGCAGCGGCGCAGGCGCTGACAGCCGCCTTCCGGCATCGCAACACGCGCAAGATCTACTGGGCGCTGGTGGCTGGTGTGCCTACGCCCTACCTGGGTGAAATCAAGGCGGGCCTTGTGAAGGCAGGCGGGCATGGGCGTAGCGGCGAAGGCGAAAAGATGATCGCCATTCATCCGTCCGAGATCGACAGCACGCCCGGCGCCAAACGTGCCCATACGCTTTACGCGACGCTTTACCGTGTGGCGGGGCGCGCCTCCTGGGTGGCGATGGAGCCCATCACGGGCCGCACCCACCAGCTGCGGGCGCATATGGCCGAGATCGGCCACCCCATTGTGGGCGATGGGAAATATGGTGGCTCTGGTCAGGAAAACCTTGGCGATGGCTGGGGCGCGCAACTGGGCGGGATCATCAGCAAGAAGCTGCATCTGCATTGCCGTCGCATGGCCTTTGAACACCCCACCACCAAGAAGACGATTTCGGTCACGGCAGAGCTGCCCGATCACATGAAGGATAGCTGGGAGACCTTCGGCTGGACCGAGGATCTGGCGGCGGAGGATCCCTTCGAGGAACTGCAATGAACGCGCCTCTGCGGCTGGTTCTCTTTGACGTGGATGGTACGCTGGCGGATAGCCAGGGCGCGATCACCGGAGCGATGGCAGAGGCATTCGCCGCGGTGGACCTGCCCATGCCGCCGCGGGATGCGATCCTGTCGATCGTGGGACTTTCCTTGCCGCAGGCCATGGCGCAATTGGCACCGGACGCCGATCCGTCGCTTCAGGGCGCGCTGGTCGAGGGTTACAAACAGGCCTACAAGTCTGCGCGCGAACAGGAGGGGGCGGGGCACTCTCCCCTGTTTCCCGGTGCCCGTGCAACACTTGAGGCGCTGCATGCGGTGCCCGAATACCTGCTCGGCGTGGCCACCGGAAAATCCCAGCGCGGGCTGGATGCGCTGATTGCGGCGCACCGGCTTGACTGTTTCGTTACCCGGCAGGTGGCAGATCATCACCCCTCCAAACCGCATCCCTCGATGGTTCTGACGGCTCTGGCCGAAACCGGGGTCGAGCCACAGCATGCGGTGATGATCGGGGATACGAGTTTTGATATGGACATGGGCCGGGCGGCCGGGGTGACGACGATTGCAGTCGATTGGGGGTATCACCCGGCGGAGCGGCTGGTCGCGGACCACAGGATCGGCGATTTCACCGAACTGGCGCCGCTTCTGAAACAGATCTGGAAGGCATGAGACGATGAGTGAATGGGCACCGAAACGATTTTGGAAAACCACCTCTGTCGCGGAGCTTGAGGATGGATACACGGTAGAGCTGGACGGGCGGCGCGTTCGCACTCCTGCAAAGTCTGCCCTGATCGTCCCATCCCTGCAGATGGCTGAGGCCGTTGCCTCAGAATGGGACGCGCAGAGCGAATCAGTTGATCCCTCGACGATGCCGTTCACGCGCTCTGCAAATGCTGCGCTCGACAAGGTGACACATCAGCACACTGAGGTCGCCGACATGTTGGCGGACTATGGGGACACCGATCTGCTGTGCTATCGCGCAGAGAACCCACAGGAGCTGGTGGCGCGTCAGGCCGAGGAATGGGACCCGGCGCTGGATTGGGCGCATGTGGCCTTGGGTGCGCGGTTGGCCCCCCGCAGCGGTATTCTGCACACACCGCAGGATGCTGAGGCCCTGGCCCTCCTGCGCACCCGTGTGTATGCGTTAACCCCTTTTCAACTTGCGGCTTTTCACGATCTGGTTTGCATGTCGGGGTCGTTGATACTGGGATTTGCCGCCGCTCACGGCTGGCGTGAAGCGGATGAAATCTGGGAGATGTCCCGGCTTGATGAGCGCTGGCAGGAAGAGCAATGGGGGGTGGATGACGAAGCGCGAGAATCGTCCGAGCTCAAAAAAGCAGCCTTCATGCACGCGAAACGGTTCTACCAGTTTTCATCCTGAGACATGAAATTGCTGTGGGGGCGGGCAAAGCGAAAAAATTTAACAATCGCCCCCTGTGTTCGCCATGCGTCCATCGAAATTGGTGATCGTGCCCTTGACGTTTGTTTATGAATCCGCCCAAACTTCCTTGCGATTTAGGTGTTTTCCCTAGGTCACACCGCTCCGGCGTTTACCCGTCGGTAAAAAAACCGCCAAAACAGGCGGAACATCAGGAAGAGGTAAAAATGAACAAATCCGTATTTTTGGGCGCGCTGACCGTTGCCGGTGTTGCTGCTGGTGCAGCTGCTGCCGGCACGCTGGACGATGTGAAAGCCCGCGGCAAACTGAACTGCGGCGTCACCACCGGTCTGGTCGGTTTTGCTGCTCCGAATGCGAATGGGGAATGGGAAGGTTTTGACGTCGCTGTCTGCCGTGCCGTCGCTGCGGCCGTGCTGGGCGACTCGACCGCTGTCGAATTCGTGCCGACCACCGGCAAAACCCGCTTCACGGCTCTGGCCTCGGGTGAAATCGACATGCTGGCGCGCAACACCACCTGGACCTTCTCGCGCGATGTCGACCTGAAGTTCGAATTCACCGGCGTGAACTACTACGACGGTCAGGGCTTCATGGTTCCCAAAGAGCTGGGCGTGTCCTCGGCCAAGGAACTGGACGGCGCAACCGTTTGCATCCAGACCGGCACCACCACCGAGCTGAACCTGGCGGACTTCTTCCGCTCGAACAACATCAGCTACGAGCCGGTTCCGATCGAAACCAACGCCGAAGCACAGCAGCAGTACCTGGCTGGCGCCTGTGACGTCTACACCACCGACGCTTCCGGTCTGGCGGCAACCCGCGCGACCTTTGACGACCCCTCCGCGCACGTCCTGCTGCCCGAGATCATCTCCAAAGAGCCGCTCGGCCCGCTTGTCCGCCACGGCGACAACGAATGGGGTGACGTGGTCCGCTGGACGCTGAACGCGCTGATCACCGCCGAAGAATTGGGCGTGACCTCTGCCAACCTGGCGGAAATGTCCGCAGGCACCACCAACCCGGAAATCAACCGTCTGCTGGGTACCGAAGGCACCCTGGGCGAGATGCTGGGTCTGTCGGCTGACTGGGCGAAAAACGCGATCGCCGCTGGCGGCAACTACGGTGAAGTGTTTGCCAAGAACATCGGTGAAGACACCCCGATCGGTCTTGCGCGCGGCCTGAACGCACAGTGGACCGAAGGTGGCCTGCTGTACTCGCCGCCCTTCCGCTAAACACACCAAGGAGAGGGCGCGGGTTCATTCCGCGCCCTTTTCCTAACCATATGAAAGCTTCGGATTTCTGCGGAGCGGGGAATAACCCCGCCGTGACATAAATTCGCTGCCTCGGGGATCTCTTTACATGTCAACTCTTACTGACCCTCCACAGGAGCAGTTTCGGCTGTCCATGTTGGTCAACGATACCCGCTATCGTTCGTTGACCTTCCAGGCCATCGCCGCGATCCTGCTGGCCCTGTCGATCTGGTATCTGGGCAACAACCTGATCCAGAACCTGCGCGCCGCAGGTCTCAACATCTCATACGACTTCCTCGGCAATCCCGCCGGCTACGATATCAACCAGCGCCTTGTCGAATATGACAACCAGGACAGCCATGGTCGCGCGGCTCTGGTTGGTATCCTGAACACGCTTCTGGTTGCCTTTCTTGCCTGTATCACCGCCACCATATTCGGCGTGATTGCCGGCGTTCTGCGCCTTTCCAACAACTGGCTCGTTTCCAAGCTGATGGCGGTCTATGTCGAGATCTTCCGGAACATTCCGGTTCTGATCTGGATCATCATCATTTTCACCATCATGACGGCGGCGCTGCCTGGCCCCAGGGAATTTCGGGGAGATAGCCCGGATGCAAGCATGGCGCTGGATCTCTTTGCCTTCACAAACCGTGGCGTCTACATCCCGATGCCCTGGTTCGAGAGCGGACTGTTTGCTTCGGCGGCGATGAACTGGCTGCTGGTGCTGGCGGTTCTTTTCGGCTCGTTCTTTGCGACCCGCAAGATCGATGCCTGGGCGACCCAGAAACAGGAAGCAACGGGCGTTCGCCCCAAGACCCTGCTGATGGTGCTGGGCGTGTGGCTGATTCCGTTCCTGCTTTTGATGGTCATCATGGGACTGACCTGGGAAGTACCCGCGCTGAAGGGCTTCAACTTCCAGGGTGGCATCAAGATCGGCGGGCCGCTGATCGCACTGTGGTTTGCGCTGTCGATCTATACCGGTGCCTTTATCGCCGAGAACGTGCGGGCCGGTATCCAGGCGATCTCCAAAGGTCAGACCGAGGCCGCTGCGGCTCTGGGTCTGCGTCCCGGACGCATCATGAACCTGGTGATCCTGCCGCAGGCGCTGCGGGTGATCATCCCACCGCTGATTTCGCAGTATCTCAACATCACCAAGAACTCCTCGCTGGCGATCGCCGTGGGCTATGCGGATATCACCGCGACCTTGGGCGGCATCACCCTCAACCAGACGGGCCGCGCGATCGAATGCGTGCTGCTGCTGATGCTCTTCTATCTCACCGCATCGCTGGTCATCTCGATGGTGATGAACATCTACAACGCCTCCGTGAAGCTGAAGGAGCGCTGAGCCATGAGTGACAAGACATCTGATTCGATCGCCTTTGTCGCCAAAGGCACCATTCCACCGTCGCCGCCGCCTGCCAGCCAGGCCGGGGTGGTCAAATGGCTGCGGGAAAACCTGTTCTCCAGCGTTCCGAACGGGATCCTCACGCTGGTTGCCTTGACAGTGATCTACCTGATCCTGCAGAAAACCGTGCCCTGGCTGTTCAACGGCGTCTGGACGACCACCTCTCTGAACGAGTGCCGCGAGGTGCTTGATGGCAAAGTGGGCGCCTGTTTCTCGGTCCTGACCGAGCGCTGGCATCAGCTCCTCTACGGGTTCAAATACCCGGCTGAGTTCTACTGGCGTCCGAATCTGGCCCTGGTTCTGCTGCTGGTTGCCGTGGCCCCGGTCCTGTTCTTTGACCTGCCGCGCAAGATGCTGATCTTTACCGGCCTCTATCCCTTTATCGCCTTCTGGCTGATCTGGGGCGGGACCATCATGGCGCCGATCATTGCTCTCTTGGGCTTTGTTGCCGGGGGGGTGGTGTTTCAGGTCTATGGTCGTGGTTCCTTTGCTGCGGGCTTTTTCGGGGGTATCGCAGCTGCGCTGATCATCTGGGCGCTGGGCGGGATGCTGATCCCTGAAGGGGCCTCGGAGAACGCCATGCTGCAGGCCGTGCCCTCGCGCGATCTGGGCGGCTTCATGCTGAACCTGATGCTGGGTGTGACCTGTGTGTCGCTGTCCCTGCCGCTGGGCATTGCCCTGGCGCTGGGCCGTCAGTCGAACATGCCGCTGATCAAGTGGATCTGCGTCGTCTTCATCGAGTTCGTGCGGGGCGTGCCGCTGATCACGCTTCTGTTCGTGGCTTCGGTGATGCTGGCCTACTTCTTCCCGCCGGATGCCACCGTGGACCTGTTCCTGCGCGTGGTCATCATGATCACCATGTTCTCGGCAGCCTATATCGCCGAGGTGATCCGGGGTGGCCTTGCTGCATTGCCCAAGGGCCAGTACGAGGCAGCGGATTCGCTGGGTCTCGACTACCCGCAGGCGATGCGTCTGATCATCCTGCCGCAGGCGCTGAAGATCTCGATCCCCGGTATCGTGAACGTGGCTGTTGGCCTGTTCAAGGACACCACGCTGGTTTCGGTCATCTCGATGTTCGACCTCGTGGGCATGATCCGCGGGCCGATCCTGGCTTCGACCGAATGGAACGGCGTCTACTGGGAGCTTCTGGGCTTTGCCGCGCTCCTGTTCTTCGTCGTCTGCTACGGCATCTCTCAATACTCGCAATGGCTGGAACGCCGTCTTGCGACCGATCACCGATAAGGAGGCCAAGATATGACTGGCACTTCACAAATGCAGGTATCCGACAAAGTCGCGATCACCATTGACGGAATGAACAAGTGGTACGGCTCTTTCCACGTGCTGCGGGACATCAACCTGACGGTCTACGAGGGGGAGCGGATCGTCATCTGTGGCCCCTCTGGATCTGGTAAATCGACCCTGATCCGCTGCATCAACGCGCTGGAAGAACACCAGCAGGGTTCGATTACCGTGGACGGGACGCTGCTGTCGTCGGATCTGAAGAACATCGACAAGATCCGGTCCGAGGTTGGCATGTGCTTCCAGCACTTCAACCTGTTCCCGCACCTGACCATCCTCGAGAACTGCACGCTGGCACCGATCTGGGTCCGCAAGACGCCCAAGAGGGAAGCCGAAGAACGTGCGATGCACTTCCTCGAGAAGGTCAAGATCCCGGATCAGGCCAACAAGTACCCCGGTCAGCTTTCCGGTGGTCAGCAGCAGCGTGTGGCCATCGCGCGCAGCCTGTGCATGATGCCGCGCATCATGCTGTTCGATGAACCGACATCGGCGCTGGATCCCGAGATGATCAAGGAGGTGCTCGACACCATGATCGAACTCGCGGAGGAAGGTATGACCATGCTGTGCGTAACGCACGAGATGGGTTTTGCCCGTCAGGTGGCGAACCGCGTGATCTTCATGGATGCGGGCCAGATCGTGGAACAGAACGAGCCGGAGGCCTTCTTCAACAACCCGCAAAGCGAGCGGACGCAGCTGTTCCTGAGCCAGATCCTCGGGCACTAAGCTCCGGGATTATAGGGCACAAAAAGACCCGCCGGGATGCCCCGGCGGGTTTTTCTGTTTGTAGGGGGCGCTCAGGCGCCCAAGAGTTCACGCGGGACGGTGAAGTCGACCACCTTGCCGCTGCTCCAGGTCAGATCGTTCCAGGTGTCGATGTCGAACCTGGCGATCAGCGTTGCGCCGGTTGGAAAATCGTCAAAGCGCGAGTGGTCCGGAGGATGGTTCACGATGGCATGGGCAAAGGCGGCAATGCCGGGATTGTGCCCCAGGATCATCGTTTGCGGATGGGCGGCTTCCCTCAGTACCTGAAAGATGATGTCCGAGCTGGCATGATACAGCCGCTCGGTAAATACGGCAGGCGCCTCTATGCCCATCAGATCGTATGTCTCCCGCGTGCGCTGCGCTGAGGAGGACAGAACCTGCGTTGGCAGCTGTTTGATATCCCTAAGCCAATCCCCAAGCGCTTTGGCCGAGGCCCGGCCCCGTTTGTTCAGCGGGCGGGAATGATCGCTGGGGGCGCTGGTGTCCCAGGCAGATTTTGCGTGGCGGGTCAGAATGAGGGTACAGGTCATGTCTTGTGGAAATAACTCATGTGATGGGCTGACTGCGCCGGGGCGCGGTCTGCGCCCTGGCTAAGGGGGCAGGCAAGCCTGGCAAGGCAACCGTTTGAAAGGCAGTGGAGCCCGTTCGGGGTCTCCAGGTGGCTGTGGCAGGCTGACAGGTCATAGGGACCTGCGTCAACCAGTGCGTGTACGGGGCAGGTCGTCAAGCAGGGACGGCCCGTACAGGTTTCGCACGGGGAGCGCTGCAATGGCGGTGCCGGTATTTCGATGTCCTGCCGCAAATGCAGCGCGCCCCTGTAAGATATCAACATGCCAACAGTATCATGGACCAGCATATGCGACGGGGATGTGAAAGCCCGGCCCGATGCCAGGGCCCAGCTCACAAAAGGACGATAGGGCGGCCCGCCAAAAGGATAATGCGTTGCAGCATCAAACTGCTGCCCCAGCCGATCAACCACGCGGCGAGACCATCGATCCAGAGGATCCGGTCTGCCGTCCAGAAACTCGGGCGTGTTTTGCAGGCGTGTCCAGCTGTCTTGCCCGGTCAGGCCAAGCAGGATCAGCGTCCCCGAGGTCAGCTCCTGTGTCGGTGTCCTGGCCGGATTGACTGCACCAAGGACGTCAAGGTGATGCTTGTGCGCAGCGTCCAGTATCTCCTGATATGTGACAACTGCTTTCATGGAGGCTCCTTGCGCGTACCCATGATCTTACTGGCGGATGAGAGGTTTCCAAAAGAAAACCGCCCTGCAGGGGGCGGTTTATGTCGTCATGAGGCAGAGGGCTGGTCAGGCGCGGATCATCGAGCCGGCACCGTGGTCGGTAAACAGTTCCAAGAGAACTGCATTTGGAACCCGCCCATCCACGATGGTACAGGCGCGCACACCATTGCGTACGGCGGCCAGGGCGGTTTCGGTCTTGGGGATCATGCCGCCCGCGATCACGCCGGATTCGGTCATCGCCTCGACATCCGCCGCCTTGAGTTCGGTCACCACCTCGCCGTCAGCGTTTTTTACTCCCGAGACATCTGTCAGCAGCAAGAGCCGGTCGGCGTTGAGCGATTCGGCGACCGCCCCGGCTGCGGTGTCGCCGTTGATGTTGAAGGTCTCCCCGTCGCGGCCTGCGCCGATGGGGGCAATGACCGGAATGATCTCTTTTTCGAAGAGATGACGCAGCACGGTCGGGTTCATCTCGACCGGCGTTCCGACAAACCCGAGGTCCGGGTTGGTCATTTCGCAGGTGATCAGGTTGGCAT
Organism: Phycobacter sedimenti; assembly: GCF_038148855.1. NCBI lineage: Bacteria > Pseudomonadati > Pseudomonadota > Alphaproteobacteria > Rhodobacterales > Roseobacteraceae > Phycobacter > Phycobacter sedimenti. The sequence continues at coordinate 21,275 of NZ_JBBVGR010000006.1, read as the reverse complement.
CCTTGCCCGAGAGGCCCACGGCCATGCCGCCCTGGGCGTTGATGGCCTGCACGATGCGTTTGTTCACAAGGCCGGACAGCACCATCTCCACGACGTCCATCGTCGCCTTGTCTGTGACCCGCTTGCCGTTGACGAACTCCGACTGGATCTGGAGCTTGTCGAGCATCGAATTGATCATCGGCCCGCCGCCATGCACGATGACAGGGTTCACCCCGACCTGGCGCAGCAGCACGATATCGCGGGCAAAGGTCTCCATCGCCTCGTCGCTGCCCATGGCGTGGCCGCCCAGCTTGATGACGATGATGGCATCGTCATAGCGCTGCATGTAGGGCAGGGCGCTGGACAAAGTCTCGGCGGTGGCAATCCAATCGCGGTTCATATCTTGTTTCTTCATAGCTGGGGTCCCTTTGGCGCACCGTGTTACGCGGTTCTGCGCCTCCTGCCAAGTGGGCGTTGCAGCGGCCGACGGGAATGATAGGGTCGCAGCATCCATCCCTCAGAGCGGAACACACCCCATGAGCCAGAAGACGCTTTTGCTCACCGGAGCCAGTCGCGGCATCGGTCATGCGACCGTGCGCCATTTCAACGCCGAAGGCTGGCGGGTCATCACCTGCTCGCGCCAGCCTTTCCCGCAGGAATGTCCCTGGGGCGGCGGAGAGGAAAACCACGTCCAGCTGGATCTCTCGGATCCCAGCGACACGATCAATGCCGTGGGCGTGATCCAGGAGCGTCTGGGGGGGCGGCTGGATGCCCTGGTCAACAATGCCGGGATATCGCCGAAGGGGCCGAACGGAGAGCGCCTGAACACGCTCGACACGGATCTCATGACTTGGGGCAAGGTGTTCCATGTGAACTTCTTTGCCTCGGTGGTGCTGGCACGTGGCCTCAAGGATGAATTGGCCGCCGCCAAGGGATCGGTGGTCAATGTGACTTCCATCGCAGGCAGCCGTGTGCACCCCTTTGCAGGCGCGGCCTATGCGACCTCAAAGGCCGCATTGGCGGCGCTCACGCGTGAGATGGCGCATGACTTCGGCCCGCTGGGCGTTCGGGTCAATGCCATTGCGCCAGGCGAAGTGGAAACGGCGATCCTTTCGCCGGGGACGGAACAGATCGTGGAAAAGCTGCCGATGCAGCGCCTTGGCCAGCCGGAAGAGGTCGCCGCTGCGATCTATTTCCTGTGTTCGGAGGGGAGTTCCTACATCTCGGGGGCCGAGATCGAGGTGAATGGCGCCCAGCATGTCTGACGGGCGCCTGCAGCGTTAGTCGATACCGGCGATAATCGTGCGCAGGGTCGCGATCCCGTCGCCCTTTTCCGAGGAGGTCAGGACAATCTCAGGATAGGCGGCAGGGTGTTTCGAGAGCGCGCCGCGCACCTGTTCCAGCACCTTGTCCAGATCCTTGGCCTTGACCTTGTCAGCCTTGGTCATGACGCATTGGAATGTCACCGCCGCACTGTCCAGAAGCGCCATGATTTCCTCATCGACCTTCTTGATGCCATGACGGCTGTCGATCAGCACAAAGGCGCGGCGCAGGGTCTGGCGGCCGCTGAGATAGCGTTTCAGCAGTTTCTGCCATTTTTCCACCACTGCCAGCGGGGCATTGGCATAGCCATAACCCGGAAGGTCCACGAGGTAGAGCTCGGGCCCTTGGGTGAAATAGTTGATTTCCTGCGTACGCCCCGGCGTGTTGGACGCGCGCGCCAGCCCCTTGGTGCCGGTCAGCGCATTGATCAGGCTTGATTTGCCCACGTTCGAGCGGCCTGCAAAACAAACCTCAACCCGGTCCGCCTCGGGCAGGCCGGTCATGGCGACGACGCCCTTCAGGAACTCCGACTGGCCCGCAAAAAGCTTGCGACCCTTTTCCGCGGTCACGTCATCGGGCGTTTCCGCCAGGGGAAATTGCAATTGCATCAAAGCACCTTTACCGGATCGCCGAGGCGGATGTCACCGCCGCGTACGACCTCTGCATAGACCGAAAAATCCTGATGGCCGAATGCGCCGTTCAGGGTCTTGAGCGTGTCGGCATCGCGCACGCCCGTGATTGGGTTCGCTGTTGTTGCCATGCAGCGCTGGGTGCGTTCGCGCACGGCAAAGACCGCTTCGCCAATCTGGACGTCACGGCCCAGCCAGTCATGTTCTGCCCAGGCCTCAACCAGATCGAACCAGATGTTCCCGCGCCAGCGCAAGGGAGACAGATCCTGACCCATGGCGGCCTCAACCGCGTGGTGGGAGGCAAGATTGCACAGGGTCACCGAGGGGAAATCGGTATCCGTCATGCCGCGTCCCGGAACGCGCACAATCCGTGCGGAGGTTGCGCGCCCGTCGGGCATCAGCGGGCGCACCCAGTCGAGAAAACGAGGCAGATCGTCCAGCGCATCGGGATTGAACGTCAGAGTGTCACGGTCGGGGTGGCTCAGGGACACTGTGCCTGCCGCGGCATCGTAGGCTGCGGTGATGGCCATCAGTTGCGGTGCCTTGGCGACGCGGCTGAAATTGGAGCAGGGCACCCAGGCGCTGCCGTCGGCCGTGGAGGCCTCATGGGCAACCGCCCAAACGCGATCGCCGGGCATGGTCTGCCCGGCGGTCAGCGTGACGCTCTCCAGCGCCTCCCGGCCATGTGATTTGACCGGGTGGCGCCAGATTTCTGTAACGGTGTGGCTCATTTTCCGTCCGTCTTTGGTTCGCGCTTGAGGCTCGACTTGATGTTGCCAAAGACGTCCGGCTTGTAGCCGTGGCTGCGCATGATCAGATACTGCTGGGTAAAGGTGATCGTGTTGTTTGCGATCCAGTAGACCACCAGACCCGAGGCGAAACCACCCAGCATGAACATGAAGACCCACGGCATCCAGGCAAAGATCATCTTCTGCGTCGGATCGGTGGGCGCCGGGTTCAGCTTCTGCTGCAGCCACATCGAGATGCCCAGCAGGATGGGCAGAATGCCGATGAAGATCAGCGACAGAACGCTCTCAGCGGCAGGGGCCGCGAAGGGCAGCAGGCCGAAGAGGTTCATCAGCGAGGTCGGGTCCGGCGCGCTGAGGTCCTGGAAGGGACCGAAGAAGGGGGCGTGGCGCAGTTCCAGCGTCACGAAGATCACCTTGTAGAGCGAGAAGAAGATCGGGATCTGGATCAGGATCGGCAGACAGCCGGCGGCCGGATTGACCTTCTCTTTCTTGTAGAGCTCCATCATCTCTTTCTGCAGCTTCTGTCGGTCATCGCCGGCGCGCTCTTTCAGCTTCTCCATCTCCGGCTGCAGTTCCTTCATTTTCGCCATAGAAGCGTAGGACTTGTACGCCAGCGGGAAGACGAGGATCTTGATGAAGATGGTGAGGCCGATGATCGCCCAGCCCATGTTGCCGATCAGGGCATTGAGCCAGTGCAGGACCGCGAAGATAGGCTTGGTCAGGAAGAAGAACCAGCCCCAGTCGATACTGTCGAGGAAGCCTTCGATACCGTCCTTCTGGTAGCCGCGGATGGTTGCCCATTCCTTGGCACCGGAGAACAGCATGGTGGTGACTTCTGCGGATTGACCATCCGCCAGGGTCTGGGTCGGCAGAACGATGTCTGTCTGGTAGATCTCGCGGCGCTCGTCATACTTTGCGATCGAGCGGAAGCCTTGGCCCGGTGCGGGCACCAGAGTGGACATCCAGTAGTGGTCGGTGAAGCCGATCCAGCCATTGCTTTCGATCTGCTTCACTTCGGCTCGGGCGCCGTCACGGGGGTCAGGTTCGAAATCCACCATGTCGTCATAGTCGATTTCGGCCAACTCGCCATCGGCCATACCCACAACGCCTTCATGCAGGATAAAGAAGTTCTTGAGATCGGACGGCTCGCCATGGCGGGCCAGCGTGCCGTAGGGGGCAAGGGCAACTGTCGAACCGCTGGCGTTGCGGACGGACTGGGTCACAGAAAAGAGGTAGTTTTCGTCAACCGATACTGTGCGAGAGAAGGTCAGCCCCTTGCCATTGTCCCAAGTCATGGTGATTGGGGTTTCGGGCGTCAGGGTTTGCCCCCCCTCTGCCGACCAGATGGTATTGGCGCCAGGGACATCCTCAAAGGTCAGGCCAGCGCCTGGTGCCCAGCCATAGAGCGCGTAAAAGGCTTCAGGCTGGCCGACAGGGGTCAGCACGTGAACGATATCCGCATCCTCATCCAGAGATTCGCGGTAGTCTTTCAGTGCAAGATCGTCGATGCGGCCACCCTGCAGCGAGATGCTGCCAGCCAGGCGCGGCGTGTCGATCTTCAGACGCGGAGCGCTCGGGGCTTTGACCTCCTCGCTCGGCTGCGTGCTGACGGCGGTGCCGCTCTGGGCGACGCCGGGGGCACTGGCAGTTGCGCTGGCCGGAGCGGTTTCAGCGGCAACCGGCTCGGGGGGCGTTTCCGGCTCTGGCGGAGGGAAAAAACTGTACCACCCGAGAATCACCAGGAAGCTGAGCGCTGTTGCGAGAATGAGATTCTTGTTCTGATCGTCCATTGGGGACCGCCACCTCGTGCATGGAATGACAGGGTGTGGTTCAACAGAGGTGAGCCGCAAAGGTCAAGCGGAATCGGGAAAATCGACGGCGTCATAGCGCCGCCGACCAGAGGTTTCCCTCTGCAATCCGCGATTTCAGGGGTTTTGGCGACCAATCAACGGCGCATCCTGCAGTTTCGCCTGATGGGCTGTCATCCAATCGAGAGTTTGGTCAAAAGGCATGGGGCGCCCAATACCAAAGCCTTGAACATGATCGCATCCCAGTTGTGACAGGAGGGCATGTTCCCCGACGGTTTCCACACCTTCGGCCAGGGTTTCCAGATCCAGACGCTCTGCCATGGTCAGAATGGCTGCGATCAACTTCTGCTGTTCTGGGTCGCGGTCCGATTTCATGACAAAGGAGCGGTCGATCTTGATGCGCGAGATATTGAACCGGCGAACCGCCGATATGGAGGCATGTCCGGTGCCAAAGTCATCCAACTCGATTCGGCAGCCCATTGCGCTGAGTGCGGCGATATTGCGGGTGACCACATCGTCGGGCTGATCGGTCATCACCGTTTCCAGTACCTCGACCGACAGGCGTTCCGGCGACAGGCCAAAGCGCTCAAGCTCCCAGCGCACATTGTCGGCAAGACCCGGGTTGCGCAGTTCCTGCGTGGCAAAGTTCACACCTACCGAGGGTACTTCGACTCCTGCAGCATCCCAGGCTTTGATCGCCGTAAGGGAGTGAAACAGCATCACCTGGCTCAGCCGCTCCATCAAACCGGCTTCTTCAAGCGCGGGCAGGAAGCTGTTTGGCGGAATAAGGCCGCGGACAGGATGCATCCAGCGCGCGAGCGCCTCGAAGCCGGAGACGCGGCCTGTGTCGGTCGAAATCTGTGGCTGGAACCACGGCACGATCTGCCCCGACTCCAAAGCCTCTGCAGCTTCATCCCGCAAATTGCACCGTGCCTTGTTGCGGTGATAGATGTCGGCTGAGTAGACGCGAATGCCGGAGGGTCCATTCTGTTGGGCATCTGCCAGGGCCGTGGCCGCAGCGCCGCTCCAATCCGATGGCTTGGTGCCCGGCGCCCGGCTGCGCAGACAAAAGCCGATCGAACAGGAGACGTATACCGAGGTGCCATCAAGGCTGATCGGCTCTTCCACGGCCGATTGCATGCGTCCCGAAAGCTGTACGCAGGATTCCAGATCAAGCTGCAAAACCGGGGTCAGGCAGACGCCGAACTTGCTGTCACCGATCCGCGCGACGGTGTCCTTGTTGCGCAGGGTGCTTGCGATGCGATCACCGCAGCGTTGAATGATCTGATCCCCGGCTTCCTGACCATAGCGGTCCACGATGTCTTTGAAGTCGTCGATCTCGATCAGGTAGATGACCGACCGCAGGCCAGTGTCGGTGGTTTCCTCGAACACCTCGCGTACTTCGGTTTCAAATCCCTCGCGCAGGATCATGCCGGTGATGCTGTCGCGGGGCGTGCCAAGGCTGCGAGAGCGGTCAAAGCCGCCAAGCGCGGCAAACAGCACAGGCAGGCCCAATGCCACCCACAAAAGAGCCGCCTCGCCGCCAAGCCAGAAGGTCGCGAGCGTCAGGGCAGGCAGGAAAGCAAGCACCGGTGGCGTGAACAACGCCGGTGCCACTTTTCTCCTGATGCGCGTCAGCAGACCTGATTGGAATTTGGGCATGAGCAGACCTTTCCCCTTCAGCACATGAGTGCAGGATGAGACTAGGGGCTGCTTCTGACCGCGGAGTTAACGCAATGCGGGAATCTCGTCGGATTCTGCTGCTTCAAACGCGTTTTTCAGCTCCAGTCCGGCAAAATCGAACAATTTCGGGTCCAAAAGGTGGGAGGGGCGCGCATTCATGAGGGCCCGGAACATCACCTGGCGCCGTCCCGGGCTGTTTGATTCCCACTGGTCCAGAATCTGTTTGACCTGCTGGCGTTGCAGCCCGTCCTGACTGCCGCACAGATCACAGGGAATGATCGGGTAATTCATGGCCTTGGCGAATTTTTCGCAGTCGGCCTCTGCCACATGGGCAAGGGGGCGAAACACGAACAGATCGCCTTCTTCATTGACCAGTTTCGGCGGCATGGTGGCCAGACGCCCTCCGTGGAACAGGTTCATGAAGAAGGTTTCAAGGATGTCGTCTCGATGATGCCCGAGCACGACGGCAGAGCAGCCTTCTTCGCGGGCAATCCGGTAGAGGTTGCCGCGCCGCAGGCGCGAGCAGAGCGCGCAATAGGTGCGCCCCTGCGGGACCTTGTCGACAACGATGCTGTAGGTGTCCTGATACTCTATGCGGTGTGGCACGCCCATCTTTTCCAGAAACTCGGGCAGAACCGTGGCCGGAAAGCCCGGCTGACCCTGATCCAGATTGCAGGCCAGAAGGTCCACCGGCAGAAGGCCGCGCCATTTCAGTTCGTAAAGCACCGCGAGGAGCGTATAGCTGTCCTTGCCGCCAGACAGGCAGACCAGCCAGCGCGGTGTGCTGCCATCGGCGCGGCGTTCCACCATACCGTATTGCTCAATCGCCTCGCGGGCATAGCGCACGATGCGTTTGCGCAGCTTCTTGAACTCGGTGGTAGAGGGCGCACCGGCAAACAGCGGGTGGATTTCGTCCAGATCATCATCAAGCATGACGGCCCCGTAGCCTCTGGAGCGGTTTTTGCCAAGAAGATTCCGTTGATCAGCCCCACAAGCGAGATCTTGGTCATCCAAAGGCCGCACCGCAGCGTAACCCTCCGAAAGGAGAAGATGATGCGAGCATTTTTTGTCTGTATCTATGCGCTGGTCCTGGGGCTGGTCTTGTCGGCCTGCGGGCGGCCTGATCTTGCGGACCAGAGCCTGAGTGACAAACGGTTGAACCTTGAGGAGTATTTTGACGGGCGGACGGTCGCCTACGGCCAGTTCACCGACCGGTTCGGCACTGTACGGCGCCGTTTCAAGGTCGAGATCGACGGTACCTGGGATGGTAACACGCTGAAGCTGGTCGAAAACTTCGAGTATGCCGATGGCAGCACCGAGCAGCGCATCTGGTCGCTGACACAGACTGGCGAGGACAGCTGGCAGGGCACTGCCGAAGGCGTTCAGGGCGTCGCAACGGGCGAAGAGAGTGGCGATACCTTCAACTGGCGCTACACCATCGATCTGCCGATGCCGGATGGTGACACGATGCGGGTCAGCTTTGATGACTGGATGTGGCTGCTGGAAGATGGACGCCTGCTGAACAAGGCCTACATGAGCCGCTTTGGAGTGACGCTTGGCGAGGTGACTATTTTCTTCGAGAAGAAATAGCCAATCAGTTGTCCGGTGCTTCGGGGGGCTGGGCGGTCTTGTCGGGAACCGGGTCGTAGCCATCCCCGCCAAACGGGTGGCACCGCCCGATCCGCCGCGCTGCAAGCCAGCTGCCCTTGATCGCCCCGTGCTTTTCCAGCGCCTCAAGCGCATAGGCAGAGCAGGTGGGCTGATACCGACAGTTGAACCCGACCCATGGGCTGAAGATCAGCCGATAGGCGTGCACGGGCAACGCTATGAGACGGGCAAAGGGTGACATGCGCTGTAGATAGGCTCCGATGACCTTGCATGAAAGCCCCGCAGGCCAGATCAGCCGTGGATTTTCCTGAGGGCGTAGATCAGGTCCCGCTTCAGCTCTTCGAAGGGGCGCTGGGCCGTGTCCTGCGCACGCCCGATCAGAACATAGTCCCAACCGGCACGGCCATGTGCGGGCAGCACCATCCGGGCCACTTCACGCAGGCGGCGCTTGGCGCGATTGCGGGCAACCGCATTGCCGACTTTCTTGGAGCAGGTAAAGCCGACGCGAATCCCGCCATCATCACGGCGGTTGCGCCCCTGAACCATCATGCCCTTGCTGCCCTGACGGCGCGCGCGGGCCGCCGCAAGAAAATCACGGCGTTTGGTGATGACTTCGATGTTGGTCAGTGTTTCGGCATCATCCTGACAAACGGAAACCGCCGAAGGCGTGTCCCGCGTGTCGGCAGAGCCGTCCTTGGGGGCCTTCGGCGGTGTCATTCCGTCAACGCGTGCAGCGTGGCGCGAACTTATGCGCTCAGCTCTTTGCGGCCACGTGCGCGGCGTGCGTTCAGGATCTTGCGGCCTGCCTTGGTGGCCATGCGCGCACGGAAGCCGTGGCGGCGTTTGCGAACCAGGTTCGAAGGCTGATAGGTGCGTTTCATCGCTCCGGTCTCCACATTATGTCATCGGGCGCGGCGCGGAATCGCCTGCCGGGTCTAATCTCGAAGCCCGGTCTTTAGGAGGGATCGGGCGCCAAGTCAAACCCATTGGCCGGGTTTTTCGCGGCTTTTCTGACCTTGATACAATATTTATGTCACAAAACCGCGTTGCGCAGCCGGAAAAGAGGCGTTTCCTTCGCGGAATATTTCAGATCGGCGCCCGCTTGACGGACATTATCACAAATACGATCTCCAAAGATCAAGCGACCGTGAACTGCTATGCCCTAAACGTGCACTCTGGCCATATTGGCGGTAGGAAGCGGCAAGAGACAGGAGAGGCACCAAGATGAGCAACGGCACAGTTCCACAACCGGATCCCCAGAAGACGGGGCTGGCCCGGCATTTGCCACTGATTGTCGTTGCCATCGTTGCGATCATCGGTGCGGTGACGCTCAAGGATTATCTGACCTTTGAAACCCTGCGTGACAATCGCGAGGCGCTTCTCGGCTTTCGGGATCAGAACTTTCTGGGCCTCGCTGCCTCCTTTGCGGCCATCTACGTCGTGATGGTTGTCTTTTCGCTGCCGGGCGCGGCGGTGGCTTCGGTCACGGGCGGGTTCCTGTTCGGCCTGGCGACTGGGACAGCATTGAACGTGGTTTCGGCCACCATCGGGGCTGCCGGTATTTTTCTTGCGGCGCGCTGGGGGCTGGGCGACATGCTGTCGGCGCGCTTCGAGGCTGCCGAAGGGCGGGTGCAGATGCTGAAGCATGCCTTGCGCCAGAACGAGATCGAGGTGCTCCTGCTGCTGCGGCTGGTGCCTGCGGTGCCGTTCTTTGTGGCGAATCTCCTGCCGGCCATGGTGGGGGTGAAGTTCGGCAACTTCCTGTGGACCACTGCGCTGGGCATCATCCCTGGTGCCATCGTCTTTACCTGGATCGGGGTTGGGGTTGGCGCGGTCTTTGACCGCGGGGAGGATCCGGATCTGTCGCTTCTGTGGGAGCCACACGTAATCGGCCCGATCCTGGGGCTATGTGTGCTTGCGGTCATGCCGATCATCGTGAAATCCGTGCGTGGCAAGGCGCCCGGCAAAAGGCCGGAGGCCTGATCATGAAAAAACTCGCATGTGACCTGTTGGTGATCGGCGCTGGGTCCGGGGGGCTGTCCGTTGCCGCCGGGGCCAGCCAGATGGGCGCGGATGTTGTTCTTCTGGAAGGGCACAAAATGGGCGGCGACTGCCTGAACTACGGCTGCGTGCCGTCCAAGGCGCTGCTTGCCAGTGCCAAGGCGGCCTATGGTCAGGCACATTCCAGCCCCTTTGGTGTCGCCGGTCAGGCGCCGCAGGTGGACTACGCTGCGGCAAAGGATCATGTGCGCGATGTGATCGAAACCATTGCACCGGTCGACAGTCAGGAGCGGTTCGAAGGCTTCGGGGTGCATGTCATCCGGGAGTTCGGCCGATTTGTCTCTGCGCGCGAAGTGGAGGCCGGGGGCTATTCCATAACCGCAAGGCGGATCGTGATCGCGACCGGCTCTTCCCCGCTGGTGCCGCCGATTCCCGGTCTCGATCAGGTGCCCTACGAGACAAACGAAACCCTGTTCGATCTTCGCGAACGCCCGGAACACCTGCTGATTATCGGCGGTGGTCCCATCGGCATGGAGATGGCACAGGCCCACGTCCGCCTTGGCTGCAAGGTGACGGTTATCGAAGGCGGTACGGCGCTGGGCCGGGACGATCCCGAGGCGGCAGCAGTGGTGTTGGATCACCTGCGCAGCGAAGGCGTCGAGATCGCCCAGCAGGCGTTGGCTGCCGAGGTGCGTGGGCAGGCGGGTGCCATTGAAGTCGAGGTCCAGGATGGCCGTATCTTCAAAGGCACGCATCTGCTGGTCGCGGTGGGGCGCAAGGCCAACATGGATCGGCTGGATCTCACGAAAGCAGGGATCGACCGGACCAAAACGGGCATCAAGGTCGACGCCAGCCTGCGGACCTCCAACCGGAGAGTCTATGCCATCGGCGATGTGGCGGGTGGGCTGCAATTCACTCATGTGGCAGGCTATCATGCCGGGGTGATCATCCGCTCCAGCCTCTTTGGCCTGCCCTCAAAGGCCAAGACCGCCCATATTCCCCGCGCCACCTACACGGATCCGGAGCTGGCGCAGGTCGGTCTGACCGAAGCCGAGGCGCGGCAGGTGCATGGCGAAAGGCTTGAGGTCGCGCGCTTCGATTTCAGCCACAACGACCGCGCCCTGGCCGAGCGCAAGGCCAAGGGATTCATCAAGGTGATGGTGGTCAAGGGGCGCCCCGTGGGCGTGACCATCGTGGGGCATCAGGCCGGAGAGCTGATCAATCTCTGGTCGCTTGTCCTCGCCAACAAAATGAAAATGAGCCAGGTTGCAGCCATGGTCTCCCCCTATCCGACGATCGGGGAGGTCAACAAACGCGCTGCGGGGGCCTATTTCTCTCCGCGCCTATTTGATAATCCCAAGGTTGAACGCGTGGTCCGGTTTGTTCAACGCTGGATCCCCTAGGCCGAAAGGGGCGCAATGCTGAATACGCTGTCGGGCAGATTCCTGGTTCTGACCACGGTCTTTGTGATGCTGGCCGAAGTGCTGATCTTTGTGCCCTCGGTCTCAAGGTTTCGCCTCGATTACCTGTCTGACCGGCTGGAGCGCGCGCAGATCGCCTCGCTTGCACTTTTGGCGGATGATATGCTGGACAGCGACCTGGAAGCAGAGCTTCTGGAGAATGCCGGCGTGTTCAACGTGGTTCTGCGCCGGGATGAGATGCGACAGCTGGTTCTGTCTTCCCCGATTCCTCAGCCTATTGAAGGCACGTTCGATCTGCGGATGACCGGACCCTTCACCCTGATTGGTGATGCGATGAAACGCATGGTGACGCCGGGCAACCGGATCATCCGGGTCATTGGTGCACCGGTGCGGGATGCAGGGCTGCTGATCGAGATCACCATGGAAACGGCTCCACTCAGGGCTGCCATGATCGACTATGGTGTGAGGATCCTTGTCCTGTCAGCGGTGATCTCGGTCTTTACCGCGCTCTTGCTGTTCATGGCGGTGCGCGTCTTTCTGGTGCGCCCGATCAAGGGGGTGGTGGGCTACATGCAGCGCTATGCGGCAGCACCCGAAGATGCGCGTGGCATCATCCAGCCCAATGCCGGCGTGACCGAGCTGCGCGAAGCCGAAGAGGCGCTGATGAAGCTTCAGACCGAACTGACGCATGCGCTGAAACAGAAAGAACGTCTGGCCCAGCTTGGCGGAGCCGTGGCCAAGGTCAGTCACGATCTTCGCAATATCCTTACCTCGGCGCAGCTGTTCACCGACCGCATTGAAACCAGCGAAGATCCTCTGGTGCGCAGGCTTGCACCCAAGCTGGTGAATTCGATCACCCGCGCTGTTTCCCTGTGCGAAGGGACCTTGGCATTTGGGCGCGCAGAGGAGCCGGCGCCGACGTTCACGCAGGTGGCGCTGCTCGAGATTGCCAGCGATGTGGCCGAAAGCGAATCTCTGGCGGCTACGGGAACCGAGATCGACATCGTCGCCTCTGTTCCTGCCGACCTGGTGGTGCGGGCCGATCAGGAACAGTTGTTTCGGATCGTGATGAATCTGGTGCGCAATGCCCGGCAGGCCATCGCGGCGACCGGGAAACCGGGCCGGATCACCATCTCTGCGCAGGACGAGGCAGAAACCTGGCTAATCCGTATCGAAGACACCGGACCGGGCCTGCCCCAGAAAGCGCAGGATAAGCTTTTCAAGCCATTTCAGGGCGGGGCTCGAAAGGGCGGCAGTGGTCTGGGCCTGGCCATCGCGCAGGAGTTGGCGCGCGGTCACGGGGGCGGGGTCTACTTGCGCCAGACAGGTCCAGAGGGAACGGTTTTCGAGATTTGCCTGCCAAAGGGAGATGGGGCCTTTTAGCCGGTGCGGATGGATGACGCCTCCCACTCAAACTAATTTCGTTTTTGGGGTTGCGCCGGTCATCTGCTAGGATTAAACCCCGCCTCCAGTGGACCGATAGCTCAGCTGGATAGAGTACTTGACTACGAATCAAGGGGTCGGGGGTTCGAATCCTCCTCGGTCCGCCACTACCCGAACCGCCGGTCGCGGCAGTTCGGAACAGGCCAAATGGAACGTGACATACAGTTCCATGCCGGGAGCCTCAATCCCGCAGCAGTGGACCGATAGCTCAGCTGGATAGAGTACTTGACTACGAATCAAGGGGTCGGGGGTTCGAATCCTCCTCGGTCCG
>NZ_JBBVGR010000006.1:0-8262 GCF_038148855.1 Phycobacter sedimenti | reverse complement strand
CGCCACTGCTCTCATTCTGAAGTCAAATGACCGCCAGACAGACCTGCTTGCAGCATGGGGCGTGGCATCGTTTGTCGTTGGCTATGCTGTGGCGGATGCTTATGCCTTTGAACAACAGACATGTTTTGAGCGGTCCAGTGTTTTTCGCAATCGTTAAAGATTGGATAGCGATTTTCCGGTAGTTTCATCGTTCAAGAGAGAACTCAGCGCGGAGCCTTCGAGTGTTTTTTAAAGGTAAGACGCGGGCGGCGCCCGAAAGAGCTGGTATGGATCGTGTTATCGCGGACATGATCGAGCGGACGCAGGCCACGATTCAGTTTGAGGCCGATGGAACCATCGTCACGGCCAATGAAAACTTCCTGTCCTTGATGGGCTATCAGCTGAACGAGATCGTGGGCAAGAACCACTCCATGTTCGTGGACCCCAAGTTTGCCGCCAGCGGAGACTATGCGCAGTTCTGGACGGCCCTGCGGGCGGGGCGAACCATGATGGATCAATATCCCCGTCTCACCAAGGCCGGGGCGGTCGTCTGGCTTCAGGCCACCTATGCCGCGGTGCCTGGCCCTGATGGAAAGACGGAAAAGGTCATCAAGATCGCGACCGATGTCACCGAACGGCGGCGCGCCCTGCAAGAGGTCGCCGCAGGTCTGCAAGCCCTGAGCGAGGGAGATCTGCGTCAGCGGGTCGTGATCCGCAACTCCGAAGACATCGGTGTGATCGCCAAGGCTTACAACCGCTCGATGGAACAGCTGGAAAAGGCCGTGAACACGGTCAAAAATGTGTCTTTTGCCGTGACGCAGACGGCCTCCGAGATCAGCCAGTCCTCGACGGATCTGTCGCATCGTACCGAAAGCCAGGCTGCAACGCTCGAGCAGACAGCGGCAGCCCTGGAGCAGCTCACCTCGACCGTGCGCGCCGCAGCTGAGGGGGCGCACAAGGTGGAAGAGATCGTCGGCAATACACAGTCTGTCGCCGTACAGAGTGAACGCGTTGTTTCCGATGCCATCAGCGCGATGTCGGCAATCGAAAGCTCTTCCGAAAAGATTGCAAAGATCATCACGGTGATCGATGACATCGCCTTTCAGACCAATCTCCTTGCGCTCAACGCCGGGGTTGAAGCGGCCCGCGCCGGAGACGCCGGGCGCGGTTTCGCGGTTGTTGCTGCCGAAGTCCGTGCCCTGGCGCAACGCTCGGCCATTGCGGCGGGCGAGATCAAGGACCTGATCAGCGAAAGTAAGGAAAACGTTGGAACAGGTGTGGATCTGGTTGGGCGAAGCGGTGAGGAACTGAAGCGCATTGTCGATGCCGTTGGCACGATTTCCGGCCATATCTCCGAGATTGCAGTCGGCGCGTCTGAGCAGTCGACCACCCTGGTTGAGATCAGCGCAGGTGTATCGCAACTCGATCAGGTCACGCAGCAGAACGCGGCGATGGTTGAGCAGACAACAGCAGCGACGCAGATCCTGTCTAATGATGCATCGCAGTTGTCTCGCGAGGTTCAGGTCTTCAAGACCCGTCCAAATATCGGGGCCGAGACAAAGACATCTGCCTCGTCCAATTCGGTTTCGAAAACGTCCTCGCAAGCGTCGAGACCGGCAGCACGCTCTGTGGGCAATGCTGCGGCAAAAGCCGAAGCCGTGCGCTGGGAAGACTTCTAACAGGCGATCAGGCAGGCACCAGGATCGGTGCCCTTTGCAGACGCATCCCTATAAAGCGGCTCGCCACGTCTAAAGTGGCGGCCGCTTTTGTTTTGCGGTCTCGAAAAAAGTCGGTCAAAAGTCAAAGAACAGAGCCCTTCACCCACGCATCTGTGACGGGGCGCAACTGGCGTGTTGACACTCCTGCGCTGCGCCGCAACGCTGTCGCGCAAAACGGGGGCACGGATGAATTCGCAAGCAGTTTCAGGTTTTCCCAGGATCCGGACGGTGGGCCTGACGGGTATGATCGTCACCTTTGCCGATGCTTTGGATGAGGCTTCGAATCGGGCGACGCTCTCCTTTCGACAGCGCCTGGAAGAGCTGGACTGGGCCGGTGTCCTTGAAACCTCGACCTCTCTGGCCTCCGTTTACATTCGATTCGACCCGCATGATCTGGACCACGCCCGCCTGGCTTCGCGCCTGAGGGAACAGGTTGAGGCGCGTGACTGGTACCGGGAACCCCTGCCGCCCGGACGCCGGTTCTGGCGTGTTCCGACGGTCTATGGCACGGATCTTGCACCGCAGCTGCCCGAGGCCGCCGATGCCGCCGGTTTGACCGAGGCGCAGGCCATCGAGTGCCTCGGTTCCTCACGGGTGCGGGTTCTGACCATCGGTTTTGCGCCGGGGCAACCCTACCTCGGACAGCTTGGGCCAGAGTGGGATCTGCCTCGCCAGACCGAACTGACGCCGATGGTTCCCCGCGGCGCTCTTGTGCTGGCAATTCGGCAATTCGTTCTTTTTTCTTCTTCTACGCCCACCGGTTGGCGGCACGTGGGGCAGACGGGCTTCATGCTGTTCCGGCCCGAGGCTGAAACGCCGTTTGCGTTGCGGGCAGGGGACGAACTGCAGTTCGAGCCGGTCTCACGGACCGATTTCCTGAAGCTGCGAGAAGATGATGCCATCATGGGAGGCGCCACGTGCGAGGAGATCCCGGCATGAGCGGTCTCAAGGTTCTCAAGACCGGCCCGGTGGCAAGCGTCCAGGATCTTGGACGTCCCGGCCTGCTGGACCAGGGCGTGTCGCGGGGCGGGGCGGCGGATGTGCTGGCCCTGGCGGAGGGCGCCGCGCTTTTGCGGCAGGACCCAGGTCTGGCGGCGCTTGAGATGGGCGGTATGGGCGGTGTCTTTGAGGCGACCGGCCCTTTGCGGATCGCTTTGACCGGGGCGCCTATGGTGGCCATGCTGGATGGCGCTGCGCTGGCCTGGAACGCCAGCCATGGATTGAGCGCCGGGCAAAGGCTGGAGATCGGTCCGGCCAGGCGGGGCGTTTACGGGTATCTGCATGTTGGTGGTGGTATCGATACGGTGCCGGTCCTCGGCGCGCGGTCGGCTCATCTTGCAGCCGGGTTGGGACGTGTCGTCGCTGCAGGCGATTTTCTTCCGGCGGGCGAGGATCGCGGGACGGAGACCGGGTTGACCCTTGCGGCGCAAGACCGGTTTGGGGGCGGTGAACTGCGGATCGTGGAAAGCTTCCAGAGTGCATTGTTTACGCCCGAAGTTTGCGCCCGCTTTGGTGAAACGGAGTTCCGGCGCGGTGCCCGCGCCAACCGGATGGGTGTCGAGATGATCTCGGACGGGGAGGGGTTCGCTGCAGTCGGCCAGCTGAACATCTTGTCCGAGATCATCGTTCCCGGCGATGTGCAGATGACGGGAGATGGTAAACCTTTCGTGTTGCTGCGCGAGGCGCAGACCACTGGCGGTTATCCGAGAATCGGAACAGTCTTGCCATGTGATCTGCCAAGGGTTGCGCAGGCACAGGCCGGGGCCTTGCTCCGGTTCCGCTGGGTGTCTCTGGAAGACGGGCTTGACCTGCAAGAAAAGCATGACAGGGAGGTGCGCGCCTTGCCGGGTGCCTGTCAGCCATTGCTGCGCGATCCCAGCGGGATGTCGGACCTTCTGTCCTATCAACTTATCAGCGGTGCGGTCTCTGCGATGGCCGACCCCTTTGCCACTGGAGAAGACACATGACAAAGAGCATCGATCTGAATGCGGACATGGGCGAAAGCTTTGGCCCCTGGAACATGGGCGATGATGGCGCTTTGCTGGATGTTGTCTCCTCTGCGAATATTGCCTGTGGGTTCCATGCGGGCGATCCGGATGTGATGGCTGCGACAATGGCGCGGGCGCGGGACAATAACGTGGGAATAGGTGCGCATCCCGGCTTTCCCGATCTGCAGGGCTTTGGGCGCCGCAGGATGCTCATCCCGCACGAGTCTCTTGCAAATATGGTGCGCTACCAACTGGGCGCGGCGAGGGGCATGGCGGCCGCGCTGGGCGCTGAGGTTCGGCACCTGAAATTGCACGGCGCGCTGTCGAATATGGCCTGCACCGATTACGACATGGCCCGCGCCTGCTATGAGGCAGCGCTGGACGTGGATCCCGACATCATCATCATGGTGCTGGCCGCCACGGCGATGGAGCAGGTTGTCCGCGATCTGGGATGCACCTGGTGCGGCGAGATCTTCGCGGATCGGGCCTACAATGATGACGGAACACTGGTGGATCGCAGCAAACCCGGTGCGGTCATCCATGATCCGGAGCTGGCCGGGCCACGGATTGTCGAGATGGTGAAGGAAGGCGCGATCATCACCGAAAGCGGCAAACGCATCCCCACGGCGATCGATACGATCTGCCTGCATGGAGACACGCCAACGGCTGTAGATCTGGCCCGAAGCGTACGCAGCAGCCTGACAGCCAGCGGCATAGAGGTGCGCCGTTTCGAAGGGCGGAGGGGCTGAGAAGGGCTCTGTGCGCTGACGGCGCCACAAAGTTGTAGGATGAGATCGAAGTCCGCATCATATTGTTTGTAAAAGTATCAACTGCTTATGTCATTTTGTGGCAAAATTGGATATTGGCTCCTATGCGCAAGTGGCCGAACCGGCTATAGCAGAAGCAGTTGACCGCAGCGGGGCCTTGCCAATATGACGATCCGTTTCTTTTCCACGCGTAACAGGCCCGTACACCTTGGGCCGTTTCCACTGGAACGGCTTCGGCGGGTTGCCGCAGGAGAGATGCCGGATTTGTCCGCAATTCCGGCCTTCCAGCCCCTGAGCTTCAGCAGGCCGCACCTGCCCTCGTCGATCGTGAATGCGATGGGGGATTACCAGGCGATGATGGACGCTATCCGCGACGGTCTGGTCAATAAGGTGCGCGCCGAATGCCCGGATGATCCACAAGAGCGCGCGGACCACCTGAAGGCGTTCGGGTATTTTTCTGACGCTTCGATGGTCGGGATCGGTCCGCTCCCGGATGAGGCCCGGCTCGATCAGCCCTATCGCAATCCCGGTATCGACCGGCTGGCGCATCAGCTGAAGACACAGCAGACCAAGACGCTGGCCTCGGGGATCGACATGATCATGGCAGATCTGCGTGATGCGATGGAGGCGCCGCCCAGCGGCATTGGCGGCCATTCGCGTGCCATCGTCTTCCTTTATGAGATGCCCCGAGATCCGCATCCGGGTGAGGCGGGCTGCGACTGGCTTTTGGATGCGGAACATCACCGGGCCTGCTTGCGGGCCAGTGAAACGGCTGTGGTTCTGGCCAATTACATCCGGCTTTTGGGCTGGGATGCGAAGGCGCATACCGGAACCTCGTCGGATGTGGATCTCAACCGGCTTGCGGTTGCTGCCGGGCTTGTGACCCTGGAGGGGGACATGCTGTGCGCTCCCTATCTGGGGGACCGTTTCGGTCTTGCGGCGGTGACGACGGATTTTGACCTTTCTATGGACCGCCCGCTTGTGTCTGAGGACCGCCAGCCGCTTCTTGCAACAAAGGGGCCCAAATGGTGGCTGGGGGCCGGATCCGAGCGCTCGGAATTGAACGGGGATCCTTTCGCGAAGCGCCTGTACAAGGATGGGCCGCACCCCTTCGAGACGCTCAAGCGGGTAGAGGACCCCACGACCTATATTGACGAGGCCCGCGTGGCACGGGTCCCCAAGCGGGCGGACATGTTTGCCCGCAGCCAGTTCGGGGATATGGGCAAGGCCAATCAGAAGGCTGCGACCGGCGGTCTTTATGCTCGCAAGGCGGCGCCCTCGATGGCGCAGCGGCGCATGCTGGGGGCCTTTGTTTTGTTGCAGGACGGGCAGCCGGGGCAGGGAGAGCGCCCGGCCGATGCCGACCGCAATGCCGATAACATCAAGGCGGCCAGCTACTGGCTGGGGATCGATGCCGTCGGGATCAGCCGGTGCCCGGACTGGACCTGGTACAGTCATGACGCTACAGGCACGCCCATCGTGCCGGACCAGCCCCACGCGATCAGCATGATCGTCGATCAGGGCTTTGACACGACCGAGGGCACCTCGGGCGATGACTGGATTGCGGTGGCTCAGTCCATGCGCGCCTACCTGAGGTTCTCGCTTCTTGGCGGCGTGATCGCGCGCCAGATTCGCAACCTAGGTTACAAGGCCAAGGCGCACACGGTGATGGACGGAGAGGTCCTGCAGCCACCCTTGCTTTTGCTGTCCGGTCTGGGGGAGGTCAGCCGCATCGGCGAGGTGATCCTCAATCCCTTTCTCGGTCCGCGTCTCAAATCCGGTGTCGTGACGACCGATATGCCGCTCGCGCATGACAAGCCCATCGATTTTGGCCTGCAGAGCTTTTGCGAGGCTTGCAACAAATGCGCGCGTGAATGCCCGTCCGGCGCGATTACCGCCGGTCCAAAGCTGATGTTCAACGGCTATGAGATCTGGAAAAGCGACAGCCAGAAATGCACCACCTACCGGATCACCACGCCGGGCGGCGCCATGTGCGGACGCTGCATGAAGACCTGTCCCTGGAACCTGGAGGGCATCTTTGCCGAACGCCCTTTCCGCTGGGCGGCAATGAACATGCCAAAGGCCGCACCGATCCTGGCCAGACTGGACGATGCGCTGGGCAACGGCGAAATGAACCCGGCCAAGAAATGGTGGTGGGATCTGGAGCTCGAGGAGGACGGCGGCTACCGCCCCACCCGTCATGCGGTCAATGCCCGCGCGCTGCAAAAGGATCTGGACCTGCGCTACGAGGATCAGACACTTGCAGTCTATCCTGCCAATCTGGCCCCGCACCCGTGGCCCTATCCCTTCCCGATGGACCGGGAGGCGGGCATCGAGGCCTATCAGGCCATGATCACGGCCGAGGAATACAGGCTCCGCCGGACGCGCGGCGAAACCGGCCCATGGGATCACACCTATTCGAATGATGCAGATAGCCCCGTGCTTCAGGTGGTGGTGTCAAAGGCCGAGCAGATGAGCCGGAATGTGACAAAGTATGAGTTTGCCGCTGTGGATGGCGGTGATCTGCCCGAATGGACTGCCGGTGCCCATCTGGATATCGTGGTCGCGCCCGAATTCCTGCGCCAATACTCCATGTCCGGGGATCCGGCCGACCGTTCCCGGTATCAGATCGGTGTCCTGCGCGAGGATGAAGGCCGCGGCGGCTCAATTCTTCTGCACCGAATCTTTACCGAGGGGCGCCGGATCTTCATCTCCCGACCCATCAATCACTTCCCTCTGGATGAGAGCGCCGAGAAAAGCTTTCTCATGGGCGGAGGCATCGGCATCACGCCGATGATCGCGATGGCTCATCGTCTGCATGCGCTCGGGCAACCCTTCGAGTTGCACTACTCTGTCACGGACCGGGCGGATGCGGGCTATCTGAAGGATCTCGAGACCGCGCCCTGGGCTGATCACGCCCATCTCCACGTGTCCACAGAGGGGACGCGCGCCGATCTGGACAAGGTGCTGTCGGGGTACCGAAATGGTTGGCATGTGTACACCTGCGGCCCAGATCGGTTCATGAGCGCGGTGATGCAGGCCGCCGAACGGCAGGGCTTCCCGGAGGAGGCGCGGCATCTGGAGTATTTCTCGGTCCCGGACGTGCCGGACTACGAAAATCATCCCTTTGTCCTGCGGCTGCGCAGTAGCGGCCGCGAAATCCATGTCCCGGCCGATCAGGTGGCCACGGATGCACTGGCTGAACATGGCATCCATATCGACGTCAAATGCGCGGATGGCATCTGCGGCGTGTGCAAATGCGGTCTTGTCTCGGGAGAGGTGGAACATCGCGACTTCGTGCTCTCCAGGGCACAGAGAGAGAAGTCCATCATCCTCTGCCAATCCCGAGCGGCTGAAAAAGACGGGGTCATCGAGATAGATCTCTGATCGAAAGGACCGGGCGCTGGAGGCTTCGCCTAAAGGCGTGCGCTGCGTCTGTCCATGATGGGCGACTCAGGTCGACTCGCAAGCCTGACCGGAGGCGCTATATCCCGGCCGTCTCTTGTGGTCGTTTGCTGTCAGTCATCAACATATTGATCTGACCAGACAGTCGACTCGCTCGAGCAGAGGGGAGGCGGTTCGGAGATGCGGCGAAAACCAGCTTTGGTGTTTAGGGGCGCAGGGATTATTCCTAAATAAATTGTTTTATTTCAGCCGTTTGATGGGCGCATTCAGTTTTCTTCCATTTTCTTTGATTTTAGGGTTGCGGGTATTTTGTGTTGGGACTAGAACCCCCTTCACCGGCGGCGCTGAGGCGCTGGTGGGTCGCTTCTGAGACGGAGCGGGACGGATCGGAGAGACGGTTGGACA